>JBGQET010000178.1:0-2373 GCA_041496545.1 Binatia bacterium | reverse complement strand
GAGATCGCCGCGCTCTTCGAGGGCGCGCTCGGTGCGCTCCGCGACGCGGGCGCCGCGGTGGAGGACGTGGAGCTGCCGACGCTCGAGTTCAGCAGCCCGATGCTCGGGGCCGTCATCATCGCCGAGGCCAACGCGGCGCTCGTCCCTCTTCTCGGGGCGCGCCTCTCGCGCGTCGGCATCGACACGCGCATCCGGCTCGAGATGGGACGGGCGATCGGCGCGGCGCACTACCTGGCGGCGCAGCGCTTGCGCACGCGCCTCTACGAGGAAGCGAGCGTGGCCCTGGCGCGCGTCGACCTGCTGGCGACGCCGCTGGCGGTGGTTCCACCGCCCCGCCTCGGCGAGATGCGCGCGCGAGCCGGCGAGGTGGAGCTGGGCGTCGAGGAGGCGTGCACGCGGCTCACCGCTCCCTTCAACCTGACCGGCCTCCCCGCGCTCGCCGTCCCGTGCGGCTTCACGCGCGCGGGGCTGCCGGCTTCGCTGCAGCTCGTTGGACGGCCGTTCGCGGAAGCGGCCGTGCTGGCGGCGGGCCACGGGTATCAGGGCGTCACGGACTGGCACCGGCGCGCGCCCGCGGTATAGGTGGCGTCGTGGACCACGCCGAAGGCTTCCTCCGGCTCGTGAACGACTCCAAGCGGCGCATCCGCGAGACCACGGCCGAGGAGGTTCGCCGCCGCCAGCAGGCGGGCGACCGCTTCCACCTGGTCGACGTGCGCGAGGACGACGAGTGGCGCGCGGGGCGCGCCGCGGGTGCCGTCCACCTCGGCAAGGGCGTCATCGAGCGCGACATCGAGCGCGCCATCCCCGACCGCGACGCCGAGATCGTGCTCTACTGTGGCGGCGGCTTCCGCTCCGCGCTCGCCGCCGACGCGCTCCAGCAGATGGGCTACCGGCGCGTCGTGTCGATGGACGGCGGCTGGAAGCGCTGGGTGGCGCTCGGGTACCCGACCGTACAATAGGCTGGAGACTACGGCCGGCGCGCGACAATCTGTACGACGCGGAGGTCGCCCCGCGCGATCCCCCGCTCCAGCGCCTCGCGCTCGGCCAGGAGCCGCGTCAGACCGGCGTCGCGGGCGGCCTCCGTCCGCAGGCGCGCGTGGAGCTGGGCGCGGGCGGCGAGGAGTCGCGGTGAGCGCTCCGCCGCCTCGGCGCTCCGGTCGCGGACCACGATCTCGACGAAGCCGACGGCGCGCAGCGTGGTCACCCGGTCCGTCAGCGCCGCGATCCGCCAGCCCGGCACGCGCGGCGGCTGGTCGCCGCGGACCAGCTCCTGCACGGCGAGCGTGCCGCCCGGGCGGAGCGTGCGGTGCGCTTCGGCGAGCGCGCGCGCCGCGTCGGGGCAGCGCGCGAGGCTCTCGAGCGCCCACACGTGGGTGAAGTGCCGGTCGCGCACGGGAAGCGCGTGCGGCGCCGCGGGAACGAGTCGCACCTGCGCGGCGAGCCCGGCCCGTCGCGTGAGCTCCATGCCGGCGCGCGCCTCGCCGACGTCGAGCGCCGTGCCGAGCACGTCGCAGCCGAGCCGCGCCGCCAGCCAGCGCGACGTCGCGCCGAGCCCGGCCGCGAGGTCGAGCACGCGCTCGTACTTCCGGAAGATGCCGTGGGCGCTGAGGGCGTCGAGCAGGTGGAGGCCGGTGCCGCTCGCGTGCTCGAGCGCGAGATAGGCGAGGCCGCGCGGCGGCGGCGCCGCGCTCGCCCGGAGCTGCTCCGCGATCGCGGCCCCGAGCCGCTCGACCGGCGCTTCCGGCATCGCGCCGCGCGTAGCACAGATTTGGCCGCGACGCGCGGCTCGGCTAAGCTCGCGCCCGCGATGCCGACGCCCGCCCGGCCGCCGGGGCCGAAGCCCCGCTGGTACCGCCGCTTGCCGCCCGGGCTGCAGCGGGTCGCGGCGGCGAGCGACCGGGTGCCGCGCATCCCACTCGACGCGGGACCCGCGCTCTGCGGGGCGGTCGCCGCGCTGCCCGGACTGCTCGCCACCGGCCGCGCCGCCGACGTGCAGGCGCTGGCGCAGCGGATCACCGACGGCGTCTGCGGGGCGTTACGCGTCCCCTCCGTCCGCGTCCGCGTCGCGCTGCAGCGACCGCCGGCGCGCGGCGGCGAGCTGCACGGCCTCTACACGCCCGCGAACGGGAGCGGACGCGACGTCATCACGGTCTGGATGCTGACCGCCAAGCGCGGGCAGGTCGTCGCCTTCAAGACCTTCATCCGCACGCTGCTGCACGAGGTCTGCCACCACCTCGACTATCATCTGCTCCGCCTGCGCGACTCCCTGCACACGCAGGGCTTCTACCAGCGCGAGTCGAGCCTCTTCTACGCGCTCGCGGCCGACGCCGTGGACGCCGCGGGCGGCCCGGGCGACGACTGAGGCGCGTTGCG
>JBGQET010000177.1:0-3485 GCA_041496545.1 Binatia bacterium | reverse complement strand
GCGACGAGGTGCAGCCCCTCGCCGGACCACAGGTAGTCGGCGAACGCTTCGCTCGAGAGCCGCGGCTCGAAGAACGTGTGCACCAGCTCCAGCCGGAACGCCTCGACCAGCGCCGCGGGCATCGAATCCGCCCGCGCCTCGAGGTCCCAGCCGGCGAGCGCCTCGCGGAAGCGCCGCACTCCCGGGTCGTCGCTCTCGACGCCGCGCGCCCACGCGACCACGTCGGTCATGGCGTCGGCGTGGACGTCCATCTGGACGGCGGCGACGTCGTCCAGCGAGAGCTTCGGCTTCGCCCCCAGGAGCGCGCGGATGCGCCGCACGCGGTACGGCATGTCGCACCAGCGCGTCGCCAGGTGGTAGGGGTAGTGCGGGCCCGTGATGCGGGCGTTGGCGGTCGCGATCGCGCCGTCCTCGGGATCGAGCACGCGCGGCAGGGCGTCGAACGGGACCATGCCGGTCCACGCGTGGCCGCGCTCCCAGCCGAGCACCGGGGTCACCGGCGCCGGGCCCTCGCGGAGCGGGATCCGGCCCGCCATCTGGTAGCCGACGTGGCCGTCGACGTCGGCGTAGACGAAGTTGAGCGGGATGCCGGGGTGGTTGCCGAGCGCGGCGCGGAAGCTCTCCCAGTCGCGCGCCCGGGCGACGGCGATGTGCGCGGCGCCGGGCTGGGGCAGGCCGCCGGTCCAGGCGAGCGCGCTCGAGTAGGTCGAGCCGGGGGTGCCCGAGCCCTGCGCGCCGAGGGCGCGGCGGACCTCGTCCGCGTTCAGGTCGTACACCAGCGGCCCGTGCGGCCCTTCGCGCACGATCACGTCCACGGGCTCGGCCCGCCCCCGCACCGCGATCGACTCGTGCCGGATGGTGAGCGGTTGCCAGCCGTCGGGGGTGCGGACGCGCGGCGGGTCGCCCGCGGCGATCTCCTCGACGAAGTAGTCCTCGGTGTCGGCGCCGACCAGCGTCACGCCCCACGCGATGCGGTCGTTGTGACCGATCATGGACTCGGGCGCGACCAGCGCCAGCCCTTCCACCTCGAGGCCCGGCGCCGAGAGGTGCGCGACGTAGAACGGCACGTTGACGTCGCTGTGGGGGTCGCTGGCGAGGATCGGCGCGCCGCTCGCCGTGCGCCGCCCGGCGAGCACCCAGTTGTTGCTGCCGACGCCCGGCAGCACGGGGCCGATGTCGCCGGCGTGGCGGAGCGCCAGCAGCCGGGGCGCCGCCGCCGACGCTTCGGCGGCGCGCGGGTCGCCGTCGACGAGCGGCGGCGCCAGCTCGTCGGGATACGGCGGCATGAGTGCATTGAGCCCCGCCGCGCCGACCTCGGCGAGGAGCGTCGCCGAGAGCAGCTCCTCGTAGCGCTGGATGGCGAACGTGAGGTCGCCGAGCCGCGTCAGCACGAGACTCGCGGCCGGCGTCCAGGGCAGGGGCGCTGCGCCGAGTATCCGGACGGTGCCCGACGATCCCGCGAGGTCGGTGGCGGCGTTCACGCCCGCCGAGAACGCCTGGAAGAGCGCCAGGTCCTCCGCCGGCAGCGTCGCGGCGTCCGCAGCGGCGATGCGTGCCAGACCCAGGGTCCGCATCTGGCAGTCGATGTCGAGCGTGCTCGAGCCGACCACGCCCGCGATCGCGAACGGCTTCTCGCGGCGTCCCTCGCCCGCGACCTCGGCCAGCCGGCCCTCGCCGAGGCGTCGCGCGAGCTCCATCTGGAGGCGCCGGTCCTGCCCCTCGACGAAGCCGAGGCCATACGCGGCGTCGGCCGCCGTCTCGGCATAGATGTGGGGGACGCCGCCGTGGTCGCGGATGACGGTGAGGGGCGCCGACAGGCCGGCGACGGTGAGCGTCCCGCTCACGACCGGCAGCGAAGCACGAGCCGCGTACCACACGAGACCGAGGCCGCCCAGCACGAGGACCCCGACCAGGATCACGAGCGCTCGGAGCACACGCCGCACGGGAGCCCCCTTTCGATACGAGCGCCCGCTACACCGCCGCGCGCGCCGGCGTCAACCGACGCGTGGGATGCATGCAGACGCCGCACGTCGGGGAGCGCGGCTGGTGTGTCGCCCCTGCCGTCGGCTACCATCCGCGGCCTATGCCCTACCGCGCCGTGCTCTTCGACCTAGGCGGCGTCGTCGTCGGCTCGCCGCTGCACGCGATCGCGGCGTACGAGCGCACGCACGGCGTCCCGGCGGGATTCATCAACCGCGTGGTGGTCGCGACGTCGCCCGGCGGCGCGTGGTCGCGGCTCGAGCGCGGCGAGCTGCGCCTCGAGGAGTTCTACCCGGCGTTCGACGCCGACTGTGCCGCCGCCGGGCGCGCGATCTCGGCGCGCGCGCTCATGGCGCTGGTGGCGGCCGCGACCGAGCCGCGGCCCGTCATGCTGGAGGCGATCCGGCGGCTGCGCGACGCGGGCCTCAAGGTCGGCGCCGTCACCAACAACTGGATCGTCGAGGACGGTGGCACCGGCGTGCTGCGCGACCGCTTCGACGCCTTCGTCGAGTCCGCCGTCGTCGGCATCCGCAAGCCCGAGCCGGCGATCTTTCACCTCGCCTGCGGGGAGCTCGGGATTGCGCCCGCGGAAGCCGTCTTCCTCGACGACATCGGCACCAACCTGAAGGCCGCGCGCGCCCTCGGCATGGCGACCATCAAGGTCGTCGAGCCGGAGGCGGCGCTCGACGAGCTGGGCGGTCTGCTGGGGCTCGCGCTTCGCTAGAGCCGTTCGATGATCGTGCCGGTGCCGAGCCCGCCGCCGCAGCACATCGCGATCACGCCGTAGCGGCCACCCGTCCGCTCCAGCTCGTGCAGCGCGGTGGTGATGAGGCGCGCGCCGGTGCAGCCCGTCGGATGACCGAGGGCGATCGCGCCGCCGTTCGGGTTCACGCGCTCCGCGTTCGGCTCCAGCTCCTTCTCCCAGGCGAGCACGACCGACGCGAACGCCTCGTTCACCTCGAACGTGTCGATGTCGTGGACGGAGAGCCCGGTCTCCTTCAGGATCTTCCGCGTCGCCGGGATCGGTCCTTTTAGCATGGTCACCGGGTCGACGCCGACGAGCGTGGTGGTGACGATGCGGGCGCGCGGCTTCAACCCCAGCTCGCGGGCCCGCCCCGGCGACGCGACCAGCACCGCCGCCGCGCCGTCGGAGACCTGCGACGACGTGCCGGCGGTGTGCACGCCGCCCGGCACGACGGGCGCGAGCGCGGCGAGCTTCTCGAGCGACGTCTCGCGGAGCCCTTCGTCACGCGCCACCGTTCGCATCTCGCCCGTCGGCTTCCCTGCTTCGTCGAGGACCGGCGCCTCGATCGGCAGCACCTCGCGCGTGAACCGGCCCTCGTCCCACGCGCGCTTGGCGAGCTGCTGGCTGCGGAGCCCGAAGCGGTCCGTGTCCTGCCGCGTGATGCCGTACTCCTTGGCGATCATCTCCGCGCCCTCGAACTGCGACGCGAAGGCGTAGTGCTCGCCGTAGCTCTTCGGCAGCGGGCGCCCGCCCGCCATGT
>JBGQET010000176.1:0-3548 GCA_041496545.1 Binatia bacterium | reverse complement strand
TCGTCCATGCTGCCCGAGCGGTCGATGACGAGGACGAGCCGCGTCTCGGGCTTCAGCACCTTCCAGTCGATCGCGGCCGAAGCGGGGGCGGCGTCGGTGGGCAGAGCCGCGGGGACCGTGAGGCCGGAGAAGTAGCGGTGCGCCGTCTCCCAGGCGGACTCGGGCGTGCCGTCGGCCTTCTTGTTGAGCGCGCTCTGGTCGGTGTCCTTGTCCGGGTCGTGGTTGCTGGCGACGCAGAACTCGCTGATCGGCCGCAGCCAGAAGTTCTCCATCAGGCTCGCGGTGCCGTTGGTCGCCAGACACTTCGCCGTCGTGGAGGCGCCCGACGTGCAGTTCTTGCAGTACTCGTCGTAGATGCCGTAGCCGTAGTGGCCGAACTCGTGGGCGATGACGTGCCCGCCGTCGGCGTTGGCGTTGGTGGTGGCGAGGTCGTCCTGGAGGAACATGCGCATGCCCGCCTGGCCGAGGCCGCGGATGTTGGCGCTCGAGCGCGTACCGGCTTCGCGCCACGCGTCGGCGTTCTTGCCGCCGCGCGACTTGTTGCAGACGTAGACCTTGCCGAAGCGGTGCTGGTCGTCGGTGACGTCGCCGATGATGTCGGAGGCCTTCTGGAAGAGCGCCTTCAACGCATCGACCTGGGCGTCGGTGTAGTCCGCCCGGATCGAGACCGAGAGGTCGAACTTGCTGGTGGCCGCGTTGAGCCGCCCCGTGCCGGCGCCGGCGGTCGTCGCCGCTCCGAGCGCCATCGCCACGATCGCCGCACACCCCATCCGCTTCATCGCTACCTCCCGGTCACCGGCGTGACCATGATCTCGAATGCACCGCCGTCCTCCACGAACACCTGCGTCCCGCCGCCGGCGAGTCGCTCGAGCGCCGCCGCCTCGCCGGACGGCACGGCGACGAAGCGGCCCGGGTCGGCCAGCGCGCGCGCGACGCTCGCCACGCGCTCGGCCTCGGCGCGCGAGCGGAACGGCAGGCGCCCGTCGCTCTTGAGCATCGCCACGCGATCCGGCTCGACCGCGCGCGTGCGGACGTAGGCCGCCGGCGCCGCGGCGAGCGGCACCCGCGCCGCCGCCGACTCGGCCTCGGCCGAGAGCACCCGCGCCGCTTCGTTGCCGGGCACGTCGGGCTGCCAGCTGCGCGCGACGTCGCGGCCGGCGAACCGTCCGCCGAGGCGGAGGATCTCGCCTTCGGGGATGAGCCCCGGCGGTAGCTTGGCTTCGGGGGCGGCGAGCGCGCGCTCGGCGGCGGCGCGGAGCGCCCTGGCGGCCGACTCGGGGAGCCGGCCGGCGCGGACCTCGCTCACGCGGTCGTCGGCGAGCGCGAGCGCTTCGACGTCGCCGTCGGTCGCCAGCCGGAGCCAGAGGTGGCGCGGTGTCTCGGGGACGTAGCGGTCGACCCACCAGCCGTCGGCCGGGGCGGCACCGCTACCGGCCGCGCCGCACGTCGTGAGCGCCAGCGCGAGCGCCGCCGCCACGGGGACCCCCCGCCCACACAACCCCGCCCCGTCCACGCCTCGTCTCACCCGAGCGCGACGTTATACCGACGACGCCGCTATTTCCAACGCGCCGTGCCGGACGGCTCAGGCGGCGGACTCGACGATCAGGAGCAGGCAGCCGCGGGTCGGATCTCGGGCCGCCTGTAGCACGGGGGCGGACATCCGATCCATCCGCGGGGCACGTACGCCGAGCAAGCACCACCACCAGGGAGGGGTCCCCGCCGATGCAGGCCAGGACATCGCGACGGGCAGCTCGTCCGCTACCTCCCGGTGGCGAGCGCGCTCGTCATCTCCGCCCTCGGCCTGGTCATTGTCCTGCAAGCGCTCAGCGCGATAGGAGGATGAAGCCGATGCCGACCTCCCCGCTCGCTCTTCTCACCTTCGGCTTCGTCCTCGGGCTGCGGCACGCGCTGGACGTCGACCACCTCGCCGCCGTCTCCACCATCGTGAGCGTGCGGCGGAGCGTCTGGGGCTCGTCCGTCGTCGGCGCGCTCTGGGGTCTCGGCCACACCGCCGCGCTCCTCGCCGCGAGCCTCGTCGTGATCGGGATGCACGCGAGCATCCCGCCCGCGGTGGCGCAGGGGCTCGAGCTCGGCGTCGCGGTCATGCTGGTCGTCCTCGGCGTCCGACTGCTCGCGACGCTCGGGCGCGGCGGCCGCCTTCACGTCCACGCGCACACGCACGAGGGGGTCGTCCACGTCCACCCCCACGTCCATGCGCCCGCCATGCAGGTGAACCACGATCACGCGCCGGCGAGCCGCATGCCGTTCTGGGTCGGCCTCGTGCACGGGCTCGCGGGCAGCGCCGCGCTCATGCTGGCGGTGCTGGCGACGATCCGCTCGACGCCGCTGGCGCTCGTCTACGTCGCGGTCTTCGGCTGCGGCTCGATCGGCGGCATGATGGCGATGAGCACGCTGCTCAGCGTGCCGATGGTCCTCGCCGCCGGCCGCTTCGCGCGTGCCGAGCGCGTGGTACGCGCCGGCGCCGCGCTCGCGAGCGTGGCCGTCGGTCTGGGCCTCGCCTGGCAGATCGCCGTCGAGGCGGGGCTGCTGGTCTAGGCGGCGTGGCCGCGGAAGACGTCGCGACGGCCCTGCTCCACGGTGTGGCGCGGGGCGAGGAGTGGGCGCTCGCGGCGCTCTACGATCGCTTCGCGCCGCTCGCCTTCGGCCTCGCGCTCCGCATCGCGGGCGACGCCGACGCCGCGGAGGACGCGGTGCAGGAGGCGTTCCTCCGCGTCTGGCGCCGCGCCGACCGCTACGACCCCGGGCGCGGCGATCCGCGGCCGTGGTTCCTCCGTATCGTACGCAACGTGGCCATCGACCTCCGGCGCGCGGACGCCGCCAAGAGCCGCACCGCGACCCGGAGCGCCGCCGAGGACGTGGGTCCCACCGCTCCCGAGCGGCCCGACGACCTCGCGCTGCGCTCCGAGCAGGCGGCGCGGCTGCGCTCGGCGCTGGACGAGCTGCCGCGCGAGCAGCGCCGCGCGCTCGAGATCGCCTACTTCGAGGGCCTCTCTCACAGCGAGATCGCCGAGCGCGAGGGCATGCCCCTCGGCACGGTGAAGACGCGCATCCGCGACGGGGTGCAGAAGCTGCGCGCGTATCTCGGCGGACGGGAGCAGCATGGCTGAGGACCGCACCATCGGCGTCGACGAGCCGGCGCTCGACGACGCGGCGCTCGAAGCGCTCGCGACGGCCTATGCGAAGGAGCCGCCGTCGCGGCTCCGCGACCGCGTCCTCGCCGCCGCCCGCCGCGACGCCGCCCTCGAGCGCCGGGCGCGCACGCTCGCCTCGCGCTGGCGGGTCGTCGGCGCGGCGGCCGCGGGGCTGGCGCTCGTCTTCGGCGGGCTCCTCGTGCGCGAGGCCTACCACGCCGGCGAGCTGGCGTCCGACTACCTGGGGCTCCAGGAGAGCAACAAGACGCTGATGGCGCGCGTCGACGAGCAGGAGCGGACGCTCGCCGGGCTGCGCGAGGCAGTCGCCGCGCAAGCGCAGGTGCTGAAGGTGCTCGGCGGCCCGCACACGCTCTCGGCCTCCCTGCAGCCGAAGGA
>JBGQET010000175.1:0-4563 GCA_041496545.1 Binatia bacterium | reverse complement strand
GATCCCGGCTACGACTATCTCCTCCAGGCGTACGCCGGCTTCATGAGCGTGTCCGGGGAGCCCGACGGGCCGCCCACCAAGTGCGGCGTCTCGGTGGTGGACTTCTCGGGCGGCATCCTCTCCGCGCTCGCGACGATGATCGGCCTCCACCGGGCGCGGGAGACCGGTCGCGGGTGCGACATCGACGTCTCGCTGCTCGACACCGCGATCTCGATGCTCAACTACCTCGCCGTGTGGACGCTCAACCGCGACTGGCGCCCCGCGCGCCACCCCGAGGGCGCGCACCAGAGCCTGGTGCCGAGCCAGAGCTTCCGGACGCGCGACGGCTGGCTCGTCATCATGTGCATGAAGGAGAAGTTCTGGGAGCGCCTCGCGGAGCGGACGGGGCTCGCGGCGTTGAAGGACGACCCGCGCTTCCGCACCTTCGCCGACCGGCTCGCCCACCGCACGGAGCTGGTGCCCATCCTGAAGGCCGAGTTCGCGAAGCGGACGACGGCGGAGTGGCTCGAGCGGCTCCGCGGCCACGTGCCGGTCGCGCCGGTCTACGGCGTCGAGGAGGCGCTCGAGGATCCCCACGTGCGCGCGCGCGAGATGGTCGTCGAGCTGGTGCACCCGCTCTTCGGCCCGATCCGCGAGACCGGCTGCCCGATCAAGATCGACGGCGTCCGGCCGCGCTACGCGCCGGCGTCGGCGCTGGGTGCCGACACGGCGGCGGTGCTGGCCGAGGCGGGCGTCTCCGCCGACGAGCTGGCGGCGCTCCGCGCGCGCCGCGTCGTATGACGGATCACCCCGGCGCTCAGTCGTCGTAGTAGCTGCCGGTGAGAATGCACATCTCGTCCTCGGCGCTGACCCCGAAGGTGATCGTCTTCGGGTGCCCGTAGGCGTCGGTGCGCAGCGGACGCGTCACGCCGTTGTCGTGCCAGCACTCGTAGTCGAAGAAGTCGCCCGGCTTCATGGCGTACGGCGGCCAGTAGCCCTTGAAAGACGGGTGTGCCCAGTCGTGGTCCTCGAGGACCTTGGTTCCGTCCGACTGCCAGATCGTGAATTTGATCCCGCGCTTGTGCATGTGGCCGCCCACGCCGAGCACGTACCGCGTCTTGGCGCTCGTGTTCAGGTAGCGGCCGTGCTGCGTCTTCTGGGTGTACGGCGGCACGTTGATGTTGAAGGTCGTGTCGAGGGCGATGATGGTCTGGGAATAGTGCGCGGGCGGCGGCTCGCCCGGCTGGTAGGGGTAGAAGTTCGTCCACACCTTGATCTGAATCGGGACGCTGAACTCGTTGTAGTAGTGCGCGTTGAGCCCGTAGTAGCCGCCGCCGGGAAGGACCGACGCGATGCCCGGCTGGTTCTCGGAGACGAAGTACGGCCACTGCGGCGAGCCGGCGACGGACTGCCCGAAGCTCGCCCCGCTGTTGAGGCAGGCGACGTCGCCGGCGAGCCACTGGTTGAGCGGCGGCGTGCCGGTGCCGTTGTGACGCCAGATCGAGAAGTGGTGGGTGCCGGGGTTGAGCGCCAACTCCACCTTCTTGATGGGGACGTCGGTTGCGTTCGGCGCCGGGATCCACAAGCAGCCCTCCTGCTCCTGACCGGGCTGGAGGACGGGGCCCAGGAGCACCATCTGGTAGCCCCCGGGCGGCGGGTCGAGCGGCGGGGTCTCCTCGTACTGCTCGGGCGGCAGGCAGGGCGCGTCGGCCACCTTGCCGTCCTTCGGCGCGCAGGCGTTGATCCACGCGTCGAGCAGGTCGAGATCGACCTTCGGCAGCGACGGACCGATCGTCGGCATCCGCATCCCCTCGCCGGGCGCCAGGATGTCGCGGACCTTCTGCGCGAGGAAGCTCGCGGCCGGGTTTCCCGGGACGACGCGCAGCTTGCCGGCCGCGAGCGCGACGGCGTTGGTGGCGGGGACGCCGACCAGGTTCGCGTACGAGAGGCCCGGGCGCAGGTCGAGGCCGCCCGCCAGCGCGGAGCCGTGGCAGCCCGAGAGGTTGCAGCCCCGCTGGGCGAAGATGCGCCGCTCGATCTGCTGGTAGGTGTCGTCGCCGGGACAGAGTCGCCCCGTGTTCGCGGGCGGCACGCTGCAATCCACGCCGCCGCCGGCCGGCTGGTTGCCGCCGGGATCGCCGCCGCCGCCACCGCCCAGCGCGGCGCGCTTGGCGCGGAAGGTGCGTTTCAGCCGGCGCGCGCTCACGGTCCCTGCCATGCGCTCGCACGTCGGCGCGCCGATGGTGGCGCGCAAGCGGACGGGCCCACGCACGGCGCACGACGTCCAGCTCGCGGTGAGGACCGTGCCGTGCTTCGTGTTCTTCACGCGTCCCGCGACCTGGGGGCAGAAGCCCTCGATGGAGACGTAGGACCCGAACACCATGACGGCCTCCGGCTGGGCGCTCGGCATGAGACCGCGGCCCTTCATCACGAACCGTCCCCCCGGGCACGGGTGGACGGTCGGCTTGGGAGAAGCCGCCGCGACGAGGGCAAGGAGCAAGACGAGACAAGTGGCGAGCGGGAGCCGGGCTCGCATCGGCATCGGAGAACCCCTCCTCCGGGCGCGCGAAGCATGCGCCGACGCCCCGGGGGTCGTCAATCGGACTTCGGGGCGTGTATCTGGCGCAGGTGCGCGACCGGTCGGCCGTTGACCCACCCGCGGGCGGGCGGCAAGTAAGCCCCGGTGGACCTCTCCTTCACCCCGGCCGAGGAGGCCTTCCGCGCCGAGCTGCGCGCCTGGCTCGGCGCCAACGCGCCGCGCGACGAGACCCCGGCGACCCTCGCCGACGAGGTCGCCTTCCTCCGCGCCTGGCAGGCGAAGCTCGCGGCCGGCGGCTGGGTCGGGCTCCACTGGCCGCGGGAGTACGGTGGACGCGGCGCGACCGTCGTCGAGCACTACCTCTTCCAGGAGGAGATGGCGGCGGCGCGCGCGCCGGAGGTCATCAACCGGATCGGCGTCAACCTCGTCGGCCCGACGCTCATCGCGCACGGCACCGAGGAGCAGAAGCGCCGCTTCCTGCCGAAGATCCTGCCCGCCGAGGAGATCTGGTGCCAGCTCTTCTCCGAGCCGGACGCCGGCTCGGACCTGACCGCGCTCCGGACGCGCGCCGAGCGCCGCGGCGACGGCTGGGTGGTCACCGGGCAGAAGGTCTGGACGAGCTACGCGCAGTTCGCGCGCTGGGGCATCCTCCTCGCGCGCACGGACCCGGCGGCGTCGAAGTCGAAGGGCATCAGCTACTTCGTCCTCGACATGCAGGCGCCCGGCGTCACCGTCCGTCCGCTCCGCCAGATGACGGGCAGCGAGGAGTTCAACGAGGTGTTCCTCGAAGAGGTGCTCGTCCCGCGCAACCACTTGATCGGCGCCGAGCACCAGGGCTGGGCGATCGCCAACACGACGCTCGCCCACGAGCGCGGCACCTCCCCGCGCCCGCTCGTCATCCACCGCATGCTGCTCGAGGACCTGCTGCGGCTCGCGCGCGACGGGGTCGAGGAGAGCGCGCCCTGCGCGAAGGACCCCGCGTTCCGCGAGCGGCTGGCGCGGCACTGGATCGAGGTCGAGATCACGAAGCTCAACAACTGGCGCACCCTGACGCGCCTCCAGCGCCGGCAGCCGCTCGGTCCCGAGTCGAGCTTCATCAAGCTCTTCTGGAGCGAGATGAGCCAGCGCATGCACGACACGCTGATGGACGTGCTCGGCCCCTTCGGGCTCTGCTGGCAGCCGGGGCGGCACGCCGTCGCCGGCGGCCGGCTCGCGCGCTCCTACCTTTACTATAGAGCGGCGTCGCTCTTCGCCGGCACCTCGGAGATCCAGCGCAACATCCTCGCCGAGCGCGTGCTCGGGCTGCCGCGATCTTGACACTCGACCCGAGCGCGCGAGATAGACGCGCTCGATGCCCCGCCGACGCACGGTGCGCGTCGAGCGCCTGGGGCCCGTCGCGCGCCTCACGCTCGACCGCCCGCAGGTGCGGAACGCGCAGAACACCGCCCTCATCCTCGACCTCGACCGCGCCATGCGCGCCGCCGCGCGCGACCGCGCCGTCCGCGTCGTGATCCTCGCCGCGGCGGGCCCGAGCTTCTCCGCCGGTCACGACCTGAAGCCGGTCGTGGGCCAGGTGAAGGAGGACGCCTGGCGGAGGCTCCGGGCCACCCCCGAGGGGCGGATGCGGCACGAGCGCGAGCTGTACGTCGACAAGTGTCTCGCCATCTACCACCTGCCGAAGCCGACGATCGCGCAGGTCCAGGGCCACTGCGTCGCCGCCGGGCTGATGCTGGCGGCGATGTGCGACCTCATCGTCGCCGCCGAGGACGCGGTCTTCTCGAACCCGGTGCTGCGCATGATGGGCGCGGGGGTGGAGCTGCTGGTGGAGCCGTGGGAGCTCGGCGCCCGCAAGGCGAAGGAGTTCCTCTGGACCGGAGACGCGATCGACGCGCGCGAGGCCTGGCGCCTCGGACTCGTGAACCGCGTCGTGCCGCGCGCCAGGCTCGCGGCGGAGACGCTGGCGCTCGCCCGCCGGATCGCGCTCGTCCCGCCGGTCACCGCGAGCCTGGTGAAGGACTCGATCAACCAGACGTCGGCCCTGATGG
>JBGQET010000174.1:0-5939 GCA_041496545.1 Binatia bacterium | reverse complement strand
GGACGATCTGTCCGCCGTAGCGCTTGGACGCTCCCGCGACGCTCAGCACGATCTCTCAACATGCCCGGCGCGCGCGGCGCGGGCAAGCGCGCACTCAGCAGCGGGCGGCAGCGGACCCCCTCGACGCGCCGCCGGACGGCGCGAGCACGGCCCCGGGGTACGCGCCCGTCCACCGCCCGTCCGCGACGAACGGCTCGCCGCCGATCAGCACGTGCGCGATCCCCTCGGCGCGCACGACGTAGCGCGCCACACCGCCCGGGAAGTCGGACACCTTCTCCGGGGCGCACGCGCCGACGCGCGCCGGGTCGAAGCAGGTGACGTCGGCCACCCGTCCGGGGGCGAGGAGCCCGCGGTCGGCGACGCCGTAGATCGCCGCCGGCATGGCGGTCAACCGGCGGACGGCCTCCTCCCACGCGAACAACCCGCGCTCGCGCACCCAGTGGCCGAGGAGGTGGGTCGCGTAGCCCGCGTCGCAGAGGACCGAGACGTGCGCGCCCGCGTCGGAGAGCGCGATCAGGCTCTCGGGACGGCGGAGCAGCGCGCCGACGCGGTCCTCGTCGTAGTTGACGAGGAGCATCGCGAAGCGGGCCCGGAAGCCGGCGTCGGCGGAGAGGTCGAGGAGGGCGTCGATCGGGTCGCCGCCCCGCGCGGCGGCGATCGCGGCGAGCGAGCGGCCGAGGAAGCCTTGGTGCTCGGGCCGCGCGCTCTCCTCGAGCGTCACCTCCTGCCAGCGGCGCGCGGCGGGCGACGCGCTCCGGCCGACGGTCTCGGCCTTCACCGCGGCGCGGAACGCGGGGTCGGCGACCAGCGCCCGGCGTGCCGCCGCCGAGGGCGCTTCGCGCCAGCGCCGCCAGCACGGCATGACGTCGAGCGACGCGCAGCCCGTGTCGAGGTCGAAGTCGAAGCGCATCGGGCGGCAGGAGACCTGCGGGAAGACGGCGGCGCCGGTCGCAACGCCGGCGGCGAGCCGCGCGTAGAGCGGCTCCCAGACGTCGGGGCGGTCGGGGACGTCGAGGACGGCGCTGAAGCTGACGGGGCGCTGCGTGGCGCGCGCCAGCTCCTGCAACCACGCGAGCTCGTCGTCGCCGAGCGGGAACGTCTCGGGGGTGATCTCGAGCACGCCGCGCCCCGACTCCGCCATGGCGGCGACGAGCGCGTTCACCTCCACGCGCGTCGCGCGCCGGCTCGGCACCGGCCGGCCGCCCTCGCCGACGTGAGCGGGCGAGCGCGAGGTCGCGACCCCGAGCGCGCCCGCGGCCATCGCCTCGCGCACGAGCCGCTGCATCTCCGCGATCTCCCCCGACGTCGCCGCGCGGTCGTAGGCCGCCTCGCCGAGCACCCAGGCGCGGAGCGCGGAGTGGCCGAGCAGCGCGCCGACGTTCGGCCCCAGCGGCCGCGCGCGGAGCGCCCGGAGGTACTCGGGGAACGACTCCCACTCCCACACCACGCCCGCCGCGAGACTCGCGAACGGCATCCCCTCGACGTTCTCCAGCATGCGGAGCACGCGCTCGCGGTCCGCCGCGCGGCAGGGCGCCAGCGCGAAGCCGCAGTTGCCGATCACGACTGACGTGACGCCGTGCCAGCACGACGGCGTGCAGAGACGGTCCCACGTCACCTGCGCGTCGTAATGCGTGTGCACGTCGACGAAGCCGGGCGCGACCACGAGGCCGCCGGCGTCGATGGTGTGGCGCGCCGGCTCGTCGACGCGGCCGACGGCGACGACGCGGCCGGCGGCGATGGCGACGTCGGCAGTGCGCGCGGGGGTACCGGTACCGTCGCACACTTTCCCGCCGCGCACGAGGACGTCGAGCATCTGCGGGGCGAGGTAGCAGACGGCCTCGCGGCGGGGCAACCTGTCCGTTGACGCGCGCCTGCGGCGGCGGGTCCCGTCCTAGGTGCGGAGCCGGAGGCCGGCCGGCAGGGCCTCGTCGAGCAGGCGGGCTTCCTCGCGCGCTTCCAGCTCGACGGGCTCGCGCACCAGGCGGGCGGCGCGGGCGCCGTGCGGGGCCGTCTCGAGGCGTACGGCGACGCGCTCGCGGAGCGCGGCGTCGAGGTCGCGGGCGCGGTCGCCGGTGGCGCGCGCGATCTGGGTGAGGGCGAAGGCGTAGGACTCGGCGCGCGGCCACTCGGCGGTGAGGAGGCGCTCGGCCCACTTGGCCGCCGTGGCCGCCGCGACGACGCAGTTGAGGGGGCCGTATACCGGGGCGCGCGCGCCGAGGCGGGCAAGTGCCCACAGCTCCTGGTCCGTCGCGCGGCCGCGCTCGGCGTCCTTCACGAGCACTTCGCCGAGATCGGCGCGCGCCGTTGCCGCGAGGCGCTCGCAGCTTCCGATCGCCTGCCACATCTCGCGCAGCTCCTGCGGGCCGGGGCGCGGGCCCTTCGCCTTGCCGCGGCGGAGAAGCGCGGGCGAGACGAGCTGGAGGAGGTGCTCCTGCTGGCGCGCGGCGAGGCCGCCGGCGATGCGCTTCCAGAGGTTCCACCACTCGGCGCGGCCTTGCGTCGCGCGCGGATGTCGCAGCTCGCCCGACAGCACGCGCCAGAGGCGACTGGTGCGCAGCTCGTCGGCGGCGTCGCCGAAGCCGGGGCGGAGGAGGAAGCCGGCGAGGTTCAGCCAGCGCGCTTCGTGCTCCGCCGAGCGGGCGCGCGACGGCTCGAGCGGCCAGAGCGCGTCCCACAAGGCGCGGATCGCGGCGAGCGGCCAGGCGTCGCGGCCGGCGCCGAGCGCAGACTCGAGCCGGCGGGCGAGCGTCACGGGGTCGTCGCCGCCCTCGAAGGCGGCGCGGAGGACCGTCGCGGCTTCGTCGACGCGTGCGCGCTCGACGACCAGCGTCGCGTCGCGCGCGGGCGCGGGCGGCGCCCCAACCTGGTCGCGCAAGCGGAACTCGAGCCGCCAGCGGTGGTCGGTGGTGCGCGAGCGGCACCACACCTCGAGCGTGCCGACGTCCGTCAGCCGCACCTCCAGGTGCACCGGGAGCGCGGTCTCCTGGAGCTTCCGGCCGAAGCGGAGCACGGTCCGGATGGGCGGCAGCGACGCGAGCGCGCCGGGCGGCGCGGTGACCACCTCGCCCGCGCGCTCGCCGGCGCGGTCGGTCGCGGTGTAGAGCGGGAAGGCGACGGGACGGTTCGCGAGCAGCTCGAACTCCGGCGTCGCGATCTCGACCTCCTCGCCCTCCTCCATGCCGCGCGGCACGAGGCAGAGCGCGGTGACGGGCGCGCCGTCCGCGGGCGCGTCGCCGAGTCCCAGGTAGTACGTGCGCGCGGCGCCGCCGCCGATGCGCACGCCGAGGCCGCGACGCACGAGGCCGTGGTACGCGGCACCGCGCGCGACCGCGAGGTGGAGCGACGAGCCCTCGAGCACCGCCGGCCGCCACCCCTCGCCGTGCCAGGCGCCGACGGCGTCGCGCACGCGGACGCGGACGACGTCGGGCTCGAGCGCGCCGCCGTTGAAGAGGAGCGCGTCGGGCCGCACGAGCGGCCGCTCCGTCTCGCCCGCCGCACGGCGCTGGCGCGCGAGGAAGTCGGCGATGTGGCGGGTGATCTCCTGCTCCTCGGCGAAGGGAAGGCCCCACTCACGGAGCGTGGGCCCGGCCGCGCGCCGCGGCCGCGCGTCGGCCGCCACCAGGGGAAAGAAGCCGTCGAGCACCGTCGCCTCGACTTCCGCGCGGGCGAGCGTCGTCGCGAGCGTCCCGCCGACGACCGCGCCGCCGCGTCCCGGCACCGTGATGCGCACCTCGGCGAGGTCCCCCTCGGTGAGGAGCCGCTCCTTGGCGGCGCGACAGCGCGCGACCAGCCCGTGGAACCGCTGCGTGTCGAGCCGCCCGCCCGGCACGAGCCGCGCCTCGCACCCGCGCGCCAGCGCCAGGTCGATGTTGTCGCCGCCGAGCAGCAGGTGATCGCCGACCGCGATGCGCTCGAGCGCCAGCTCGCCGCGGCTCGCGCGCGCCGCCACGAGCGAGAGGTCCGTCGTCCCACCGCCGACGTCGACGACGAGGACGAGCGGCGTCGTCCGGAGCCGCTCGCGCCAGTCGGTCTCGTGCCCGGCGAGCCAGGCGTAGAGCGCCGCCTGGGGCTCCTCGAGGAGGTGCACGGCGCGCAGCCCGGCGGCGTCCGCGGCGGCGAGCGTCAGCTCGCGCGCCACCTCGTCGAACGACGCCGGCACGGTGAGGACGACGTCCTGCTCGGCGAGCGGGACGGGGAAGCTTGCGTCCCACGCTTCGCGCACGTGCGCCAGGACTCGCGCCGACGCGTCGACCGGCGACACCTTCGGCACCTCGTCGGGCGCGCCCCAAGGCAGGATCGCGGCGGTGCGGTCGACCGCCGCATGGCAGAGCCACGACTTCGCCGAGGCGACGAGGCGCGCCGGCACGCGGGCGCCCTGCTCGCGCGCCAGCTCGCCGACGCAGAAGTCGCGCCCGGCGGCCCACGGAAGGTCGAGGCTCCCCGCGGGCAGCTCGTGCGCGCCGGCCAGGTAGAGGAACGACGGCAGCGTCGGCCGCGCCGCGACCTCGCCCGGCGCGACGAGCTGCGGGATCTCGAAGGCGCGGACGTCGCGCCCCGCCTCGGTGTCGACGTACGCGCAGGCGGTGTTCGTCGTGCCGAGGTCGATCCCGACCGCGAACCGGCTCGCTGCCATCGACGAGCCGGGCTACGCGATCTCGACTTCGGCGGGGGCGACGACGTGCGGGTCCTGGCCGCCGCGCGCCGGCAGCGTGGCGCCCCGCGCGCGCCAGCCCGGGTGGCGCAGCACGCCGCGGAACGGCGGCGCGCCGGCGACGTTGCCCGTCAGCCGCACCGCGGCCGGGTCGAAGCCGGGCTCCACCACGACCGACTCGCCCTCGGCGCCCGCGAGCACCGGCTCGAGCGCGACGCGGTCGCGCAGCGCCTTGCGGCAGCCCTCGTGAATGCCGCGCGCCGCGGCGCCGATCTGCTCGTCGGAGTACGCGCCGATGTCTTCCTCGAGGAAGTCGACGAGCCGCCCCCCCTCCTGGAGGATGGCGAGCAGACGGAGCGCGCCGTCGGCGGACGTGTCGCGGGGCGGGGACTCCGGCGCCGTGGCGGCGGGCGCGGGTACCGCCGCGCCCGGCAGGGTCATGGCCAGGAAGACGGCCAGGAGGAGCGGCGCCGCGACGAACCACGCGGTGAGCCGCGCATCCGGGATGCTGCCCGGCGACGAGACGACGAGGAAGTAGTTGCCGGCCGCGATCGCGGCGGCGGGGACGAGCGCGATGAGCAGGCGGCGCATCCCCTCCAGCTATCACACGCCGGCACGCCGGCAAGCCACCACTCACGCCGGCTCGCGCACCGACGCCGGGGCGGCGACGACCAGCATGCCGCCCGCGAGCGCGACGCCGAGCGCGGCGGCGGCGAGCGTCGCCGGCAGACCCACGCGCACCACGCCGACGCCGAGGAGCGCGAGCCCGCCGGCGAGCGCCAGCCGCGCCGCCAGGCTCTGCACCGACAGCATCGTGGCGCGGAGCCGCGACGGGACGAGACGGTTCATGTAGACGTTCAGGAGCGGCGGCCAGAGGCCGTCGAGCGCGCCGCGCGAGAGGATGAGGAGCGCGCCCACGGGCCCCGTGACGATGCTCATCAGCCAGAAGCCGACCGCCGGCGCCGTCGCCATGACGAGCGCCGCGCCGCGCGGCCCGAGCCGCTCGTCGACGCGGTAGGCGCGGGTCGAGACGACGGCGGTGACCACCTTCGTCGCCGCGAACACGATCCCGAAGCCGGCCACCGGCACCCCGATCGCGCGAAGATACGGCTGCTGGACGTAGAAATAGACGTGCGACGCCGTGACCGCGACCGCGGCGAGCGCGAGCAGCCATCGCACCGCGCCCGCCCGCGTCAGGCGCGCGGCGTCGCGCAGGAGGAGCGCGGCGCCGTCCCGCGACCCGCGCAGGCGCCCGTCGTCGGCGAGCGTGGACGCAAAGCGGGCACTC
>JBGQET010000173.1:0-6063 GCA_041496545.1 Binatia bacterium | reverse complement strand
CGGGTGATCCAGCAGATCCTTCCCCGCGGGTTTGTAGCGCCACAGCGCCTTGCCGTCGCCGTCGAACATCACGATCTGCCCCGGCTTCGAGTAGTCGGCCGTGATGTACCGCCCGGGTGAAACCTCGATCGTGTCCGACGGGTAACGAACGCCGGGTGGACGGAAGCTCTTCAGCACCGTCCCCGTCTTGAGGTCGAGCTCGCTGACCCACGGCCCCTGAATCTCGGTCACGAGGTAGTGGCCGTTCCTCATCGGGAAGGCGCCGTTCGGACTGCCGAAGATCCGCGGCGGATCGTGCTTGCAGCCGTCTCGCGGGCGCCGCTCGGCGCCGAAGATGCGCTCGGGCTCCCGGGCGCCCTGCGCGACCAGCAAGATACGGCAGTTCTTGATGTCCGGAATGAGGACGTGGCCGTCGGGAAGCACGAGGGCATCGTCGGGATTCCAGAGCTGATTCGGTCCGTGGCCGTGCTTCCCGGGCGTTCCGTACTGCCAGACGATGCGCCGTGCGGCGGGATCCACGAGCGAGACGGTGTAGTTCTCCTCGTGCGTCACGATGATCTGCTTGCCGTCGGGCGTGTAGAAGGCGTCGTCCGGTGACTTGAACGTCTCGCCCGCGCGGAGATCACCGGGCTCGGGAAAGGTCCAGACGACACGCCCGCGCGGATCCACCAGCACGAGCCGATCGTTGCCCTCGTCGGCGATGAGGACGGGTCCCGGCAGCACCGACGGGTCCGAGCCGGGCTGCAGATGCTCGTCCTGTTCTGGCGCTCCCGGAGCGACGCCGCCCATCAACGCGACGGCCGCGACGATGACGAGCCTCAGCGCGTGTCTCATCTCCGTGTGTCCTCCCCCGGTGATTGTGCGTTCGATCCGCGGCCCCGGTCAAAATGATTCGCGCCGGCGTACGGACAATAGTCCGTATGCACCACGAGAATGAGCGCCCTGCCTCACGTCGGCCTCGACCCTTCGTCACCGCGCGTGCTGTGATCCCGCTCATATCGCGGTGCCGCGATCTCCGCTATGATGGCCCGCGTGAGAAACGGCGGCGAGGTCATCGTCGAGTATCTGGCCCGGGAGCGGGTCCCCTACGTCTTCGGGCTCTGCGGCCACGGCAACGTCGGCCTGCTCGACGCGCTCTACGACCGCACCGACGCGATCAAGACCATCTCGACCCGGCACGAGCAGACGGCCGGCCACATGGCCGACGCCTACTTCCGCGTCGCGCACCGCCCGGTGGCGACGCTCACGTCGTGCGGGCCGGGCTCGGCGAACCTGCCGATCGCGCTCGCCAACGCCTTCCTCGACTCCTCGGCGTTCTTCGCCATCACCGCGAACGTGCCGACCTCGCAGTTCAACCGCGCGGCCTTCCAGGAGACGTACCGCCACCACCAGGCGGACTTCCCCTCGGTCATCCGCCCGTACGTCAAGCGGAGCTGGCAGCCGACGCGCACGGACATGCTGCCGACCGCGCTCCGCCAGGCGTTCGCGACCATGCTGAGCGGGCGGCCGGGGCCGGTGAACCTCGACGTGCCCTTCAACCTCTTCAAGGAAGAGGCGGACGTCGACGTGCCCGACCCCGTCGACTGGCGCCAGGGGATCAGCTCGCGGAGCGGCGGCGACCCCGACGCGGTGCGGGCCGCCGTCGATCTCCTCGCACACGCCCGGCGGCCCCTCATCTACGCCGGCCACGGCGTCGCGATCTCCGAGGCCGGCGACGAGCTGACGGCGCTGGCGCGGCGGCTTCGGGTCCCCGTCGTGTTCGCGCCCAACGGCTTCGGCACGCTCGACATGACCGATCCGCTGGCGCTCGGCTTCGTGGGACGCAACGGCGTCTACCCGGCGAACGAGGCCGCCCGGACGTGCGACGTGCTCCTCGCGGTGGGCGTCCGGTTCGACGACCGCTCGAGCAGCTCGTGGATTCCGGGTTACTCCTTCACCATCCCGCCCACGAAGCTCGTCCAGGTCGACATCGACCCGGACGAGATCGGCCGAAACTACCCCGTCCACATCGGGATCACCGGCGACGCGCGCACCGTGCTGCGCCAGATGCTCGACCTCGTCCCCGCGGCGCCGGGCGGCGCGAACGGCCACGAGGGCTGGCTCGCCGACACCGTGAAGTGGCGCGCGGAATGGGAGGAGTTCGTCCGGCCGGGACGCACGAGCGACGTCGAGCCGATCCACCCGCAGCGCGTGGTCCAGGCGCTCCGCGCGGTGATGCCCGACGACGGCATCGTCCTGCCGGACGTGGGCGTGCACCACAACTGGGTGGCCCAGTTCTGGCAGGCGCGCCGGCCCCAGACGCTCCTGAACACCTGGGGCTTCGGCGCCATGGGCTTCGGCGTCTGCGGTGTCCTGGGGGCGAAGCTCGCGGCGCCCGACCGGCCCTGCGTGTCGGTGTGCGGCGACGGCGGGTTCATGATGCGGCCCGACGTCCTCTGCACGGCCGTCGAGTACGACATCCCCGCGGTCTGGCTCGTGTGGAACAACTTCGCGTACGGCGCGATCCGCGACATCCAGACGGGCCTCATGGCCAAGCGGGAGATCGCGACGAGCTTCGTGCGCGAGGCGACCGGCGCGCTCTACAACCCGGACTTCGTCGCGCTCGCGCGCGCGTGCGGCGCGGACGGCCTCCGCGTCGAGCGCGCCGCGGACCTGGCGGGCGCCCTCGAGCACGCGCTCGCCGCGAACGCGCCCTTCCTCCTCGACGTCCACGTCGACCGCGACATCAAGCCGCCCCCCGTCGGCACCTGGCAGCTCCCGCCCCTGCCGTACGGGGAGCCGGCCTTCGGACGCCGCCATCTGCCCGACGGCGGGCACTGAGCGCGCGCCCGCCGGACCGCCCGCGCGATGGCCGCCTTCCCCCGGCTCTTCTCCGAGGGCCGCATCGGCCGCCGCACGCTGAAGAACCGGATCCTGATGGCCCCGATGGAGAAGAACCTCGCCCTGCCCACGGGCGGCGTCAGCCAGCGCTACGTCGACTACTGCGCGGCGCGCGCGGCGGGCGGCGCCGCGCTGATCCTCCTCGAGTCGATGTACGTGCACCCGCTCGGCCGGAACCACCGCTACCAGCTCGGCCTCCACGACGACGAGCTCGTGCCCGGCTACCGCCGGCTCGTCGAGGCCTGCCACCGGCACGGCGCGCTCGTGGGCGCCGAGATCCAGTTCGCCGGCCGCCAGACCTCCTCGGCCGTGACCGGCGCCCAGCCCGTGGCGCCCTCGGCCGTCCCCTGCGCCGTCCTCACGGCGGGCGACACGCCGCGCGCGCTCACCGTGGCGGAGATCGCCGATCTCGTGCGCGCCTTCGGCGACGCCGCGCGCCGCGCGGTGGCGGCCGGCATCGACGCGATCGAGATCCACGGGGCGCACGGCTACCTCGTCGGCCAGTTCCTCTCGCCCTACGCGAACCGCCGCGACGACGCGTACGGCGGCGACTTCGAGCGGCGGCTCCGCTTCCCGCTCGAGGTCGTGACGGCCGTGCGCGCGGCCATCGGCGACGCGGTGCCGCTGCTCTACCGCCTGAGTGCCGACGAGCACGTCGAGGGCGGTCTCACGCTCGCCGACGCCTGCCGGATCGCCCCGCGCCTGGAGGCCGCGGGGGTCGACCTCCTCGACGTCTCGGCCGGGATCTACGAATCGGCGCTCTGGATCGTCCAGCCGATGGAGATGGCGCGCGGCTGCCTGGCGCCCCTGGCCCGTGCGATCCGCGCCGCCGTCACGATCCCGGTCAGCGTCGCCGGCCGTATCAGCGACGCGCAGACGGCCGAGCGCCTCCTCGAGAACGGCGACGCCGACTTCGTCTCGCTCGGCCGCGCGCTCCATGCGGACCCCGAGATGCCGCGGAAGAGCCTGCAGGGGCGCGAGGCGGAGATCTGCTACTGCGTCGGCTGTCTCACCTGCAGCGACCTGCTGGGCCGGAACGAGCCCGTCCTCTGCCTCGCGAACACCCACACCGGGCGGGAGCGGCAGTACGCGATCCGCCCGGCGCCGCGGCGCCAGCGCGTCGTGATCGTCGGGGGTGGCCCCGCGGGGCTCGAGGCCGCGCGCGTGCTCGCGCTCCGCGGCCACGCAGTGACCGTGCTCGAGCGGGCCGCCGAGCCCGGCGGCCAGCTCTGCCTGAGCCGCCTCGTGCCCGGACGCGAGGAGCTGGCGGGGCTGGCGGCCTATCTCGCCGGGGCGGC
Source organism: Binatia bacterium (assembly GCA_041496545.1). GTDB lineage: Bacteria > Desulfobacterota > Binatia > DP-6 > DP-6 > DASRHG01. The sequence continues at coordinate 1,885 of JBGQET010000173.1, read as the reverse complement.
CGCGCGCGCGGGAGCCGAGATCCGGCTGGGCGTCGAGGCCACGCTCGACGGCGTGCTCGGCCTCGCCCCCGACGCCGTCGTGCTGGCGGCCGGCGCGCGGCCCGGCACGCCGCCCATCCCCGGAATCCTGAACAGCCCCGCCGTCGACGCCTTCGCCGTCCTCCGCCGCGCCGCCGGCCGCGTGCGCCGCGCGCTGGTGATCGGCGGCGGCATGCTCGGCACCGGCGTCGCGCACGTGCTCGCCGAGCGCGGCGCCGAGGTCGTCGTCGCCGAGGCGGGCGAAGACCTCGTGAGCGAGCTGGGACACCGGCCACGCTGGCAGTACGTCGCCGGCCTCCGCGCGCGCCCGAACGTCTCAATCCACGTCCGCGCGACGGTCGAGGAGCTGTATCCCGACGGGGCGCTGCTGCGGCGGGGCGGCGAGGAGGTCAAGCTGGAAGGGCTCGACCTCGTGGTGCCGACGCGGCCGATGGTGCCGCTCTCCGACCTCGGCGACGCCCTGAAGGCGCTCGAGCGCGGGCCCGCCGTCTTCGAGATCGGCGACTGCGCGCAGCCGCGCACCGCGTTCGAGGCGATGCAGGATGCGGCGGCGCTCGGCCACCGCCTGTAGGACGCGCTTGCGAAGCACCGGGTAGTCGCGGCAGCATAGCGCGCCATGGAGTTCGGGTTCAGCGCCGCCGAGCAGGCCTTCGCCGACGAGGTTCGACGCTTCCTGGTCGAGCACCCGCCCGCGCGCTACCCGGTCGACGGGATGGACGCGGGCTACGGCTCCGGCGCCCACTCGCGCGACTTCATGAAGGCGCTGGCCGCGCGCGGCTGGATCGGCATGTGCTGGCCGGAGGCGTTCGGCGGCCGGGCCCGGCCGATGTTCTTCAAGCTCGTCCTGTTCGAGGAGCTGGCGCTCGCCGGCGCGCCCTTCGGGCCGCTCGCCGGCTCCTGGCAGACGGCCGACGCGATCATCGCGTACGGCAGCGAGCGGCTGCGCCGCGAGGTGCTGCCGGCGGTCGCGCGCGGCGAGGCGACGTTCTGGCAGGGCTACAGCGAGCCCGACGCGGGCTCCGATCTGCTCGCGCTCAAAACCGAGGCGCGCCGCGACGGCGACCACTACCTGATCCGCGGCCACAAGATCTGGTCGAGCCACGCCGGCATCGCGACGCACGGGCTCGTCTTCTGTCGCACGAGCCGCGAGGCGCGCCGCAGCCGGGGCTTCAGCATGTTCGTGGTCCCGAACGGCACGCCGGGCATGGACATCCGTCCGATCCGCAGCCTCACCGGGGGCGTCTATCACTACGAGGTCTTCCTCGACGACGTCCGCGTGCCCGCCGACCTCATGCTCGGGCCCGAGGGCGAAGGTTTCCAGGCGCTGCTGAACGGGCTCGACTCCGACCGCTTCTGGGGCCGCTTCTACAAGGCGCCCGCGCTCGAGCGCGTGCTGCGGCGACTGGTCGAGTACGCGAACGCGACGCAGGCGGGCGGTGTGCCGCTCGCGCGCGATCCCGTCGTGCGGCGGCGGCTGGCCGCCATGGCCAGCGAGATCGCGGCGCTGCGGCTGCTCTTCTACCGCGCGGCGTGTCTGCTGCGCGACGGCGCGCCCATCAGCTACGAAACGGCGGTCGCGAAAGTCTACGCCGACGAAACGGGCCAGAAGCTCGCGCGGCTGGGCATGGACCTGCTCGGGCCGTGGGCGCCGCTGCGCGCGGGCTCGCGCGAGGCGAGGCTCGACGGGGAGATCTCGCACGCCTATCTGACGAGCCTCGGCCACACGATCGCGGGCGGCACCGCCGAGGTGCTCCGCACGGCTGTCGCTGTGCGCGGTCTGGGATTGCCCGCGGAGCCGAGGAAGGCCTGACGTGGACTTCCGCCCCTCGCCCGCGCAGCAGCTCCT
>JBGQET010000172.1:0-6148 GCA_041496545.1 Binatia bacterium | reverse complement strand
GTTCTGCATGCGATCGGCGAACGTCCGGAAGCGCGGATCGGCGGCGAGCGCGCCCTGCTCCATCCGCTCGGCCAGCCGCTCCCAGAACTTCTCCTTCATGCACATGATGACGAGCCAGCCGTCGCGCGTCCGGAAGCTCTGGCTCGGCACCAGGCTCTGGTGCGCGCCCTCGGGGTGGCGCGCGGGGCGCCAGTCGCGGTTGAGCGTCCACACCGCGAGGTAGTTGAGCATCGAGATCGCGGTGTCGAGCAGCGAGACGTCGATGTCGCACCCGCGGCCGGTCTCCCGCGCCCGGTGGAGGCCGATCATGGTCGCGAGCGCGGAGAGGATGCCGCCCGAGAAGTCCACCACCGAGACGCCGCACTTGGTGGGCGGCCCGTCGGGCTCCCCGGACACGCTCATGAAGCCGGCGTACGCCTGGAGGAGGTAGTCGTAGCCGGGATCGGCGGCGCGCGGACCGGTCCGGCCGAAGCCCGAGAGCGAGCAGCAGACGACCTTCGGGTTGACCGCGCCGAGCGCGGCGTAGTCGAGGCCGAGCTTTCCCGGCAGGTCGCCGCGGAGGTTGTTGTAGACGACGTCGACGCGGGCGACGAGGCGATGCAGCACGGCGCGCGCTTCGGGCGCGCGGAGGTCGAGCGTGATGCTCCGCGCGCCGCGGTTGAGCGACTGGTAGTAGAGGCCGTCCCCGGCCGCCGGGTCGTTGAAGGGCGGCACGCGCCGGGCCTCGTCGCCGGCCGTCGTCGGGTCCTCGACCTTGACGATCTCCGCGCCGAGGTCGCCGAGCATCATCAAGCCGAACGGCCCCGCGCCGAGCTGTGTGAAGGCGAGGACGCGCACGCCGTCGAGCGGCAGCGGCCCTCCAGAGTTGACACTCACGGAGCGATGCTCCTACATTCGCCGCGGTCCTTCAACCGACGGAGACCGCATGAGCACACCCGGCACCTTCAAGAACGTCATCAAGGAGCGGCAGGAGCAGGCGCTCCCCGTGGACGAGTTCCTCGCCCAGCTCGACCGCTTCATCGCCGACCACAACCCCTACAAGTCGAACAAGGTCATCCCCGCCATCGGCGGCGGCAAGGCCAGCATGGAGGTCGTGAAGCGCTACGCGAAGGAGCTCTACTACCTGGGCCTCTGGATGACGCCGGAGTTCCCGCTGCTCATCGCCAACGCGCCCGACACCGACGCCCTCACCCTGGACGACTCCGAGCACTACGCGCACTGGACGCAGAACTTCGCCGACGAGTGCGGCTATCTGCGGGACCCGAACCACGTGCTGATGAAGGTCGAGTACACGCGCGCCCTCGGCATCCCCGACGAGGAGCTGAAGGCCTACGTGCCGATGCCGGAGACGATCGGCTCCGTCTACACCATGCTCTACTACGTCCGCCGCTCCTACGAGGAGGGCCTCGCCGCCTTCGGCTACGCGCGCGAGCGCGTCGCCGGCATGAGCGGCTACGCGAAGACCCTCTACGAGGGCCTCTACAAGTACTACAACGTGCGCGTGAAGGACCTCGAGGTGCACGCCTACGCCGAGCAGGAGCACGGCGACAAGGCGCTCGAGCTGATGCGGCGCGTGTGCACCACGGCGCACGTCCAGCGCCGCACGCGCCAGGCGGTCGAGCACACCATCATCACCAACGAGTGGCGCACCGGGGCGCTCAACCGCTGGCTCGAGGAGTAGTTGCCGCGGCTGGACGGCAGGGTGGCGATCGTCACCGGCGCGGGCCAGGGCATCGGACGCGGCATCGCGCTCGTCTTCGCGCGTGAGGGCGCGCGCGTCTGCGTCGCGGAGCTGAAGCAGCACCGCGCCGAGCGGACGGCGCAGGAGATCCGCGACGCCGGGGGCGACGCCTTCGCGCACACCACCGACGTCGGTGAGCCGACGCAGGTGCAGGCGATGGTGGACGAGACCGTCCGCCGCTTCGGCACCGTCGACGTGCTGGTGAACAACGCGCACGGCTTCGGCACCCGTGCCAAGCTGGAGGAGATCCCCGACGCGCAGTTCGACCTGTCGTGGCGCACGGGCGTGAAGGGGACGTGGTGGGCGATGTGCGCCGTGCGGCCGATCATGGCAGGGAAGGGCCGCGGCCGGATCGTCAACTTCGTCTCGCTCGCCGCCGAGCGCGGCCACCCCGGCCTCGGCGAGTACGGCGCCGCCAAGGCCGGGATCGCGGCGCTGACGCGCACCGCGGCGCGCGAGTGGGGCCCGCTCGGTATCACGGTGAACGCCATCGCGCCCGCCGCGTGGACCAAGCGCGGCCAGGACTACGCGGCGCGTGACCCCGAGGCGTTCGAGCGCGCCATGGCCGAGCGCGCGATCGGGCGCCTCGGCGACCCCGAGACGGACATCGCACCCGTCGCGCTCTTCCTCGCCACCGACGACTCGCAGTACGTGACCGGCCACGTCTTCCACGTCGACGGCGGCGCGCACCTCGAGTAGTGCTGGGACCCGGCGACGACTGGAAGTTCTGCCCGCGCTGCGCGGCCGAGCTCGTCCGCGTCGCGCGCACGGGGCCCGCGCGGCCGCGCTGCCCGTCGTGCGGCTTCGTCTACTACGCGAATCCCGGCATCGGCGCGGCGACGGTGGTGCGCGACGCGGGCGGGCGCATCCTCCTCGTCAAGCGCTCGCCGCACCAGTGGGGCGGCGGGCGGTGGTGCTTCCCGTGCGGCTTCGTCGAGTGGGGCGAGGACGTGCGCGCCGCGGCGATCCGGGAGACGCGGGAGGAAGCGGGCGTCGAGGTGGTGCTCGGCGACGTCGTGCAGGTCGGGTCGAACTTCCACGATCCGAAGAAGCCGACGATCGGCGTCTGGTTCGCGGCGACGCTCGCCGACCCGACGGCGACGCCGAAGGCCGGCGACGACGCGGTGGACGTCGGCTGGTTCGACCCGGCCGACCCGCCGCCGCTCGCGTTCCCCACCGACGTCGCGCTGCTGGCGCGGCTCGCGCGGCGCTGAGTCGGATCAGGTCGGACGCCAGAGCCCGAACCCGGCGGTCGCGAAGTGTCGGTCGTAGGCGATCGCGGATCGGCAACGTGCCGCATCCATGACGGCGAAGCTCACTGCGTCAGTATACGTGATCCGCTGATCTGCCAGCTTCGCCAGCCAGGCTCTCGCGGCGTCGTGGTGCGCCGCCGTCGGGAAGACGATCTCCGTCAGCGGACTCCGATCGATGCGGTCCAGCGCGACCGCCGCGGTGTGGCTTCCGCTCCGGTAGAGCAGGAGACGATGGACCTCGGCGACGATCAGGTTGGTCGTGAAGAGCGCGACCTTGCGGCGGACGGCCTCGCGCAGCAGCTTCGTTGCCTCAGCGTGCCGGCCATCCTGCGGAATCGCCACAGCGATCCACGCGCTGCTATCGACGAACACGCGCACGGCGACTTCGTGACTTCCGATAGGCGGGCGCCCGCTCGGCAATCAGAGACTCGTTCAGGTAGTGATCCAGCCGCTCGCTCGCGTCTGCAGGACCCTCGCAGATGCCGATGAGCCCGAGGAGCGGGTCTTCGTTCGGCGCGCGTGTGAGACCGCGAAGCGCGACGCGAACCGCCTCAGACTTCGTGATGCCGCGCTCACGGGACCAGGCTGTCAGCCGACGCAGCTCCTCGGTGTCCAAATAGACCTGGAGCGGACGCTTCATGATCCATGAGGTACATCATCATGAATCCAGAGGCAATGGAGCATGAGTGCCGCGGGGGGTTTCAGGGCAGCTTCGCGGTCAACTGGACGTCCGTGCCCTGCACCCGCGCGTCGATCGGCGTGAGGAAGCGGCTGAACCCGCGCGCGTTCCGGAGGTAGCGAGCGAACGCCGCCGTCGCCCAGCGCTCGACGAGTGCCTGCTGCCGCGCGAGCGCCGCGGGCGGGAGGTGGCTGTCCACGTCGGTGAAGCCGCTGTGCGTGCCGCCGCTGATCCTCACCAGGAAGGCCGGCGGCGGGAGCGCGTCGAAGAGCGGCTGCGTGAAGAGCGTGAACGGGACGGTCGTGTCGGCCGTGGCGCCCATCACCATCACCACGCGCGGCGGCCGGAGCCCGGCGAACATCGCGCCGATCGTGCCGTTCGCCACGGGCGCGAGCGCCACGACGGCCCGGAAGTGCGAATCGCCGAGCGCCGCCTCGAGCACGAAGAAACCGCCGAGCGAGTGCCCGACGAGGCCCGCGTCCCGCCCGCGCACCGCGGGCGCGAAGCGCGCGGCGGGACCGGCGCGGTCGTGGAAGACGGTGCGAAGGAACTCGAGATCCTGCACCGGATCGTCGGGCGTCTGGCCTTCCATGCCGGCGTCGCACGCGGGCTTGTCGATGCCGGGGAAGTCGGGTGCGGCGACGATGAAGCCGAAGCCGGCGAGGTGCGTCGTCAGGTACTCGTAGTTGGTGCGGAAGCCGCAGTTGCCGTGCGCGACGAGCACGAGCGGGAAGCGTCCGCGACGGAGCGCGACGTCGCGCCCGGCGGCGGCAGCCGGGTACCACACCTCGGTCGCGAGCGGACCGCCTTTCGGCGCGGTGAGCGCGAGCGTGGCGACGCCGACGGCGAAGGGACCGGGGAGACTCGGGTCGGCGAAGCCGGCCGCCGCCGGCGCGGCGAGTGCTGTGAGAGCGCCGAGTGCAACCGCGAGCCGCACGCCGCGGACCATAGCTTGCATCGCTGGCACCATCCAGCCCTTATGGAGTCGCGGAGGTGCCACCCATGGTCGAGAAGACGATCACGCTCACGGGAACGTCCACCAACTCCATCGAGGACGCGGTCGGCCTCGCGGTGACGCGCGCGGCCACCACCATCGACGGCATCCGCCAGGCCGAGCTGGCGGGCGTCACGGCGCTGGTCGAGGACGGCACGGTGACGGCGTGGAAGGTGAAGCTGCGGCTCACCTTCTCGGTGCAGGAGCGCCTCCACGAGTAGCATGAGCGACGTCGCGAAGGCCCGCGAGGTCGCCGACGGGGTGGTGCAGGTCTTCCTGCCCCTGCCGATGCGGCCCACCATCGTGAACGTCTACCTGGTGCGCGCCGGCGACGCCTGGACGCTCATCGACACCGGCATGAACACCGACGCGAGCGTACGCGCCTTCCGCGGCGCGCTGGAAGACGTCGGCATCGCGCCGGAACGCATCACGCGCCTCGTCGGCACGCACCACCACGTCGATCATTTCGGCACCTCGGGCCCGTACCAGGCCCTCACGCACGCCGAGGTCTACCTCCACCCGCTCGAAGCCGAGCGCGCGACGGCGATGGGTCACGTCGGCGGCGAGAACGCGGACTACCTCCGCCGCCACGGCGTCCCCGACGTCCCACCCGACCGCCGCCTCCCCTCCCCCGCGCAGTTCTTCGGCACCTTCTACAAGCCGGCCGTGCCGGACCACCTGCTCGGCGACGAGGACGAGATTCCGCTCGGCGACGGCCGCGCGCTGCACGTCATCTGGACGCCGGGCCACACGCCCGGCCACTGCTGCCTTCTCCTGGTCCCCGACGGCATCCTCTTCGTGGGCGACCATCTGCTGCCGAAGATCACGCCGCACGTCGGGCTCTGGCCGAACGGCCCGGAGAACCCGCTCGGCGACTTCCTCGCCTCGCACGAGAAGATCCAGCACGTCGACGCGCGCCTCGTCTGCCCGGCGCACGGCGCCGTCTACGAGGACCACCGCCGGCGGGCCCGCCAGCTCATCGACTTCCACCGCGTCCGCAAGCTCGGCATGCTCGAGATCATCCGCCGCCGCCCGCAGACGGCGTACGAGGTGGCGCTCGACGCCTTCGCGATCGACGCCGACAACCGCTTCCAGGTGATGGCCGCGACGTACGAGACGCTCGCGCACCTGGAGCTGCTGCGCCGCGAGGGGCGCGCGCTCCGCGTCGAGCGCGACGGGGTGATCCGCTACCAGGGTCGCACGAGCGTGCCCGTGCCGACGGGGTGATTCCCGACCGTTCGCGGCACCGCGCCGACTGCTCGCCCCGGCGTCCTTGCGTGGGGGCCCCCCGCGGGGTACGCCGAGCCGTGCGCCGCGCCCTCGCCGCCGCCCTTCTCGTGGGCCTCACGATCCTGCCGGGACACGCCGCCACCTTCCACGCGCGCGCCCGGGACTTCCGCTGCCTCCTCGACGGCGTGCGGCCGGCGGGCAAGAACTTCTTCCTCTTCCACCGCAGCAAGAAGAAGCTCGCGCAGGCGGTC
>JBGQET010000171.1:0-6256 GCA_041496545.1 Binatia bacterium | reverse complement strand
TCTTCCCGCTCCTCCTCGCCTGGTACGAGGTCGGGGACGGCCTCACGCTCCTCGATTCCTCGTGGACGGCGCTCGTGGCGACGGTGGGCGTCCTCGCGGTCGGGGCGGCACTCCTCTTCGGCTACGCCGTGCCGCTGTCGCGGACCGCACCGGTCGGCCCGCTCACCTTCCTGCTCTCCCAGCTGGGGAACGCGCCCGTCATCGCCGGCTTCTACCTGCTCCCCTACCGCACGGCACTCGTGCACGACCTGCCGTTCTACGCGGACCCCTGGCACGCGGAGGTCTGGGCGGGCGCCGCGCTCGTCGGCGCCGTACTCGTCCTCGCCTGGCGCTGGCGCGCTCGCCCCGCCGGCTTTCTCCTCGGGGCCATGGTGCTCTGTCTGCTGCCCACGAACAGCGTGCTGCCGAAGAACGAGGTCGTGCGCGAGTGGCGACTCTACCCGACGCTCCCGTTCTTCGCGCTGCTGGCGAGTGCCGCCCTGGCGCGGGCAGGCGACCGGCTCCGCGGCCGGCCCGGGCTCCGGGTGGCGCTCGGTGTCGTCACCGCCGCGTGGCTGGTGGCGTTCGCGGCCACCGACGTTCGCCAGGACCGCGTCTACCAGAGCGCAGTCGATACCTGGCGGCAGGTCCTCGCGCGCTATCCGGACTCCGCCGACGCGATGAACAACCTCGGCACCCATTACCTGTTCGCGGGCGACGCGCGCGCCGCCACGCGCTACCTCACCGCGGCGACGAAGACGGCGCCGCGCGTGTTTCTCTACCACGACAACCTCGCGAAAGCCTGGCAAGCCGCGGGCCGCGCCGACCTCGCGACGCGCGAAGCGCAGAAAGCGCAACGCGTGTGGCGCCGCTGGGGGCGCCACACGATGGCGTTGCGTCTACGATGATGATGCTAGTCGGTGCACGCGCACTGATTGTTGACGAACCCGCAAAAGGAGTGGGGCGGGCAGTCCCCCCCACACGTCTCGGCTCCCGTCTGGGCGCATGGCGTGCCGCAGGCGCACACGCCCAAGCCGAACACCCCGCAGACCATCCCTTGCGGGCATTCGCCGATACAGACGTGCTCCTCGCCCGACAACGACATGCACGGAATCGTGGTCGACGTGCTGGCCGTCGTGGTCGTGGTGGTGGTCGTGCTCGTCGTCGTCGCGTGGGTCGTGGTCACGGTCGTCGACGTGGTGGTGGTCGTCGGTTCGCCCCCGCACACCGGACAGCAGCTCGGCGCCTGGCGAACCGTCCCGTTGACGCGCTGGCACGCCGCCGCGGAATTCCGGTGCTCGCACCGCCCGCGGACGTCGCAGATGACGAAGCCCGGCCTGCCGCAGGTCGACCTGGCGGCGCAGTGAATGATCTGCGTACGGCAGTCCTTCGACACGTGCTGATCCCGCGTCACATGCCCGACGCAGCTCGTGTACTTCCCGCGGTTGAGGGAGCCGTCGCAGGGACACTTCAGGTCGATCGCTGGCTGCACGGCGCAGCGCTCGGCCTCGCACTCCGGCGCGAGCGACCCGCCGCCGCCCTCACCGGGATCGCGGGTGTGTCGCGACCATGCGAGGACTCCACTGACGAGCAACGCGCCGAGCATCGTGCACACGATCAGTCCGGGCCGCCTGAACATGATTTACCTCCTTCGCGGTACTGGTGGTCGGCGCTTGGTATACTCCGTCGCGTCGGCCGCCGTCTACGGGGTTCGCAGCTCTCTTGCCGACGGGTACGCCATCTGACCGGAGCGCCAGCGGCGTCGCCTCTTGACCCTGAGGCCAACTAACGAAAGTATCCCGTCCCGTGAATAAGGGGCAGCTTATTTCACGTCACGATAATAGGCCACGCCCGCCGTCCGGGAGCCGGACCGGCGACTACGTGACGATCCCGACCGTCGGCAACGAGCGCGTACGGGCGTTCGTCCCGGCTCCCCTGCCGCCGTCGCCATCCCTGGTGATCGACGGCGCGCTCCGCGAGCCATTCGACGAGGCGCTGCTCGCCCTCGGGCGCCTCGATGGTGTCTCCACGCTCCTGACCGACCCACACGTCTTCCTCTACACCTACGTCCGCAAGGAGGCCGTGCTCTCTTCGCAGATCGAGGGTATGCAATCGTCGCTGTCCGACCTGCTTCTCGCCGAGATCGACGAGGTGCCAGGTGTCCCCGTGGACGACGTGGTCGAGGTTTCGAACTACGTCGCCGCGCTCGAGCACGGGCTCCGACGCCTGCGTGGCGGCTTCCCGCTGGCGAACCGGCTCATCCGCGAGATGCACGAGGTGCTCCTTCGCAGTGGCCGCGGCTCCCGGAAGCAGCCCGGCCAGTTTCGCCGGAGCCAAAACTGGATCGGCGGCACCCGGCCGGGGAACGCCGCCTTCGTTCCTCCTCCGCCCGAGCGGGTGAGCGAGCTGATGGGTCCTTGTAACGATCCGTTGCAGGGCCGCGAAGCGCCGATCGCTTTCTCTGCGGCGGACGAGCATCGCCCGAGAGGTCAGATCGCCTGCCCGCACAGCCAACGGGCGCTTCGGCTTCGTCACCCCTTCGGCTTCCAGTCGAACAGATTTGCGAACAACTCCGCCTGTTCCCTCGCATCATCCAGGGCGTAGTGCGTGTGACGCAGGCGAGACCGCACCTCACTTGGGAGTTGGCGCTTCGTCGCCTTGGCGAGGCGGCTTCTCCGCTTCACGGCGATCATCGTCTTGATGTCGTAGCAAGAAGAGAACCCGAAGGGGGACCCGCCGCTGGTGAAGCGCGTGAAGTACCAGTAGAGCCACGTCCAGTCGAAGGAAACCGGATAGGCAACCAAGACGGGGCAAGCGGCGCCCGCGACCCCGGCGACCCAGGTCCGAGCTTCCTCCATGGCCACCTCGGGTGTTGCACCTTCCTGAAGCAGCCGGTTTCGATCGAGTCCGTTGACCGCCAAGGCCTCCGGCTGAAAGGTGTCAGAGATCGGCCGAAGCTCACGGTAGAAGGTCGGTGCCTCGGCAGCCGCACGGCTGAACGTTCGCCCGTCAAACGTTCCCGCCACGACTAGGGCGAAGGACAGCAAGGAGTACGGCCCTGGTATCGGGCCGTCGGTCTCGACGTCGGCCGAGATGTAGATGTCGGTCAGCCCATGCCCTGCCGTTGGCTCGTCGTCGTGCCGATGACCGTCTTCATCCGGGAGGGTGGGTTTCCGCGTCGACACTCCCGCTCTTCTACCCGAATCCGAGGCACCTGCGCCACGCGATCGCCGAAGCTACACCGTATTGCTCCGGGCTACTCGGCCTCAAAGCCGTGGTTGGTGAACTTCAGCGTCCGGCTGTTCTCCGTCACGGTTCGCACGACGGGGTCGGGCGCGCCAGAAGCTATTTCATGGTGGCGCGGCGTCCCTCACTTTCGACCTCGCTCGGCTCTCGGTCAGCTTCCTCCTCGAAGTCGAGGTCTACCGCCGACGCGGCAGCCTTCTGAACCGCCTCCCACCACGCGCGCGATTCGTTGTCCGACGTTTTCCGTACGAGCTTCCCCGCCATGTCACCCTCCTGGTGTGGTCAACGCCTCCAGCTCTCTTGCTGTCCGATTCCCGCTGCCGCACCGTCACGCGTTCGTGTCAATGCGGCATTCGGTCCCGCGTTGCCCTACTCTTCACCAGATGACGCGCACGCGCCGGGTGCCCGCAATCCTAGTGTCCGGCGTGACGAGCGGGAGCCCGAGCGCAACCGCCGTACCCGCGATCAAGCGGTCAAACGGATCGCGGAGCGTGGGGAGCGCACGCGCCTCGGACACGTGGAGTCGCTCCAGCGGCGTGACGAGCAGCGCGGGCACGCTCTCCAAGAGGTCGCACCACTTCTCGAACGTCACGCCGAGGGCGATCCGACCTTGCTCTTCGAGCTGGCCGACTTCGAAGAGACACACCGTGGGGACCGCAAGCCGGATGTGACCCGCGTCGGCTCGTCGGAGAATGCGAGCGGCACCCCGCCCGAGCCTCCGCCGAATCCCGCCCGTGTAGGCGAGCAGAGGCGCGGTGTCGATGACGGCGCCCGCTTCAGTCACGGCGTCGGCCGCCGCGCGACACCAGAACGGCTCGGCGACCGAGACTGGTCGCGAACTCGGTTCGCAGTGCCCGGATGGATCGTTGCAGGTCCCCGAAGCTGCCCCTCAGCCGTACGGTGCCGCGGAGCGGCCCGAGGGCGTCGCGCGGTTCGTCGGCGCTCGGCGCCACGTCCGGCGTGATGCGGGCCACTGCCCGCCCTCGGCGGGTCAGAACGATCGGCTGCCCCGTCCGGCGTACCTGCTCGGCGAGTCGACCCAGTTGCCGGCGCGCGTCAACGATCGAGACGGTGCGCCGCATGTGTAGAACGGTACACTTCACACCTGCCGGCCGCAACCAATTTCCACGCTTGGAGCACAGCACTCTCGTCCCACACTCGTCCGCCATCCCAAGTAGGGCCGCGTCAGACCTTCGACGCGGCAGCCTTCTGAACGGCCTCCCACCACGCGCGCGATTCGGCGTCCGACGCTTTCCGTACGAGCTTCCCCGCCATGTCACTGGAGCACCGACGGTCCACGTGACAGGGGCCGCATGGCCGCCTCTGTCGGGGAAGCGGCTTGACCGGCGTCGCCTTTTTCGACAGATGCTGCGCATTTCACGATTCCCCGGGCGACATCATCCACTTCCGCTTCGCGGTATGAGCTGCGGTGGCCGCAAAGGTCTTCGGTTCCGACACCCAAGCCGTCGGGTGTACGTCTATGTGCGAGGAGGAGGTCCCCGATGCGCTTGCCGAGGACACCTATCGACGGACTGCGTGCATGCTGGGCCGCCATGATTGCGCTCTCCACCCTCGCCGTCGGCGCGGGTGTCGCCGATGCCATCCCGCGGCACAGGTGCACGCGCGCCGCGTTGCGGGCGATGGGGGAGCGCGAGGCGCACAACCTCGCCTGCCAGGCGGGTTACGCGGTACGAGGCGCGACGAAACGGTTCTTCGCATGCGAGACCGAGGCGCTGAACCAGCAGATCGACGCGACGGCCGAGCTGACGTCGTGCCGCGGCGACCAGGCGACGTGCGAGCCGAACGCGGAGGACTGTGAGAGCTCCGTCGTGATCACGACAGTGACGCCATTTCCGAACAAGTGCACTGCCGCGAAGCGGCGGGCGGCAGGAGCGCTCGCACGTCGCGAGCTCGACTGCTACGCCGCGGCGAATGCGAACCGCGCGCAACGCACGGATCGAGACGTTCACCAACGACGGAACCTTTCTCGCGAAGTGGGGAAGTCTCGGAATCGGGGACGGGCAGTTCGCGGCGCTCGCCGGCGTGGCCGTCGACGGCAACGGGAACGTCTACGTCGCGGACTCGGAACGCATCCAGCAGTTCGCGCCGGGCGGCGTCTTCGTCCTCTCATGGAAATTCAACGGCCCGGTACTCTCGATCACGGGAATCGCGGTCGACGTGGGTGGGAACGTCTACGTGGCAGAGTCCTACGGCGTGGGAAAGTTCCTGGGGTTCGGCTTGCCGCGGGCCGCATTCGGGCAATTCGGCCTGCAAGGTGACCAGTTCGACTTGCCGACGGGCGTCGCCGTCGGCCCGTCCGGGGACGTGTACGTCACCGACTCATTCGATCGGGTACAGAAGTTTTCGTGCCCCTGAAGCCGCGTCAGACCTTCTCGACGCACGCCGCACCCACCGGCGACACCGCCGCACCACGCCCTCCCCGCTCCGCGATCTTCTCCCGGATCGCCGGCAGCGCGGCGCGCGCCGCCGCCGCCCCCTCGTGGATCAACGCCCGCACGTTCCAGAAGTCGAGCACCCAGAACCGGCTGAGACGGGGGCTGATGAGCAGATCGGCCTCGCCGGCGCGCGCGTTGCCGAGCTCGTGCTGCATGATGAGGATCGTCCTCGCCATCACGTCGACGAGGTTCGGTAGCGAGCGGCCGGCGCGCAGGTACGAGACCGGATTGAATGCGTCCAGCCTGCGCAGTGCCGTGTCCAGGGGGTTCCGCGTGGCGGGGTCGAGAGCCGGCACCGGATTCACCGCGATGACGAAGTCGGCCCCCATCGTGCGCGCGGTATCGATCGGGACCGGGTCACACATGCCGCCGTCGATGCACACGTGGTCTCCGACACGGTACGGGGAGAGGATCCCCGGCGCCGAGCAGCTCGCGCGCATCGCGTCGGCGAGGAGCCCGTCGACGATCTCCACGCGCGCGCCCGTGTCGATGTCGGTCGCGACGATGCGGAGCGGCAGCTCGACGTCGGCAAAGGTCTTCCCGGGGGCATTGGTGAGCGAGTCGAGGAAGCGGAG
>JBGQET010000170.1:0-6308 GCA_041496545.1 Binatia bacterium | reverse complement strand
GTCTGCCCGATGCCGACGACGGCCGCCCGGTCGCGGATCGTCGCCGCGGCGCTCACCGGCAGACACCCTCCTCGACCAGACGCGCGACCTCCTCGCGCGTGAGCCCGAGCACGCCCCTCAGCACGGCTTCGGTGTGCTCGCCGAGGAGCGGCGCCGGTCCCATCGGCCGGGTCTCGGTGGCGCTCATCCGGATCGGGTTCCCGACGTGCCGCTCGGACCCGATCTCGGGGTGCTCGACGGTGACGATCGCGCCGCGCGCCGCGAGGTGGGCGTCGGCGCGCTGGTCGTCGGGATTCATGACCGTCATCGCCGAGACGCCGGCCGCCTGGAGCGTCGCCGCCGTTTCCTCCGCGCTCCGCTCGCGCGTCCACTCCTCGAGCCGCGCGTCGAGCGCCGCGCCCGCCGCGAGGCGACCCGCGAGCGTGGCGAGCGCGGGCTCGGGCGCCCAGCCGAGACACTCACCGAGGCGCGCCCAGGCGCGGTCGTCGGCCACCACGATCGCCACCCAGCGGTCCTCGCCCGCGGCGCGGTAGACGCCGTGGGGTGCGGCCCAGGACACGGCGTTGCCGTGCGGCGCCGCCGGCCGGCCGGTCGTGGGGCCCTCCAGGTAGACCTCGCCGATCAGGAAGGCGGCGGCCTCCGTCTGTGCCATCTCGATCATCTGTCCCTCGCCCGTGCGGCGGCGGTGCTCGAGCGCCGCCAGCACCGCGACGACCGCCATCTTGCTCGCCGCGTGGTCGGGGTGGTTGAGCGCCGAGCCCGCCGGGTACGGCGCGTCGGCGTGGTTCCAGAGGTAGTTCGCGCCGGCGAAGCTCGAGTTGAGCGGGCCGAAGGCCTGGATCTCGCCCAGCGGACCACCCCGCCCGTAGCCCTGCGAGGCGACGTAGACGACATCGGACCGCACGCGGCGCACGTCCTCGTAGTCGAGGCCCCACGCGTGCACCACGCCGCCGCGGTTGTTCTCGACCACGACGTCGGCGGTGGCGCAGAGGGCGAGGGCGATCTCCCGGCCACGCGGGGTGCGGAGGTCGAGGCAGACGCTCTGCTGGCCGCGCGACTCGTCGTTGAAGGTCCAGGCGCGGTTCGGCTGGTCGGGCTCCAGCGTGACGAGGCGGAGGAAGTCGAGGTTGGCGCGCGACTCGATCTTCACCACCTCGGCGCCGAGGTCGCCAAGGAGCCCGGCGATCTCGGGCCCGACGGCGCCGACCCCGAGGTCGATGACGCGCACACCGGCGAGGGCCGGCGTCGCGCCGGCGGCGCCCGCGGCCGGCGACGCGCGCGCCGCGAAGCCGCCGGTCTCCTCCCCGGGCGCGGGCGCAGGGCGGGCGAGGACGGCGGGCGTCACCGAGAAGTTGACGGGCGAGCGCGCGAACGGCGCCTCGCCGAGGTGCGGGAAGTCCGCCCGCTGGAAGAAGCCGCGGACGCGCGTCTGCTCCTCGGCGACGAACTGATCGGGCGTGTTGACGGGCGTCATCGGCACACCGCGGCGTCGGGCGTCCGCGAGGACGTCCGCGCGCGAGCGCGCGGCGAGCGCCTCGGTGGCGATGATGCGCACCACGTCGCCGTTGAGCAGGCGGTACACGGCCAGCTCCCACTCGGCGCCGGCGAGCGCCTCCGGGTCCCCGAGCAGCGCCACGAAGGCACGCCAGTGGCGCGGTGTGCCGGCCAACACGCGAACGTAGCCGTCGGAGGTCGGCAGCACGTGGTAGGCGCCGTCGGCGTTTCGCGGCGGGCAGACGGGCAGCAGCGGGTAGAGGCGCGCGTAGTCGGCGAGCGGGATCGACCACGGGTTGAGGCCGGCGAGCGCCGCCTCCTCGACCGACACCTCGACCGTCTGCCCGCCGCCGTCGCGCGCGCGCACGAGCAGCGCGGCGAGCGCGCCGACGGCCGCGTAGAACGACGCGCAGTCGTGCGCCAGGTAGCCGGGGTGCCAGCACGGCGGACGGTCGGGGAAGCCCGAGGCGAAGAGTCCGCCCGAGGCCGCGAAGGCGACGAGCGGCTCCGCGCGCCAGCCCGCGCGCGGGCCCGCCAGGCCGAAGTCGGCGATCGCGACGTGCACCAGGTGCGGGTGGCGGGCGCGCACTTCCTCGGGCGAGAGACCGTGGCGTCGCTGCTCGGCCGGACCGAGGTTCTCGAGCAGCACGTCGGCGCGCTCGCAGAGCGCGCAGAACCGCCGCCAGCCGTCGGCGTCGTGGAGGTCGACGACCGCGCCGCGCTTGTTCGCGTTGCGGAAGAGAAACGGGAGGGAGCGATCGGGCGCCGCGACGTCGCCCGCGAACGGCGGCCGGAACCGCCCCGGGTCGCCCGCCGGCGGCTCGACCTTCACCACGTCGGCGCCGAGATCCGCGAGCATGCGGCCCGCGAGCGCGCCGCGGAGGTCCGTCAGGTCGACCACCCGCAGGTGGGCGAGCGGGGCGGGCATGCGTCCCTCTACTCCGCGCGCCGCGCCGGCGGCAAGCGGTCAGGGCGCCGGCGCGCGCGCCGGGTCGAGCGCTTGCATCTCGAAGGTGTTGCGCAGCGGGCCGAGGAGCCCGAGCCGGATCCAGGCCTGGTAGAGGTAGTCCGTCGGCGCGCCCGGATCGCCGGGACGCTCGGCGCGCACGACGGCGACGTCCGGCTCGGGGCGGTCGCGGGCGACGGCGCGGGCGTCCGCCACGCGACGCTCCCATTCCGCCGGGCTCGCGACGCGGAAGCCCTGGTGGTCGGTCAGGTCCGCGTCCTGCGCGGCGAGCGCGCCGAGCGCTCGGTCGAGCTCCGCGTGCTCGCGGCGGAGCCGCGCGAGGACGTCGAAGAGCGTCGCCGCGGCGGGCGTCGGCCGGAGGTAGAGTGCGCCTCGGTGGAGATCGACGCCGAGGCGGTAGCCGACGAGGTCGGGCTTCCGCACGATGAGTCGCCACGGAAAGAGCGCCTCGATCGCCTCGCAGATCCGGTCGACGTGCGCGGGCGGGACGCAGTAGTTGTTGTGGTTCCAGCCGTCCTCGTCCATCGGCGCGCTGCATAGCACGCGGGGGTTCCGTCGGGCGATCCGCCTCCCCCACTTCCCAGCTCGCGACGCTTCGTGCAATGCTCGCCGCCGCTCCGGAGGTCATCACGCGATGTCGAAGACCGCCCGCCCCCTGGCACACGCCGGAATCAACCTGGTGACGGGCGACGAGGAGGTGAAGCTGCGCATCGGCGACCCCGGGCTCCGGCTGGTGCCGAAGTGCGTGCAGGGCGGTTGCGACGACGGCGATCCGTGCACGGAGAACGCGTGCGACCCTGCAAAGGGTTGCGGCTATCCGGCGGTCGCCGGCCTGGCGAGCGCGAGCTGCGTGTGCAAGCGCGCCGCGGTCCACGAGTGCGTCGGACACAAGGTGCCGCGGAGCATCCGCGAGCGCACCACCACCGCGTGCAAGCTGGTCGGGCGGGCGGAGAAGACGCACAAGCCGAAGAAGGCGCGACACCTCGTCGCCCTGGCGGCGCAGAGCTGGAAGAAGGCCGCGGCAGTCCTCGACCGACCGAAGACGCAGAAGGCGCTGCCCCCCGAGTGCGTGAAGGCCCTGCGCGACTCCTTGGGCGACGCCCGGTTGCGCGCCGAGAGGCAGTCCCAATGAGCAACGTGCTCGACGGTGTGCGCGTGCTCGAGGTCGCCGACTGGGGGTTCGTGCCCTCCGCCGGCACGGCGCTCGGCGACTGGGGTGCGGAGGTCGTCAAGGTGGAGCACCCGCGCGTCGGGGATCCGATCCGCGGCCTCATCACCGGCGGGCTCATCCCGGGGGCGTCGGGGCGCAACTTCATCGTCGAGCAGCTCGGGCGGCACAAGCGGAGCGTGGGGCTCGACATCGCGACCGACGACGGGCGCGCCCTCCTCTACCGGCTGGTCGAGCGCTCCGACGTCTTCCTGACCAACTTCCTGCCCGACGCGCGCGAGCGCTTGAAGATCACCTGGGAGGACCTCCGCCGCGTGAACCCGCGTCTCGTCTACGCCAAGGGGCACGGCCAGGGCGCGCGCGGTCCCGACGCGCGCCGCGGCGGCTACGACGGCGTCTCCTTCTGGGCGCGCGGCGGCATCGCCGACCGGCTCTCGACGCCCGGGCAGCCGCACATCCACCAGCGCCCCGCGTTCGGCGATTTCATGGGCGGCATGTGCATCGCGGGCGGCGTCGCCGCCGGCCTCTTCCACCGCGAGCGCACCGGCGAGGGGATCGAGCTCGACGTCTCGCTGCTGGCGACGGCGATGTGGGTGCTGTCGCCCGACATCACGGCGGCGCTCATGTACGGGCGCCTGCTGCCCTCGGCGGGCGAGATGAAGATGGTGCCGAACCCGCTGATCGGGAACTTCGTCTGCCAGGACGGCAAGTGGATCGTCCTCATGATGCTCCAGGCGGAGCGCTTCTGGCCGCACTTCGCCGAGACGGTCGGGCGCACGGACTTCCTGAGCCGCTACCCCACGCCCGAGGCGCGCCACGCCGCGCGCGCCGAGATCGCGGGCGAGCTGGTCGAGCACTTCAAGACGAAGACGCGGGAGGAGTGGGCCGCGATCCTGCGCGCCTCGGAGTGCATCTGGGGCCCGCTGCAGAGCCCGCTCGACCTCCCCGACGACCCGCAGGTGCAGGCGAACGGCTATCTCATGGAGGCGCCGACGCCCGACGGCCCGGTGCGCCTCTGCGCCAACCCCGTCCAGTTCGGCGGCGCGCCGCCGACGGTGACGCGGGCGGCGCAGGACTCGGGCGCGCAGACCGAGGAGGTGCTGCTCGAGCTCGGCTGCTCGTGGGAGGAGATCGGCCGCTGGAAGGAAGCCGGCGTCATCGCGTGACGGCTTCGGCCGCGCGCGCCCGCGCCTCCGCCACCACCGCCTCCGGCACCGGATCCCAGCGCGCCGCCCCGTTCCGGTAGAGCGCCGGGAAGAACACCCGGAAGAGCCACGCGAGCCGGTAGCGGCGCGGCACCCACAGCTCGTGCTTCCGACGCTCGATGGCACGGAAGACGGCGTCGGAGATGATGCTGGGCGGGTACTTCCGGCCGCGGTAAGCGGGCGGCTCGTCGGTCTTCTGCCAGATCTCGGTGTCGATCGGCCCCACGTTGATGACGGCGGCGTGGACGTTCGAGCCGGCGAGATCGAGCCACAGCCCCTCGGTGAACCCGTTGAGCGCGAACTTCGACGCCGCGTACACGGTCTCCCGGGGCGGCGGCATCTTTCCCGCCCCCGACGAGATGTTCACGATCCAGCCCTCGCCCTGGCGGAGCATCGCCGGGAGCGCCGCCAGCGTGAGATACGCCGCGGCGAGGAAGTTGACGCGGAGCACGTAGTCCACCTCGTCGGCCGTGACGTGATAGATCTGCTTGTGCTTGGAGATGCCGGCGTTGTTGACGACGACGTCGATGCGCCCGAAGCGCCCGAGTGCGCGCGCCGCCATGCCCTCCACGAAGGCCCGCTCGCCGACGTCGCCGGTCATCGCCTCGACCGTGCCGCCGCGCGCCGCGCACTCGCGCGCCACCGAGGCCAACCGGTCGGCGCGCCGGGCGCTCACGACGAGCGACGCGCCGCGCGCCGCGAAGTCGAGCGCCACCTGCCGCCCGATGCCCGACGACGCGCCGGTCACGATCACGACCCGCTCGCGGTAGTTCATGCGGGGTCTGTCGCAGAGCCGGCGCGCGGCCGTCAAGCGTACCCGACTAACAGCCGCCGCCCGCGTTGCGCCCGTCGAGCGCGGCGCGCTAGAAGGCCGGGCCATGGACGGCGAGCGGCTCGGGACAGTGATGCAGGTGACGCGCTTCCCGGTGAAGTCGATGCGCGGCGAGACGCTCCCCGAGGCGTGGGTCGGCCCGCACGGCCTCGTCGGCGACCGCGCCTTCGCGCTGCGCGACGCGCGCGACGGCCGCATCATGTCGGCGAAGCGGACGGCGTCGCTGCTCGGGCTCGCGGCGCGCTACGTCGAGGGTCCCGGGTCGCCGGCGTCGATCACGCTGGCCGACGGCGGCCGCCTCCGCACGGACGACCCCGAGGCCGCCGCCGCGCTGTCGCGCGCCCTCGGCCGCGCCGTCCGCCTCTGCGGCCCCGAGGACACCGACGCCGACCGCCGCACCGAGTGGGACGACGACACGAGCTTCGACGCGCCGCCCTTCGCCTTCGTCGACCTCGCACCCCTCCATCTTCTCACGACGGCGAGCCTCCGCGCCCTCGCGGCGCTCTACCCCGCCGGTCGGGTGGACCCGCGCCGCTTCCGTCCGAACCTGCTCGTCGACTGCGGCCCGCGCGTCGACTTCGTCGAGGACGCGCTCGTCGGCCGCCTGCTCGCGGTCGGGGAGCGGATGCGCCTCCGGATCTT
>JBGQET010000169.1:0-6350 GCA_041496545.1 Binatia bacterium | reverse complement strand
CCCGATCGACGTGCACACCCACGAGCCGGACACCGTCTACGTGGTCCCCATCAAGAGCGACTCGGAGCACTATCCGCCCGAGGGAAAGCTGCGCGTGTACCGGAGCCGCACCGGCGGCCACGAGTGGGAGGCGCTCACGAAGGGTCTCCCGCAACGCGACTGCTACGTGAACGTGCTGCGCGACGCGATGGCCGTCGACTCGCTCGACGCGTGCGGGGTGTACTTCGGCACCACCGGCGGGCAGGTGTACGCGTCGGCCGATGCGGGAGACGGCTGGGCTCCCATCGTCCGGGATCTCCCGGCCGTGCTGTCCGTCGAGGTCCAGACCCTGCCATGATCCGGGTCGTGCTCCCGGCACATCTGCGGAAGCTGGCGCGCGTCGACCGCGAGGTGCAGCTCGAGGTCGAGGGCGCGGTCACGCAGCGCTCGGTCCTCGACGCGCTCGAGGCCCGCTATCCGATGCTCTGCGGGACGATCCGCGACCACGTCACGCGGAAGCGGCGACCGTTCGTCAGGTTCTTCGCCTGTGAGGAGGACCTGTCCCACGAGCCGCCGGACGCCCCGCTGCCCGACGCGGTCGCGACGGGGGCCGAGCCTTTTCTGGTCGTGGGGGCCATGGCCGGTGGGTGAGCTGCCACCACAAGGCGGAAGTCCAGACACCGCCAGCGCCTCGGGGGGTCGCTTGAGGGTACGCCCTGGGCTACGGTCCCGTGCTCACCAGAGGAGGATCTCATGAACCACGACGATGCCATTCGGCTGTTCGCCAAGACCCTGCAGAACCTCGAGCGGTGGATGGACAAGGCCGCCGCGCACGCGAAGGCCAGGTCCTTCGAGGTCGACGTGCTCGCCCAGGCCCGCCTGGCGCCGGATCAGTTCGGGTTCGTCCAGCAGGTGCAGTCCGCCTGCGACCAGGCGAAGTACGCGGCCGCGTACCTCGGCGGCAAGCAGCCGCCGTCGCACCCGGACACGGAGAAGACGTTCGCCGAGCTGCGACAGCGGATCCAGAAGTGCCTCGGCTTCCTCGAGGGCGTCCAGGCGAAGGACCTGGTCGGAGCCGAGGAGCGGAAGGTGGCTCCGCCCTGGCTCGGCGGGAAGTGGCTCCGCGGCGACGACTACATGGTCCACGTCGCGCTGCCGAACTTCTTCTTCCATGCGACGATGGCGTACGCGATCCTCCGCCACAACGGCGTCGAGCTCGGCAAGATGGACTACATCGGCTCGCTCCCGACGAAGGAAGGCTGAGGCCGGTCGAGTCCGCGAGCGGAGCAGGAGGCGACGGCGCCGGGCGCCTGAGACTCCGTAGGCTTCGGCGCCTTGACTGCCGACCGGTATTTGGCGGATCACCGACGCCATGCAGTTCGGCCTCTTCTTCGAGCTGTCGGTGCCGCGCCCCTTCACCGGAGACGTCGAGCGTCGCGTCTTCCAGAATGCGCTCGAGCAGGCGCGCCTCGCGGACGAGCTGGGGTTCGACTCCCTCTGGGTGGTCGAGCATCACTTCCTCGAGGAATACTCGCACTGCTCGGCGCCGGAGATATTCTTGACCGCGTGCGCCATGCAGACCAAGCGCATTCGGCTGGGGCACGGCGCGGTGGTGTGCGTGCCGGAGATGAACCATCCGGTCCGGGTCGCGGAGCGCGCCGCCATGCTCGACGTCCTCTCGGGGGGACGCCTGGAGCTCGGCACGGCCCGCTCGTCCACGTGGACCGAGCTGGGCGGCTTCGCGGTCGACCCCGACGACACGAAGAAGACGTGGGACGAGTACGTGCGCGTGCTGCCCAAGATGTGGACCCAGGAACGCTTCGCGCACGACGGCTTCTCGTTCTCGATGCCCGAGCGCGCCATCCTGCCGAAGCCCCTGCAGAAGCCGCACCCGCCGCTCTGGGTGACGGTCACCAGCCCGGGCACCGAGCTCGACGCGGCGGACCGCGGCATCGGCTGCCTCGGAGTCGCCGCGGCGACCTACGCGGAGCAGGAGCGCCGCACCAGGGAGTACCGCCGCCGCATCAAGCTCTGCGACCCGGTGGGCGCCGTGAACGAGCGCGTGGCGACGCTCAACTTCCTCTACTGCCACGAGGACCCGAAGCGCGCCGCGACGACGGGCCTCGCGATGCTCGGCGTCTTCAGCCTGCTGAACGCGCATCTCTTGTCGACGCGCGAGGCGTATCCGACGCGGGCCTACCAGTCGCTCGGCAACCTGGCGCCCCGACCGGCCGCCGACGACGGCAGCCCCGGCGACCGGCGGGCCGTCCCGGAGGGGATCACGATCGGCGACCCGGGAGAGATCGTCGCGGCGGTCAAACGCTGGGAGTCGATGGGCGTCGACAGCATCAACTGCATCGTCAACGCCGCGGAGGTCCTCCCGCAGGAGGAGGTGCTGGACAGCCTCTGCCTGTTCGCGCGCGAGGTCATCCCGGCGTTCCGACGGGGCTCGACGTGCTGATCGGCACGGCGAGCGTGGAGGAGCTGGCCGCCCGGGCCCCGGTCGCGCAGAGCCTCGGCGGCGAGCCGGCCGCCTGCCCGCAGGCGGAGGTGCTGCAGGTGGCGTACGAGAGCGCGAGCGCGCATCGCGAAGCCGCGCTGCCGCCCGCCCTCCATCCGACGGACCCGCCGCTCGTGACGTGGCTCTTCTATCGCTGTGCCACGAGCCCGTGGGGGAGCTTCGCGATGGCACAGACGCGCATCGAGTGCCGGAGCGGACTCCGTCTGCGCGCGTTTCTCGTCTCCGCCGTCGTGGACAACGCGGTCGCAGCGGAGGCGCTCCAAACTCGCTGGGGCTTCGCGACGCGGCCCGGGGAGATCGCGCTCCGCCGTCACTACGACTCGGTGCGCGCCACGGTGGTCGCGGACGGTGCCACGATCCTCGACGTCGTGGTCGCGGATCCGGACCCGCTGGCGCCCGCGGACGTCCAGTACGTGGCGAACATGAACCTCGCGCACACCTCGCGCGGTCTCCGGCTGGTGCAGGTGGAGCCCGGCTACCAGGTGCACCGGGTCGAGCGGGGACGGCCACGCGTGGCGGCGTTCGACGGCGCGGCGTGGGGCGACGCCCGCGTGGCGCCCGTCCATCCCGTGTCGGCGTCGCTCGCGGTGGCGGACCTGACGATCCCCGGCGTCCGGTTCGTGTGCCGGCCCGACGTACTTGCCTTCGAAGGCACCGAGCGGGTCGGGTGACCGGGCGCGACATGGAGCGCGACGCCGTCATCCTCGAGGTCGGGCTCAACGAGGCGGCGTCACGCGGACAGAACCGGCACGTGCCCTGGACGCCGCGCGAATGCGCCGAGGACGCGCTCCGCTGTCGCGCCGCCGGCGCTGCCGTCGTCCACTGGCACGCGCGCGACCCGGTCACCGGGGCGCAGCGGGAGGGCGATGCCGCGCTCTACGGCGCGGCGCTCGATCGCATGCAGGCCGCCGGCGACCTCGTCGCCTATCCGACGTATCCGCTCCACCCGCCGGAGGACGTCGATGCGCGGCTCGGCCATTGCTGGAGGCTCCGCGCCCGCCACGGCCTCGAGGTCGCGCCCGTGGACGTCGGTTCGGTGAACGTGGCCACGTGGAACGAGGAGGGACGCTCCTTCGGCGCGGAGGCGGATGCACCCGGTGCCCTCGCCGTGGTGCAGAACTCGCTCGGCTTCACGATCGCCGCCCTGGCGCGGTTCGACGCCCTCGGCCTCGTCCCGAGTGTTGCGGCCTTCGACCTCGGGTTCACGCGCACGATGGTGCATCTCGTCCGGGCGGGAAAGCTGCGCACGCCGGTGTTCTTCAAGATCTTCCTGCTGGGCACGTGGCTCGCCGGGCCGACGCCCTCCGAGGAGGCGCTCGCGTTCCACCTGCGCGAGATCCCCGCCGACGTCGACGTCGAGTGGCTCGTCGTCCCCTACGCGATCCGCGATCCGCTGCTCGTCGAGCGCTTGTGCCGGCACGCGCTCGCGCTCGGCGGCGGGATCCGCGTCGGGATCGGCGACAACCCGGAGGCCTTCCCCGAGGCGACGAACGCGGAGCTGGTCGAGCGGGCGGCGCGTTGGTGCGCGGAGGCCGGCCGACCGCTCGCGGCACCGGCCGACATCCGCCGCCGTCTCGGGCTCACCCGCGCGGAGGAGGGATGACCCGAAACCGCCCGAGCGTGCGCCTCGACCCCGATGAGGCCTGGCGGCTCATCACCGAGTCTCACACCGGCATCCTCGTGACGCTGCGAAGAGACGGCATGCCGATCGCACTACCGATGTGGTTCGCGGTCCTCGACCGGCACGTCTACGTCCAGACCCCGGCGCGATCGAAGAAGGTGGCGCGCGTGAGACGCGACCCGCGCGTCGCCTTCCTGGTGGAGGCCGGCGAGCGCTGGGCGGAGCTGCGCGCCGTGCACCTGACCGGCCGTGCCGAGATCGTGGAGGACCGGGAAACCCTCGCGCGCATCGGCGCGGAGATGGAGTGCAAGTATGCCAACTTCCGCACCGCCCGCACCGCGATGCCGGAGGCGACGAGGCGGCACTACGAGACCGCGTTCGTGACGATTCGGGTCGTGCCGGATGGGGGAGTCGTCAGCTGGGACAATCGGAAGCTGCAAGACTTCCATTAGTCCTTCGCCATGGGCACGCCGGAGGCGGCCGCGGAATCGACCGGCTCACCCAGCAACGTCGTCGCCGCGAGCACCGCTCGTCGCCAAGTCACGCAGTCGGCGTCCGTCGTCGCCCACGGCCTCGGCGGGACGCCGCCGACGAGGGCACCGAAGCACGCGTCGGCCGTCACGTGCTTCGCAAACCTGGATACCAAGCATTCGTGCATCGCGCGGGCGTGCTCGAGGAGCTCCGCGACCTTGCTCTCGGACGACGTCACCGTGACGCGGGCGATGGCGCTGGCCGCCTCGCCGTAGGCGCGGATCACCTGGCGCGCGACGTGCGCGCCTTCGTCGTTGCGTTTCCTGTCCGTGTCGCCGAGCGCACGCGCGAGCGCACGCTCCGCTTCGATCTCTCGCTCCGACGGCCCGCGCAGCGGCGGGTTCTCCGCGTCGCCGGCGAAGCTGCCGAGACAGAACGCGTCGACGTCGGCCGTCGGGGAGTGGCTCCTGGCGAGGCATCGCCGCGCCTCGTCGACCCGGGCATCGAGGTAGGCGAGCGCCGCGTGCACGGCCGCCGCCGGGTTCCGGAGACTCGAGCGGGCCCGCAGCGACGACGCTGGAACGAGGTCGCTGCACAGGGTCGGATCGCAGCTCTTGTCTGCGCCGGCCGCGTCGCCGAGGCCGTCGTGGTCGACGTCGACCTGGCGCGGGTTCGGTAGATCGGGACAGTTGTCGATGGCGTCGAGGACGCCGTCGCCGTCCCCGTCGCCGAGGGCGAGCCCGTTGCCGAAGACGCGCAGTTGCCCGTCGAGGAGGCCGGCAAAGAGAGCGGGCGGCGAGCCCGTGGAGGCGGGGAGGGTGGCGACGACCTGCGCGCTGTCGCTCGGGTAATGATACACGACGACCCTCTCCTCGCCGTCCTGGCGGGTCAGGAAGAGCACATCGTCGTTGGCTACGACGTACGACGTCCGCCATCCGAGGTCGTGCCATCGCGAGCCCGGGCCGAGGGCGGTGAAGCCGGTGATCTTGGTGACGAAATCCTTGCCGCCGGTCGCGCTCGGATCGCGGAAGCCCCCGACCCACATGAAGCTGGTCGCCTTGTCGCGGAACGCGACGAGACGCTCGCCCGCGACGAAGTCGGTGGCAGTGCAGTTCAGGGCCGGAGAGGTACTCCCGTCGCGGCAGGTCGGGGCGACGACGGCGAGCACACCGCTGGCGTCGATCGAGGCCAGGAGAAGCTGTTCGCTCGCGGTCGGGTCGGTGACGACGACGCGGGAGGTGCAGGTGCCGGGCGCGTCGACCCGGCAGCCGCGCGTCGCCTGGATCCGGTCGGCGGCGCGTGACGAGGGTAGAGGAGTGCCGGGCATCGCCGACGTCCACGGCCACACCTCGAGCTTTCCGTTGCCGTCGATCGCGCCGAGTAGCCCGTCGGCCACGGCGGCGTGCTTCGCTCCCGCGGCGAGCAGGGGCGGTGGCGTCGTTCCCGAGGCGGCGTCGTGGGCGACGAGCTTCCCGGTGTCGTCGATGACGGCCGCGTGAGCGCCGGAGACCTCGACCTCGCGCGCCCGTTGGACGATCGTCGCGAACGTCTTGTTCCGGATGTTCAGGACGTCGGCATCGGTTGCGGTCGTCCGGAAGAACACGCGGCCGCTCTGCACGGCGATCGGGAAGCGATTCACCGCCAATCCGACCGGATCGGCGACCTCGGAGGGCTTCGGGGTCGTCTCCTTGTCGGGGGTGAACGTGCGGACGGTGCGGCTGGTCGCGTCGATGATGGCGGCGTCGTTGCCGTCGGCGT
>JBGQET010000168.1:0-6385 GCA_041496545.1 Binatia bacterium | reverse complement strand
GGCGCGCCGAGTCTCCCGGGGGGTTTGGGGGCCATCTCGGGGCCCCCGACATCGCGCACACCGTGACCGAGGACCGCGACGGCTCCGCCGGCGCGGTGCCGAGCGTGTGGGGGTTTGGGGGCCATCTCGGGGCCCCCATGTCGATCAAATATCGCGTGCGGCCGGCAGATCGGGCAGCGAGGTCGCGGCGCGCACGCCGCGGGCGATGGCCTGCGCGACGGCCTCGGCGGCGGCCAGCCCCAGGCGCGTGACGTCGGCGGGCGCCTCGCCGAGCGAGAGGGCGAAGAGCGTGTCGCCGTCGAAGGCGGTGTGGGGCGGCGACAGCGCGCGCGCGAAGCCGAGCATCCCGAGCGAGGCGACCTTGGAGGCCTCGGCCTTCGTCAGCCGCGCGTTCGTCGCGATCACGCCGATGGTCGTGTGGGCGGGGGCGGCGAACCGCTCGGGCGCGCCGCCGGCCAGCAGCGCCCGCGCGCTGTCGATCAGCCGGCGGCCGTCCGGCGCGTCGCGCGCGCCGGCGATGAGGGCGCCGGTGTCGGGGTCGCGCACATCGCCGAGCGCGTTCACCGCCACCAGCGCGCCGACGAGCACGCCGTCCAGCCGCACCGCCGCCGAGCCGATGCCGCCGCGCATCGCGCGCGGCCGGCCGTGGATCTTGCCCACGCTGGCGCCGGTGCCGGCGCCCACGTTGCCCTCGGCCACCGGCCCGGCGGCCGCGCGCTCCGCCGCCTCGAACCCCATCTCGCGCGTCGGGCGCGCGCGCCCGTCGCCGACGTTGAGGTCGAAGAGGAACGCGCCGGGCACGTGCGGGACGACGGTGGGACCGGCGGCGTAGCCCCGGCCCCGCTGCTCGAGCCAGCGCAGCACGCCCCAGACGGACTCGCCGCCGAAGCGGCTGCCGCCGCCGAGGACGACGCCGTTGACGGTGCCGACGAGGTGGCGCGGATCGAGGTAGTCCAGGCCGATCACGTCGTTGGCCCAGCCGCGCAGCTCGACGCCGGCCACCGCCGGGGTGTCGCACAGGACGACGGTGACGCCGGTGAGCCCGACCGCGTCGGTCGCATGGCCGACGCGGATGCCGGGTATATCTGTGATTGTTGGAGCGGGTGTCGCGAGGCCGGCTCGGGACGTGGGTGGCCCGCTTCAGGAGCCCGGGGCTGACGGTTTTCTGGTCACGTCGGCGGCTTTGAGGCGGCCGAGGGCGACCTCGGCGGCGACGTCGAGGGCGCGCTGGGCGAGGGCGCGCGCGAACGGGTGGTGGCGCGCCTCTCGCGCGTCGTCGGCCAGCGCGACGGCGGCCGCCTCGGCCAGGCGTGCCTGCTCCGGCCGGCCGGTCGCCTGGAAGACGAACGTCATCGCGCCCAGCCGGCGCGCCCAGCGCCGGCGCGCCTCGGCGTCCAGCTCGCGCTCGACGACGCGCGTCACGATCGCCTCGTCGCGCTCGGCCTTGATCTGGTCGCTGACGACGAGCTTGCTCTCGCGCCCCTGGAGCATCTCGAGCGCGTCGGCCTGGACGCGCTCGGGCTCGAGGAACCAGCCCGCCATCTCCGGCAGCTCGAGGAGGGCCGACGCGCGCTCGACCAGCGCCGGATCGGCCGCGCCCGCCGGCGGGGGCGCCGGCTCGGCCGGCGCGAACAGCCGCTCCCAGCGCTGGAAGGCGGCGGGCGGCGACGTGCCGCGCGCGCGGTGGGCCGTCAGCGCCTCGCCCACCGCCTGCAGCGCGCGGGCCGGCTCGACCTCCACCCACGGCAGCTTCTGCGAGGCGCGCAGCGCGGCGAGCTCCGCCTCCAGCCGCTTCTTGGTGATCTCGCCTCCGGCCACCTCCGCGATGCCGACCTCGTCGTTGACGATCAGCGAGCAGAGGGCCGAGCCGCCGAACGCCCCCTCGAAGAGCACCCAGACCGCGCGCGAGCCGCTGCCGTCGATCCCCGAGAGCCAGGCGCGGGCCGCCCGCTCGGGCCGCCGCTCGACGACGGGCTTGGGCGCCGGCCGGGGCGCGGGCTGCACGCCGCGCTGCGCGAGGCGGTAGAGCGCGCGCCGGGCGGCGCGCCGCACCGCGCGGTCGGTGCGCTCGCCGGTCAGCGCCTCGAGCACCGGCAGCGCGGCCGCGTCGTGGGCGTCGGCGAAGGCGCGCAGCGTGTCGTCGAGCGCGCTCTCGCCCAGCGCGGCGAGCGGGGCGGCGTCGAGCCCGGCCGGGTCGGCGAGCGCGGCGTCGAGAGCGCGACGGGCGGCGAGGGGATCCACGTCCAGGGGGGCTCCGCCCGTCAGGCGAGACCGAGGCGGAAGAAGGGCAGCGCGGGCGCGTCGTAGAAGTGGACGCGGCGCGTGTAGTCGAGCGCCCATCCATAATGCTCGAAGCGCTCGGAGAGGCGTGCGAAGATCCGCCCGCCGTCGCGGACGGCCGGCCTCGCGCTGGCGCGGTCGTGCTCGGAGAGGAAGTGGTAGGCGCGCTTGCCCTGGCTCACGTACCAGCCGGTGGAGGCGACCCGTTCCACCCGCTCGCGGAAGACGCCGGTCATGAACAGCGTGTAGTCGCCGAGGTGGCGGCGCGCGTCGATCTCGCGCTCGGGGCCGAAGCGGGCGTCGTCCCACGCCGCCTGGGCCTCGAGCAGGCAATCCACCACGGACTCGAGGCGCGGCACGGCGACACCGGCCGGGAACAGCCGCTCGGTGCGGGCGAAGCGGGTGAGGAGGTCGGCCAGGTAGTCCGCCACGGGCTCGTCGTGGAGGGCGAGATCGCGAAAGCTCGACCGGACTGCCCGATCGAAGAACCGCCGGAGCTCCACGGGCGGATCATAGCACGCGCGGGCGGTTGCTCCGTGGCGAGGGCGCCCGTAGAATCGCCCTCGTGACCGATGCGCCGCGTCCCCGGCTGCCCTGGCTGCTCGTGACGGCCAGCGTCCTGCTCGCCCTCCTTCTCGCCTACACGCTGTTCGCCGGGTACCTGCCGGCCAAGCGCCGCGTGGCGAGCCTCGAGCGCGAGCTGCGCGATCTCTATGCCCGCGAGGCCGAGCTGCAGACGAAGGTCGCACAGAACGAGCAGCGTCACGGCCTGCGCGAGCAGCAGCTCATCGCGGTGAGCGCCGAGCGCGACGCGCTGGCCCGCCGCCTGGAGGAGCTGGAGCGCGAGATCGCGATCGCCCGCGGCCGCCGACGGTAATGGCGCGGCGGCGGGCCCGCGCCGCGGCCCCCCGGCCGGGCGCCGAGGTCCTGCGACGGGTGCGGTATTTCGCGGGCGTGCCGGCCGCCGAGCTGGGCCGCCTCGCCGCGCGGTGCGCCGCGCGCAGCCTCGGCCCGGGCGAGAGCGTCTTCGAGGAAGGCCAGCCCTGCCGGGGGCTGCTCGTCGTCGCCGACGGGCTCGTGGAGGTCCGGCAGATCTCGCTCCGGGGCCGCGAGCAGGTGTTCCACACCGAGGGGCCGGGCGCCACGCTCGGCGAGGCGCCGCTCTTCGACTGGTGTGGCTACATCGCCTCCGCCGTCGCCCTGGCGCCGACGCGCGTGCTGCTGATCCCGCGCGCGGAGGTGCTGCGCCTGTGTCGGCGACACCCCGCGGTCGCGCTGGCGATGCTCGCCACGATGGCGCGCCGCGTCCGTCACTTCGCCGGCATCGTCGGCGACCTCGCCTTCCGCCCGGTGACCGAGCGCGTGGCCCGTCACCTGTACGGCGCCGTGGCGGGGCCCGTCGCGGCCGGCGCCCGCGTCGAGCTCGCGCTGACGCACGCGCAGCTGGCGGCCCGGCTCGGCACCGTTCGCGAGCTGGTCGCGCGCGCCTTCGCCCACCTCGAGGCGGGCGGCGTCATCTCCCGCGACCGCTCGCGCATCGTCATCCGCGATCCGGCGGCCCTCGCCGCGCTGGCGGGCGGGGGCGAGCCCGGCGGCGGTCCTGTGACCTGAGTCTCCTGTGACTTAAGTCATAGACGCGGCGCGCCCCTGCTCTCCATACTGGCCGTGATCATTCGGAGAGGAGAGCAGCCATGTGGAGAGCAGCCGTGACCAGCGTGCTCGTCGCCGTCGTCGGGGTGGCGCTGGCCGCCACCGTCTTTGCGCAGCATCAACCGTCGTCTCCGCCGGCCCCGTCGCACGAGCAGGGCTCGATGGGGTCGCCCGCCCAGCACATGCAACACATGCAGCAGATGCAGGCGATGCACGGCGCCGCGGGCGGGCCTGCGCTGCCGGGCCAGGACGCGTTCGGCGCCATCGCGGAGGTCGTGCGGATCCTCGAGGCCGATCCGGCGACCGACTGGAGCCGGGTGGATCTCGAGCGGCTGCGCCAGCACCTGATCGACATGAACGAGGTCGTCCTGCGCTCGGCGGTCGCCACGACGCCCGTCGCGGGCGGCCTCGCGATGGAGGTCACCGGCGCCGGTCGCACCGAGCAGGCGATCCGCGCCATGGTGGTGCCGCACACGGTCGAGCTGGACGGCATGCCGGAATGGTCGGCAAAGACCGAGACGATCCCGGGCGGCGTCCGCCTGACCGTCACCGCGAAGCGGCCGGACGACGCCAGGGTCATCGCGCGCATTCGCGGTCTGGGCTTCGCCGGGCTGCTCACCGAGGGGGCGCATCACCAGCCGCATCACCTGGCGATGGCCAGGGGCGAAGCCCTTCACGGCCACGGCCACTGAGCGCGCCGCCGCTCAGGCGGCGGGGGGCTTGATGCTGGGCGGCGCGCCGCACAGACGCGCGAGGACGTCGAAGACGATCGCGAAGTCGTAGTCGCCGAGGCCGAGGCCGCGCGCCGCCGTCATCCATTCCTGCGCCACGGACGTCAGCGGCAGCGGCACGCCGGCCGCGCGCCCCTGGTCGAGCGCCAGCTGCAGGTCCTTCTGGATCATCGCTACCTTGAACCAGGCGTCGGTCGGCATGCGGCCGACGACGAACGGGCCGCGATACTTCACCATCGGCGAGGCGACCACCGACTTCAGCAGCGCCTCCACCGCGCGCTCGCGCGCGATGCCGGCCTTCTCGGCCAGCAGCACGGCCTCGCTGAAGGCCAGCATCTGCACGGCGAGGCCGAGGTTGGTGGCGACCTTCATCGTCTTGGCCAGCCCCAGCTCGCCGACGTGGGTGACGGCGGTGCCCATCGCCAGCAGCCAGGGGCGCACGCGCTCGAGCGCGGCGGCGTCGCCGCCCACGATGAAGCTGGCCTGCCCCTGCTCGACCGTGATGGTGGAGCCGGAGACGGGCGCGTCGAGCACGGCGGCGCCGCGCGCGGCCACCGGCGCCGCGAGCGCGCGCACCGCGACCGGGCTCACCGTGCTCATCTCGACCAGCACGCCGCCGCGGCCGAGACCGGCGACGACGCCGTCGGCCCCCTGCGTCACCGCGGCCAGCGCGGCGTCGTCGGTGACCATGACGAAGACCGCCTCGGCACCCTCGGCGGCGGCGCGCGGCGACTTTGCCAGGGTCAGGCCGCCGGCGACGAGGTCGCGGGCCTTGTCGGCGGTGCGGTTCCAGCCCGTCACCTGGTGCCCGGCGGCCAGCAGGCGGCGCGCCAGGCGGCTGCCCATGGCCCCGAGGCCGACGAACGCGAGGTGCGCCACCGCGGCCTACTCGTCCGCCACGGCGATGGCGGTGATCTCGAGCTTGCAGCGCGCGTGGGTGGCCAGCCGCGAGACTTCCACCGTCGTGGTCGTCGGCAGGTGGCCGCCGAGGTACTCGGCCCACACGCGGTTGAGGTCGTCCTGCTCGCCGACGTCGGTGAGGAAGCGCGTGACCGCCACCACGTCGCGCAGCGTGCAGCCGGCGGCGGCCAGCGTCTTCTTCAGGTTCTCCATCGCCAGCACGGCCTGCTCGCGCATGGACGCGGGCAGGTCGAACTCCTCCTCGCGGTGCGGATGGCTGTGATAGACGGCCGCCGCCGTGATGCCGGAGAGGAAGACGAGGCGGCCGCGCCGCACGACGAGGCCGGGCGCGTAGGGCATCGCCACGTCGGTGCGGCGGTCCGGATGGTGGACGGGGACGATCTCCTTGGCCATGTCGCGTCTCACGCGCCGTCGAGCGCCCGCAGCAACCGCTCGTTGGCCGCGTGGATGCCGACGGTGATCCGCAGGTGGCCGGGGAAGCCGACGGCGGCGCCGTCACGCACGACCAGCCCCGCCCGCAGCAGCCGCTCGCGCGCGGCGACGGCGTCGTCCACGCGCACCAGCAGGAAGTTCGCCTGCGACGGCGGGCAGGGGAGGCCACGCTTGGCCAGCTCGCGCGCCAGGAACGCGCGCTCCTCGATCACGACGGCGCGCGTCTTGTTCCAGTGCTCGACGTCCTCCAGCGCCGCCAGCGCGGCGGCCTGGCCGAGCCGGTTGGTGTTGTACGGCGCCCGCGTGCGGTCGAGCCGGTCGATCGTCTCGGGCGTGCCCACCGCGTAGCCGACGCGCAGCCCGGCCAGCGC
>JBGQET010000167.1:0-6430 GCA_041496545.1 Binatia bacterium | reverse complement strand
GCTTCCACACCAAGAGCGGGCTCCTCACCGCCGATCGCGCGGGCGACTGGATCGAGCTGGATTTCCCCGTCAAGCGCGAGGAGCCCGCCGCCGCGCCGGCGGGGCTCGCGCGGGCCCTGGGTGTCGAACCCACGTACGTCGGGAAGAACCAGTTCGACTATCTGGTCGAGGTGGATTCCGAGGAGACCGTGCGAAAGCTCGCGCCGGATCACTCGACGCTCGCCGCGCTGCCCGTTCGCGGCGTGATCGTCACGAGCCGGGCCAGCACGCGCGGATTCGACTTCGTCTCGCGCTTCTTCGCGCCGGGCTCGGGAATCCCCGAGGATCCGGTGACGGGCTCGGCCCACTGCGCGCTCGGGCCCTTCTGGGCGGCGCGCCTCGGCAAGACCCAGCTCGTCGCCTACCAGGCGTCCCCGCGGGGCGGTGTGATCCGCGTGCGCGTCACCGGCGACCGCGTAAAGCTCGGCGGCCAGGCGGTGACGGTGCTTCGCGGCGAGCTGATCTGAGCGCGCGCCGGCGTCAGAGCCGGTAGAGCATCCAGTATACGAGGACGCCCGTCACGGAGACGTAAAGCCAGAGCGGGAGCGTCCAGCGGGCGATCCGCACGTGTCGGGCGAAGTCGCGCCGCAGGGCGCGGTAGACGGTCGCGAGGGCGAGCGGCACGATGACCGCCGCCAGCACGATGTGGGAGATCAGCATCGGGAAGTAGACCAGCCGGATCCAGCCCTGGCCGCCGAACGGCCGCGAGCCCGTGAGCGAGTGGTAGGTCACGTACGAGACCAGGAACAGCGTCGAGACGGCGAGCGCCGACAGCATGCACGCCCGGTGCGCCGTCACGCGGCGCCGCCGGATGCAGACGTAGCCCGCGGTGAGGAGCGCCGCGCTCGTCGCGTTGAGACACGCGTTCACGAGCGGCAACGCCGCAACCGCCGGCGAGGCACCGGCCTCGGGCCGGCGGCCGAGCAGCAGGTAGGCGACGACGGCGACGACCGTCGCCGAGACGAGGCCGATCGCGAGGCGCGCCCCACGCTCGCTCACGCCGGGGTCGCGAAGAACGCCACGGCGGCGGCGGCCATCAAGAGCGTCGCGCCCCAGCCGAGCGGGTTGTGGCTGTGGCCGTCGGTCTGCGGAGGGTCGATCAGATGAGGAAGTAGCGGAGAACGAGCGCGAGGACGACGTACATCACGCTGCCGATCCCGACGCCGGCGAGCACTCCGGCGAACGTGGAGAGCTGATCTTCAGGGAGCTCGTCGGCGCGGACCACGCGCCGCCGACGCATGGCGTCACGATGGAGCTCCCGCTCGAGGAGATCGAGTCCCACACGTCCTGAGATCCTGTCGAGATCCCGTTCGATGAGCACGCCTCCAATGATTTCGGACACTCTAGCCCCATTTTTCCGGAAACTGGTAACAATTAAAATCCGGACACTTCGGGGTCCCCGCGGTGGAGGTTGGCGCGGTGCGGCAATCGGCCTCCGGCGGGGCGATCGGCGCCGCCGGGACGGCTCAGCGCTTGTATTTGGCCGGCGAGCGGAGCGGCGCGAAGAACGGCGGGCGCGCCATCCGGCCGACGGGCACTTCGAGCAGCACCGGCCGGTCGAGCTGAATGGCGTCGGCGACGAGCTTGCCGACGTCGGTCGGCTGCTTGGCGCGCAGGCCGGCCACGCCGTAGGCGTCGGCGAGCTTCATGAAGTCGGGGTTGTGCAGCTCGGCCGCGTAGGTACCGCCCCAGGCCTCGTCGAGGTCGCGCGAGACGTTGCCGAAGGCGTTGTCGTTGAAGACGACGGCGACGACGTTGATCCGCTGCTGAACCGCCGTCGCCAGCTCCTGCGAGTTGTACATGAACCCGCCGTCGCCGCAGATCGCGACCACCGGGCGCTTCGGACACGCGACCTTGGCGCCGAGCGCCGTGGGGTACTCGTAGCCGAGGTTGCCCGAGTACGACGACGTCAGGTAGGTCCGCGGCTGGTACACGGGCCAGAACGGGCGGGAGTAGTAGCCGATCTGGGTCATCCCCGCGATGAAGATGGCGTCCTCGGGCATGCCGGCCCGCAGCGCTCTCAGGATGGACGTGTTGGGCTCCTGCGTCAGCGCGGCCGCGGTCGCGGCCCGGAGCGCCTCCCGCTCGGCCTTGCGCGAGGCGCGCGGCGGCGCGCCCGCGCGCAGCCGCTCGAGGAGCTGCTCGAGCGTGAGACGCGCGTCGCCCACCAGGCCGAAGGTCTTCTTGTGGTTGCGCCCCACCTCCGTGGGGTCCACGTCGAGCTGGATCACCTGCTGCTCGGGTCGCGGGCCCGCGAGGGCGAACCGGCTGCCGACGACGAGGATGACGTCCGCCGCCTCGAGATGCTTCTTCAGGGCGCTTTGCGGCCACACCGCGGCGCCGAGCGAGAGGTCGTTCGCGTCGCTGAGGGCACCCTTGCCCTCGGCGGACTGGACGACGCCCGCCTGCAGATACTCGGCGACGGCGGCGAGCGCCTCGTGGGCGCCCGCGAGGTGGACGCCGCCGCCCGCGTAGATCACGGGGCTCGTCGAGGCGAGCAGCATCTCGGCGGCGCGGTCCACGTCGGCCTTCGCCGCCGCGGCGCGCGTGGCGCGGCTCGGCTCGAGCAGCTCGACCTCGCCCTCCTCCTCCATGGTGTCGGGCGGCATCTCGAGCTCGACCGGTCGCGGGCGCCCGGTGCGGAGCTGCTCGACCGCCTCGTGGGCCGCGCGCGCGACCTCGCCGACCTGGAGGACCCGCTTGCGCCACTTGGTGACGGGCTTGATGGCGTCGAGCTGCTCGTTGATCTCGTGGAGCACGCCGATGTCCTTGCCGATCTGGTGGCGCGGGACCTGGCCCGAGAGCATGAGCACGGGGGACGAGGCCGAGTAGGCGGTGCTGAGGCCGGCGGCGGCGTTGAGCAGGCCGGGCCCGGGGACGACGAGCGCGGTGCCGAAGGTGCCACCCGCACGCGCGTAGCCGTCGGCCATGTAGCTCGTCGCCTGCTCGTGCCGTGTCGTGATGAAGCGGATCCCCGGCTCCTCGCGCAGCGCGGCCATCACGCCGTAGAGCTGGACGCCGGGGAGCCCGAACACCACGCGCACGCCTTCCCGGAACAGCTGCTTCACGAGCGCCTCGCCACCGGTCATCCGCGCCATCTCAGCTCTCCTCTCGAGTGAACACGATCTCGCCACCGATCAGGGTCCGCAGGGGAACGATATCCTTAATCCGTGATTCCGGACAGGCGAAAACGTCGTCGGACAGGACGACGAGATCGGCGCGCTTGCCGGGCTCGAGCGAGCCGAGTTCCGCCTCCTGCCGCGCGGCCCACGCGCTCCAGACGGTGAAGGCGCGCACGGCCTCGGCCCGCGTCATGCGCTGCTCGGGCTGCCAGCCGGGGTCCGCGCCCTCGCACGGCCGCCGCGTCACCGCCGCGTGGACGCCGTGAAAGGGTAGATCCGCCCGTTCGTGAGCAGCACGGCGGGCGCGGCTACGCGCGCCCCGCGAGCGCCCGCGCGAGCTGGTCGAGGTGGTTGTCGTCGTGCCAGGCCATGACCGAGAGCAGCTCGTCGAGCGTCCGGCGCCCGCGCGAGTCGAGATGGACGCCGCCGCGCTCCCAGTCGACCGGCGCGAGCGGGCGGGCGAGCTCGAGCGTCTCGCCACGCCGGCGGCGGAAGGCCGACAGCGCCGCGCCGGCGTCCTGCGCGAGATACTGGCGCTCCTCGGCCCAGCGGTCCGGATTCGAGCTCGGGAAGCGCGGCTCGTCCATCGCCAGGACCTGCCGGTAGCGCTCGAGGAACGACTCCTCGGTGTCGCGCAGGTGGCAGACGACCTCCGTCGCGGCCCAGCTCCCGGCGGCGGGCCGGCGCGCGAGTGTGGCGCCGTCCCGTCCCGCCAGCGCCGCGGCGAGCTCGTCGGCCGTCCGCTCCAGGCGCGCGAGGCGCTCGGCGCGCGGGCGCCGCGCGTACTCCTCGATCGTCATCCCGCGCGCGCCGTCACGAGCGCTCCAGCAGCCGCGTGAGCGGCTCGAGATTTCTCGGGTCCGGCGTGAGCGCGCCCACCCCGTGGCGATGGAACAGGTCCACGACCGCCTCGTTGAAGGGCGTCGGGACGCCGACCCGACGGCCCTGCGCCACGACGTAGCCGTTGAGATAGTCGATCTCCGTCCGCCGCCGCCGCATGACGTCCTGGAGCATCGACGGGCGGCCGCCGGAGAGAAACCTGGCGCTGGCGGCCATCTCGGTCTCGACCTCCGCGTGACCGCGCCCCTCGACGGCGTCCACGAATCGGCGGGCGTCGATGCCGTAGATCGGCTCGACCGCGTGGCCGCACGCGCCTCCCACCCGGATGACCTCCGCCGCGATCCGGATCGCGATCCGGCGTGGCGCTGGCTCGCTCCGCACCTCCGCCGAGCCGAGCCCCGACAGGCCCGCGAGGGGGTTCGCCATGCAGTTCACCGTGAGCTTCGACCAGCGCTCGCCGAAGAGATTCGTCGTCAGCTTCGCCCCGGCGACGTCGTTCAGGATCCGGACCAGCTCGCGCGCGCGCGGCGTGTCGCGCCCGTCCAGCTCGCCGATCTTGAACCCCACCGACCCCGCGTCCGTCCGCGTCGCGTGCCCCGGCTCGTACATGCCCGCGCCGATCGTGATCACGCACCCCAGCGTCCGCTCCCGCCCGGCCACCGCCGCCACCCGCTCGTCGTTGACCCCGTTCTGGAAGTCCACGACCACGCCGTCGGGCCGCTTCAGATACGCGGCACCCAGCGCCGTCGCCCACTCGGTGTCGTACGACTTCACGGCCACGAACACCGCGTCGAACGGCTGCTCGATCGTCTGCGCCTCGTGCAGGTGCAACGCCCGCACCTTGATGACGTGATCGCCGCACGTGCCGCTGAGCCGGAGCCCCTGCGCGCGCATGGTCTCGACGTGCTGCGGCCACTGATCGATGAGCGTCACGTCGTGCCCGGCGCGCGTCAGCATGCCGCCGATCACGCTGCCGATCGCCCCCGCCCCCACGATGCCGATCCGGATCGCCATGGCTCTGCCCTCCTCTGTCGTCCCTCTCGCCGGAGCATGATAACGTGAAGCGCCATGACCTACGACTTCGACCGAGTGATCGAGCGTCGCAACACGGACAGCAACAAGTGGCGCAAGTACGGAGCGGACGTCGTGCCCCTCTGGGTCGCGGACATGGACTTCCCGTCCCCCGAGCCGGTGACCCGCGCCCTGCGCGAGCGCGTCGAGCACGGCGTCTTCGGCTACGGGTACGGCGTCGACAGCATGACGGAGCTCCACGAGGTCTTCGCGGCCCGGCTCGACGCGCTCTACGGCTGGCGCGTGCCGCCCGACGCGATCGTGCTCGTGCCCGGCGTGATCCCGGCCTTCAACGTGGCGGCGCGCACGTTCGCGGGTCCCGGCGACGGCGTCCTGCTGATGCTCCCGCTCTATCCTCCGCTTCTGCGCGTGCCGGGCAACGTCGGGCTCACGATGGACGCCGCCGACCTCGTCCGGACGGGCGGCGGCCGTTACGAGATCGACTTCGACGCCGTCGCGCGCGCGGTCACGCCCCGGACGCGGTTCCTGATGCTCTGCAACCCGCACAACCCGGTGGGCCGCGTCTGGCGCCGCGAGGAGCTGGCGCGCCTCGCCGAGCTCTGCCAGGCGCGCGGTCTTTCGATCGTCGCCGACGAGATCCACGGCGATCTCGTGTTCTCCGGCCACCGCCACGTCCCGATCGCCTCGCTCGCGCCCGCGATCGCCGAGCGCACCATCACGCTCATGGCGCCCAGCAAGACCTGGAACCTGGCCGGCCTCAAGTGCGGTCTGGCCGTGATCCCCAACGCGGCCCTGCGCGCGAAGTTCAACGCCGCGCGCGTGGACATGGTCTACGCGGTGAACCTCTTCGGCTACGTCTCGGCACTCGCGGCCTATCGCGAGGGGGGTCCCTGGCTCGCGGCGCTGCTGCGCTACCTGGAGGCGAACCGCGACTTCGTCGCCGAGTACGCGCGCAAGCACTTGCCCGGCGTCGCGGTGACGTCCCCCGAGGGCACCTATCTCTCCTGGCTCGACTGCCGCCCCGCGGCCATCCCCGGCGGCGACCCCTTCGCGTTCTTCCTGGACAAGGCGCGCGTCGCGTTGAACGACG
Source organism: Binatia bacterium (assembly GCA_041496545.1). GTDB lineage: Bacteria > Desulfobacterota > Binatia > DP-6 > DP-6 > DASRHG01. The sequence goes on along the minus strand of JBGQET010000167.1, from coordinate 307 downwards.
GGAAAACGTTCGGGCGCGGCGGCGAAGGCTTCGTCCGGCTCAACTTCGCGTCGCCGCGCGCGCTCCTCACGCAGGGCCTCGACCGCATGCGCGACGCGCTCGCCGCGCGCTGAGTTTCCGGAAACCGCGAGCGCGCACCGCCGTTCTTCCTTGCCCGGCGCTGCGACCGCGGCATAAGCTCTGAGAGGCTCACCGGGGCGCTCGGCATATCGCCGCGCGTCCGACGGTCGGGCAGTGCCCACGCCGGAGGATCCCGCATGACACTCGTCGCCATCCGTAGAACCCTCACCGCTGCCGTGCCCCTGGC
>JBGQET010000166.1:0-6443 GCA_041496545.1 Binatia bacterium | reverse complement strand
GCTCGTAGCTGAAGCCGCGGCTCTCGGTCGGCACGATGATCTGCGTGAAGCCGCCGTAGCCGGCCTCCGGATCGGTGACCGCGAGGAGGCAGAGCCAGTCCGCCGTGGCGGCGTTGGTGATGTACATCTTCGAGCCGTTGATGACCCAGTGGTCCCCGTCGCGCACCGCCCGGGTCCGGATGCCCGCCACGTCGGACCCCGCCGACGGCTCGGTGACGGCGATGGCCGCCACGTGCTCGCCGCGGATCGCCGGCACGAGGTAGCGCTGCTTCAGCTCCTCGCTCCCGAAGCGGTGGAGCGCGGGCGTCGCCATGTCGGTCTGGACCGAGATGCCCATGCACACGCCCGCGTTGTCGCAGAGCGCGACCTCCTCGAGGAAGATCGCCTGGTAGGAGTAGTCGAGTCCCTGACCCCCGTACTGCTCGCCGTAGCGGATGCCGAGCAGCCCGAGCTCGCCCATCTTCCGGTAGAGCGCCTTGTCGATCCGCCCCATCTGGTCGAACTCGCGCGCGCGGGGCGCGAGCTCGGTCTGCACGAACCTGCGGACCGTCTCGCGGAACGCGAGGTGCTCGGGGCTGCCGTAGACGTCGTCACCGGGGTTGGCCATCGGGTCCTCCGCGACATTCCCTACCGTATCGCGCGGCACGAGGCGACGGTCGATTGGGATATTATTCGATCGCCCGCCGGTCGACGAATTCGCGCATCACACCCAACACCTCCGGCAGGTGCGTCAGGAAACCCATGTGACTCGTGGGGTACCAGTGAATCGCGGGCTTGCCCCAACGCCTCCACTCACCGCTGAAACGCGAAGCCCGTGGCGCACGGCGGCCGTGATAGGGCGGCTGCATCTGGATGATCTCGACGTTGAGCCGCAGCGCCATCGTGGTCAGCAGCGCGAGCTCTTCAACGAAGGTCTCGGGCTGCAAATAGCCGTGCAGATACAGGAGGCGCGGGCGACGGCGGGCGGCGGCCGGTCGAATGCGACGGGCATAGACGCGGCGCGTTTCGCGGTAGTCTCGGAGATACCTCCGGTGGAACTTTGGCTCGAGCGGCACGTGCAGGGAACGAAACGCGAGATCTTCGCTGAGGAGGCCGCCAACCCGCCAGCGCGCCGTAACCGTCACCGCCGGCACCGCTGCAGGCGCCGGGAAAAGTTCTGCGAGCGGGCGTCCGGCATAGGTACCGACGTCGGCAAGCGTGTTCGCCACGGGGTTCGCGACACCCTGCAGGAGTTCACTCAGCCCTCCGATCACGAGGTCCGGATGCAGGATAGCGTCGCCGCCCGGCCGTGCGACGGGGCGCGGTCGCCGGGCACCCGGCATTCGATTCTGTGTCGAGCCCTTCGTCGCCATGCCTTGCTGTGGCACGCCGCGCTGGCTAGCGTCCCCTCTCAGAGGTCCCGTAGAATATGCTCCCCTTTGTAGAAGCGGTCGAACGCGGCACCGACGTGAGGACGTGAACGGATAGGGCGCGCAAGGTGCCAGGATGGGGCGGGCTGCGCGCCGGCGCGAACCGGCACGGCGCTCGGGGTGGGAAAGCACCCGGTCTATGTGGTATCGGAGCCTCAGCCGACCTTCGCGCAAGCCCATGCGTCCGTCCCGCCCCTCCCTCGCCGCCACCGTCCCGATGCGATGGCGGCCACCACGCCGCTGGCTCGCGCTCGCACTCGGCGCGGCCGCGTGGGGCTGGACCGCCGCCGCGGCCGCCGGCGTCCCGCAACGCCCAGCGCAGCCCCCCAGCCTCGTTTTTCGCGCCACCGGCTTCTTCCGCACCGCAGCCGCGCGCGGTCGCTGGTGGCTCGTCACCCCGGAGGGCCGGCCGTTCTACGCCAACGGCATCGACCACGTCACGGCAACCCCCGACGACGACCGCAAGACCGGGCGGTGTCCGTACTGCGATGCCATCGCCGGCGGCTATCCCGACCTGGACGCATGGACCGACGCCACGGTCGAGCGGCTGCGCGCGTGGGGCTTCAACACGCTCGGCGCCTGGTCCGACGTCGATCGCTTCGCGTCACGGATGCCCTACACGGTGCTGCTCGACATGGTGAGCGGCGACGACTGGTTCTCCCCCGCGTTCGCGGCGAACGCCGCGGCGATCGCGGCCCGCGCGGTCGCGCCGCGCCGCGACGATCCCAACCTGCTGGGCTGGTACCTCGACAGTGAGCTCCGCTGGGGTCCCGACTGGCGCGCGCAGCGCGCGCTGCTCGACGACTACCTGGCCCTGCCGCCCGGGTCGCCGGGGCGGACGGTCGCCGAGCATCACCAGGGCGACCCGGACAAGTTCCTCCGGCTGCTCGCCCGCCGGTACTTCCGGGTGACCACTGCGGCGGTCCGCGCCCAGGATCCCAACCACCTGATTCTGGGCACCAAGATGATCACCCAGCTCACACCGCGCACCGTGCTGCGCGAGGCACGGAGGTACGTCGACGTGCTGACGGTCGACGACTACACGCTGCTCCCCGGGCTGGACCAGCTCATCCAGCAGACCTGGGGCCCGTTCGTCGCGCGCGCGCCGACCCTGGCCGAGTTCCACACCGTCACGCGCCGGCCCGTCATGGTGGCCGAGTACTCGTTCCGGGCCGCCGACAGCGGCGTGCCCAACAGCTGGCCGCCCATCTTCCCGGTGTACGCCACCCAGCAGGACCGTGCCGACGCCTACGCGGCCTACGTCGAGCAGCTGCGGCAGGGGCCGTGGGTCGTCGGCGACTTCTGGTTCGAGCTGGTGGACGAGCCGGGCGGCGGCCGCTTCGACGGGGAGGACAGCAACTTCGGCGTCCTGTCGACGGGCGACGTCCCCTGGCAGACCCTCGTCGACCGGATGACGGTGGTGCACGCCGCGTCACCCGATCACTTCGTGCAATAGGGCGCGCCCACCCACGGCAAGCCCGCGATCGATTGCGGTGGATCGCGGCACCGAATTCACCTCCCGCGCGTACCGGAGCGGGGTGGGCCGAGAAGCCCCCCCCTCGCTCCTCGCTCGTGAGCGCGCATGGGAGGAGATGTTCAAGCCGGCCCACTCTGGAACGCGCGAGCGGCCTGCTAGAAAGCGAGCCTACGCTTTTGGGTAGGCGCATGGGCCGGCCTGGCATGGCCGTTGCTACATCTTCATGCAGCGACCCGCCTGCCGTCCCGCCGCCCCGTATCTCCACGCCTTCCTCCTCGCCGCGTTGACGGCGGCGGCCGCCGCGCCCGCCGCGTTCTCGGCGGGATTCGACGAGATAATGCCGGCCGACACGGTTGCCTTCGTCGTGGTCGACACGCTCGATCGGCTCGGCGACGCGTCGGTCCCCGGCGGGACCTTCGCCCGATCCCTCGTCGAAGCGTCGCTCAGTGGGCCGTTCGATCGCGGCGCCATCGACACGCATCGGCCCGTCGCGATCTGGTTCCTCGCCTCGGGGGCGCGCGTCGCAGCGGTTCCGCTACGCGATGCGACGAACGCGGGCGCGCCGGAGACGCCGGCGGCACGCGCGCTCGCGGCGGACGGGTACGCCGTCGCCGGAGCCGCCGAGCTCCTCGACGGACCGCGGGCGGCGCGCGTTGAGCCGCCGAAGCTCGACGGCACGGTGCGCGGCTTCGTCGACGTGCCGCGGCTGCGCGCTGCGCGGGAGACGCCGGAGCCTGTCCGGCCCGGCGCGAGTCCGCAGGACCGCATGCTCGGCGCGTGGAAGAAAATGGCCGACGAGGCGGTCGCCGCCGTGCCGCGCGTCGACTTCGCGCTCTCACCGGTCGGGGACGGGCTCGAGCTCCGCGCGGTGACCGCGCCGGCCGCCGATGGGCTCGTCGGCGCGCTCGCGCGTGCCCGCGTGCCGGCGACGCCGAACCGCTTCCTCGCCGCCGTACCCCCCGACGCGGCCGCCGTCTTCTTCTCGCGCGCGGACGACGGTCTCCGCGCGGCGCTCGACGCGTGGCGGATGCGCTTCGTGGACTTGCTGGCGCCTCCGCGCGAGCGCGTCCTCGTGCTGCGTGCATTCCGCCAGGCGCGACTCTACGCATCGCTCACGCGCGGCGAGGCGATGTGCGCGGTGTCGCAGACAGCCACGCCGGGAGACTTCGGCTTCGTCTCGGTGACGCAGAGCCGGGGCGACCGACGGCTCCGGGTCCTCGTGCGGAAGCTCGCCGTCCACTCGAGGTCCCCGATCAGGCCGCCGGGCGTGCCCGAGGTGAAGCTCACGCTCGCGCGTGACGCCGAACGGATCGACGGTGTGCCGGTGGATCAGGTGCGCGTGGAGGTCGCGGGCGGGGCACCCGCGACGTCCGCCGCCGCCCTCGCGGCGTTCCGCGAGCCGGTGCGCTACGCGTACCTTCCGCACGCCCTCGCGACGTCATTCGGCGCGCGCGGCGAGGAACGGCTGCGCGACCTTCTCCACCGACTCGACGGCACCGCGGCCGACCCGGCGCTCGCGCGCGTCGTGCCGCCCGGTGCCGTCTTCACGGCGGCGTGGGACATCGCGCGGTTCGCGCCGCCGGCCGCTCCGGCCGGGGCCGCTCCGGCGCCCGCCTGGGGTTCGCTCGCCGTCATCCCGCGCGGCGACACGGTGGAGATCCGGCTCCTCGTGCCGCCGTCCGTCGTGCAGCGGGGCGCCGGTGTCGCCGCGGCCCTCGCCGCGCGACGCTGAGGCGCGCGGCGCGGGCTCACGCCTCACGCCGCAACCCTTCGAGAGACCTAGAGCCACCCGCCGGAGTCGAACCGGCGACCTACTGATTACGAATAGCGTCCAAGCGAGTCAGCATCCGATCACCATCGGTCACTCGTGGGCACGCAAGCTCACGAGTGACCGACGGAATTCGGGCTTCTCAGCGGAGCGAAGGGCGGACGCCGCGACGCATCTGCACCTCATGTTACCGGACGATCTGCAACCGCGATGCAACCGGGAATAGCGGGGTCCCGAGCGTCGCCCGCCCGCGGCGATATCGGGGTGCGGCTTCGGGACGCTACCCCACCAAGACCCTGAGCCCGAGGGCGGCACCCCTCCCGAGCCGCGCCAGCCGCGTAAGACCTGCACTCTCTGCGGCGGTCGCCCAATGAAGCGCGCACGGGAGAACGGACGGTCGAAGTGCGGGGGGTGTAGCTGCTGCTCATCTGTCGGGCGTGGTGGCGCTCCCCCGCGACCAGCGCTTCTGGCGCGAGGAGGTCGGCGTGGCGCCGCCCGCGATCGCCGGGCTCGGGCGCCGGAAGCTGCTGGCGATCGCCCCGACCGCGTCCGTCGCTACGGCGACGGCACGCACGGCGCCGTGATCGTTCCCCGGAAGATCAGCGCCTCGCTCACGCTGCGCCCGCCCTTCGCCAGGTGCGGCACGAACGCGGGGGGACCGAACTGGTTCTGCTTCCCGAAGTCGTTGGTCGTGATGCTCGGCGTGCTGTCCCCGATCGCCCACGCGCAGGAGCCAGGGCCGTCGGTGTGCAGGGAGAAGAACGGGTAGAAGGCCGCGAACCCGCCGCGCTCGGTGCGCGGGAAGGGCGAGCATCTGGCCCCCGTCAGGATGTTGCAGTACCTGACCGAGGCGTGCGTGAGCTTCTTCTTCCCGTGCAGCGCCTCGAGGAGCGGGAGGTTGGTCTCGAACGCGACCCGCTCGTAGCCCCGCGTGTAGGATGGCCCGGTCGTGGGGCTGCCGACGACGAACGGCGTCGGGCGCGTGGCGGCGTCCGTGCCCGGCCAGTCGGGCTGGTAGGAGGTGCCGTCGAAGCCGGTGTTGGCGTCGAGGCAGCCCGCCACGAGGGGCGCCGGCGGGCTCGCAAAGCAGCGCTTGTTGTCGCGATCGGCCCGCCGGCCGCCGTCTTCGTTGCCGGTGCACCGGTGCGTGCGCGGGTCGACGCGGCTGCAGGACTGGAAATGGCCGATCTCGGCCGCGAACGACACGTTGAACGCGTGCGTCGTCCAGGGCACGCGCGTCTCTTCCGACGAGGTGCTGTACATCGGGTGGAAGTCGTACGGGACGACAGAGCACTGGCGCGACGGCTTCGGGGCGAAGACCACCTGCGCGAAGCCGTTCGCCGCGCTCGCGGTCATGGCGCCGGTCTCGTGCGTGGTCGTGTCGTCGATCCGCACGTAGACGCCGCTCGTCGAGTCCGTGATCGTGACCAGCAGGTCGTCGCCTGGATCCATGAGCAGATCGCGGTCGGCCTGTACCGTGCCGGTGGTGCTCGCCCGGGCGTGCAGCGGATCCGGCGGCCCGTGGGGGTCCCCGTCCTTGGTGACGAAGGCGAAGTTGATGTACTCGACGCCCCCGTGCAGCTGCTTCAGGCACGCCTTGTTCAGCGTGCGGTTGCGGATCGGGTCGCGCGACAGGCTGAAGATCGCGAGCGCGGCGCACCAGTGGGTGTCGTCGCAGCTCGGGCCGACGGGCTGATGCACCCAGCCCGGAGCGAAGAACTGCAGCTCGAGGAACGCCCCGCCCGCGTGTCGGGTCAGGTCGGTGACGTTGTCGTCGCTCGCGGGCGTG
>JBGQET010000165.1:0-6485 GCA_041496545.1 Binatia bacterium | reverse complement strand
GTTCGCCGAGGTCGCGACGTTGCGGGGCGACGAGGGCACCGACCTACGTGGGGACATCCGCCTGCTCGCCGGTCCGGCGGCCATCCGGGTCATGGCCGGTGAGCCCGACGGCGCCATCGAGGAGCTGGAAGAGGCGCTGCGCCGTGCCGAGCGCACGACGGACGACGGCCTCAAGCTCGCGCTGTACGGGATCCTCGCGCTATCGCACTTCTCGGTCGGCCGCTTGCGCGACGGGCTCGCGCTGGCGGAGCGCGGCTTCGCCGCGAGCCCGGGCGACGTCCGCCTCGGGTACGAGATCTTCGGCTTCAGCCCCCACATCCTCCTCCTCATGTTCCGCGGTATCCTGCGGCGCGAGACGGGCGCGCTGGAGGACGGCTTGCGCGACATCGAGCAGGCAGCCGAGCTCGCCCAGCAGCACGGCGAGTACGAGCTACTCGGCTCGGCGCACCAGTCGCTGACCTTCGTCTGTCAGGAGCTCGGCGACGCCGAGGGCGCGCTCGCGCATGCCCGCCGCTCGCTCGAGGTCGCCGAGATGATCGACAGCCCGTACTCCCGCACGCAGGCAAACGAAGCGCTCGGCATCGCGCATCTCACGCGCCAGGAGTGGGACGAAGCGCTCGCCGCCTTCGAGCGTGGGCTCGGCATCTCGCGCGCCACGGGCACGGGCCTGCCCGACGAGGCCTTCTACCTGACGGGCATCGCGGAGGCCCGGCTCGGGCGTGGCGAGGTCGCCGACGCCCGCACGGCCGTCGACGAGGCAATCGCGGCCGCGCGCCGGCGGCGCAACGCGTGGGCGGAGTGCTACGCGAGCCTGACGGACGGCAAGGTCGGCCTCGCGGCGCGCGACCTGGCCGCCGCGGAGCGCGGGCTCGCGCGGGCTCTGGCCCTCGTCGAGCAGACCGGCGCCCGCATCATGGAGCCGTTCATCCGGCTCGAGCTGGCGGAGCTGGCGCGCCTCCGGGGCGACGACGCCGCCCGCCAGCGTGAGCTCGCCGACGCGCAACGCCTCTTCACGGAGTTCGGCGCGCACCGCCGCGCCGCCTCCGTCGCGGCGAACCTCGCCGCCTAGACAAGCGCGGCGATGGTGAAGCTCGTCTTCCTCTGCCGGCGCCGTCCCGACCTGAGCCACGCGGAGTACGTCGAGCGCCTGCTCGGCGGCCACGTCCCGCTGGCACTCCGCCACCACCCGACGCTCGGCCGCTACGTGGTGAACGTCGTCGACGCCAACCCGCCCGGCGCGCCGGAGCTGGACAGCATCGGCGAGCTCTGCTTCGACGCGCTCGACGACTTCCGCACGCGCCTCTACGACTCGCCCGAGGGCGAGGCGATCATCCAGCGCGACGTCGCGGGCTTCATGGGCGGCGCCGAGGCCTACGTCACCACCGAGCACGTGCAGAAGGCGCCGGCGGACGCGTCGCGCCCCGGCGGCGTGAAGCTCGTCTGTCCGCTCCGCCGTCGCGCGGACCTCTCCCACGAAGCCTTCGTCGCGCACTGGCTCGAGCGGCACGTGCCGCTCGCCAAGGCGCATCACCCGGGCCTGGTGCGCTACGTGACGAACGTCGTCGACGCCCGTCTCTCGCCGGGGGGCGAGGCCTGGGACGGCTTCGCCGAGCTGGTCTTCGCGAGCGAAGCCGACGCACGCGAGCGCATGTGGGACTCGCCCGAGGGCGAGCGCGTCGTGCGCGACGACATCGCACGCTTCATCGGGCACACGATGCCGTACCGCGTCTCGGAGTGGGTGCAGCGCCCGTGAGTCAGGCGACGGCGGGCGTCCAGCGCGCGCGCCGCCGGGCGCGGCGCTGGTCCACGGCCTCGCCCTCGTAGTCCATCGGCTCGCCCGCCGACGCGAAGCGCTCGGCGTCGGCGAGCGTGTTGACGTTGAGCAGGGCCCATGCGCCGTCGGGCTCCGCCATCACCGCCCCGACGTAGATGCCGCAGCGAGCGCAGACGATGTAGTCGGCGATGTGGAGCCCGAAGCGGTAGCGGATCGCGCCGGCGGGATCGTGGATCGTGACGCGCGCGCGGCCCTCGGGATCCGACGTCGAGCGCGCGCCGTGCTTGCGGCAGAAGGAGCAGCCGCACGCACGGACCGGCAGGTCCTCGGCGCGACGTTGCGTCTCGAGCGTGACCTCGAGGTTGCCGCAGTGGCAGCCGCCGCGCAGCGTCGTCACTTCGGCGCCCAGCGCGGCCGGTCGTCGCGGCCGTCGGCCATCACGCGACGCCAGTAGCCCCACGGGAAGTGGACCACCTCGCGGTGCTTCACGCGGAGCGCGAGGTGATGGAAGCCGACCCGGTAGCGGTTGAACACGGCGCCGCGCTCCGCGGGCGCCGACGGACGGATGCCGATGCCGAGGTGCGCGTTGTGCCAGGCGATGTAGTCGGGGTTGTCGAGCCGCCGGAAGCCGAGCGCGCCGAGCACCTTCTCGTAGAACGCGATCGAGCGCTCGAGGTCGTTTACCGTCAGGTCCACGTGGTCGGTGCCGAGCACCTCGATCGGCGTCATCTGGTCCCCCTAGCGGTCCGGCTCCCACACCGGGAGCGTGACGCGGTCGGTGAGCCGCTTGAAGACGACGCGGACCTTCATGCCGAACGCCATCTCCTCGGGCGTGCAGCTCACCATGTGCCCCACGACGCGCGCTCCCTCCGCCAGCTCGACCACCACCATGACCAGCGGGAGCAGGTGATGGAAGGCGGGAAGGAAGGGCTCGTACCCGACGACCCACGTGTAGACCGTGCCCTTTCCACTCGCGTGGAACCACTCGAGCCGCCCGCCGCCCTTCCAGTACATCGGCTTCGGCGGCCAGTGCACCGCGCCGGTCGTCCGATCGCGCTGCTGCATCAGCTTGCCGTCGCGCGCGCCGTCCCAGAACGGACGCATCACGGGGTCGTCGACGTCGGGGAGGGGGTAGTCGGGATGGAGCGGCTCCACGGTCATTCCCCCCGCAGCACCACCGCGCTCGTGGCCACGCCCGACGCGCCGGTGACGAGGGTCGCCTTGCAGCCCGGGACCTGCGCGGTCGACGTGCCGCGGATCTGCCGCACGCCCTCGACCAGCAGGTTGAAGCCGTGGACGTACGCTTCCGAGAGCCCGCCGCCGGAGGTGAGGACGGGCAGCGCGCCGCCGAGCTCGATGCGGCCGCCCTCGGTGAACGGGCCGCCCTCGCCGCGCTTGCAGAAGCCGTAGTCCTCGAGCCCCATGACGACGAGCGGCGTGAAGGCGTCGTAGATCTGCGCGCAGTCCATGTCCGCGGGCCCGAGCCGCGAGCGCTGCCAGAGGAGCTGGGCGCAGAAGACGGACGTCGTCTCCATGGTGGGCGTGTTGTTGTAGTTGGCGAGGTGGACGGGGTTCGGTCCCGACGCCTGCGCGACGGCGTGCACGAGCGCGGGCTTCTGCCGGAGATCCCGCGCGCGCTCGACCGAGGTGACGACGCAGGCGAGCGCGCCGTCGGTCTCGAGGCAGCAGTCGTAGAGCGTCAGCGGGTAGCCGATGACGCGGCCGGCGAGGTAGCCCGGCATGTCGAGCGGCCGGCCGTACATCATCGCCCCCGGGTTGCGGTTTGCGTGCTTCCGCGCCGCGATGGCGACGTTGCCGAAGTGCTCGCGCTTGGTCCCGAACTCGTGCATGTGGCGGTGCGCCCACATGCCGATCACGTCGACGGGACGGATGAGTCCCCACGGCGTGTGCAGCGCCTTGTCGTCGCGGACGAGCACGCGCTCCTGCGACCACGGCCGCGACGTCCGCGAGCCGCGGTTGCGGGCGCGGTGGCACACGACGGTCGTCGCGAGGCCGGAGGCGATGGCGGCCGCGGCGTGCATCACCGTCGCGCTCGAGGCGCCGCCGCCGTAGGAGATCTTGTCCCACCAGCTGAGGCTCTTCACCCCCAGGCGGCGCGCGATCGACACCTCGTGCGTGGACTCCATCTCGAGCATCGACATGCCGTCGACGTCCTCCGCCTGGAGCCCGGCGTCGTCGAGGGCGAGCTGGATCGCCTCGACGGCGGTGTCGGAGATGGGCCGGCCGATGTCCTTGGCGAAGGGGAGCTGGCCGATGCCGACGATCGCGACCCGGTCCTGGATGCGACGGAAGAGGTCGCGGTCGATGGGGTCGCTCGACGTCACGCGCGGTATGCCTCGACCTGCTTCAGGTCCACCTTGCTCTTCACCGTCCGGCGGTCGAGGCCGAGCCGGCGCGCGGTCTCGAGGTAGCTCCCGGTCTGCGCATACACCAGCGTGCAGTAGCGGGCCAAGAGCTCGTCGGCCGTGAGCGTGCCGCCCGTGACGTCCCGCCCGAGCGCGGAGCGCGCGCCGTCGGCCGCACGCAGCTCCTGCGGCCGGTACTCGCCGCGGATCATGACGTTGCGCACGCACTGCTCCAGCTCGCGCACGTTGCCGGGCCACGGGTAGTCGCGGCCGAGCCGCTCCGCGATCCAGGCCTCGACCTCGGCGGCGAGCGCCTCGGTCTCCGGCTCGCCGACGATGCGGCGGGCGAGGAAGAGGACGAGGTTCGGCAGCTCGCCGGGCGAGTCGCGGAGCTGCTCGGCGAGCGTCGGCGTGGTGATCATGTCAGCGCAGAGGCGGTAGTAGAAGTCGGGGCGGAAGCGGCCGGCCTGGATCTCGGCCGCGAGGTCGCGGTTGGTGGCGGCGATGATCTTGCCGCGGAACTCGCGCGGCGCCGTGTCGCCCAGGCGCTCGAAGGTGCGACTCTGGAGGACGCGGAGGAGCTTCACCTGGATGGCGGCGTCGACGTCGCCGATCTCGTCGAAGCGCTCCCAGCAGGCGCCCGGCTCGCGTCCGGGCTCGGTGACGAGCGCCCACCAGTCGTCCTCGTAGCGATGGTAGAGCAGGTAGAGGACGAGGTCTTCGTAGAGGAGGCGGTCGGCGTCCGACGCAGCGACGCCGCCGGCCAAGCGCTCGCGCAACCCGGCGGCGACCTCGCCCGCGCGCGCGCCGAGGCGGGCGACGTTCGGGTTCTGCACCTCGCGGTCGATGCGAACCGTCCACACCGGCGCTCCCTCGACGAACTCGTCGCCGAGCGCCGCGCGCTCGAGCTCGATCCGCTCGGGCAGGAAGGGGTTCGCGTAGGCGAGCTGGGCGGTGGCGGTGGCGAAGCTGCGCTCGGCCGCGCTCAGGAACGCCATGTACAAGCAGTGGACATTGGTGTGCAGCGAAGGTCAAGCGAGCCGGGCTCCGCTGCTTGATAAGCCGTCGAAATTACTGTGTCCTACGAGGCGGAGGGGCGGTGGCACGTGGCCTGGATTGAGCCGACATGAGCCAGTTCGAGCTGCTGCAGCGCCGCCGCTTCGCCCCCTTCTTCTGGACCCAGTTCCTGGGCGCGCTCAACGACAACCTGTTCAAGAACGCGCTCGTCATCCTGGTCGCGTTCGGCGCCGCGACGAGCGCCGTGTCGAGCGACACGCTCGTCAACCTCGCCGGCGGCATCCTGATCCTGCCCTTCTTCCTCTTCTCGGCGACCGCGGGGCAGGTGGCGGACAAGCTCGAGAAGTCGCGCGTCGTCCGTGCCGTCAAGGTGCTCGAGATCGGCATCATGCTGATCGCCGCGCTCGGTTTCACGCTGCCGAGCGTGCCGCTCCTCTTCACCGCGCTCTTCTTGATGGGCTGCCACTCGACCCTCTTCGGGCCCGTCAAGTACAGCATCCTGCCGCAGCACCTCCGCGAGGAGGAGCTGGTCGGCGGCAACGCACTGATCGAGATGGGGACGTTCGTCGCCATCCTCGTCGGCACGATCCTGGGCGGCGTGCTGGTGAGCGTGCCCGGCTGGGGGCCGATCCTCGTCTCCGTCGCGGGCGTGTCGCTCGCCGTCGCGGGCTGGCTCACGAGCCGCGGCGTGCCGCCCGCGGCGGCGCAGGCGCCCGAGCTGCGCATCGCGTGGAACCCGGTCACCGAGACCTGGCGCACCATCGGCTTCGCGCGCGCCAACCGGACCGTCTTCCTGTCGATCCTCGGTATTTCATGGTTCTGGTTCTACGGCGCGCTGTTCCTGGCCCAGTTCCCGGGGCTCGGACGCGACGTCCTCGGGGGCAACGAGCACCTCGTGACCCTCATGCTTGCCGTATTCTCGGTCGGCATCGGGCTCGGCTGCCTCCTCTGCGAGCGGATGGCGGGCGGCACGATCGAGCTCGGCCTGGTGCCCTTCGGGTCGATCGGGCTCACCGTCTTCGCGCTCGACCTCTTCTTCGCGACGCGCGCCGCGGCGGCGCCGGCCGGCACCCTGAGCGTCGCGCAGTTCCTGCACAACGTCCACGGATGGCGCCTTCTCGCCGACCTCGTGCTGATCGGCGTCTTCGGCGGCTTCTACATCGTGCCGCTCCTGGCGCTCGTGCAGCATCGGAGTCTGCCGTCGCACCGCTCGCGCATCATCGCCGGCAACAACATCATCAACGCCGGTTTCATGGTGGTGGCGGCGCTGCTCGGCATCGAGCTTCGGCGCACGGGCCTCAGCATCCCGACGCTCTTCCTGCTGACGG
>JBGQET010000164.1:0-6501 GCA_041496545.1 Binatia bacterium | reverse complement strand
TACGAGGACATCGAGCGTGTGGCGGCCCCGTCGCCGGCCGTCTTCCTCCGGGAGTACGTCCGACGGGCGAAGCCGGTGGTGCTGACGGGTCTCACCGACGAGTGGCCTGCGCGGCGCCGCTGGTCGGTGGAGCACCTGGCGCAGAGGTTTGGAGCGACGCGCGTCGTGGCGATGCCCCTGCGTGATGGAACGCTCGACTTCGACCCCTGGAGCAAGACTCGGTTCGAGCTCGTTCCGCTCAAGGACGTCGTCGACTCGCTGCACGGGCCCGGCGGCGCCACGCACTACGTGATGGCGCCCATCGCGCAGCTTCCGAGGCTCGGCGCAGACCTGAGCCCTCCGCCGTACTGCGCCACGGCGCCGACGCTCCGCGTGAAGCTCTGGCTGGGGAAGGCGGGCACGGTGACCCCGCTGCACTGGGATCTGCCGCACAACCTCCACAGCGTGATCGAGGGCCGCAAGCGCTTCGTGCTGTTCTCGCCGCGCCAGTGGCTGTCGCTGTACAGCCATTCGCCCTTCTCGGGGGTGCCGAACTTCAGCCGGGTCGATCCGGAGAACCCCGACCTCGCGTGCTTCCCGCGCTTCCGGCGCGCCGGCGCCGTCGGCTGCGTGCTCGGACCCGGCGACACGGTCTTCATCCCGCGCGGCTGGTGGCATCACACGCGCTCGCTCGAGACCGGCATCTCGGTCAACTTCTGGTGGGGCGGGCCGGGGGCGCGGCTCGTGTCGGCGGCGGCGCTCGCGTTCAAGCGCTGGCGGGGGATCTACCGCAACGAGTGGGGCTAGGTCGGTGGCTCGAGTTTCGTGAAGCCGGGCCGGCTGCTCCCCGGCGCGATCGTGTAGCGGTAGAACGTCCGGTCCGGATAGCGCGCACGGAGCTTGGCGTCGATCGCCGGCCCGAGCTCGCGCGCCCACACGACGTCGCCGTCGAGCGTCGGCGCGTTGAGATGGAGGAAGGGCGCGAACTCGAGCACGCCCTGGCGGTCGCGGTCGATCTCCTCGCGGCAGCGCTGGGTGAAGTGGTGGGGGTCGCTCGGCAGGCGCGTCAACGGGTCGGGCGTGATCGCCACGTGCTCCCCGGGATCCGTGGCGCGCGCGTCTGCATCGAGGCGTGCGACCAGCGCCGGGCCCCGGACCCCGGCTTGCTCGGCGGCGGTCAAGCGCTCCTCGAGCGCGCAGGAGTCGAAGGCGCGGAAGAGCCGGGGTGACTCCCGGACGGGTACGCCGGCGGCCCACATGCGCACGATGAGACGGTTGCCCCAACCGTCCGGGATGAGGACCACCGCGTGGGCGACGCCCGCGCGTCGCGCGTCCTCGGCGGGATGCAACGCGGCTGCGCCCTCGGTCTTGAGCGCGGCGAGGTGCTGGGGCGCGATCAGGAGCGCGGCCAGCGCGGCGAAGGTGACGAAGAGGACGCTCGCCGCGTCGCCGACCGTGAGGCCCCACCGGCCGAGGCGGCGTTCGACGTCGGCAAGCCGGACGAGCCCCGTGGCCACCAGCACGAGCACCGCGGGAACGGCGGAGAAGAGGTACCGCGGGCCGCCGAAGGTGTCGCGGAAGAAGAAGAGCGAGAGCATGGCGACGAGCACCAGCAGATAAGCGGCCGCGAGCCGCAGGCCCGGCGTCGCGCGCCCGCCCCGTGCCGCCGCGCCTCCGGCCGCGAGGAGCGTGACCGGCACCGGCCACGCGAGGAGGAAGATGTTGAGCAGGTGCCCGTCCAGGGCCGTGTACCCGAGCATGCGCGACGCCGTGAGGGGCTCCCCGAACGGGACCTCGCCGAAGGGCAGCACCACGCCCCACACGTAGCTGTACCCGTACGTGAACGGGTTGCCCGTCGAAGCGGCGTTGAAGAGGAGCGTGGGGAGGATCGCCAGCGCGCCGGCGGCGGCGGCCGTGAGCAGCGGCCGCCACGCTCGACGCGCCGCCGTCGCGACGACCGGCCACGCCACGACCAGCGCGAGCGCGATACCGTCCGACGGTCGCAACCCGAGCAGGAGGCCGAGCGCCAATCCAAGGAGCGCGCCCGCGCCTGGCGCGCCGAGATCGGCGGCCGCCGCGAGGCCGACCGCGACGCACATCGCGGCGGCGGTCTGATTCAAACCGCTGGCGCTCATGGTGATGACGAAGGGCGAGAGGACGGCCAGCGCTGCGGCAAGCCGGGCGACCCGCTCGTCGCCGCTACGGCGCGCCAGCAGATACACGGCGGCCGGGAAGAACGCGGCGAGGACGGGGGTGACGATCCACGGAGCGCCGACCGACATGCCGACGGCGAGCAGGGCCGCGTGCACGGGCGGGTACTGGGAGAACCAGCCGTGCTCATTGGCGAGCATGTTGAGCGTCGCGAAGTGCACGACCGAGGGTGGCATGGGCGCCGTCAGCCGTCCGGAGAGGAAGACCTTCGCCTGGAAGTACTGCGGCCAGGCGTCGATGTGCGGCGAGTTCCGCGCGAAGCAGACGACGGCGACGAGGGCGCCCTCCAAGCTGGCGACGAGCCCGAGAGCGCCGAGGAAGACCCCGCGCCGGGCGGACGTCGCCCGAGCGAGCGCCTGGCGCACGGATCCCGCGCTCCGCGCCCTGCCCGCGGCGAGCAGGAGGCCCGCGACCAGGGCCCCGAGCGCGGCGAGTCGCCACCAGCTTCTCCAGGCCCCCACGTAGACGCCGAGGTCGGCGACGCCGACCCAGGCGCCGAGGGGCGGCAGCGAAGCGAGCGCCCAGAGCGCGAGGAGCGTCGCGAGCAGGCCGCCGCCGAACGTCGTCGCCCGCCGCCCCCCTCGCTCGCCTGCCGCCATCCCGCGCCGCCTCCCTTGACGGACTCACCCGGAGCTTGCAAGCGCGCGGCCGACGTCGCCGCGTCGCTTTTCGTGGAGGTTGTTGCTACCTTCTCGCGGGGGGCGGCGGTGGGTGTGGGAATGCAAGCCGAGGCGGTGACGACGGCTTCGCCGCAGGTCCTGCTGCGCGCCGTCTTCGCGCCGCTTGTGCACCGCCTTCGGCTCGGCGAAGGGATGCTCCTGCTCGTCAACCTGTCCGTGATCTGGGTGCGCGCGCCGGGTGTGCAGCGCGCGCTGCTCCAGGTGGCGGCGTCCCTGGGCGTGCTGGCCTTGCTGTATGCGCACAACGACCTCGAAGACGCGCCGGGCGACCGGCTCAATCCGAAGAAGAGCCAGGACCTGGTCGCCTTGTTCGCCGGCCACGAGGGCGCGCTGCGCCGCTCGCTCGGCGTCGCCGAGCTGCTGGCCATCGTGGCGACGACCCGACTCCTCGGTCCACAGACCGGGGCCGTCGTGCTCGCGGCGTTCGGGCTGAACGTCGTCTACTCGGCCCGCTTGAAGCGCGTCCCCGTGCTCGACGTCCTGGGTGTGGGGTTGATCGGCGCCCTCTACACGCGACTGGCCGAGCCGCCGTGGACGGCGTCGCTGCTCATCGGCAGCATGACCGCGGCGTGCCACGTCTTTCAGACGCTCGTCGATCGGCGCGCGGACGAGCGGACCGAGTCCACGACCACCGCCGTCTGGTCGTATCCCGCGACGCTCGCGCTGCTGCTCGTCACGTGCGGCCTGCTCGCGCTCCAGCTCTGGCGCTACTTCGGCGTCCCCGGGTCGACCACCGCGGTCGTGCCGTTCGTGCTGGCCTGCTCGCTGCGCCGGGAGACGCTCGCCTGGCTTCTCACCAAGGCGTACTTCGGGGTGCTCTGGTTGGCCATCCTCCAGCTCGGCCGTCTCCTGCCCTGAGTCAGAGCGCTCGCACGAAGGGCGTCGTCAACCGCATCGCAGCGAAGTACGCGCGCAGCAGGCGCGGATAGAGCGATCGCCGGCGCAGTCGGTACAGGACGAGCGCGAGGCGCAAGCAGGCGGAGGCGCCGCGAAGGAAGCGGTAGTGCCGCGTGCGCCGCAGCCGTCGCGGGTAGCGCCGCAGCACGCGGAGGTCGAGCTGCCCGTCGCGGAACGCTTCCACGCACGTCTCGGCGGCGAGGGCGGCGCTCAGGAAGCCGCACACGTAGCCGCCCGCGGTGAGCGGGTTCACCATGCCGGCCGCGTCGCCGATGGCGAGGCAGTTCTCGTGCTGCACGCGGGACGTGACGATGGCCGGGATCACGCCGCCCTTGCGGTGGAGGATGGGCCGGGCGCGCAGCTCGGGGCGTCGGGCGAGGAACTGGTCGAGCAGCTTCCACGGCGGAGCGGTCGCCGTCGCGGTCAACATGGTGACCCCGACGTTCACGTGCTCGCGCTTGGGGAACACCCAGGCGTATCCGAACGGGAGCAGCTCGCCGTCGGTGACGATCTCGAGCGCGTCGGGCGCGCCCTCCGAGCCGGCGAGGTCGTACTCGACGGCCACGTAGCGCGAAGCGTCCTTCCGCTCGCGCCGAGACGGCATGACCTGCCGGGCGAGCGAGCTCGGGCCGTCGGCGAAGACGAATGCTCTGGCCCGCGCCTGGCGCGGGGCCCGTTCGGCGCCGGACTCGAAGTGCAGCGTGCCGTGCGCGGGCGACACCGCCACGACGCGCGCCTGGGTGAAGAGCGTCGCGCCGGCGCGGGTCGCGCGCCCGGCGAGGAACGCGTCGAGGGCGCGGCGCTCGATGGTGAGGAAGGGCGACTTGGCGAAGCGCCACTCGGCGCTGCGTCCGTTGCAGGTGAAGCGGAGCGCGGGGAGCACCTTCTCCACCAGGTTCTCCGGCAGGTCGATGAAGCGGGCGACGTCGGCGTTCATGCCGCCGGCGCAGACCGTCGAGTCGCCGGGGTGGGTGTCCTTCTCGAACAACGCGACGGTGAGACCCGCGCGCGCCATCCGCTCGGCGGCGAAGCTCCCCGTCGGGCCGGCGCCGATCACGGCGACGTCGAAGGCGGGGTCTATGTGTTCCGCCATGCCCTCGCGCGGCGCATCACGCGACGGTGCCCGGGCCGGTCTGACACGCGATCCCCACGCCTCCACGCCGCCTCTGTCGCTGCGACGAGAGCGTCGACTATCACGCGGGGCGGGGGCGGGGAAACGTCACTGGAACGCGTCGACGGGCCGATGTGACGAGCGCGCTAGAAGACGTCGAGGTTGTAGTAGAGCGTGCAGCTCCCGCTCGCCCCGGCCGCGTTGGCAGTCGTGATGGTCGACTTGACCGTGATGTGCGAGCCGGTGGTGATGACCTCGCCCGTCTCGCTCCGAACCGTGCATTGCTTCGCCGCCGAGCCGATCGAGCAGGTGCCGAGCGTCGAGGCGTCCGCACCCCCGACGCGCAGCGTGAACACCCGCGTGCTGGTCGTTGCCGGAGCCACCGTGACTCCGCACGCCATGGCGTAGATGTGGATGTCGCCCGGCGCCGGCATCGTCTTGCCCCCCTCGGTGCCGCCGGACTGGGCGAGGTTGTTCATCTCGAGGTAGTTGGTGACGCCGGTGCTCGTGTTCAGGCCGCCGTTCGAACCATCGGTGCCGGTCGCCGTGAAGGTCGAGTACCCCATGCGCCAGATGTGTCCGCTCTCGTTCTTGAAGTAGAAGCGGTTCGGGCTGCCCGACTCGACCCCCCAGACGCCCTCATCCGACTGGACCGTTCCGCTGATCGCCTGCTCGTGCGCACCGAACTGGAAGTTCGCCGACGACTTGGTGAGCGCCCCCACGTGGAAGCCCCAGGCGCGCGTGACGGTGCCGTTGAGCGTGCCGATATCCTCCACGTCGCCGCCCAGATACGCGTCGGTCACCGTGCACCCCGACCCGATGGTGCCAGCGCTCCCGTAGTGGCCGAACATCGCGCTCTCGGTGAGGCTGGTGCCGGCGGAATTGGTGCATGACGGGATGGTGTAGAGCCCAAAGTAGTCGCCGCCCGACGTCGCGAGGCTCGCCACGTTGTTGTCCAGTGTCGGGGCGCTGTAGACGGTCACGTCGTTGCCGAACGACGTGATCCCTGCCTTCGGGACGTGGGTGTGCGTGTCGAAGATGGTGTAGATCGTGTAGCCTCCGCTGAAGTTTTGCGTGATCGTCGAGCTGAGCTTCAGACCGTAGGCGAAAGCTCCGAACTTGAGACCGTCGGCCCAGAGGGTGAGCGCGGCGACGACGTTGGCGCCCGCGTCGAGCGCCGAGCCCCCGTTCTTTCCGACTTGCACCGTACCGAGGTAGTTGGACGCCGAGCTGGCGCGGAGATCGAGGTCGTCGGAGGTGGCGGTACCGCCCTTGAGCGTCTGCCCGCCGCTGCGGCCGGCGAGGAGGGCGTACTGGGTGAAGTCGTCGTTGGCGGTCGCGGCGGTCCACGACGGGTCGGTGCCGTCGGAGCGGAGGTAGGTGCCGGAGGCGCCCTTGGCGATGCGCGCCCACTTGGGGGTCGAGTTGCCGATGATCAGGTCGCCCCGCGCGACCGTGCCGGCCAGGGTGTCGCTGTGGACGGAGCCGTCGAGCAGCGTGTTGGGCGCGGGCACCACGCAGCTCGCGGTGACGGCGACGCTGTCCGCCGCCACGGTGATGCACGACCCGGCGCCGACGTCGAAGGTCCGATCGGCGGAGAGATCCCCGCCGCCCGTGAGGCCG
>JBGQET010000163.1:0-6765 GCA_041496545.1 Binatia bacterium | reverse complement strand
GTGCTGGAGCAGATCGAGAAGCAGCTCAACAAGCTCATCAACGTCATCCAGGTCACCGATTTCACGGAGACCGAGCACGTCGAGCGCGAGCTGGTCCTCATCAAGGTGCCGGTCGACGAGCGCACCCGCGGCGAGCTCATGTCCATCGTCGACATCTTCCGCGCCAAGATCGTCGACGTCTCGCGTCGCACCTACGTCGTCGAGATGACGGGCACCGAGGACAAGGTCCAGGCGCTGATCGAGCTTTTGAAACCCATCGGGATCAAAGAAATCGTGCGGACCGGGAAGGTGGCGATGTTCCGCGGAACTCGGCTCCTGACCGTCGACGGCAAGGACAAGGAGCGAGCCGTTTCATGAACATCTATCACGACAAGGACGCGTCCCTCGAGCCGCTCAAGGGCAAGAAGATCGCGATCATCGGCTACGGCAGCCAGGGCCACGCCCACGCCCTCAACCTGAAGGACAGCGGCATGGACGTCCGCGTCGGGCTCCGCGCCGACAGCGCTTCCCGCCCGAAGGCCGAGAAGGCCGGGCTCCGCGTGGTCGACACCGCGACGGCGGCGCGCGAGGCCGACATCGTCATGATCCTGGTGCCCGACGAGCAAGGCGCCGAGATCTACGACGCAGACATCGCGGCAGGCCTGACGAAGGGCAAGTACCTGGCCTTCGGCCACGGCTTCAACATCCACTACAAGAAGATCGTCCCGCCCGCCGACGTCAACGTCTTCATGGTGGCGCCGAAGGGGCCGGGGCACCTCGTCCGCAGCGAGTACCAGAAGGGGCGCGGCGTGCCGTGC
This sequence comes from Binatia bacterium, assembly GCA_041496545.1. Lineage (GTDB taxonomy): Bacteria > Desulfobacterota > Binatia > DP-6 > DP-6 > DASRHG01. The sequence goes on along the minus strand of JBGQET010000163.1, from coordinate 5,968 downwards.
CTGCTCGCGATCGCGCAGGATCCGAGCGGCGACACCAAGCAGATCGGCCTCGCCTACGGGAAGGCGATCGGCGGTACGCGCGCCGCCGTCCTCGAGACCAGTTTCAAGGAGGAGACGGAGACGGATCTCTTCGGCGAGCAGTCCGTGCTCTGCGGCGGCCTCACCGAGCTCATCCGCGCCGGCTACGAGACGCTGGTCGAGGCCGGCTACTCCCCGGAGATGGCCTACTTCGAGTGCTTGCACGAGGTGAAGCTGATCGTCGACCTCATCTACGAGGGCGGTATCGCCAACATGCGCTACTCGATCAGCAACACCGCCGAGTACGGCGACATGACGCGCGGCAAGCGCGTCATCGGCGACGAAGCGCGCAAGGCGATGAAGGCGATCCTCGCCGACATCCAGTCGGGCAAGTTCGCCGACGAGTGGATCACCGAGCACCGGTGCGGGTCGCCGCACTTTCGCGAGCTGCGGAAGGAAGCGGGTAAGCACCCGGTCGAGGAGGTGGGCGCGAAGCTCCGCGGCTTGATGCCGTGGCTCGCCTCCGACCGCCTGGTCGATCGCTCACGGAACTAGGGGGGGAACCGGGTCATCGCCCACGACGGCTGGCCGGTCATCCTCGCCGCGGGGGGCGTGCTGGGCGCGGTGGCCGTCGTCGGCATCCTGGCGGGGCATCCGCTCGCCGTTGCCCCGCTGGTCGCAGGTCTCGGCTTTCTCTTCTGGTTCTTCCGTGACCCCGAGCGCACGCCGCCGCCCGACGACCGCTTCGTGCTCGCGCCCGCCGACGGGCGCGTGCTCGCGGTCGTCGCCGAGCGCGAGGAGCGCTTCCTCGCCGCGCCGGCGACGCGCGTCAGCATCTTCATGTCGCCGCTCGACGTGCACGTGAACCGCAACCCCGTGAGCGGCACCGTGGCGCGCGTCGAGCACACGCCGGGACGCTTCCGCGCCGCGTTCGCGGACAAGGCGTCGCTCGACAACGAGCGGACGGCCGTCGTGCTCGAGAGCGGCGGGCGGCGCTATCTGATGGTGCAGATCGCCGGCGCGCTGGCGCGCCGGATCGTCTGCCGCCTCGCGCCTGGCGACCGCGTGCAACGCGGCGCGCGCTTCGGCATGATCATGTTCGGGTCGCGCATGGACGTCTTCCTGCCCGCCGGCGTCAAGCCGGTCGTCCGCCCAGGTGACCGGGTGTACGCCGGCGTGACGGCGCTCGCGGAGATCGAAACGTGAGCGAGACTTCCCCCGTCTACATCGTGCGGCGGCGCCGGCGCATCCCGCCGCTGCGCCGCGGCGTCTACATCCTGCCGAACCTCTTCACCACGGCGGGTCTCTTCTCCGGCTTCTACTCGATCATCCTGACGCTCGGGCACCAGTACAAATGGGCCGCGATCATGATCCTCGTCGCGCAGCTCTTCGACGTGCTCGACGGGCGCGTCGCACGGCTCACGCGCTCGGCCAGCTCCTTCGGCACGCAGTACGACTCGCTCGCCGACCTCGTCGCCTTCGGCGTCGCGCCCGGCATCCTCGTGTACCAGTGGGCGCTGCGACCGTGGGGCCGCTGGGGCTGGCTCGCCGCCTCGCTCTACGTGACCTGCGGCGCGCTCCGCCTCGCGCGTTTCAACGTGCAGGTGGGGACGGTCGAGAAGCGCCACTTCATCGGGCTGCCCATCCCTGCGGCGGCCGACGTGATCGCGGCCACGGTGCTGCTCTACTTCTACATCGGCGGCGAGGGCGACACGAACAAGCACATCTCGATGCTGCTCGTGATCTACGCCGTCGCGGCGCTCATGGTGAGCGAGATCCGCTACTTCTCCTTCAAGGAGATCCGCCTCCACCACCGCCACCCCTTCCCGGTGCTCCTCGGGCTCGTGCTGCTGCTCATGCTGATGATCGGCGCGCCCCAGCCGATGCTCTTCCTCGGCATCGGGACCTACGCGCTCTCCGGTCCGATCGGCCTCGTCTTCCGCCTCGCCACGGCTGGACGGCGCCGGCAGCGGACGCCGACCGAGCCGCCCGGCGCGGCCGGCACCCTGCGCGCGGTTCCGCTTGACAAGCCGGCGCCCCGCCGCTAAGCCCGAAGAAGCATGAAGGCGACCCGACTCCTGCTCGGTCTGGCCCTGGGCCTGCTGCTTGGCAGCGCGCCCGCGGCCTTCGCAGGGGTGTAGGGGAGCCAAACCCAACAGACCGCGAAAAGGCCACGGGCGGCTCGACCGCTCGTGGCTTTTCTGTTTCTGGGCCACGAAAGAGGCGATCCGCAGAAGGGAGACAGACGATGGACCGGGTCCAGATCTTCGACACGACGCTCCGCGACGGCGAGCAGTCGCCGGGCGCCACCATGAACGTGGAGGAAAAGATCGCGATCGCGCGCCAGCTCGAGCACTTGGGCGTCGACGTGATCGAAGCCGGCTTTGCCGCCTCCTCGGACGGGGACTTCGAGTCGCTCCGTCGGGTGGCGGAGACCGTGACGCGCCCCATCGTCCTGTCGCTCTCGCGGACGCGCGAGCAGGACGTGGATCGCAGCATCAAGTCGGTCGAGAAGGCGAAGCGGCCGGGGATCCACATCTTCATCGCCACCTCGGACATCCACCTGAAGCACAAGCTCATGATGGGGCGGCAGGAGGTGCTCGACGCCGCGGTCTGGGCGGTGACGCGCGCCAAGAAACACCTCGACTACGTCGAGTTCTCCGCCGAGGACGCCTCCCGGAGCGACCCCGACTACCTGGTGGACGTGTTCAACGCCGTCATCGAGGCGGGCGCCGTCGTGTGCAACGTCCCCGACACGACGGGCTACGCGCTCCCGGCCGAGTACGGCGCCCTCTTCGCGATGCTCCGCACGCGCGTCCGCGGCGGTGAGCGCGTCGTGTGGAGCGCGCACTGCCACAACGACCTCGGCATGGCCGTCGCCAACTCGCTCGCCGCGGTGCAGAACGGCGCCCGCCAGATCGAGTGCACCGTGAACGGCATCGGGGAGCGCGCGGGCAACACCTCGATGGAAGAGGTCGTGATGGCGATCAAGACCCGAAGCGAGGCCTTCGCCGTCGACACCGGGATCGTCACCGAGCAGATCTACCCGACCAGCCGGCTGCTGGCGCAGATCACCGGGCTGGCCGTCGCGGCCAACAAGCCGATCGTCGGCGACAACGCCTTCGCGCACGAGGCCGGCATCCACCAGGACGGGGTGCTCAAGAACCGCCTCAACTACGAGATCATGAAGCCCGAGACGGTGGGCCTCGACTCGAACCGCCTCGTCCTCGGCAAGCACTCGGGCCGCCACGCCCTCGTGGCTCGCCTCCGCGACCTCGGCCTCGAGCTGGGCGAGATCGACATGAACCGTCTCTTCGAGCGCTTCAAGGCGCTCGCCGACGCGAAGAAGACCGTCTACGACGAGGACATCATCGCGCTGGTCGCCCAGGAGTCCGTGCGCGGCGACGTGCGCGATCGCTACGAGCTCGTCTATCTCAACGTCACGTCGTCCAACATGGCCGTGCCCCACGCCACCGTGAAGCTCCGCATCGACGGCCAGGAGGTGCTCGGTCACGGCACCGGCGACGGCATGGTCGACGCCTGCTACAAGGTGATCAGCGACCTGACCGGCCAGCACCCCCGGCTCGAGCGCTACGCCGTCAAGGCCATCACCGGCGGCACCGACGCGCAGGGCGAGGTCTCCTGCCTGGTGCGCGAGGACGACTACATCGTGACCGGGCAGGGGAGCCACACCGACATCATCCAGGCGAGCGCGCTCGCCTACCTGAACGCGCTCAACAAGCTCGAGTACCGCCGCCAGTACGGCCGCCAGCGCCAGCCGCAGGTGGAGGTGGGGCCATGATGACGATGACGGAGAAGATCCTGGCGCGGGCGAGCGGCAAGGCCGCGGTCGAGCCCGGCGACAACGTCTGGGTCAACGCCGACGTCCTCATGACCCATGACGTCTGCGGCCCCGGCACGATCGGCATCTTCAAGCGCGAGTTCGGGAAGACCGCGCGCGTCTTCGACCCCGAGCGCGTCGTCCTCATCCCCGACCACTACATCTTCACCAAGGACGACAAGGCGCACCGGAACGTCGACATCCTCCGCGACTTCGCCACCGAGCAGGGCCTGCCGCACCTCTACGACGTCGGCACCGACCGCTACAAGGGTGTGTGTCACATCGCGCTCGCCGAGGAGGGGCACACGCGCCCCGGCGAGGTCCTCTTCGGCACCGACTCGCACACCTGCACTGCCGGCGCCTTCAACGAGTTCGCGACCGGCATCGGCAACACCGACGCCGCGTTCGTGCTCGGCACGGGGAAGCTCCTCTTGAAGGTCCCGCCCACCATGCGCTTCAGCTTCGAGGGCGAGGTGCCGTCCTACATCCTGGCCAAGGACCTGATCCTCCAGATCATCGGCGACATCGGCGTCGACGGCGCCACCTACCGCGCCATGGAGTTCGCGGGCGAAGCGGTGATGCGGCTCTCGATGGAGGAGCGGATGACGCTCGCCAACATGGTCATCGAGGCGGGCGGCAAGAACGGCATCATCGCCAGCGACGAGGTGACGCGCGGCTACGTCCGCGCCCGCACGAAGAAGCCCTTCCACGAGGTGGCGAACGACGCCGGTGCCCGCTTCCTCGCCGACCGTCGCTACGACGCGCGCACGCTCGAGCCCGTCGTCGCCAAGCCGCACTCGCCCGACAACCGCGCCCTGGCGCGCGAGCTGGGGGACGTCCGCCTGACGCGCGCCTACATCGGCTCGTGCACGGGCGGCAAGATCACCGACTTCATCAACGCCGCGCAGGTCCTGAAGGGCCGCCACGTCGCCGTGGACACGTTCCTCGTGCCTTCGACCACGGAGGTCACGACGGGGCTCCGCACGCACACGATCGACGGCCGCTCGCTGCTCGACATCTTCCGCGACGCCGGCTGCCAGATCTCGCTCGACGCCTCGTGCGCCGCCTGCCTCGGCGGCCCGAAGGACACGTTCGGGCGCATCAACGGCCCCGAGGTCTGCATCTCCACCACCAACCGCAACTTCCCCGGTCGCATGGGCTCGAAGGAAGGGCAGGTGTACCTGGCCTCGCCGTACACCGTTGCCGCCTCGGCCGTGACCGGCCACATCACCGACCCGCGGGAGCTCCTCCAATGAAGGACAAGAACCTCATCTGTGGCCCAGTCTACGTCGTCGGCGACAACATCGACACCGACCAGATCATCCCCGCCGAGTACCTGAACCTCGTGCCGACCATCCCCGAGGAGCTGAAGAAGCTCGGCAGCTATGCGTTTGCTGGCCTCCCGCTGAAAGCGGGGCAGTCGCCCTTCGTGACGCCCGGGACGATGGACACGCCCTACCGCATCGTCCTCGGGGGCAAGAACTTCGGCTGCGGATCGTCTCGGGAGCACGCGCCGATCGCGCTCGGCGCGGCCGGGGCCGAAGCCGTCGTCGCCGAGTCCTACGCCCGCATCTTCTTCCGCAACTGCGTCGCCACCGGCGAGCTCTATCCCGTCGAGGCGACCGAGCGGCTGGTCGACGCCTTCCGCACCGGCGACGAGGCGGAGATCGACCTCGAGGCAGCGACGCTGACGAATCGGAGGACGGGGACGGTGCACCGCCTCCGCCCGCTCGGCGACGCGGGCCCGGTCATCGCGGCGGGTGGGCTCTTCGCGTACGCACGGCAGACGGGGATGATCACCGGCCAGGGGTCGGCAGGCGACGCGGTGACGGGTACGAGCGCCGGTGCCGAGGACTGAGCGCGCCACGATCGCCGTCTTTCCCGGCGACGGCATCGGCCCCGAGGTCACGGCGGAGGCCTGCGCCGTCCTCGAATCCGTCGGTTCCCGCCACGGCCTTACGCTCGACTTCTCCACCGGCACCATCGGCGGCGGCGCGATCGACGCCGTCGGCGATCCGCTGCCGCCGGCAGAGCTGGCGCGCGCCCGCGGCGCCGACGCCGTGCTGCTCGGCGCCGTCGGCGGGCCCAAGTGGGACGACCCGAGCGCGC
>JBGQET010000162.1:0-6960 GCA_041496545.1 Binatia bacterium | reverse complement strand
GGCGCCGTCGGTCCGTCGCGTCGAGGTGACCGACGGCGACCTGCGCGAGGAGTATCTGATGCGGGAGCCGCCCGAGTCGGCCGAGGACATCCGGCGCCTCCGCGCGTACGTCGTCGACGACCCGCTCTTCCGCGGCGGCCTTGTGACCGAGGACGAGCGCGCGGCGCTGGTGTTCGCCGACTTCTGGCCCGGCACGCCCAAGGACGAGATCGCAGAGGGCGTGTACGCGCTGCTCGAGCGCTACCGCAGCCCGGCTTACGACCTGCACGCCACCGGCGAGCCGCTCTTCGTCGCCGCCGGCAACGAGTACGTGCGCACCGTCCCGCTCTACCTGGGCGCGGCCGTCCTGGTGATGATGCTCGTGCTCCTCGTGTCGTTCCGGACCTGGCAGGGCATGCTGCTGCCGCTGCTCACGGGCGTGCTCGGCACCGTGTGCGGCCTCGGGCTCATGGCCGCCAGCGGCGTGCCGCTCGGGCTCTGGAACCAGTCGGTCCCGACGCTCGTCATCATCGTCGGCGCGGGGCATTCGGCGCAGATGCTGAAGCGCTACTACGAGGAGCGGGCGACCGCCCCCGACAACCGCCACGCCGTCTACCAGTCGCTCGTCCGCATCGCGCCGGTCATGCTCGCGGCGGGCGCCACCGCGGCCATCGGCTTCGGCTCGATGGCGCTCTTCGGCATGCCCGGGATGGCGGACTTCGGGTTGTCGGCGGCGTACGGGATCGGCAGCGCCGTGGTGCTCGAGCTGTCCTTCATGCCGGCGCTCCGCACGGCAATCGGCGCGGGGGAGCGGATCTCCGCGTCACACGCGGAGGGCGCGCTCGGGCGGCTCGGCCGGGCGCTCGCGCGGCCGCGGTTTCGCTGGCTCGTGCTCGCCGCCGCGACCGTCCTCTGCGCCGCGGCCGCGGCGGGCGTTCCTCACATTCGACCCGGCGGCGCGAGCCGCGAGTACCTTCCCGTCGGGCATCGTGCGACGATCGACTTCGAGGCCATCACCGCACACTTTCCCGGCATCGTCACCATGACCGTCCTGCTGGAGGGGCCGCCGGGAGCGGCGACCTCGCCGGCGGCGCTGGCCGCGCTCGACCGGCTCGAGCGTGCGCTCGCGGCCGACCCCAACGTGGCGCGCACCGCGTCGCTCGCCGGCCTGGTGAAGAAGCTGAACGCCGTCTTCACGCCCGAGCACCGCTTCGAGCTGCCGGCGGACCCGGCACTCACGGCGCAGCTCCTCTTCCTCGGACGCGGCCCCGCGTTCGAGCGCTACGTCGACCGCGCCGACACGCGCACCGTCCTGTGGGCCTACCTCCGCAGCGACGCGCCGGGCGAGGTGAAGCGGGTGGTGGAGCTGGCGCGGCGCGAGGCGTCGGCGCTCGCCCTTCCGCCCGGGGCGGCGCTCCGCGTCGCCGGCGGTCACGGACCCATGGAGCTGGCGGTCGAGGAGCGCGTCACGCGCGGCAAGATATTGAACGTCGCGGTACTGCTGGCCGTCATCTATCTCCTCTCCTCGCTCGTGCTCCGCTCGCCGGCGGCCGGGGTCTTCGTGATCCTGCCCCTCGTGCTGGCCGTCGCCGTGACGGTGGGCATCATCGGCTGGGCCGGTCTCCGCTTCGACCTCATCAGCGCCTCGGTGCTCGCGGTGGGGGTCGGGATCGGTGCCGACTACGCCATCTACGTGCTCTACCGCTGGCGCGAGGAGCAAGCCGCCGGGGCGACGCTCGAGGAGGCGCTGGTGCGGGCGCTCGACACCTCGGGGCGCGCCGTCCTCTTCGTCGCGCTCTCGATCGCGCTCGGCTTCACCGTCCTCTCGTTCTCCGCGTACCGCGCCTTCCAGCTCGCCGGGCTGCTCACGCCCGCCGCGATGCTCGCGAGCTGCGCCGCCGCCCTCACCGTCATGCCGGCGGCGCTGCTCGCGGTGCGGCCGGCGTTCATCAGGGCGCGTCCTCGTCCGCAGTCGCTTGACAATCCCCCGCCCGCTCGTGCACTTGCCGGGTGAGCGATGGCGACGGTCTACCACGACGAGGACGCGGATCTGTCCGCGCTCGCCGGCGAGACGATCGCCGTCGTCGGCTACGGCAACCAGGGCCGCTCGCAGGCTCTGAACCTCCGCGACTCGGGGCTCCGCGTGATCGTCGGCAACGTCGGCGACGCCGCGCGCGAGCGGGCCGCGGCCGAGGGCTTCGCCGTCTCCGACGTGGCCGACGCCGCGGCGCGGGCCGACGTGCTGATGTTCCTCATCCCCGACGAGGTCATGCCCGAGGTCTGGGCGCGCGACGTGGGGCCGCGGCTCCGGCCCGGCGCGTGCGTCTCCTTCGCCTCCGGCTACAACGTCGCCTTCGACCTCGTCCGGCCGGCGGAGAACCTCGACGTGATCCTGGTCGCGCCGCGCATGATCGGACCCGGCGTCCGCGACCGCTACGTCGAGGGCAAGGGCTTCCCGTCGTTCGTCGCCGTCCATCACGACGCGACGGGGCGGGCCAAGGCGCGCATGCTCGCCCTCGCCAAGGGCATCGGCTCGACGCGCGCCGGCTGCCTCGAGATGACGATGGCGATGGAAGCGCACCTCGACCTCTTCACCGAGCAGGCCTTCGGTCCGGCGTTCGGGCTCGCGCTCCGGCAGTCGATCGAGCTGCTGGTCGAGCAGGGCTATCCGCCCGAGGCGGTGCTGATGGAGCTGTATCTCTCGGGCGAGCTGGCGTACACCGCGCAGCGCTTCGTCGACACCGGCCTCGTCGCGCAGATGGACTTCCACTCCCACACCTCGCAGTACGGCTCGATGACGCGAAGCGCGCGCTTGATGGACGTCGATTTGAAGCCGCGTCTCCTCCAAGCGCTCGACGACATCCGCTCGGGCCGCTTCGCCGAGGAGTGGACCTCGGAGCAGCGCAGCGGGCTCCCGCTCTACACGCAGATGAAGACGCTCCGCGAGCAGATCCCGCTCGTCGAGTGGGAGCAGCGGACGCGCAAGGCCTTCCGGATGGGCTGATGGCGTCGAAGGACCTGATCGGCACCGTGCTCTCGACCGGCAGCGCGACCGTCACCGCGGAGCACATCGCGGCGTTCGCGCGCGCGCTCGGCGACGAGAACCCGCTCTACCTGGATACCGCGGCCGCGACGCGCGGGCCCTTCGGCGCGATCGTCGCGCCCCCGACGTACCCCATCGCGTTCATGACCCAGGCGCTCTCGGGCGGCTTCGAGACCTTCGAGAAGCTCGGCCTGAACTTCATGACCCTCATCCACGGCGCGCAGGACTTCGAGTACGTCCGTCCCATCCGCGCCGGCGAGACGCTCTCGCTCGTCGGCCGGGTCGCCGACGTGTACGAGAAGCAGGGCACCAGCGGCACGATGGACTTCGTCGTGCTCGAGACCGAGGCCTGCGACGCGAAGGGCGAGCGCGTCTTTTTCTCGCGCAACACCCTCATCTCGCGGAGGACGGCGTGATCGACGCGCGGACCGTCGCCGTGGGCCAGGAGCTGTCCCCGCTCGTGAAGGGGCCCGTCACGCGCGAGCACCTCAAGGTCTACGCCGCCGCCTCGGGCGACCCCAACCCGATGCACACCGACGAGGAGTTCGCGAAGAACGCCGGCTACCCCGGGGTCTTCGCGCACGGGATGCTGTCGATGGGCTGGCTCGGGCACTTCCTGGTCGCGGCCGCCGGGCCGGCGTCCGTGCGCAGGTTCCGCACGCGCTTCGTGAAGCTCACCTGGCCGGGCGAGACGATCACCTGCCGCGGGCGGGTGACCGGGGTGCGCGACGAGGGCGCCACCCGCTTCGTCGAGTGCGACATCTGGACCGAGAATCAGGAGGGGGAGCGGAAGCTGATGGGGAATGCCGTGCTCGCGCTCCGACGTTAGTGGGCGACGCGACCAGACTGCGCGATCGGTACGCCGTCGCGGGCGTCGGGTTGTCGCGCTTCGGGAAGCTGCCCGGCACGAGCGCGATGGGCTTCACGCTCGAAGCCGCCAAGCGCGCCGTCGACGACTGCGGCGTCGCGCGCGACGCGATCGACGGCGTGCTCGTCCTCATGCCGGCCATCATGGGCGAGGCCCACGGCTGGGCCTCCCGCGTCGCCGCCTTCCTCGGCCTCACGCCCGCCTTCTGCTCGACGATGGACATGGGCGGCGCCACCGCCATCGGCATGATGCAAGCGGCGGTCGCCGCCATCGACGCCGGCTTCTGCTCGACCGTGCTGTGCGCCTTCGCCTGCCAGAACAACCCGCAGGGCGTGATCCCGTCGCTCTTCGGCTCGCCGTACGCGATTCCCTACGGCGACGTCGGCGCGATCACCTTCATGGGGCACGTCGCCCGCCGCCAGATGCACGAGCACGGGCTCACCAGCCGGCAATACGGACACGTCGCGGTCACGTGGCGGAAGCACGCCTCGACCAACCCGCTGGCGCAGAAGCGCGAGCCGATCACGATCGAGGATCATCAGAGCTCCCGGATGGTCAACGACCCGTTGCGACTCCTCGACTGCTGCGTCGTCACCGACGGCGGCGGCGCGTTCATCGTGACCAGCGTGGAGCGCGCCCGCGACCTCCGGCAGAAGCCCGCCGTGATCGCCGGCCTCGGGCAGATCCACTCGGCGGAGATCATCCGCCCCTTCGACAACGGCCGAGGCGGCGGTCGCGAGGCGGCGGAGGCCGCCTACCGCATGGCGGGCTGCGGCGCGAAGGACGTCGACGTCGTCCAGCTCTACGACGGCTTCACGCCGCTCGTGATCCACGAGCTGGTCGCCTACGGCTTCGCGACCTGGGAGAGCGTGGGGGCGCTGGTCGAGACGCCGGGCGCGCTCACCCTCGGCGGCACGCTCCCGTCGAACACCGCCGGCGGGCTCCTCTCGGAGGGGCATCTGTCCGGCTTCGGGCACGTCGCCGAGGCGGTGCGCCAGGTGCGCGGGACGTCGCACTGTCAGGTGCCGGACGTCGCGCTCTCGATGGTGACCGGCTACGGCGGCGCGCCGCACGAGCCGCCGCCCACGGTCGCCTACACGGTCGCCCTCCTGCACGCATGAAGACGCGCGAGGTCACGGTCGACGGCATCCGGCTCCAGGTCACCGAGGCGGGCGACGGGCCCGCGCTCGTGCTCCTCCACGGGCTCTCGGCGACCCACGCCGACTGGGAGCACACCATTCCCGCCTTCGCCGACCGCTGGCGCGTGATCGCGCCCGATCTCCCGGGGCACGGCGCCTCGGCGAAGCCCGACGCGCCGTACACCGTCGACTTCTACGCCGGCATCGTCCGCAGCCTCGGGCGCGAGCTCGGCGTGCGCGAGGCGGTGGTCGTCGGCGACTCGCTCGGCGGCCAGGTCGCGGTGGAGCTGGCCCTCACGTACCCGCTGTGGACGCGCGCGCTCGTCCTGGTCGCGCCGTCGGGCGGCTTCGGGGCGCTGCGCACGATGAGCCGGGCGGTCGGCGCCGGCGCGACCCAGGGCGTGCTCCGCGTCGCGCTGCCGCGCGCCCTCGAGCGCTGCTTCTACGACCCCACCTCGGCCGCGTGCGCCGAGCGCCGGCGGCTCCTGGCCGAGCGGCTCGCGCACGAGGACTTCCCCCAGTTCGCGCGCGCGGTTGCGCGCTCGCTCGCAGGGGCCCTGGCCGCCGGACGTCAGGAGCTCCATCACCTGCACCAGCCGACGCTCCTGGTCTGGGGACGCGAGGACCGCCTGGTGGCCTTCTCGGGCAGCCGGCGGATCGTGAAGGAGGTGCCGCACACGCGCCTGGTCGTGTTCGAGCGCTGCGGCCACCTGCCGATGCTCGAGCAGCCGCGGCGCTTCAACGAGGTGGTCGAGGAGTTCCTGCGCGCCGTGGCGGGCGCGCCGCTGCCGGGCGCGCGGCAGGCGAGCGTGCCGTCGTGAGGCACGCGCCGACGAGCGGAGGCCGGCGATGTTCGTGATCGACAAGCCGCTGCCCGCGATCACCGAGGACGGCGCTCCCTACTGGGAGGGCTGCCGTCAGGGCGAGCTGCGCGCGCAGCGCTGCGGCGCGTGCGGTCACCTGCGCTGGCCGCCCGCGGCGCTCTGTCCGCGCTGCCTCGCCGAGGGCGGCGCGTGGGTGCGGCTCTCCGGGCGCGGCACCATATACTCCTTCATCGTCGTCCACCGCCCGCAGCATCCGGCCTTCTTCGGGGATGCGCCGTACAACGTGGCCATCGTCGAGCTGGAGGAGGGGATCCGCACCCACACCAACGTCGTCGAGTGCGCCAACGACGAGCTGCGCGTCGGCATGCCGGTCGAGGTGGTGTTCCAGAAGATCGACGACGAGGTGACGCTGCCGAAGTTCCGCCCGCGCTGAGCACCCTTGTCACTGGCGTCGCTTTCGGTGTAGCGAGAGTCTGTGCGGACCGCGCCCCGCAAGACGCTCCGCGCCGTCCGGCCCCGCCCCGGGCGCGCCGGCAAGACGCGCGGCGCCGACCCCATCACCACCGAGATCATCCTCGGCGCCTTCGAGACGATCTGCTACGAGATGGCGACGCACGTGAGCCTGGCGGCCACGACGCCCATTCTCAACCAGTCGAACGAGCGCAACGCCACCATCCTCGACGGCACCGGGCAGCTCGCCGCGCTCTCCGTCGGCATCCCGCAGTTCATGCTCTCCTCCACGCTGCCGGTGCGCTTCGCGGTCGAGTTCTTCGGGGAGGGCGGCCTCTTCGAGGGCGACGTGCTGGTCGCCAACGACCCTTACCACGGCGGCGGCCACCTGCCGGACTACAACATCTTCGCGCCCGTCTTCCACGACGGCGAGTGCGTGCTGATCGCGTCGATCCAGTGCCACCACGCCGACACCGGCGGCGGCGCGCCCGGCGGCTACAACGTCAACGCGCCCGACATCTGGGCCGAGGGCGTGCGCTTCCCGGCGCTCAAGATCTACGAGAAGGGCGTGCTCCGCCGCGACGTCGAGTACCTGATGGCGGTGAACAACCGCACGCCGACCTTCCTCGGCGACCTCCGCGCGCAGATGGGTGCGGC
>JBGQET010000161.1:0-6998 GCA_041496545.1 Binatia bacterium | reverse complement strand
GTCGACGCCGATCCCAGCGGCCGGGTCGCGCACGCGCCGCGCGAAGTAGTCGAACGCGATCCGGATGGTCGCGTCGCGCAGCCCCTGATTCTTCGCCTGCGTGGTCGCCGTCGGCACCGCATACACGCCGATCCCGGGGAGGTTGGTCGATCCCGGCTCGGGCGTGATCCCCGCGAAGATGTCGGCGTCCATGCGCGGGTAGATCGTGGCGGTCGTGACCAGGCCCAGCCCGCCGAGCCCCTTGGCGGCGATGATCGCCGCCAAGTCGGCGTTGAAATTCGCGGCCAGGTCCGCCGCCGTGAGTTCGATCGGGGTGTAGATCATCGGCTAGAGCCGCGTTCGCGCGCGCACGACGGTCTCGATCGCGCCGAGCGGGACCCCTTGGAGCCACAGGCGGAGCGGCTGGCCGATCACCTCGCGCCGCGCGAAGTCCGAGCGGAACGCCACCATCGGCCGGGCGCGGCTCAGCGGTGCGGCGTAGGGCACGCGCGTGCCCCAGCGAAGCGCGAACGCCGAGATCTCGCGCACGTGGTCGGGCGAGCCCAGCTGGAAGCCGCCGAGCAACCGGCCCGACCAGACCAGGATCGGCCAGCTCGGGCCCCCCACGGAGCTCGCGCGGCGGTAGTAACCCCAGCGCCGCGTGCGCGCCGTGACCGTCGCTGGCGCCAGCGCCCGCCAGGGACTCCCGAGGCTCTGTCCTTGGGTCTCGAACGCCTTGACCGCCGTCCCCTCGAGGAGCCGCGCCACCAGGGCGAGCGGCTGGGAGAAGTCGCGCGCGCGGGCTTCGAGGCCGGCGAGCTTGTCGAGGATCGGCGGGAGGCCGGTCGACCCGAAACTGACGACTGCGGTCGCCACTCAGGGGATATCCAGATCGGGCACGGGATCGACGCCGGCGATCCACTCGTTCGGGTAGCCGCTCGGATGCACGGCGTCGGGCCCCGCCACCCCGACCGGGGAGACGAACGTCGGCGCCGCGTCGCTCTCCTGCTGCGCCTCGAGGTAGCGCGCGAGCTTCTCGTAGGCCGCTGCGGCGGTGCTCTTCGAGGCCCCCAGCGCGGTGATCGCGATCTCCGATTCCGAGGCGAACTTCGCCTGGATCGACCGCGCGGCGATGGCCGCGCAGCCGTAGAGGTTGTTGAGGTTGGCGATCGGATTGTCGCCCGGCAGCATCCCGCCGAACGCCAGGGCGGCATCGATCTCGTCGTCGGTGAGAAACGGCCGGTCGTTCTTCGTGTCGCGCACGAGGAAGCGCACCGCATCGTGCGCCCGTGTGGCGATCGTGGCCGGGACGTACGTGAACGCCACGCACTACACCCGGCCCCGCAGGTGGTCGTCGGGCGTCGCGAGGCGCACCCAGCCCAGCGTCAGGAGCGAGTGATTGACCTCCTCGGCGGGGAACTCCTCGCCGGCGTGAATGACGCCGTCGGTCGCGAGCGCGTGCCCCGAGGTGCACTGCCGGGTGGCGACGTATCGCGGACCGTCACCCGTGGTCGGCTTCGCCGTCTTCTTTTTCGCCATGCGCGTTCTCCCCCGAGTGTGCGACGGGCCCGGCCCGAAGGGATCCGGAGCCGGGCCCGCGCGTTGCGGCTCGTAGCCTTCCGGCTCAGGCTCCCATCACGCCACGGCCGTCGTGAAGTAGCAGCCCAGCGCGGCCGCGACGGCCTTGATGTCGAACGCCGCCTCACCCTCGACCCGGTGCGGCACGCCGTTACGCGGCAGCTCGAAGTCCTTCATGCGGATGCCGAACGCGTTGGACCCGAGCAGACCCGACCACGCGAACACCGTGTAGGCCGTCGGGATCCGGAGCCCCGGCCGCGGGGCCACGTACGCCAGGAGCGCTGCCTTCGGCGCGAAGTAGGCGAACGTGTCGGCCGCGCCCTCGAGTGAGGTCGTGCCGGTGCCGCCGGCGATCACGATGTTGGGCGGCGTGAAGCCGGCCACCGACGGGCTGACGAGCGTCTTCGCGAGCGCCTGCATGTCCGGCACGGCGCCGGCGGTCGTGTACTGGAACGCCTGCACGATCTCGGCGTTCAGGAGCAACGCCGCGAGCACCTGCGGCGCGAGGACGAGCGTGTTCGGCCACACGCCGTTGTTCTGGTGAATCGACACGGCCTGCGCGGAGAAGATCTCGCGCGGGACCGCGCCCACGGCGTTGAACTGGAGGAACTGGTTCGCGCCCGGGCCCGCGGCGACGCCCGCCTGGTCGGTCGCGCCACCCGTGCCCCCGGTCCAGAGGCCGGTCTTCAGGAGGTTCGCCGCGAAGATCGCCTCGCGCAGGAGCATCAGGTACTGCGTGACGTAGAAGGTCGCGTCGTCGGTCGGATCGCCGGCGATCTGCTGCGCCATGAGCTGCTCGTCCACGTCCTTGTGCCAGGCGTAGACGATGCAGGAGTAGTTCCCCTGCGTGATCTTGTAGCCGCCACCAGCCGACTCGGCGGCGGGCCCGCGCCGCGACGCGTTGATGTCGACGCGGTACAGGTCGCCCTTGTCGTAGATGTTGAACTGGCCGGCCTGGCGGTCGACGGGGAAGAGCGAGGAGCCGCCGGCGGCCGCGCGCGAGAAGTCCTGCGCGTAGCCGACCGACATGTCCGTGAGCTCGGTCGACACGTGCACGTCGGACGGCGACGGGTCCGCTTTCGCGAGCCGGTGCCAGTCTTTGAGGAGGAGCTCGCTGCCGCTACGCCGGCTACCGCCACCACCGAGCGCGTCGGTAAACGCGAGCACGAGGTCGCGGCCCGACTTGTTGAGCCGGCCGATCCGCGGGTCCTGCATCAGCTCGTCAACGGTGAACATGGTCTCGCTCCCTCGCCTCGAGTGTCGTCGGTGCTCGTGATCGTCCAGGGCTCGCCGCGGCTAGACGTCCGCCGTCGGCCAGGAGCCCGAGCGTTGCAGCTCGACGGTGATGATGTTGCCGTTCGCCGTCGCCGCCCGCATCGCAATGCCTTGCGTGTTGCCGTCGTTGCCGGAGGCCTGCACGAGGCGCGTCTGCGTCACCGCGCGCCCGACGTTGGTCGTCTTGATCTGCACGCCGGCGGCGATCGCGGCCGACGCCACGCACTTCGACAACCCGACCGTGCGCACCACGGCGGTCTCGCCGGTGTTTGGCTTGTTCTGCAGGATGCCGAGACAGACCTCGCCCGCGGCCGAGGCGGCGATCACGTCGCCGTTGGCGTCGAGCTTGACGAAGGTGTACTGCAGCGTCCGGAGATCCGCGGCCGCGCGGAGATTCCCCAGGTCGAACGGATTCCCCTGTCCCTCGTCCCAGGCCATGGTGGCGCACAGGTACGCAAGGACGGCCGGCGATGGCTTGAAGGTTTCTCCACACATGTGCGCGCTCCTCGTTGTCGATCCGTGGTCCCGCTCGTCCCGCCTTATCGCCAGCTGCGCCGTTAGGCCTCGGCGCTCTTCCCGTCTTTTTCCTCGCGCAGGATCGCCTGCATCAGGCCGGGGTTCGCCTTGTAGATCGCCTGACGCACCTTTACTTCCTCGCCCTTGTCGATCGGCTCGCGGCCCAGGTGGTCGACGACGGCCTTCCGCACCATCTCCTTGAGGCTGGCGGGACCGGCCTCCGCCTTCTGGGCGGTGCCGAACGACTCCGCGACGCCGGCGGCCTTGAGCCGCGTGATCACCCGCTCCTGCGCCTTCTCGATCGCGAAGACCTCGATCTCGCTCACGGTCTCAAGCGCATCCTTCTCGAGCCAGCCGCCGACGACGAGCGCCGCGGCGCGCTTCTGCAGCGCGGCCTTTTCGGCCTTCTCGCGGGCCTTCTCCTCGCGCTCGAGCCGCTCCTCGAGCGACTCCATGTACGCGCGGGCTTCGGGCGTCATGGCCGCCTTGGCCAGCGCGCCGGGCTTCTCCGGGCCGGCGGCGCCGAGCCCGATCGCCTTCAGCACGCGGGCGAGGATGCCCTTCTCGAGGGCGGCGACGTCGGGCTCGACGGGCGTCGGGGCCGGCGTGCCTTCCGCGACGAGCTCGATCCCGATCGCCTTCGCCATCTTCTCGAGCTTCTCGTCGGAGAGCTTCTCGGGCTTGTCGGCGTCCACGATCTCGGTCGCGAGCCGCTTCCGGAACACCGCCTTCGTGAGCTTCATCGGATCCTCCCCGTCGAGTGACTTCGTGCCGTGATCGCCGATACCGTGCGCCGCTGCCGCTGCCTCGAGCGTGCTCCGGGCCGACGCCTTCGCCGCGTCGGAGATCTGCGCCTGGTCGAGCCGGCTCAGCGCGTCCCGCAAGTGCGGGAGATCGACGGCGCCGGTGGCGTCCTTGAACGGGAGGTGCCGGTGCGATCGCGGCGTCGTCTTCCCGCTGGCGTCTTTCTCGCCCGGCTCGACGTAGGCGAAGCTCGAGTCCGGCAAGGTGTCGATCTCTGCCGTCGACCAGACCGCTTTGAAGAGCGCGAACGGGCGGCGGTTCGCCGGACTGCCGACCAAGTCCACCCCGTCGATGTCGACGTCCTGCAAGAGCGATCGTGCCATGCCACTCCCGCACAAAGAAAAAGGCCCCGACCGCGTGCTCCGATCGGGACCCTGATTGCCCCCGCGACGACGTTGCTAGCTGCCTCCAATGGTGGGGTCGCACACCCCGCTGCGCAAGAGGACGGCTAGGTGCGCAGGATCTCGCCCACGGTGACCAGCACGAGCTGCTTGCAATCGGCGCACCGATAGTCCATCAGGACGGTCGCCAGGAACGCGTCGGACGGCGCGCCCGTGAGGCGGCCCGCCAACGCGCGGGCGGCGGTCACGTGGATGCGGAGCGGGGCGATGCGCCGCCCGCCGAAACAGCGGCACATCGCCTTGGCGGGCACCGAGTGGGGGAGATCGACCGCCACCGGCGCCGCCATTACACCGCGGCGGGGACGCGCCGGCCCCAGCCCTCGAACGAATAGCCGGTGAGCTTCCTGGCTTTCACGTCGGCCCAGAGCGCCTCGTCGTGCACCTTCGAGACCATGATCCAGCTCCCCTTCGTCACCGCCTGCTTCCCGAGCTGAAATGGCACCGGCGCGATGTAGGTCTCGACGACGCTCACCTGGTCGCGCGCGACGTCGTAGGCGTGATCGACCCCCTGCTCGGCCTCGAGCCTGGCGTATTTGAGCCCGAAGCTGTGGCACGCCTTCTCGATCTCCTCAGCCGTCATCGCATCCTCGTGCGCGTCGTACACGCCCGGCTCGTACACGACCCCATAGACCAGCCGGCGTTCGGTCTCGATCTTCACGATCGGCACACGGCGCGTCACGCGCTGGCGCGCGCCGGCCACCGACGCCGCGACCGACTCGACCTCGACCGATCCATCGGGGCCCGGGCTCGAGGTGATCCCCAGCACGTCAGCTAGGGCGTGGAGCAAGGTCGCGAGCGTGCTGCCGCCCTTCGCCGGCTCGCCCACCTCGGCGCCGCTGCCGGGCACCTTCGGCGCCGGTGGGATCGGCGGCGTCACCAGCGTGCCGCAGTTCGGGCAGGTCATACCGTCACCGGTTTGCATGGGACACCTCCGCGGGAGTGTCAGCGACCACGGGCCAGGACCAGCCGCCGGCGTGCGTCCCGTGTTGGACGCCGGTCGTCGTCGGATAGGGATTGCGCAGCGGCGGAAACACCGTGAGCTGCACCGACGCGCCGCCCAGGACCTGCGTCACGATCGCGGCCCGCTCGCCGCCGGTGTCCCGCTCGTGATAGAGCACGATCGCACCAACCCACGCCTGCGGAGTCATAGGTCCGTCCTCCACATTTCGGGTACGCATCGGCAGCCGGGATGTGCCGGCGGCCCATCGAAGGAAAGTCCAAGCGCTTGGAACGGCTCGTCGATCGGGATCGCGTCGCCGGTGTCCAGGATCCGGCAGATGGCGTCGACGTCCTCGTCGCGCGCGCTCACCCATTGCTTGACCACTACGCCGCCGACGTCGCGCCCGCGCTCGAGGACGAGCGCCGTCGTGTAGCGCACGGCTTCGGTTCGCGCGATGAGCGCGGCGCGCTGCTCGAGCAGCTGGCCGGCATAGGCGGCGGCCGCGCGCGCGACCTGTGCCTCCGTCCAGCCGTCGGCGAGCCGCTGGCCGGCGTAGCGCGCGACGAGCTCCACCTGGCGCGGGGTCAGGCCCGCGGCCTCGGCGATCGCGTTCAGTACTGCCTCGCGCGGACCCTCGTCCATGAGTGCGCTCAGTGCTTCGAGCTGCGCGCGGATCGCGAGATCGCCCCGCTCCGCGAGCCCAGTGATCAGGTCGCCGATCTGGCGCGCGGCGAGCTCGTCGGGGGTCGTCTGTTTGCGGAGCGGCCCGATCAGCGCGTCGAGGAGCGCCGGTCGGGCGTCCTCCCACACGCGGCGCACGGCGAGCAGGAGCCCGGCGTGCGGCGTCGTCCCACCCGTCGCCCAGGCGTGGTGCAGCTCGCGGCGCGTCAAGACAGCGCGGACCCGGTGGAGCGTGTGTCGCACGACCGGGAGCAGGCGGCGCTCGCGGTCGCGGATCCCGACGAGCTGCTCGGCGCGCGACGATCCCGTCATGCGGCGGCGCGCTTTCGCGAGCGGCACGGGGTGCGCCAGGCGCTCGAACTCGCGCCGGCGTTTGCGCTCGGCCGCGTCGATCCGCCGCGCCATGTCGGCGTCGTAGTCGACCGACGTGATCAGGCCCGAGCCGGACTTGGGCGGTGCGCCCACTGGCGGCGGCGCGCCACCCGGCTTCCCCACGAGGAGCGTCAGGAGTGTCTTCCGCAAACGCCCGAGTTTGAGCGCGAGCCTCGCCGGCATGAGCCCTGGTGCGGTCACCACCTTATCCGATCATCCCTTGGCCGTGCGCGCTCGATGCCGTGCGGCAGAGCAGCACGACCGCCTGCGCGTCGCCCGCGAGGACATCCAGCGCGGGTCGCGGGTCGCTCCCCGCGGCGATCACCGCCTGCAGGGCCGTCAAGTCCGCCTGGACCTGCGCCAAGAGCGCCGCCATGCGCGCCCCAAGTTGTAATCCAAGGACCGCCATGCTTCTTCCTCCGGAGTTAGTAGTAACTCGTAGCTAGTACTCG
>JBGQET010000160.1:0-7045 GCA_041496545.1 Binatia bacterium | reverse complement strand
TGACCGAACCTCCGAAGTCGGACGCTGGGGACGTCCCGCCACCTGCCTCGGCCCCACCGCCCCGGCTCGCGCGGGGCGTATAATCCCCGACCGGTGACGGCAAGACGCGGCCCCGCATGACCCGCGTCGACCGCGCGGGCGCACGCGAGCCCGGAGCCGGGACACCGGTCCTGGTCCCAGGGGAAGCGATGGTGCGCGGCCGGAGGACGAGGGCGAGTGGCTATGCGGGCGGGGCCTCCCACGGGGGCGCCCGAGCGGGCAACGCCTCCCCTGCGTCCGTCGACAACCCGAGGTGGGTGAGCATCCGCCGGATCACCGCCGGGTCCCCGATCGTCGCCAGCGCGACCAGCCGCTAGCGGACCGCGACGCGCAGCCGGACGAGCGTCGCGCCGAGGCCGCCGCGCTCCGGCGGCGCGTCGGCGAACGCCTCGACGAGCGGATGGCGTGCGAGCACCGCCTGCACGCGCCGGCGCTGCACGCCGCGGCCGCGGCCGTGGACGAGCCGCACCTCCGCGAGCCCCTTCTCCACCGCGGCCTCGAGGTACGACTCCACGACGGACGGGATCTCGGCCGGCGTGAAGGGATGGAGGTCGAGCGCGTCCTCGATCGGAACGACGATCGGGCTCATCCGAGCAGCCGCCGCGTCGCCAGGTCGGCGCCGGCGCGGAGCGCGCGCAGCTTCTCCCACACCACCTCCTCGGCCACCTCGCCCAGGCCGGCCGAGGTGTCGAAGCCGCAGTCGGTGCCGGCGACGACGCGCCGCGGGTCGCCGACCGCCTCGGCGGCGCGCTCGATCCGCTCCGCGACGACCTCGGGGTGCTCGACGTAGTTGGTGGTCGGGTCGACCACGCCCGCCACCAGCAGCCAGCCCGCGGGCAGCGGGTGGCGGGCGAGCACGCGGTGCTCGTGCGCGTGGCGGGGGTTCGCCATCGAGAGGAGGAGCGCGCCGACGCGCGCCCCGTAGAGCCGGGGCAGGATCTCCTCGAGCGGGACGTCGAAGACGTGCGGCCCCTCGTAGTTGCCCCAGCAGACGTGCATCCGCACGCGCTCGCGCGGCACGTTCACCAGCGCCCGGTTGACGGCGTCGAGCACGCAGTCGACGAAGGCGAGGAAGTCGTCGAGCGGCCGGTCCGCGAAGAGCGTGTGCCGCTCCATCGCCAGGTCCGGGCAGTCGAGCTGGAGCACGAAGCCCTCCGCGACGATCGCCTCGTATTCCGTCGCGAGCGCGTCACCCACCGCGTGCACGTAGTCCTCGAGCCGCGGGTAGTGGCGGTTCTCCATCGCGGCGGCGACGATCCCGGGCGAGGGCGCGGTCATGAAGGTCTCGACGAAGCCGCCGCCCGCCGCCTGGAGCAGCCTCCGGAACGTCGCGCACTCGCGCGCGAGCGGCTCGCGGTCGACGTAGCGCACGGCGCCCACGGCCTGCGGCGCCGCGAGCAGGTTGACCATCGTGCGCGAGAAGTCGGGGAGCTTCAGCTCGATGAAGCTCGGGTAGTGGATCAGATCCCGCATCGGCGGACGCTGGCTCTGTCCGCCGAATCCGCTCAATCGGTGGCGGACGTGCGTGAAGAAGCTCTCGCGCTGCTGCTCGCCGTCGTTGCCGACGTCGATGCCCGCCGCGAGCTGCCCCGCGATGGCGTGCCGGGTCGCGTCCTCGATCGCCGCGGTGCGCTCCGCGGCGTCGACGGCCTCGCCGCGGCTCTCGCGCACGTACAGCTCGACGAGCGCCTTCGGCCGCGGCAGGCTCCCGGCGTGCGTGGTGAGGATGCGCGACTCGGAGGCCCGCATGGGCTACGCGCGCAGCTCGAAGACGTCGCCCTCCGCCCCCGCCACCACGGGGAAGTCCGGCCGCGCCGCCGACACGGCGGCCGACGTCAGCCGGTCGATCTGGTCGTCGTCGTGCGCCGGGTCGTGGTGGAAGATCGCCAGCCGCTTCACCTGCGCCAGCTTGGCGAACGCGATCGCGTGCTCGAGCGAGCTGTGTCCCCAGCCGACGTGCTCCTCGTACTCCTCGTTGTCGTACTGCCCGTCGTGGATGAGGAGGTCGGCGCCGCGCGCGAGCCCGTACCCCGACGTCCACTCGGGCTCGAGCGGGAAGCGCCGCGCGCCGAGCGCCGGCTCGTGGTCGGGGAGGTAGGTGAAGACCGAGCCGTGCGTCGCGATCCGGTAGCCGACCGTCGCCCCGGGATGGCAGACGAGCGCGGAAGCGACCAGGAACTCGCCGACCGCGAAGGGCTCCCGCGGCAGCTCGTGCACGGAGAGGCCGGGCACGTCGCGCAGGTGCACCGGGAAGAAAGGCGGCGAGAGGTAGCGGTTCAAGCGCGCCTTCAGGCTGAGCGTCGTGCTCGACGGACCCCAGATATGCACCTCGACGTCGGGGTCGTAGAGCGGCTCGAAGAAGCCGAGCCCCTGGATGTGGTCCATGTGGAGGTGCGTGAGGAGCAGGTTCACCCGCTGCACGCGGCGGGCGAGCGTCTGCCCGAGCCGGCGGAGCCCCGTGCCCGCGTCGAGCACGAGCACCGTGCCGCGCTCGCCCCGCACCTCGACGCACGAGGTGTTGCCGCCGTAGCGGGCCGTCTCCGCGCCCGGCGCGGCGAGCGAGCCGCGGATGCCCCACAGACGGACGAGCGTCACGCCGGGGTCTCCCAGAAGATCGCGATCGCGCCCAGGTGGCGTTCCGCCTGCCCGATGATCGGGAAGGCGGTGACGGCGATGTAGCGGCGCTGCCCGTCGAGCCCCCGGATCCAGAACGTGCCGTGAGCGGGCCGGTGCTCCGCGAGCGCGACGTAGAGCGGGATCGACTCGCGCGGCATCGCGGCGCCGTCGTCGTCGGTCGCTTCGAACTTCGTCGCCCACTCGTCGGCGCCCAGCTCGCCGGTCTCGTCGAAGCGGAGCCCGAGCACCTTCTCGGCCGGCTCGTTGTAGAAGACGAGCACTCCGGCGCGGTCGACGATGAAGATCGGCATCGCGAGGCAGCTCGCGAGCTGGCGGGCGAGAATCAGCTCGATCGCCTTCTGGGCCATGGCCGCCGGCTGGCTGTTAGCCGGGTCGTTCCCTTCGCGTCAACGTACCGGCAGGTTCAGCCGAGGAACCAGTCGAGCGCGGCGGGCTGGAACCCGGGAGACGGCCAGTGGATTCCCCCCTCGTCGGCCCGGAAGGTGACGGTGTAGCCGAGTCCCTCCAGGGCCTGCCGCATGGGCAGCGCGACGCGGTCGAAGGGGAAGAGCTGGTCCTGCGTGCCGTACTCGAGGAGCACGCGCGGCTTCGGGTCGTCGGGCGCGAGGTTCGCGGTGTCGATGGCGAGGAAGCCGGCCGCCCACGCCATCACGGCGGCGAACACGCGCGGGTTCGAGAGCCCGACGGCGAGCGCGTAGGTCGCGCCGTCGGAGTAGCCGACCAGCGCCTGGCGCGCGGGGTCGACGCGGTAGCGTCCGTAGATGCCGTCGTAGGCGTACGCGAGGAACTCCAGGTCCTCGCCGTCACCGCCGGCGATCAGGTCCCATGTCGGCTGGCACGAGCGCACGACCAGGAAGAGCGCCTGGCGCCGCTCCGGCTCGTCGGCGTACGCGCGCACGAGCAGCTCGTCCTGCCGGCCGGCACCGTGGAGCACGGTGACGAGCGGGTAGGCGCGGCCCGGGTCGAGCGTCTCGGGCGTCATCAGGTAGGCTTTCGAGCCGTGGCGCGAGAGGGTCACGAGGCCGGTCTCGGGCGGCTCGCCTCCCGGCGCCGGCTCCCGGTGGACGACGCGGAGGGCGAGGCCGGTGAGCACTCAGGTCCCCCGGAAGCGCGGCGTGCGCTTCTCGAGGAAGGCGCGGACGCCCTCGGCATAGTCCTCGCTCTCGAAGCACGCGGCGATCAAGCGCGCGACCGACGCCGGGTCGCGGCGCGCGGCTTCGCGCTGGACCTCGACGATGGCGCGCTTGGCGGCGCGGAGCGTGAGCGGCGCGTTGGCCGCGATGCCGGCGACGTAACGCGCCGTGAATGCGTCCAGCTCCGCTTTCGGCACGACCTGGTTCACGAGGCCGATGCGGAGCGCCTCCTCCGCGCGGTACTGGCGCGCGGTGAAGAAGAGCTCCGCCGCCGCCGAGGGGCCGAGCAGCCGGACGAGGCGCTCGACGCCGCTCAGGTGATAGCCGAGCCCGAGGCGCGCGGCGGGAACCGCGAGACGCGCGTCGTCGGCCGCGACGCGGAGGTCGGCGCACGCCGCGACCGCGAGGCCGCCGCCGATGCAGACGCCGTGGATCATGGCGACGAGCGGCTTCGGGAAGCCGAGCAGCGCCTCGAAGGCGTGCGCGGTCACCGCTTCGTAGGCGGCGGCCGAGGCGGCGTCCTTCCGGTGGGTCGAGAACTCGGCGATGTCGGCGCCCGAGGCGAAGGCCTCGCTGCCGTCGCCGCGCAGGACGAGGACGCGCACCTCGGCGTCGGCGGCGAGTGCGGCGACGGCGTCGGGGATCGCCTGCCACATCTCGAGCCGGAGCGCGTTCAGCCGGGCGGGGTTGCGGAGCACGAGCCAGGCCGTGTGCTCGGGGCCGCGGGCGACGTCGACGCCGAAGTCGCTCATGCGGTCGGTTCTAGCGAATCGGTCGAGCCTTTACGATGGCGCGCGGTTCGTTCCATAGTGGCGCCCCGATGGCCCGCACGAGCCGCGCGATCGTCCAGACCGGCCCCCGCGCGCTCGAGCTGCGCGAGCTGCCGCTCCCCGACGTCGACGCCGACTCCGGTCTCCTGCGGGTCGAGGCGTGCGGCATCTGCGGCAGCGACGCCGAGCAGTACACGGGCGTGCTGCCCGTCCGCTTCCCGGTCGTCCCCGGCCACGAGCCGCTCGGCGTCATCGAGCAGATCGGCGACCGCGCGGCGAAGCGCTGGGGCGTCGAGGTGGGCGACCGCGTCGCCGTCGAGTCGATCATCCGCTGCGGCCGCTGCCCGGCGTGCATCGGCGGGCAGTATCAGCGCTGCCGGTCGCGCGCGCCGGGCGGGCTGTTCGGCCACGGCTACGTGCCGCTCGCCCACCCGCCCGGCCTCTGGGGCGCGTACGCCGACTACATGTGGCTCGACGCCTTCTCGCTCGTGCACAAGGTGCGGAAGGACGTGCCCGCCCAGCTCGCCGTCATGTTCAACCCGCTCGGCGCCGGCTTCCGCTGGGCGGTCGAGATCCCGCGCACCGGCCCGGGCGACACCGTGCTCGTCCTCGGCCCCGGGCAGCGCGGGCTGGCGAGCGTCGTCGCGGCGCGCGCCGCGGGCGCCGACACGATCATCGTCACCGGCCTCGCGCGCGACGCCGAGAAGCTGGCGCTCGCGCGCACGCTCGGCGCCGACCACACCATCGACGTCGAGAGCGAGGACGCCCGCAAACGCGTGAAGGAGCTGACCGGTGGCCGCGGCGCCGACGTCGTCATCGAGGTGTCGGCCAACGCCCCCGAGCCCGTCGCCGAGGCGCTCCACTACGTCGCCGTCGGCGGGCGCATCGTGCTGGCGGGCGTGAAGGGCCTGAAGGCCGTGCCCGACTTCCTCTCCGACCTGGTGGTGCTGAAGGAAGCGACCATCCTCGGCGCCTTCGCCGTCACCAGCCGCGGCTACGCGGCGGCGATCCGGCTCATCGAGTCCGGCCGCGTTCCGCTCGAGAAGATGCACACGCACGACTTCGCGCTCGAGGACGCGGAGGAGGCGATCCGTACGCTCGCCGGCGAGGTGCCCGGCGCGTCGAGCATCCATTCCTGTCTGCTCCTGTGAGCACCGCGCCCTACGAACGGAGCCTCGGCGTCCGCGTCGAGGCGGTCGAGGCGGAGCGCGCCCGCATCCGCATCCCCTACAAGGACGAGAACTCGAACCCCGGCCGCGCCCTCCACGGCGGCGTGCCCGCCTCCGCGATCGACGTCGCGGGGGTGCTCGCCGCGTCCGCCGGCAGGGACGGGGCGGGCCTCGAGACGGGCACCCTGGATCTCTCCGTCCTCTACCTGGCGGCGGCGATCGGCGAGGACATCGTCGCCGAGGCCCAAGTGCTCCGCCGCGGGAAGGAGCTCACGTACGTCGACGTCGACGTGCGGACCGACGCCGGCAAGCGGATCGCCAAAGGGCTCGTCACGCACCGCGCGGCGCCGCCCGGCCCCGCCGACCGCCAGCTCGCCCTCCCGCACGCGGAGCCCGCCGGCGCGGCCGCGGGCGAGGTGCCGTCGCTCGCGCGCGCCATCGTCGCGACGCCGTTCATCGCGCGGCTCGCGCTGCGCATCGAGCGCATGCACCAGGGGAGCGCGCGCATCGTGATGCCCTTCGCCGGCGAGAACACCGACGCGTCCGGCGCGGTGCACGAGGGCGCGCTCGCCGCGCTCCTCGACACGACGGGGGCCATGGCGTCGTGGTCGGTCGTGGGGCTCGACCTCCGTCACAGGGCGTCGACGGTCGGCATTCACGTCGCCTATCACCGCGCGGTGCGCGACGAGGACGTCGTGGGGCACGCCACGACGCTTAGCCGGAACGACGAGATCTTCCTCAACACCGTGACGCTCGTCGGCGCCCGGTCCGCGCGCGTCGTCGCCACCGGCTCGGTCACCTACCGCATCGTGGAGGCGGCGTGATCGACCTCGGGCTCCGCGGCAAGCGGGTGCTCGTCGCCGGCGCGGGGCAGGGGATCGGGCGCGCGTGCGTGCTCGGGTTCGTGGAGGCCGGGGCGCGCGTCGCGTGCGTCGACGTCGAGCCGGAGCGGGCCCGCGCCGTCGCGGCGGAGGCGGGCGCCGCGGCGCGCGCGATCGTGGCGGACCTGCGCGAGCGCGCCGACGTCGAGCGCGCCGTCGCGGAGGCGGTGGACGCTTTCGGCGGGCTCGACGTGGCGGTGGACGTCGTCGGCGAAGCTCGCTGGGGCCGCGTCCTCGAGCTGTCCGACGCCGACTGGGACGCGAGCTTCGCGCTGGTGCTGCGCCACGTCTTCCACCTGGCGCAGGCGGCCGGCCGGCGGATGGTCGCGCAGGGGACGGGCGGGGCGCTCATCTCCATCGCGTCGGTGAGCGGGCTCGCCGCGGCGCCGCTCCACGGCGCCTACGGCGCGGCCAAG
>JBGQET010000159.1:0-7139 GCA_041496545.1 Binatia bacterium | reverse complement strand
GCCGTCTCGGCTCACCGTCTACGGGCACGCGCATGCCGGGCGTCGTGTCTGGAGCCGGACCCGGTCGTTGTCTAGGTCAACGGTGATGGCGCCGCAGCGGTCGGTGCGCAGCACGCACGCGCCGCGGGTGCGGTAGCGGGCTTCTACCTCGGGGGACGGGAGGTGGTAGCGGTTGTCGGCGCCGACGGAGATGACGGCGATCTTCGGGGCGACGGCGACGACGAAGGCGGGGGTGCTGGAAGTGCGGCTACCGTGGTGGGGGACCTTCAAGACCGCGGCGCGGAGGGAGGCCGGGTCGCGTAGCAAGCTGGTCTCGGCGCGGGACTCGATGTCGCCGGTCAGGAGCGCGTCGCCCAGGCGGAGCGTGAGCGACGAGTCGTTGAGCGACGTCCAGCCTGGCTCCGCGGGCGGGTGGAGGACTCGAGCGGCGACGTCGAGCGGCGCGCCCGTGGCGAGCACACGCAGGCGCGCACCGCTCGCGGCCATGGCGGCCTCGAGGCGGCGCCACGCGACGCCGTCGCCGGGGACGCCCGTCCACCAAAATTCGCGCGGGTGGAAGTGCTCTAGGAGATACGGGAGCCCGCCCGAGTGGTCCGGATGGGCGTGGGTCATGGCGAGCGCGTCCAGGCGCAGGACCTTCCGGCTCCAGAGGAAGGGGCCGACGACCGCCGCGCCGGTGTCGAAATCGCTGCCGGGAAACCCGCCGGCGTCGACCACGATGACGGCGCCGCCCGGCAGCTCGGCGACCGCAGCGTCGCCCTGCCCGACGTCGAGGAAGGTGAGGCGGAGCGTCGTGCGGCTCCACCGCTGGTGGATCCACGTCCCCGCGTCGGCCAGCAGCCCGACGAGCGCCACCGCGAGCAGCACGCGTCGCGCGCGACCGTGCAGCAGCAGCGCGCCGAGCGCGGCGTAGAGGAGCCCGAGCTCGACCAGGCTCGGGATCGGGACGTCGAGCGAGGCCCACGCCGGCCGCGCGAGCGCGCGCACGAGCGCGATCGCCGGGCGGAGCACGAGCCCCGCGAGCGCGAAGAGCGCGGCGGCCGCAGGCGGCGAGATGGGCTCCAGGAACGCGCCCGCGAGCCCGGGGCCCACCACCAGCACGCCGAAGAGCGGAACGGCGAGCGGGTTGGCGATCAGGCCCGCGAGCGAGAGCTGGTGGAAGTGGAAGGCCGTCAGCGGCGCCGTGCCGGCGAGCGCGCACGGCGACACCAGCGCCGCCGCCCCCAGACGCGCCCGCCACGACGCCCCCGGCGCCGGGTTGGCGCCCAGGCGGCGCATGCCGAGCACGATCGCCGCCACCGACACGAACGAGAGCTGGAAGGCGATCTCGAGCGGCGTGCCCGGCCAGAGGACGGCGAGCACGAGCGCGGCGAGCGCGAGCGTGCGCAGCACGTCGGCCCGCCGCCCGGCCAGCGCCGCGAGCACGCTCGCCGCCACCATGATCGCCGAGCGCAGCGTGGCCACGCCGAGGCCGGCGAGCGCGGCATAGAGGGCGACCGGCACGACGCTCAGGACCGCCGCCAGCCGCGCGACGTCGGCGTGCAGGAGCAGCCAGGCGCTGCGCGCGAGGAGGAAGCGCGCGACGGCGAACGCCCCGCCCGCGACGAGCGCGATGTGCAGCCCCGAGATCGAGAGCACGTGCACCACGCCGGCACGCGTGAAGGCATCGCGCAGGTCGGCGTCGATCCCGCCCTCGTCGCCCACCACGAGCGCCTGGAGCACCGCGCCTTCCGGTGGCGGCACGGCGCCCGCGATCGCGACGTCGAGCCGCGCCCGCCAGCGCTCGAGCCGTGCGCGGAGGCCGTGCGCCCGTCCCGGCAGTCGGACGACGCGCGCGCCCTCCCACACCGAGCCGCTGACCCGCACGGCGCGCCGCGCGAGCTGGCCGACCCAGTCGAAGCTGCCGGGGTTCTCGAAATTGCGCGGTGCGCGGAGCGTCGTGTCGGCGCGGAGCCGCTCGCCGTACCGCCAGCGCCGCGCCGGCCGCCGGAGCGAGAGCCGCACCAGCCCCGTCGCCGGGCGCCCGCCCGCCGCCTCGGCGGCGACGAGGAGGACGACGCGATCGTCACGGCGCTCGGGGGCGGCGGCGATGCGACCGGTGAGCGTCGTCGCGAGCGGCAGCGGCAGGCGCGCGACGTCGTCGGGCGGGAGCACCGGCGTCTGGACGCCGCGCATGCGCACGGCGCCGAGCGCGAAGGTACCCAGCGTCACCGCGGCGAGGAGGAGCGGCGCGTGCCGCCGCCCGCCCACGAGCCACGCCGCGACGCCGGCGAGCGCGAGCGCCGCCGCGGAACCCTCCCAGCCCGCGCCCACGACCTCGCCCGCGAGCACGCCGAGCGTCACCGCCCCGAGCCCCGCCCGCATTGCCATCGGACTCTCCTTCCGGGGCGGGACGACGACTCAGGTCTTCGCGAGATACTCCTTGATCTGCGCCGCCAGCGTGAGGGTGATGCCGGGGACGGTGGCGATCTCCTCGGTCGTCGCCCCGCTCACCCGGCGGAGGCTCCCGAAGCGGCGGAGCAGCGCGCGGCGGCGGCGCGGCCCGATGCCGGGGATGTCGTCGAGCGGCGAGGCGAGCCGCGCCCGTGCGCGGATCTTCTGATGGTACGTGTTGGCGAAGCGATGGGCTTCGTCGCGCACGCGCTGGAGGAGGAAGAGCGCCGTCGAGTTGGGCTTCAGCACCACGGGGTTCTTCCGCCCCGGAAGGAAGACGCGCTCGGGGCGGCGCACCACCTCGGTCGCCTGCGCGTCGCGCTCGACCCGCTCCTTGGCGAGCCCGACGACCTCCAGCTCGTCGATGCCGAGGTCGTGCAGCACGGCGACCGCGGCGCCGAGCTGCCCGAGGCCGCCGTCGATGACGAGGAGGTCCGGCTTCGCGCTCTCTGGCCCCTCGCGGAAGCGGCGGCGGAGCACCTCGGCGACCGACGCGAAGTCGTCCGCGCCCTCGACCGTGCGGATGCGGTAGTGGCGGTAGCCGGCCTTCGCCGGCTCGCCCTCGTCGAAGGCGACCAGCGCGCCGACGGACTCCGTGCCCTGGATGTTCGCGATGTCGACGCACTCGATCCGTTTGGGAGCGTTGCGGAGGTGGAGGCGCGCCTGCAACTCGGTGACCATGCGCTCGCGCTGCTTGCCGGCGTCGCGGCGCTCGGCGAAGCTCTGCTGCGCGTTGGTGCGCGCCATCTCGACCAGGCGGAGCTTGTCGCCGCGCTGCGGGACCAGGATGGACACCCGCTTCCCGCGCCGCTCGGTCAGGTACTCGGCGCGCACCTCGGCGTCGGAGATCGCGAGCGGGAGGAGGATATCGTCCGGCACGTCGTGGGCTGTCGCCTGGTAGAACTGCGTCAGCACGGACTCGAGCACGTCGGCGTCGGGGAACTCGAGGTCGTCGAAGCTGTAGCTGCGGTTGCCGACCAGCGCGCCGGCGCGGACGAAGAGCACCTGGACCTCGATGCAGCCGCCCTCGCGGTAGAGCCCGAACACGTCCTGGTTGCCGCCCCAGTGGTCGACGACCTGCTGCTGCTCCTGGGTCTTCTCGATGGCGGCGATCTGGTCACGGAGGCGCGCCGCGTGCTCGAACTGCTCGGCGTCGGCCGCCTGCTTCATGCGCCGCGTGAGGTGCCCGACGACCTCGTTGCTGCGCCCCTCGAGGAGCAGCATCGCCTGCCGGAGGTGCTCGCCGTAGGTTTCCCGGTCGACCGGCAGGACGCAGGGGCCGAGGCAGCGCTTGATCTCGTACTCGATGCAGGGACGGCTCCGGTTCTTGAACACCGGGTCGCTGCAGGTGCGCAGCGGAAACACCTTGCGGATCGTGTCGAGCGTGTCGCGCACCGCCGACGCGCTCCCGAAGGGCCCGAAGTAGCGGCTGCCGTCCTTGACCAGGCGTCGCGTCACCAGCACGCGCGGCCACGGATCCTGCACCGTCACCTTGACGCTCACGTAGCTCTTGTCGTCCTTGAGACGGATGTTGTAGCGCGGCTTGTACTGCTTGATGAGGTTGTTCTCGAGGATGAGGGCTTCCTTCTCGCTCGCCGTGACCAGCGTCTCGAAGTCGGCGAGCTTGCCGACGAGGAAGCGGACCTGGCTGCGCTCGTCGCCGCCGCGCAGGTAGCTGCGGACGCGCGCCCGCAGGTTCACCGCCTTGCCGACGTAGATCACCTTCCCGTGCCGGTCCTTCAATAGATACACGCCGGGACGGGGCGCGATGGCGGCGAGCTTGTCGTCGAGCGGACGCACGGCGGCCTCGGCGGCCGGTGCCTCCTCCGACGGGGTGTGGTCCTCGGCGTTCACCAACGGCGATTATAGCGGGCGGGGGGGCGGGACGCTCAGGGTGCGGAGGGGCGCGAGCCGAGTCAAGGCGGGATTTCCCCCGTCCGAAGGTTGTGGTCCGGCGGCGGCTCGTCCTATGTAGGGGCCACTTTCGTCGGAGGTTTCGGAGATGGGTGTGAGCACGACGTGGGCGTCCGCGCGGGCCCGAGTCTACACGTGTAGACTCGCCCGGGTCTTGATCGGTCTCGTGGCGCTCACCAGCGCGCCCGTCTTCGCGGTCTCGGGTACGCTCGACCCGGGTTTCGGCACCGGCGGCAAGGTGATGACGCCGACGAACGGCGACGGGCGCGTGCACGCCCTGCTCACGCTCACCCACAACAACGTCGTCGACACTATCCTCGCCGCCGGCAAGAACGGCGACAACTTCGGCGTCGCGCTCTACGACGGGGCCGGCATCATTCAGACCGGCTTCGGTGGGCCCAACAACAACGGGATCGCGACCATCTTCGCCGCCAACGGCGGCGCCGCGCAGGCGATGGCGCTCCGCTCGGATCACCTCCTGCTCGTCACGGGGGGAGCCAACGGGTTCATGTCGACCGTCCTCGACTCGACCGGCGCCAACTCGACGCCGACGCGCACCACCGGCGTCGGCGGCCAGGGCATCTTCTGGGGCTACGGACTCGTCCTCCTCCCGGCAGACGCCTACATGATGTTCGGCCAGGCCGGCGTGGGGCAGCACTGCGCCCTTGCACGGTACGACAACACCACGACCCTCGATACGACCTTCGGCAATCAGGGCGCGACCTTCTCCGACCTCGGGAACTGCTTCGCCATGGTGCAGGACGGGACCGGCTTCGTCGTCAGCGCCGAGAAGGCCAGCGACGGCCACAACGGCTTCGGCGTCGCGCGACTGACCGCCACCGGCGCGCTCGACACGAACTACGGGACGAACGGCATCGCCACCGTCTTCGAGGACACCCTCGCCTCCGTCCGCGCCCTCGCCCGCCAGTCCAACGGCAAGATCGTCGCCGTCGGCAAGGCCGGCGGGCTGGGGACGCCCGTCTCTCTCGTCGTCGCCCGCTTCAACTCGAACGGGGTCCCCGACCCCGACTTCGGACAGGGCGGCGCCGTCGCGCTCGGGCTCCAGGGCACGGACATCGGTCTGGTCGCCAACGCCGTCGCCCTCGAGGAGCCGGCCGGCAACATCATCGTCGGGGGCGCCGCCACGGCCCCCGGGAACGTCAAGGACGGCTCGGGCAAGAGCGTCTTCCTGATCTTCCGCTTCCTGCCGGACGGCAAGCCCGACCAGACCTTCGGCCCCGACTCCGCCGGCCTGGTGCTCACCGGCTTCGGCACCGGAGTCGACTCGGAGATCAGGGCCCTCACGATCCAGGCCGACGGCAAGCTCCTCGCCGCCGGGAACGCCTGCCCCGGCGGCCTCTGCGGTTTCGCGCTCGCCCGCTACGTCCTCAGCGCGCCGTCGTCGACGACCACGACCACGCAGACGACCACCACGACCACGAAACCAACCACCACCACGACGACCACGACTCACGCGACCACCACCTCGACCACCCATCCGACCACCACCTCGACGACCACGACTCACGCGAGCACCACGTCGACCACGACCACGACCCACGCGACCACCACGACGACCCACCCGGCGACCACGACCACAACGCACGCCGCCACCACGACGTCGACCAGCACCTCCACCAGCTCCACCGCCACGCCCCTGTCGACGACGACCGTGACCATCGCCACCACCACCACGACCTCGCTGCCGAGCTGCTCGCAGCGCACCGGCAGCGACGCGCTCCGCTGCCTCTGCGCCGCCGGCATCTCGATTCGTAGCTGCGACGGCGAGCCCGTTCCGCCCGCCGTCGGCGCGGACTTCACTCGGGCGTGCAGCACGCTCACCCAGGCCGCGAGCACCACGCCGGGGAAGAAGGCCCGGCACCTCTACAATCGCGC
Source organism: Binatia bacterium (assembly GCA_041496545.1). Classification (GTDB taxonomy): domain Bacteria; phylum Desulfobacterota; class Binatia; order DP-6; family DP-6; genus DASRHG01. The sequence continues at coordinate 896 of JBGQET010000159.1, read as the reverse complement.
GCGGACGTTCCTGGCGCGCGCGGCAACGATCACCCGTCGGGCGGCGAAGAAGAAAAAGCACGGGGTCGGCGCCGCGTGCGCGGGTGACCTCCAGACGATCTTCACGAGCGGGCGGACGCTGGTGGGCGGGGTGCTGGCGGGGCAGAAGTGAGGGCGGGCTCGGGGCGGGCTACCTGCGGAGGATGTTGACGTTGACGCTCTTGCGCATGGCCGGGGAGCCCCGGCCACGCATCGGGCGGATGCAGTGCCAGGAGTCGTGGGTCTTCACGACCGTCAGGCACTGATTGGGCAGGAATGGGACGGAATCGATCGCCTCGACGTCGTCGAAGCCGAGGCGCCGGTTGCAGAGGTTGTAGATGAGCCGCACGTCCTTCGGGCGGTTCAGCTCGGTGTCGCCACCGACGCCGGCATCCCAGCCCTCGGCCCCGATCATCGAGAAGGCGAGGTTCACGAGCTTGGCGGGGTCGTCGGTGTGCGGCAGGAGGCAGCCGCCGTCGACCGGCATGCGGCAGAAGACCATCTCCACGCGCAGGTGCCGCGCGGCCGCGCGCACGTCGTCGAGGGCGCGGCCGGAGAGCCGCCGGCGGAGCCGCGCCCCCAGGGTCGGTACGGCCACCCCGCGGCTCAGCTCGATGTGGTGCGTCGCGAGCGCTTCGAGCGTCTGCCGGATGAATGCTTCGCTCTCGACCCAGCGCCTGAGCTCGCGCCACTCCGGCCGCGAGGCGACGAAACTCCGATAGCCTCGCCCGTGCCGGCGCTTGAAGATGAGGCGGGAGCCCGTCTCCTCCTCGCGCGCGAACAGCTCGCGCGGCGGGAAGCTGGCCGCCAGCTCGGCGTAGTCGGCGGGCGAGAAGGGTCGGGACATGACGCCGATGGGGAACGGCTCGTAGCGGAAG
>JBGQET010000158.1:0-7505 GCA_041496545.1 Binatia bacterium | reverse complement strand
GGGCGAAGGGCAGCAGGCGGATGTAGTCGGCGACCGAATGAAACACCCAGTACCGCCCATCGGGCTGTTCGCTGGTGTTCTCGACGACGAACAGCAGACCATCCGTCTTCAGCACGCGGTCGATCTCGGCGACGCTCCCGGCCAGGACCCCGGGATCGACGAGACCTCCGAGAACGAGGCAGATCCAGACGACGTCCACTGATTCGCTCGGCACGGGGAGCGTGCCGTCCGCCATCGGTCGGTACTCGACCTGCGCCGACCTCGGCGCCAGCTCGAGAAAGTGAGGGATGGGGTCGACGCCGATCCCCCGTCCGCCGATCATCGCCGCCAGATCCGCCGTGAACCGCCCCGGGCCACACCCGAAATCCAGGATGAGCTTTTCGTCTCCCCGAATCTGCCCGCGCAGGTGGGGGAAGATCTCGCGCCTTTGGTGCTCGGTCACACGGTCGAATTCTTCTTCCGGGTGACCGATGTTGAGGACCGCTCTTCTGCCGAATTGCGCGGCGCGCTGATGCCAGTAGGCGAGTTCCCTGGGGCGTCTGAACCGCAGCCAGCTCAGCACGGCTCGCTAGGCGCAGCCGGGCCGCTTCCCCCCGGGCGCCTTGTGGGGCACGAGCGTGCAGGCGAAGGTCGCCGGCTGCGTCGCGCGCTGGTCGAGCGTCGCCTGGAGCCGCGCGAGCGTCCGGTCGCGCCGGGCGAGGCCCATGCCGTAGATCGCGAGGTCGTTGACGAGCCGCGTGTAGAAGACGTGCTCCATGTCGCCACCGGTGCCCACGCAGGGCGACGGCTTCTGCGCGACTCGAAGGAGCGGCCCGAACGCGTCGACGTACCGGGCGAGCGCGGGCTCGTCCCGCAGGTCGCGGGGCGCCTCGGGGAAGCGGGCGAGGAACTCGTCCACCGTCATTTCGGCCAGCCTACCATGGATCACCCTTGCGCCAGCTCCTGGCGGAGCGCGGGCTTGTGAATCTTGCCGGTCGGCGTCCGCGGGAACTCGTCGGCCTTTCGGAACGCGAGCCGCAGGGGCACCTTGTAGCTGGCCAGCCGCTCCCGGCAGAAGCGCACGATCGCGTCGGCGTCGGCGGTCGCGCCCGCCCGCAGCTCGAGCATGGCGGCGACGACCTCGTCCTTGTCGCGATCGGGCACGCCCACGACGTGCGCCTGCTTGACGTCCGGATGCTGCAGCAGCACCTGCTCGACCTCGAGGGGCGCCACGTTGATGCCGCCCGTCTTGATCATCTCCTTCAGCCGCCCGCGGAAGCGGACGCGCCCGTCGTCGCCGATCAGCCCGAGATCGCCCGTCAGGAAGTATCCCGCCGCGTCGAACGCGAGGGCGTCCAGCTCGGGCGCGCGGAAGTAGCCCGGGGTCACGTGCCCGCGGACGCAGAGCTCACCGACCTCGCCGGCGGGCACCGGCTGCCGGGTCTCCGGGTGCACGACGCGGATGTCCATCCCGGGCAGCGGCAGCCCCTGAGTATGCAGGCGCAGCGCCGCAGGATCGTGCGCGTCGGTGACGGCGCAGTTGCCGTAGGTCTCGGTCGATCCGTACACGTTGCAGAGCTCGCGCGCGCCCACGGCGTCCATGGTCATCAGGACGTCCTCGGGCAGGCCGATCGTGAGCCCCGTGCGCATCGACGCCAGGCTGCGCCGGCCGCGATCGGGATGCTCGAGCAGCGCGCGGGCCATGTTCGCCATGCCGTAGTAGACGGTGCAGCGCTCGCGCTCGAGCAGCTCGAGCGCCTCCCCCGGCTCGAAGCTCTCCTGCAGCACGACGCACCCGCCGTGGGTCATGATCGCGGGCAGCGCGTTGGCCGAGCCGAAGGACCAGAAGAGCGGGACGGCGAGCCACACGCGGTCCGCCGCAGTCAGGTGCTGGCGCTCCCCGATGTCGAACCCGTTCTCGACCACGCCGCCGTGCGCGAGGGTGACGCCCTTCGGCGTGGCGGTCGATCCAGAGGTGTAGAGGATGTAGCAGACGTCCCGCTGATCCACCGATCCGTGCGCCGCGCGGAGCGCCGCGGTCGTACACGACGCGCCCTGCGCGACAAAGCTCTCGAGCCCGAACACGCCGTCCTCGCCGCGGCCGTCGACGCACACCACCGTGCGGAGCCCGGGCAGCCGCGCGCTCCGGAGCTCGCCGGGCGCGCACCGGGCCAGCTCGGGGCACAGCTCGTGGAGCGCGGCCAGATAGCCGCGCCCCCGGAACGCGCTCACGGTCACGAGCGCCGCGGCCCCGGAGTGCTCGAGCGCCCAGCCCAGCTCGCGCGGCGTCGAGAAGGTGCTGATCGCGGCGACGACGGCGCCGATCTTGGCCGTGGCGAGCGCGGCGATGAGCCATTCGGGGCGGTTCGGCAGCAGGACCGCGACGCGATCGCCGCGCGCCACGCCGGCCGCCAGGAGCCCGCGCCCGAGCCCGTCGACGCGCGCGGCCAGCTCCGCGTAGGTGAGCCGCCGGTCGCGGAACACGACCGCCTCGGCGTGCGGCCGCGCGGCGGCCATCTCGTCGACCAGCGCGCCGAGCGTCCGGCTCGCGGGGCGCACGCTCACCGCCCGGTGAAGCGCGGCGGCCGCCCCTCGCGGTGGGCCGCCATCCCCTCGTCGACATCGCGGCTCCACTCGAGCGCGTGGCGCAGAGCGTCCGAGAGCGCGCGGGCCGCGGTGGGGCCGGCCGCGTGGCGGACCTGCACGATGCGCTTGGCGCCGCGAATGGCGATCGGGCCGCTCGCCGCGATCCGGGCCGCGAGCGCTAGCGCCTCCGGCCGCAGGCGCTCCGCCGGGTGCACGGCCAGGACGAGGCCGATCCGCGCCATCTCCTCCGCCGCGATCTCGCGGCCCGTGCAGATCAGCTCGAGCGCCCGCGCGCGCCCGACGATCGCCGGGAGACGCACCGGCCCGCCGGCGCCGGGGAACCCGCCCCAGAGCGCCTCCGGGAGCGCGAAGGTCGCGTGCGCCGCCGCTAGGCGAATGTCGCACGCGAGTGACAGCTCGGCCGCGCCCGCGCGCGCCGCGCCGTTGAGCGCCGCGATGACGATCTGCGGGAGGGCCTCGATGGCGTCGTAGAGCCGGTTGGCGACGCGCACCCGCTCCAGGATCTGCTCCTTGGTGTAGCCGGCCCGCACCGCGGGGTTCAGGATGCCCATCGAGAAGAACGCGGCGCCGCTTCCCGTGATGACGACCGCCTGGGTCTCCTCGTCGTCGCGGAGGCGGTCGACGACGCCCTGGAGCGTCAAGAGCACCTCCCGCGTGAGGCGGTTCTGATCGCCAGGCCGATCGAGCGTGACGATCGCCACGCGCGCCTCGCGCTCGACCCGCACCTCCTCCATCGAGGCGCTCATTCGTAGCGCGGCGGGCGTTTCTCGCGGAACGCGGCGACGCCTTCGGCGAAGTGGGCGCTCGCCCGCACGCGGTCGCCCAGCTCCTGGTCGAGCGCCTCGCGCGTCCGGGCGTGGTCGGCGATCGCCGCGCTGATCTGTCGCTTCACCGCCTGCACCGCCGTGGGGCTGTTGGCGGCGATGGTCTCCGCGGTCGCGAGCGCCCACGGCATCAGCTCGCCCGCGGGCAGCACGCGATTCACCAGGCCCAGCCGCGCGGCCTCGGACGCGTCGACGAGCCGGGCGGTGAGCAGAAGGTCCATCGCGTGCACGTACCCGATCTGCTGGACCAGCTTGATCGTCGCCCCGCCGAACGGGTAGATCGACCACCGGACTTCCGGCAGCCCGAAGCGCGCGTGGGGCGCAGCCGCGCGCACGTCCGTGGCGAGCAGCAGCTCGAGCCCGCCGCCGACGCAGTCGCCGTTGACGGCGGCGACGATGGGCTTAGCGTAGACGTCGTACTTCAGCAGCGCGTGGCTCACGACCCCGGCCGTCCCCGGCGCCGCGGAGAGATCGCCGCCGATGTCGGCGCCGGCGGTGAAGGCGCGGTCGCCGGCGCCCGTCAGGACGATGCAGCGGCAATCGCCGCGTTCCAGCTCGTCCCAGAGCCGGCCGAGGTCGGCGAGCATCTGCCGCGTCATCGCGTTGCGCTTCGGCTGGTTGTCGATCGTCACGACGACGACGTGCCCGCCGTGCGGCGTCACCCGGATCTCCATCACACGGGCTCCACGAGGACGACGATCTTGCCCACCGCCTGGCGGTCCGTCAGCAGCTTGATCGCCTCCACGCTGCGCGCGAGCGGCAGGCGCTGCGAGACCAGGGGCTTCAGCTTGCCCTCGCCGTACCACCGCATCAGCTCGTCGACCGACCGGCGGAGCTTCTCCGGCGCGTGCCAGCGGAAGTAGCGCAGCGACGAGCCGAGCGCCGCGCGGTGCTTGACGAGCAGCCGGTTCGCCGGGATCTGCGGCACGCCCGCGACGAAGCCGACCAGCAGGATGCGCCCGCCCCAGCCCAGCGACGACAGCGCCGCGTCGAAGAGGTCGCCGCCGACCGGATCGAAGCAGACGTCGGCGCCCTTGCCGCCGGTGAGCGCCATGACGCGGTCGGTGAGCTTCTCCGTCGCGTAGTTCACCAGCTCGTCCGCGCCGCGCGCGCGGGCCACCGCGAGCTTCTCCGGCGTGCTCGCCGCCGCGATCACGCGCGCGCCCATGGCCTTGCCGATCTCGACCGCGGTGAGCCCGACACCGCCCGCGGCGCCGAGCACTAGCATGGTCTCGCCGGGCTCGAGACGTCCCTGCCAGCGAATAGCGACGTGGCTCGAGATGTAGGCCACGGGGAACCCGCCGGCCTCCTCGAAGCTCATGCCGTCCGGGATGGCAAAGGTCTCCGCCTCGGGCGCCACCGCCAGCTCGGCGAAACCGCCGTACGCGAGGATCGCCATGACGCGATCGCCGGGCTTGAAGCGCGAGACGCGCGCGCCGCACGCGGCCACGACCCCGGCCGTCTCCAGGCCCGGGCTGAACGGCAGCGGTGGCTTCGTCTGGTATTTGCCGGCCACCATCAGGGCGTCCGCGTAGTTCACCCCCGTGGCCTTCACGGCGATGAGGACCTCGTCGGCGGCCGGCACGGGCGCGGGCGCCTCCGCGAGCGTCAGGTCCTCGACGGCTCCCCACTGGCGACAGAGCACGGCGCGCATGGCGTCAGGAGTATACCCTCGCGGCCGCGGCGCCGACGCGGCGAGATGGGCCATTGACCGGCGCCCGGCGCCATCGTAGCCTGCTGCCGGAGAATGATCTATGAGTATGAGTTACCTCCTGCTCGCCACGGCCGCCCTCTTGCTGCAGGGGTGCGCGCTGTTCGCCTACACCAACACCAAGCTGGGCACGCCGGAGATCCGGGCGCCGCAGGCGTCGTTCGCGATCGCGCCCCGGCCGGTGAAGCGGGAGCCGCGGGTGCTCGTGCTGCTGGCGCTCTCCGGCGGCGGCTCGCGCGCCGCCTACTTCTCGGCGCGCACGATGCAGGCGCTCGAGCGCCTGCCGGGGCCGCAGGGCCAGATCAACGCGCTGAATGAGGTCGACCTGATCTCGTCGGTGTCCGGCGGCTCGCTCGCCGCGGCGTACTACGCCAGCAGCTTCGATCCCGGCACGTCCTCCGACAGGCGGATCTGGGACGACCGCACCGTCACCGACCTCCTGAGTCGCAACTACATCGCCCGCTGGGTCGGCAACTGGTTCTGGCCCGTGAACATCGCCAAGTTCTGGTTCACCGCCTTCGACCGCACCGACATCATGGCGCAGACCTTCGCTGACAACCTGTTCGACTCCGCGACGACGGGCATCGACCTGCGCTTCCGGGACCTCAACCCCTCCCGACCGAACCTCGTCCTGAACGCCACCGTCGGCAGCCGCAGCTACGACGAGAATGACCCCGAGGGCGCCAAGCTCTTCGGCACCGTGTTCACCTTCACCCACGAAGACTTCGTGGCCAAGCTCGCCTCCGACATCGGCGACTACGAGCTGGCCCGGGGGGTGATGGCCTCGGCGACGTTCCCGGCGGCGTTCAACTACATGACCCTGCGCGACATGCACGAGCCACCCACCTGTCCGGGCACGGGGCCCGACTGTTTCGTGCACGTCTTCGACGGCGGCAACGCGGACAACCTCGGCTTGATGAGCCTCAAGCGCGTGCTGCTGGCGAACCACGCGGCCGCGATCACCCGGCACGACCGGATCGTGGTCATCCTCGTCGATGCGTATCGCCGGTCGCGGGGCGTGGACCCCCGAAGCGCGAACCCCCGCGGGCTCCTCAGCTACGTGATCGATCTGAATTTCCTGGACGCCACCGACTCGCTGCTCGAGGCCAACCGCCAGCGCCTCCTCGACGAGTTCTTCTCGCGCGGCATCGTCGAGTACGCGAAGGTCGACCTGTGCCGCCGCGACAACCTGCCCGACGACGCCTGCGTGGCGAGCCCGGCGTGGCGAGGCCCGAGCACGGCGCGCCTCCAGCAGATCCTCGCCGAGAAGCTGTTCTTCTTTCACGTGACGTTCGACGCCGTCACCGACACCACGCTCCGCGAGCGCCTCCACGCCATCCCGACCACGTTCTCCTTCGACCCGGGCGAGATGGACGCCATCGAGAAGGGCGTCGCCGACATCTTCACCAATCCGACCGGGACGGCCCAGCCCTGCGTGCGCCGCCTGGGCGAGATCCTCACGCAGCCGAGCGGGACCCGCGTCGTCGTCGAGGGAAACCCGTGGTGCGGCGGCGCCGGTCGGGCGGAGAAGGAAGAGCGCGCGCGGTTCCAGCGGTTCCAGAAGTAGCGCGATCCGGTCTATAGTGAGGGCCGAGAGGCCACCCGCCATGCGACTTCAGGGACGGACCGCGCTCGTCACCGGCGCCAGCCGCAACATCGGCCGCGCCATCGCGCTCGCGTTCGCAGCCGAGGGCGCCGACCTCGTGCTGAACACGCGCGTCAACGGCGAGGAGCTGGAAGCCGTCGCCGCCGAGTGCCGCAAGGCGGGCGTGCGCGTCGTCCCCGTGCTCGCCGACGTCGCCGACGCCGCCGCCGTGGAGGCGATGGTGAAGCGGGGACTCGCCGAGCTGGGGGCGATCGACGTGCTCGTCTGCAACGCGGCGATCCGGCCGCACAAGAGCCTGGCCGACACCTCGCCGGACGACTGGCACCGCGTGCTCTCGGTGAACCTCCACTCGGCGTTCTATCTCGCGCGCGCCGTCGTGCCTTCGATGAAGGCGAAGAAGCGCGGCAGCATCATCGCGATCGGTGGCCAGTCGAGCCTCACCGGGCGGCCCAACACGTCGGCCGTCACCGCGGCCAAGACGGGGCTGCTCGGCTTCGTGCGCGCGCTCGCAGCGGAGCTGGGGCCCGCCGGCATTCGCGTCAACATGGTGATCCCGGGCACCATGGACACCGAGCGGCGCTACGCCGAGTGGTATCCCGAGCACCGCGCGGCGCCGCCCGCCTCAGCGGAGCAGCTGAAGCAGATTCCGCTCGGCCGGCTCGGGCGGCCCGAGGAGATCGCCGACGCCTGCGTCTTCCTCGCCTCCGACGCCTCCGCCTACGTCACCGGCGACGAGATCCGCGTGATGGGCGGGCGCATCATCGGCTGACGAACCTCG
>JBGQET010000157.1:0-7581 GCA_041496545.1 Binatia bacterium | reverse complement strand
TCCAGATAGTCGTGGACGAACTGGACCGAGCGGTAGACGAAGAGATCCTTCGCGCTGCCTTCGCGGATGAGCCCCTTGGCGACGCCGAGGAAGCGCCGGCCGAGCGCGAACGGCAGCCCTGAGTAGGCGAGGATGGCGGCGAAGCCGACGTAGAAGCCGCAGGCCTCCTCGGGGATCGCGGCCGGCTCGGTCGCGTTCACCCGCCGGATCGTCCCGAAGAAGTCGAGGAAGAGGCGCTTGGGGTCGCTCGTCGACTGCGCCTTGGTGCGCGGGTAGCGGATCTGGAGCACGTCGCGGTGGCGGTCGCCGGCCTTGCCGCGGCGGCGCGCGCCGACGACGTAGAGGTTGAAGAGGACGGCGGTCAGGTCGGCCGCGAAGCGGACGCCCAGCTCGCGCGGCGTGCGGGGCACCGGGTCGCCGTGGTGGGCGAGGGCGCGGTCGAAGTGCTCGATGCACTCGGTCAGGTTGCCCGTGTTGAGCAGCGCCAGGCCGATGTTCTTCTCGAGCAGCGCCTTCTTGCGCGTGTCGCCGCCCTCGCCGTGGATCACCATGTAGAGGCGCGACGCCTCGCGGAAGTAGCTGAGCGCCTCGCTCGAGGCGGCGGAGCCGGCGGCCGCGTCGCCCGCCTTGAAGAGGTACTCCTCGGCCTTCTCGACGCTCTCGGCGCGGCTGTAGTGGTAGGCGAGCATGCCGAAGAAGTCGGGCAGGCGGTCGGCGAAGAGGGACTCGATCGCCCGCGCGACGCGGAGGTGGAGGTCCTTCCGCGTCTTCTGGAGGATCGACTCGTAGATCGCGTCCTGCGCGAGCGCGTGCTTGAAGCAGTACTCGACCTCGTCGCCCGCGCGGCGCTCGAACAGGAGCTGGCGCTTCTTGAGATACGCGAGCTCCCACTCGAGCTCCAGCTCGCCCCGCGTGATGTCGGCGAGGATGCGGTGCGGGGAGTTGCGCCCGATGACCGACGCAACCTGGAGCAGGTGGCGGCTCGCGTCGGGGAGGCGGTCGATGCGCGCCATGATGACTTCCTGGATGGTGCCGGGAATGACGACCGCTTCTATGTTGCCGGTCACGCGGAAGGTGTCGTCGTGCTGCTCGAGCACGCCCTCGTCGATCAACGAGCGGAGGACCTCCTCGATGAAGAACGGGTTGCCCTCGGTCTTCCTCGAGATCATGGCGCGGATGCCGTACGGCAGGTCGTCGACTTTGAGCAGGCTGCGGATCAGGTCGTCGCACTGCGCGGCGTCGAGCGGCTCGAGCGCGACGTCGCGGTGCTGCTGCGGGAAGCTCTCGTGCACGAGGCGGCGGAGCCGCTGGCTCGTCTGCGGGTAGTCGGGGCGCAAGACGAGGACGAAGAGGACGGGGCTCTCGACCGCCAGGCGGAGCAGCGACTCGAGCAGCTTGATCGACGAGAGGTCGGCCCAGTGGACGTCTTCGAAGGCGAGGACGAGGGGCCGAACGGCGGCCACGCGCTGGAACAGCTCCCGCACGCTCTTGGTGATGATCTTCTCGAGCGCTTCACCGTCGATGCCCTGGATGCGCTCGGCGTGCGCGCCGCCGAGCCGCATGCCCATGAGCGTGGCGATGAAGGGGAGGATCTCGCCCGCCCCGTCGGCGAACAGCGCCCCGACGGCGACCTCGAGCTTGGCGAACGCCGCCTGCTCCGCGTCGTCGTCGGCGATGCCGGCCCAGCCGCGCAGCAGGTCGACGAAGGGATGGAAGCTGAGCGACTGGCCCACCGAGAGCGAGCGGCCTTCGAGGAGGGTCGCCCCCGCCAGCCGCTCCGCCGTGAACACCTCGGCCATCAGACGCGACTTGCCGAGACCCGCCTCGCCCAGGAGCGTCACGATCGCCCCGTGGCCTTGCAGCACGTCGGTGACGGCGGCTTCGAGCGCGGCGTGCTCGGCCTCCCGCCCGATCATCTCGGAGAAGATCATTCGCTCGCCGCGCACCGCCTTCGGCCGGTGCAGCCGCTCCTTCTTGGAGAGGAGATCCCAGGCCTGGACGGGTTTCTCCTTGCCCTTCAAGGTGAGCGGCTTCAGCTCGCGGTACTCGAACTCCTCGCGCGTCGAGCGCCACGTCTGCGCGCCGACCCAGATCGAGCCGATGGGCGCCGCGTCCTTGAAGCGCGAGGCGAGGTTCACTGTGTCGCCGACGACGGTGAAGTCCCGCTTGGTGGCGCCGCCGACGTGCCCGGCGAGCACCAGGCCGGTGTTGATCCCGATGTGGACGTCGATCGGCACCGGGAGGTGCCGCTCCTCGCGCCAGCGATGCAGGCGGTTCCGCATCTCGATCGCGGCGTTGACCGCCTGCTTCGGCGCGTCCTCCAGCGCCGTCGGCACGCCGAACAGCGCCATGATGCAGTCGCCCATGTACTTGTCGACGTGCCCGCCGTGGGCGGTGACGACCTCCTCGAGCATGTGGAAGCAGCGGTTGATGAGCGAGGTGACCTCTTCGGGGTCGAGCTTCTCCGACATGGCGGTGAAGCCGGAGATGTCGGCGAACACGACGGTGGCGTTCCGTCGCTCGCTGTCCCGATCCGAGGGGGGCGTCTCCGCCATCGTGCTACCGCGCGGATGCTAGAGATGATGCCTGCCGGTGAGGGCACGGGCGCCGCCGGCCACCAACGTCCCGATCACCGAACCGGTGACCAGATTCCAGAACATTCAAAGGCCGCCACACCCCGGGGTGGCCAGGACGATGAGCGTGAGCGGGAACATGGCGAGAAAGCCGCAGAGCGGACCGCGGAGCCACCAGGCCGCGGGCCAGCGCGTCACGCCGACCGAGTACCCGATCGAGAGCCGCGCGACGTAGAAGCCCCAGACGGCGATCGCGCCGCGGATGCCGAGGACGTTGAACTTGTAGGATATGGGGCCGTGAAACAGCGCCGGTACCCAGCCGAGCGCGAGCCCGAGCAAGGCGCACAGCGCGGGGTAGGGGATGCGGCGAAACCAGGAACGCATGAGACTCGACGCGTCGGCGTTGTAGGCCCCCCGAGCCCGTCCGGTCAAATTGCTGCGGTACCCCGCTTGGCGCGCGTGCGACCCGCGTGGCATACAGGCCCTCCGTGGCGCCCCCGACGTCCCAGGCACACGACCCTCGCCGACTGATCGCCCGGCTGGCGGTCGCCGTCATGGGCGCCGATCGGCGCATCGGTCCGCAGGAGTTCGCGGCCCTAGAAGGCCTGGGTGAGCGCGAGCTGCCCGCGCTCGGCCAGCTCGACCGCCTCGGCCTCGGAACCCTGTCCGAGTACGCCTACGAGGAGGCGCGCCGCGCGGACGAGAAGGCGGTCGACGTCGCAGCCGCGTGCGCCGAGCTGCGCGCCGCGGCACCCCGCGCCGCCTCGACGATCCTCGCCGCGCTCGCGGAGCTGGCGGCCAGCGACGGGGCGCTGGCGCCGCGCGAGCGCGAGGTGCTCCTCGCCGTCGGCCGCGGGCTCGGCCTGACGCCGCGCGACGTTCGCGTGATCCTCACCACGGCCACCGCGGAGGCGAGCGCGCCCGCCGCCGACGTGACCATCGGCCGCCCCCGGCCGCGCGTCGTGGCGAGCCGGGGCGACGTCGAGGCCGCCCACCGCGTCCTCGGCATCGAGCCCGGCGCCGGCGCGGAGCAGATCGACGCCGCGTACCGTCGCCTGGTCGACCGCTACAACCCGGCGAAGGTCGTCGAGCTGGGGTGCGACTTCGCGGTGCTCGCGATCCGGAAGCTCGCCGGCATCACCGATGCCTACGACACCGCGATGAGCGCCGCGGAGAGCGGGCACTGAGACCGTACCTCTTCTGGGTCGGCCCCTACCCCGTCTTCTCCTGGGGGGTGATGGTCGCGCTCGGGTTCTTCGTCGGTGCCCTGGTCATGCAGTGGGACTACGGCCGGCGCGGCCTGCCGCGGCAGCTCGCGTGGTCGATCATCGGCTACGGCATCTTCGGCGGCGTGCTCGGCGGGCGGCTCTTTTTCCTGGTCGAGGAGTGGCCGACGATCGAGCATGACCCCTACACCGTGCTCTCGTACCTGAGCCACGGCGGCTTCAGCTGGTACGGGGGGCTCGCCGGCACGATCCTCTTCGGCAGCCTGCCGGCGTGGCTCTACGGGGTCCCGTGGGGCACGGCGGCCGACGGCGTGGGGCTCGTCACGCCGCTCGGCTACGGTCTCGGACGGCTCGGCTGCCATCTCGCGGGCGACGGCTGCTGGGGCGTCCCGACGCGACTCCCGTGGGGCGTCGCGTACACGCACGGCATCGTGCCGTGGCCGCATCGGCCCGGCGTGCTCGTCCACCCGACGTCGCTCTACGAGCTGGGCGCTTCGCTCCTCGTCTTCGCGGTGCTGTTGCGGCTCCGCGGCCGGCTGCGTCCCGACGGCGCGCTCTTCGCCGCCTGGCTCGTGCTCGCGGGAGCCGAGCGCTTCCTCGTCGACTTCGTCCGTGACAGCCCGCCCGTCCTGCTCGGCTTGACGGAGGCGCAGTGCTTCAGCCTGCTCACCGCGGGCGCCGGCGCGCTGTGGCTCGCGCTCCGGGGCTCCGTCGCCCGCGTGCCCGCCCCGGCCTGACCCCGCCCTTGTCGCAGCCGCGCGGTCGCGTCTATGGTGGGTCCCCGGAGGGCCCGCCATGCGCGTAGGGATGACCGTCATCTTCCAGAACCCGTTCGACGCCCGCCCCGATCACGAGGTGTTCCGCGACGACCTCCGCCTCGCCGACCTGGCCGAGCCGCTCGGCTTCGACTCGGTGTGGGGCGTCGAGCACCACTTCACCGACTACACGATGTGCCCCGATGTCCTCCAGTTCCTGACCTACGTGGCGGGGCGCACCCAGCGCGTGCAGCTCGGCTCGATGGTGGTGGTGCTGCCCTGGCACGATCCTCTCCGCGTCACCGAGCAAGCCGCGATGCTCGACGCCATGAGCGGCGGGCGGTTGATCCTCGGCATCGGCCGCGGGCTCGGGCGCGTCGAGTTCGAGGGTTTCCGCGTGCCCATGGACGAGTCGCGCGGGCGCTTCGTCGAGAGCGCGGAGATGATCCTCCGCGGGCTCGAGACCGGCGTCTGCGAGTATGACGGACAGTTCATCAAGCAGCCGCGGAAGACGATCCGCCCGAAGCCGTGGAAGACCTTCAAGGGACGGAGCTACGCCGCCGCGGTGTCCCCCGAGTCGGCGCAGATCATGGCGAAGCTCGGCGTCGGCATCCTGATCATCCCGCAGAAGCCGTGGGAAGCCGTCGCGGCCGAGCTGGAGGACTACCGGACGACGTACCGCAAGGTGAACCGCGCCGAGCCGCCGCCCACGGTCTGCGCCGGCTGGGTCTTCTGCGACCCGAGCCCCGAGCGCGCGCGCGAGATGGCCGTGAAGTACATCGGCGGCTACTGGCAGTCCGTGCTGCGCCACTACGAGCTGCGCGGCGACCACCTCGCGAAGACGAAGGGCTACGAGTACTACGGCGCCATGCAGGACATGGTGACCCGCCACGGTGGCGACGGCGTGACCGACTTCTTCCTGAACCTCCAGATCTGGGGCACGCCCGAGCAGTGCTACGAGCGCATCCTCGACGTCCGCGGCCGGGTCGGCAACGACACCTTCGTCGGCGCCTTCAGCTACGCCGGCATGCCGTACGAGGAGTCGGAGCGGAACCTGCGGCTGTTCGCGCGCGAGGTGATGCCGGCGCTGCAGCAGGTCGACGCGCCGCGGGCCGCCGCCCGCGCGTGACGGACCTCGAGGCGACCGTCACCGCGCTCGCCGCCCGGGTGCGGCGGCTGGAGGACGAGCTCGCCGTCCATCGCCTCATCACGCGTTACGGCTTCGCGGCCGACGCGGGCGAGGGCGAGGCCGCGGCCGGCGTCTTCACCGCGGACGGCGTGTACGACGTCGACGTCGGACTCATGCGCGGGCGCGCGGCCGTCGCCGCCATGATCGCGGGGCCACGCCACCAGGAGCTGGTCGGGCACTGCGCGCACCAGATCGGCCCCGCCGTCGTCGAGGTGGACGGCGACCGGGCGCGCGCGACGGGCTACTCCCGCGTCTACCTCGCGACGCGGGCGGGGACGCACGTCTACCGCGTGAGCGTGAACCGCTGGGAGCTGGAGCGTCGCGACGGCGAGTGGCTGATCGCGCGGCGGACGACGCGGATCCTGGGTCACGCCGAGGCGGCGGCGCTGCTCGCGCGCTGACTCAGCCGGCCCCGAGCTGGACGACGATTCCGCCCGCGACGATGAGCGCGCCGCCGGCGAGCAGCGCCGGCGACGGACGCTCGCCGAAGACGACGAGCGCCAGGAGCTGGCTCACCACGAAGAGCACGGCGACGTACGCCCCGATGAGGCGGCCGAAGTCGATCGTCCGGTCGGCGTTGACGGTGAAGCCGTAGGCGACGAGGAGCGCGGCGCCGAACGCGACCAGCGGAGCGGTCCCCCGGACGAGGCCCGCACGGATCGCCGCGTCGCCGCCCATCTCGAGGGCGGCGGCGAGGAAGAGGAGGGGAAGGAGCGCGGTCATCGGGCGCGGCTACCACCCCCCGCCCGCGCGGTCCAGGCGCCGGGAGGCCTCGGCTTGACATGTCCCCTTCTTGGTCGTATGACCAAGTCAGGTGACCAATGCGGCAGGAGGCGCTCGACAAGGCTCGTGAAGACCCCCGCGGTACCCCGGCACGCATCCTCGACGCAGCCGAGGACGTGTTCGCCGAGGAGGGCTACGCGGGGGCCTCGATGCGCGACATCGCACGCCTGGCGGACGTGCCCTTCGGCGCCCTCCACTATCACTGGGGGAGCAAGAAGCAGCTCTGGGAGGCGGTGTTCGTGCGCCTCGGCGATCGCACGCGCGACACGCTCATGCGGAACCTCGCACCCGGCAACACGCCGCGCGAGGTGATCGAGAACATGGTGGACGCGTTCCTCGACCTGCTGGTGGCCCACCCGAACACCGTCCGGCTCGCCTACTGCATGGCCCTCGAGCGCGACGAGCTCCATCTCACGAGCGTCCGGCAGATCTTCGCCGACCTGGCGCGCATGGGCGTGGGCGTGTTCGAGCGGCTGATGCCGGGCAGCAAGATCGACCTGCCGGCAGCGATCTTCCTCATCTCGAACGCCTTCATCGCCTCGCTCGCGGACGTGGACGGGCAGGAAGAAATGCTGGGCGGCAGCGTGTACACCTCGGCGCCCGTGCGCGAGCGCTTGCGCGCCGAGCTGAAGCGCCTCGCGCGCCTCCTCTTCGAGGTTCAAGAGTGATTTTTTTTGCCCTTGTTTGGACGAATGACCAAGTCGCATGACCAAAAAAGGAGACCTCCGATGACCACCCCCCTTCCCCCCGGCCCCGGCAGCAACCCCTGGCTCCAGGCCATCCGCTACGCCTATCAGCCGGTCGCGTTCCTCGAGGACTGCGCACGCCGCTACGGCGAGACGTTCCTCGTCCGCATGCCCGTCGGCCCGCCGGCCTCCGTCTTCTTCAGCAACCCGGCCGCCATCCGGGAGATCTTCACCGCCAGCGACGACGACCTGCACGCCGGCGAGGCGGCCTCCGTGCTGCGCCCGCTCCTCGGCGACAGCTCGCTCCTCGCGATCGACGGAGCGCGCCACACCCGCGAGCGCCGCCTGATGCTGCCGCCCTTCCATGGC
>JBGQET010000156.1:0-7734 GCA_041496545.1 Binatia bacterium | reverse complement strand
GCGCACGACCCCACCATCCTCGTGCTCGACGAGGCGACCTCGAGCGTGGACCCGGAGACCGAGTGGCTGGTGCAGGACGCGCTCGTGAAGCTGCTCGAGACCCGTACCGCCGTGATCATCGCGCACCGCCTCTCGACCATCGAGCACTCCGACCGCATCCTCGTCATGCACCGCGGCGAGCTGCGCGAGGAGGGGTCGCACCGCGAGCTGCTCGAGCGCGACGGCATCTACGCGCGCCTGTACCGCATGCAGTACGCGAGCGAAGCGGCGGCGCCGGCCAGGGCGGCGGGACGGACGTGATGTCCCCGCGCCAGCGCGAGTCGGTGACCATGGTCGTCACCACCTTCATGCTGGGGCTCGGGGCGCGTCTCGTTGACTCCCGTCTCGTCACCGACGACAACATGGCGCCGGAGTGGAGCGAGCCGCTGAACCTGCCGATCGTGAGCACCGAGTCGCCCCACCGCGTCGTCGGCTTCTGATGCGGAGGGGCCGGCGGGCCGGGATCGCCGCCGCCGTCGCGCTCGCCCTGGCCACGCTCGGCGGCTGCACCTCGCCGCTCTACCTCGCCCGCCTGGGCTGGAATCAAGCGCGCATCCTGCTGCGCCGCGAGCCCATCCCGGCGCTGCTCGCCCGCCCCGACCTCGACCCCGGGCTCCGCCGGCGGCTCGACCTCGTCCTCGGCGCGCGCGACTTCGCGCGCGACCGGCTCGGGCTCCGCGTGGGCGACAGCTTCACGACCTTCGCCGACGTCGACCGCGACGCGCGGGTCTACGTGCTGTCGGCGGCGCACCGCGACCGCCTCGAGGCGTACACCTGGTGGTACCCCCTCGTCGGACGGCTCCCGTACCGGGGGTTCTTCGACGAACGAGCGGCGGAGCGCGCCGGGGCGGCGCTGGCGCGCCGCGAGCTCGACGTCGAGGTGCGGCCGGCGGTGGCCTTCTCGACCCTCGGCTGGTTCGCCGACCCGCTGCTGTCGACGACCGCGGCGGCGCCCCCGGTCGCGGTCGTCGAGACGGTGCTCCACGAGCTCTTCCACGCCACGCTCTATCTCCCGGGCGCGGCGGCCTTCGACGAGTCGGCGGCGACGTTCGTCGGCCACCGCGGCGCGATCGCCTTCTTCTGCGGCGGGCCCGGGGACGACGCCGAGCACTGCGCGGAGGCGCGGCGGCGCTGGGAGCGCACCCGGGCGCGAGGTCGGCTCCTCGGTCGCCTGGCGGCGCGTCTGCGGCGTCTGTACGCCGCCGCGCCCCCGCCCGCCGCTCGCGAACGGGGCCGCGCCGCCCTCGCCGCGCTGGCCGCCCGCGCGCTCGTCCGCGCGGGGCTCGGCGGGTCCCGCGAGCTGGTGCCCCCCAACAACGCCCGGCTGCTCGGCGAGCTCATCTACGTGACCGAGCTGGACGGCTTCGAGCGGCTCGCGCCGGCGGACGCCGACCTCGGTCCGGCGCTCGCCGGCCTGGCCCGTGCCGTGCGGGGTGCCAGGGAGCCGTTCGCCACCTTGAAAGTGCTCGCCACCGGCGCCGAACGGCGCTAAAGTGCCGCCCGTCATGACGGAGCAGCGTTTCGCCGTCGACTGGATGCTCGGGCGCTTGGCGCGCTGGCTGCGCATCCTGGGCCACGACGTGGCGTGGGGTCCGCACCTCCGCCGGCGGACGCTCGTCGCCTGCGCGCGGCGCGACGGCCGCCTGCTCCTCACGCGCGACACCCGCCTCGTGCGCGACCCGCACCTGCCGCCCCACGTCTTCATCCGGGCCGACCGCTTCCGCGACCAGCTCCGCGAGCTCGCCGCCGCGGTGTCGCTCGGGGCGGAGCCGCTCAGCCGCTGCCTCGACTGCAACCGCCCGCTCGAGGACGTCGCGCGCGAAGCCGCCCGCGACCGCGTCCCGCCCTACGTCTTCGCGACCACCGAGCGCTTCCACCGCTGCGCCGGCTGCGGGCGGGTCTACTGGCCCGCGACGCACCACGCGCACATGCTGCGCGAGCTGGCCGGCCTCGGCCTCGGCGAGGAGCCCCGCCATGGCGGCTGAAGCCCGCCTCGCGTGCGACTTCCCGGTCGCGCGCTGCGCGCTCTGCGCGCGCGACGTGCTGACTCACGTTCACCTCGACGAGCGCGGCGAGGAGCGGCGCCTCTGCCTGCACTGCGACGCGGAGCTGGATCCCGCCGAGCTGCGCTGGGTGACGGCCGAGGAGCTGGCCGGCGTCGGCTACGCGGTGATGGCCGAGGAGGGTGCGGGGTGCGGCCGGCCCGGCTGCGGGCAGGGTCGCTGCGGCAACGCCCCCCCGGTCTGACGAACGACCCCCGGGAACCCCCAAAGGAGTGTGGTGATGAACGAGCGAGTCCGCGAGATTCTCGGCTGGTACGCGAGCGACAGTCCCGGCACGCGCGCCAAGCTGGCCCAGCTTCTGAACCACGGCCGCCTGGGCGGCACGGGCCGCCTGGTCATCCTGCCCGTCGATCAGGGCTTCGAGCACGGCCCGGCGCGCTCCTTCGCCGCCAACCCGGCCGCCTACGACCCGCGCTACCACTTCGAGCTCGCCATCAAAGCCGGCTGCAACGCGTACGCCGCCCCGCTCGGCTTCCTCGAAGCCGCCGTGGCGGAGTTCGCGGGCGACATCCCGCTCATCCTGAAGCTCAACAACTCCGACTCGCTCTCCAAGGGCGAGCCGTGCTCGGCCATCACCGGCAGCGTCGACGAAGCGCTCCGCCTGGGCTGCGCGGCGATCGGCTTCACGATCTACCCCGCCTCGGGCCTCCGCAACACGATGTTCAACGAGATCCGCGCCCTCAGCGAGGAGGCCAAGCGCAAGGGGCTCGCCGTCGTCGTCTGGTCGTATCCGCGCGGCTCCGGGATCTCCAAGGAGGGCGAGACCGCGATCGACGTCGTCGCGTACGCGGCGCAGATCGCCTGCCAGCTCGGGGCGCACGTGGTGAAGGTGAAGCCGCCGGCGGCGCACATCGAGCAGGAGGCGGCGAAGAAGGTCTACGAGAAGCAGCGCATCCCCATCGGGACCCTCGCCGAGCGCGTCCGCCACGTCGTGCAGAGCGCCTTCAACGGCCGGCGCATCGTGATCTTCTCCGGCGGCGAGGCCAAGGACACGGCGTCCATCATGGAGGAGATCCGCGGCATCCGCGACGGCGGCGGCTTCGGCTCGATCATCGGGCGCAACTCCTTCCAGCGTCCCATGGGCGAAGCGGTCGACTTCCTCCACCAGGTGATGGACATCTACGCGGGGAAGACCAAGTGACCGGCCACGGGGAGGACGGCCGGGTCTCCGATCT
The DNA here is from genome assembly GCA_041496545.1 of Binatia bacterium. Classification (GTDB taxonomy): domain Bacteria; phylum Desulfobacterota; class Binatia; order DP-6; family DP-6; genus DASRHG01. The sequence continues at coordinate 4,457 of JBGQET010000156.1, read as the reverse complement.
CTCGCGCGACTTCCTCCGCGTCGGCGAGATGGCGGCCATCGCGTGCGCCCGCACGATGGGGCAGGGCGACCGCCGCCACTCCGACCACGTCGCCACCGAGTCGATGCGCAAGGAGATGGACTCGATCGCGATGCGCGGCACGGTCGTCATCGGCGAGGGCGAGCGCGACGAGGCGCCGATGCTCTTCATCGGCGAGAAGGTCGGCCGCAACGCGCCCGACGACGTCGAGGTCGACATCGCCGTCGACCCGCTCGAGGGCACGAACCTCTGCGCCACCGGCGCCAACAACGCGATCGCGGTGCTGGCGGCGTCCAACAAGGGCGGCCTCCTGCACGCGCCCGACTGCTACATGGACAAGCTCATCGTCGGACCGGGGGCGAAGAACGCGATCGACATCGACGCCCCCGTCGAGGACAACCTGAAGGGCATCGCCCGCGCCCTCGGCCGCTCGGTGCGGGACCTCGTCGTCATCGTCCTCGACCGCCCGCGACACGAGAAGCTGATGGCCGACATCCGCAAGGCCGGCGCGCGCATCAAGCTGATCGGAGACGGCGACCTCTCCGCCGGCATCTCGGCCGCCGTGCGGCGCACCAACGTGCACGCCGTGATGGGGATCGGCGGCGCCCCCGAGGGCGTGCTCACCGCGGCCGCGCTCCGCTGCCTCAACGGCGGCATGCAGGCGCGCCTCGTGCCCACCAAGCCGGGGCAGGAGGAACGCATGCGCCGCATGGGCATCACGGACCCCAAGCGCATCTACAACGAGCGCGACCTGGCGCCCGGGCCCGACATCCTGTTCGTGGCGACCGGCGTCACCGACGGCTCCTTCATGCACGGGGTGCGTTTCTTCGGCGGCGGCATCCGCACCAGCTCGATCATCATGTCGCTGCGCGAGCGGCAGATCCGCTTCGCGGACACGGTCCGGCTCGAGGGCGGCGCGGACACGGTCGTCGAGTTCTAGCGCGTCCACCCGTACCTTGTCTTGGGTGTGTGGGTCGGGTAGGCGGCGCGCATGGAGATCAACGGGATCGCGCACGTCATGCTCACCGTCGGCGACTTCGACGCCTGCCTGCCGTTCTACGAGAAGCTGCTCGCATTCCTCGGCCTCAACCCGGTCATCAAGATGGACGGCATGCTCTACTGCGTGGGCGGACGAACGGCCTTCGGGATCGTCAAGGGCGAGGACCGCTGGCGCTCCGAGCGCTTCGCGCAGCTCCGCGTCGGCCTCCACCACGTCTGCTTCCGCGCCCGGGAGCGCGAGGACGTGAACCGTCTCGGCGAGTTCCTGGTCTCGATCGGGGCCAGGATCGTGCACCCGCCCGAGGAGGGCCCCTGGGCGCCCGGCTACTACTCGGTCCTCTTCGAAGACCCCGACGGCATCCGCCTGGAGATGAACCACGTGCCCGGCCGCGGGCTGCTCGACAAGCCAGCCTAGCCCCAATGCCGGTCACTTAACGCGTAAGTGACCGGGTTCTGGATCTCTTTTCGTCCCTCCTCTATCGTGCGCAGCGGGGAGGTGGGGCGATGGCGACCTGGGCACGGCCGAGGTCCGCGAGCTGTCGGCGCGCCGCTCTCGCCTTGCCGGAGGATGTGCACCATCTGCTCCGGCGTGAACTTGATTCGTTCAATCGGAATGAACGGTGTTCGTTCGGATCGAACGCAATACACGCGGAGGTCCGTTCTGTGGCGAGCCCGCGGCGGCGATCGGGTAGCACGGCAAGCCTTACGCGAGAGTCGCGCGCCGGGCATAGACAATAGCTAGTAGGATGCATTGCGAACACTGATGGGCGCGTCCATCCGTCGCCGTACCCTCCGAGGTGGGACTGTCAACCACCTCTGAGTCCGCGTGACGTGCCCTACGAAGGAGACGACGATGAGATCGAACCTGCTCGCCACTTCGGCTCGGACGCGCGGCGCGGCGCGGCAGAGAGTGATGGTCGTGGGCGTGCTGGCGGTGCTTCTCGGCAGCGCCGCTCCCGGGCGAGCCGTCATCTCGGACATGAGCCCCACGCCGACCATCTTGTCGGCGCCGGAGGCGAACCTCTCCGCCGGGGGCGTGACGCAGTCGATTCCGCTCCAGGTGCCGCCGGGGCGGAACGGCATGACGCCGAGCCTCACGCTCAGCTATGCGAGCGGCGCCGGGCCGAGCCCCTATGGGCAGGGCTGGGACCTGCCCATCGGGCGCATTCAGCGGCGCACCAGGCACGGCGTCCTCACCTGCGCCAACGAGAGCGAGAAGGACGAGTTCGTTCTCATGCTGCCCGGCAAGACCATCGAGTTCTACCTCGACGAGGGGACCCTCAAAGGCTACGCGCACATCGAGGAGGACTTCTACCGGATCCAGGCCTCCAGCAGCGGCAACTCCTGGGCAGTGTGGGACCGCAGCGGGCGGAAGTATACGTTCGGGCAATACCTGCGTCCGGGCTGGACGGAGACCTCCGGCAACACGCCCCGGACAGGCAACGACACGGTCGACCGCTACCACCAGGACTCGTGCACCTTTTCTCCCACCTCCCTCTCCGCCTACGTCGACTACACGTTCGCCTGGGAGCTGACGCGCATCGAAGATCCCAACGGCAACTGCATCGACATCCGCTACCAACACGACACGGCCGGCGTCACCTACCCGGACGTCATCGAGTACGGCGGCAATAGCAGCGAGGGCGACGTCGCGCTGTTCACCATCAACTTCACGTGGGCCGCCCGGCCAGCGGGGGACGCTCCAGTCAGCGCGAAGGGCGGCTTCGTAGCCACCACCACTCAGCGACTCTCCTCCATAGCTATCCAGGCAAGCGGAGCGCTGGTCCGCTCTTACGCCGTCTCCTACGAGGACCAGGTGACCGGCGCGGCGCCGCGGGTCGCGCGCCAGTCGTTCCTGACTCAGGTGATCGAATACGGCAACGACGGCCAGCCGCTCCTTCGCTACGACGGCACCTCCGCGGCGAACACGTTCACCTACAACCAGCTCTCCGGCACGACCTTCGGCTTTGCGCCCCTGCCGAACGTCACCGCCGGCGTCCCGACGGGGCTCACGTACCGGCCCGACGCCGCCCGACTCGTCGATGCGAACGGCAACCGCATCCGCGACATCTTCGACATCAACGGGGACGGGTTCCCCGATCTCGTCGATACCACCCCGATCAACAACTACGCAGGGGGGGTGGTGACCTGCCCGACCTCGACCGGGCAAGGCACGTGGAACGTCTATCTCGGCGGGCCCAATGGCTTCTCCTCCCTCGCCTACCTGTGGACCGTGCCGAACGCCAAGGTCATGTGCACCCTCGATGCGGTGGGGGGGAGTGGCAGCAACAAGTGGAGCACCAAGGCCACCATAGACATCGACGGCGACGGCACCCCGGACTACATCGATGCCTCGACGGGCACGTGGCAGGTCTACCGTGGGCAACACTCGAACAGCATCCCTTCGCCCGGCCTACCGATGGGCCAGTTCCTCTCCGTACAAGCGTGGTCCGGGCCCGACGCGAAACTGCACAAGAGCCAGACGGGCGTGAACGCGTTCGGCTACACGGGCGGCGTGGTCGACACCCGGGCGCTCCTCGACGTCAACGGCGACGGCCTCCTCGACGTGGTGCAGGCCGGGAGCGGCGCGGTCGACGGCACCGGCAACTGGAAGGTGTGGATCAATACCGGGACCGGCTTCGCGGCCTCCAAGCAGTTCACGACCGCCTTCAACGCCCTCGCGTATGCGATCCCGCCCGGCGCGAGCACGGACGGCATGCTGATCCTCGCCACGCGAGACGTGAACCGCGACGGGCTCCCGGATCAGGTGATCGCCTGGAACAAGCATCAGGACAGCACCTATCCCGGCGCCTGGAAGGTGTACCCGAACGACGGGCGGCAGATCGGCGCCACGCCCGAACTCTGGCCCATGCCGGAGCTCGGCGCGAGCTCCAACCGCTTCGCCCTCCAGGAATCGACCCCCACGAACGATGTCACACGGGACTTCTTCGACATCAACGGCGACGGCCTACCCGACTTGGTCGACGCGATCTCCCCCAGCGGCGGGATGTGGCAAGTGATCGTCAACCGTGGCCACACGTTCGCACCGGTCGCCTCTTGGCGGCTGAACGGCCTCAACACGAACGACCCCACCGGCAGCTACGTCCGCCGGGGGGACGCGTTCGCCACCGTCGCGGACGTGTTCGACGTGGATGGCGACGGGCTCGTCGACTTCGTGAGCTTCACCGACGCCAGCGGCAACCTCGGCCAAGGAATCACCGTCCGGCGGAACGCGGGCGGTGCCTGGTGCGGGAGCGCCGACGGAACGGTCTGCGCGGGGCTCGTCTCTGCGGTTGGGAAGGTGGCGCGTGCCGCGGCGCCCGTCGCTCCCGACCTGCTCGCGTCGAGCGAGAACGAGACGGGCGGCATGACCACGCTCTTCTACCGCCCGGCGGCCGAGGTGGACGACGCGACCGGGTTCCCCCGCAACCAATTCTTGC
>JBGQET010000155.1:0-7889 GCA_041496545.1 Binatia bacterium | reverse complement strand
GTCGCGCGTCGTCGCACCCGAGGCGCTGATGGACACCGCACGCGCGCTGGCGCGCGAGATCGCCGACAACACCTCGGCCCTCTCGGTCACGCTCGCCCGCCAGCTCCTCTGGCGCATGCTCGGCGCCGACCATCCAATGGAGGCGCACAAGGTCGACTCGAAGTGCATCTACTTCATGGGCCGCTCCGCCGACGCGATGGAGGGCGTGAGCGCGTTCCTCGAGAAGCGGCCCGCGCACTTCGGCATGCGGCCCAGCGCCGACCTGCCACCCTTCTATCCCTGGTGGCCGGAGCGCCGCTTCAAGTAAGCGCGCCTACGAAGCTCGCTAGGTTTGACTTTCGCATCGACCGTCTGCCAAACAGTCGCCGCACCCGGCATGGCAGGCGAACGATCCTCGCTCCTCACACGGCTTCAGGCGGGAGCCGCCAACCTCCTCGAGTGGAGCCCCGCGGAGAAGTGTCTCCTCGTGGATCTCATCGTGCTCACGTTCGTCGCCCGGTACGCGGGCGCCGAATTCTACGTCCTCGCGCATCCCGACGTCGCGCCTTATCTCGACCGTGTCGTCCTCGGCGTCTCGCTGAAGGTGCACCTCGTCGAAATCGTCTGATGGCCACTGCTGGCCGCGGTGGCGCTGTGGCTCAGGTCGCGGTCGCCGACGAGTCGCGTGCTCGTCCATGTGACCTTCCAATCGTTCGTCGTGACGATAACCATTTTCTCGTACCTCCTGGGTCACCTCACGAGCCTGTGCCGGCCTCGCCATAATTGGAGGTCTCGCGGCCGAGCAGGCCGGGATGATCCCGTACGCGCCACTCCGTCAAGGTCTACGAGGTGAACGGCCGGGCGGCCTAGGCTCGGCGGAACGCGGCGCAAAACCGCCGCACCGGCGGGTCCTCCGTGTCCAGGAAGCCCTCGAACGCGGCGAGCGAGGGGCCGTGCTTCGCGATCGCCTCGATCTCGGTGCGGGTGAGAGGCCATGGCATGGAGCCTTCCGGCTCATCGGCGTCGCGGCCGCGAGCGATCACGAGCAGCGTCCCACCGGGCGCCAGGAGCTCGGTCAGCACGCGCGCCGCGACGGTACGCTCGGCCGGGGGCAGCACCTGGAGCGTGTACGTCTCCGCCACGAGATCGAACGCGCCGCGCCACTCGCGCGGCGGGGCGAGGAGGTTCGCCGTCGCGTAGTGCACGCGGGAGCGCGGGAAGCGCCTGGTCGCAGCCGCGATCGCGGTGGCGGAGATGTCGAACGCGACGACGTCCCAGCCCCGGCGCGCCAGCTCCTCGGCGTTGTCGCCGAGGCCCGTGCCGACGTCGAGCGCGCGTCCGGGCGGAAGCGGGTGCCCGTCGAGCCACTCCACCAGGTGCGGGTTCGGCACCAGGTCGGCCCACGGCACGACCGCCGAGCCGGCCGCGGCCTCGCGGTAGAGCCGCTCGAACCACGCGAGCGGCTCACCCCGCTCGATCGCGTCGCGGGCGAGCGCGCGAGCACGCGCGCGGTCGGTCATCGCGCCGCCGGCGGCCACCAGCGGGGAAGCGACAGGACGCAGAGGAGGATCGCCGGCAGAAAGACGCCCGGCAGGTCGATCAGCCAGTGGATCGGCTCGAGCCGCCCGCTCGCGAGGTCTGCGACGTGCACCGCCGCGTGCAGCACCGAGAACAACGCCCCGGCGAGGAGCACGCCGCGGTGCTGCTCGGCGCGCGGCGCCGCGACGCAGAACGCGACCCCGAGCGTCGTGAACGCGGCGCCGATGTCGCGCACGAAGTGGAGGTTCAGCGGGCCGGTGTCGGGTACGCCGGCGGGCAGGTCGTGGTACCAGCCCACGGGCGCGAAGAGCATCCAGAGGCCGTTGGCGAGGCTCAAAACGCCGAACACCCAGAAGAAGGCGCGCATCATCGCACCGTGGCGCGCGACGGCAGCGCGCCGATCTCTTTCTCGATGAGGTCCCCGACGAAAGCGACCTCCATCGCCCGGTGGCGCTTCTTGGAGATCGCGTAGGCCGTCTGGTCGAGGGGCGCGAGCGACGCCGCCGCGCCGCGCGCTTGCTCGAGGAGCCGCTCGGGCGGTGCCGTGGCGTCGACGATGCCGCGCTCGAGCGCCTCGGCGGGCGCGTACATGCGCGCGTGGAGGATCGCCTCGGTGTGCCAGCGCGTCGGGATCGCCGAGTGCGCGAGCGCGATCGCCCAGCTCGGGAGCGCGAGCCCGATCGCGACCTCGTTGAGATGGATGCGGAAGGGACCGTCGGCGACGTGGCGCAGGTCGCACGCGAACATGAGCATGGCGCCGCCCGCGATCGCGTGGCCCGTGACCGCGGCGACGGTCGGGATGGGGAAGGTGAAGACGCGGAGCATGGTCCGCCCGAACGCCAGCATCGTCGTGCGAAGCTCGTCCGGTGGCAGCGTCGGCAGGAGCTTCAGGTTGAGGCCGGCCGAGAAGACGCCGGCGCGGCCCGCGATCACCACGGCGCCCGGCTTCTCGCGCTCGGCGCGGTCGAGCGCGGCGTTGAGCCCCTCGAAGAAGGGCAGGCTCATCGCGTTCACCTTGCCGTCGTCGAGCGCGATCTCGGCGACGTTGTCGCGGACCGCGTACGTGATCGTCTCGCTCATGGCGTCCTCTTGCGGCTGCCGTAGTCGCCGAACGGGTCGTCGCGCTCGCGGACGGCCTGGCGGAAGCCGACCTCCTCCGCGCGGCCGACGAAGTCGAGTCCCTCCTGCGTGTGGCGCGCGATGCCGTCGAAGAGCGTGCCGAGCGTCCGGCTCGTCGTGAAGCCCATGTGCTCGACGCTCTGGTTGGCGAGGAGCTTCAGCATGACGAGCTGGTTGATCGGCACGCGCGCCATGCGACGGGCGAGCGCGGTGGCGTGCGCGGCGAGCTCGGCGTCGGGCACGGCTTCCAGGATGAGCCCGATCTCGGCCGCCTTGCGGGCCGGGATCTCGTCGCCCGTGAGCAGGTAGCGCTTCGCGCGCTCGAGGCCCATGCGGTAGACCCACATGGCGGTCGTCGGCGTGCCCCAGACGCGCGACGGCGGATAGCCGAAGCGCGCGCCCTCGCCCGCGACGATGATGTCGGCGCAGAGCACCATGTCGGTGCCGCCCCCGATGCACCAACCCTGCACGGCCGCGATGGTCGGCTTCTGCGCGTACCAGAGCTTCATGTACACGTCGACGAAGCGCTTCATCATGCGGTAGTCGACGACGGAATCCCACACGCGCGTCGCGCTCCGTCGCTCCTCCGCCTGCGCGACCGTCGCCCAGTCGAGTCCGTAGCCGGCGCAGAAGGCGGGCCCCTCGGCGCGGAGCAGGATCACGTGCACGTCGCGGTCGGCGTCGGCGTCGTCGATGGCGACGGCGAGCTCGTCGCGGAGCGTCGGCGTGATGGTGTTGTACTCGGCGGCGCGCGTCAGGACGATCGACCGGACGCCGTCGGCCGTCTCGGTGCGGAGCGTCTGCATGGGGTTTTCACTGGCAGACTCGTCCGCCCGATACAATCTGGGTCCGCAGGCGCCCGACCCAGGGGACGAAGCGTCCGACCCGTCGCGCGTACACGGTGAACGCCTCTCCGTAGCTCTCCTCGAGGTACGCCTCCTCGCGCGTAACGTGCAGGCGAAGCCCGAGGTAGAGGAGGACGACGAGCAGGGGCGACTGCCAGCGGGGCACCTGTAGCAGGATGCCCGAGAACGCCATCGTCATGAACAGGTAGATGGGGTTGCGGCAGAAAGCATACCAACCGGTCGTGACGAGCCCGGGCCGCGCGTCGCGCTCGATCCCGACGCGCCAGGACGCGCCGAGGTCGAGCTGGGCCAGCACCATGAGCAGGGTGCCGGCGGCCGCGAGCACGGCCCCCGCCATCCGCAGGGGGGCCGGGGCCAGCGGCGTGCCGCCCAACGCCACCCGCCCGGCCTGCCACCCGACGAAGGTGGTGAACAGCACGAGGCCGGCGTCGCGGATCATCTGGAGCGGTCCCTCGCGAAAGAGCATCACGCCGGAGCCGCCGTAGCGCCGCGCCTGAAGCCACGCGCGCCACACGAGCCCGAGCGCGAGGAAGAGCCAGAACTCGACGAAGGGGATGATGTGCCAGGGCACGGGTGCCTCCGTAATTGAAATTGACTTTCAATATCGTACGCTACAGGGCGGCGAATGTCAATTGTCTTCGGGGGTTGACTTTGAGACGAAGAAAAGGCGAAGACAAACCCATGTCCGCGGCCGCCGCCCTCCTCGACCGGCTCGGCAGACCGGGCGGCGTCCGGCTCGGGAATGCCTGCTCGACACCGGTTTCCCGCCTCCCGACGGGGCTCGCCCCGCTCGACGCCGCGATCGGCGGCGGGCTGCCGCGCGAGCGGGTGACCGAGGTCGCCGGGCCGCGGAGCGGGGGGCGGACGGGGCTCGCGTGCGCGGTCGCGGCGCGGGCGACGGGGGCGGGCGAGACCATCGCCTGGGTGGACGTCGAGGACGCGCTCGACCCCGAGGCCGCGGCCGACGCCGGCGTGGTGCTGGCGCGCACGCTGTGGGTCCGCCCGCGCGGGCCACGCGAGGGATGGCGCGCGGCGGAGATCCTCCTCCGCGCGGGCGGCTTCGGCCTCGTCGTCCTCGACCTCGACGAGGGGGCCGGCCGCGCGCCGGCCACCGCGACGCTCGTGCGCCTCGCCCGCGCGGCAGCGGAGACGCGCTCGACCCTCCTCGTCGTCACGCCGCGGGCGGTGATCGGCACCTTCGCCGCGCTCGGCCTCGAGGCGCGCGCGCGGCGCGCGCGCTGGAGCGGTGGTGCCGGCCGGCTCGTGACGCTCGACGGCATCGAGGCCCGCGTGTGCGTGGTGCGCTCGCGGGTCGGCCGGCCGGGCGAGGCGACGGTCGTGAGGACGGCGCGTGGGTGAGCGGAGCGTGCCGTGCCGCGCATCGCCTGTCTCCTCGTGCCCGATCTGCCCGTGGCCGCGCTCTCTCGGGCCGACCCTGACCTCGCCCGCCTGCCGCTCGTCCTGACCGACGCCGCCGGCGTGCACGCGCCGGTCGTCGCCGCCGCGGTCGCGGCGCGCGCCCGCGGCATCCGACCCGGGCGGCACACGGCGGCGCAGGCGCGCGCGATCGCGGCCGACGTCGTCGTCCGCCGGCGCGACGCGGCGGCCGAGCGCTCCGCCGTCGGGGCGCTCGCCGAGGTCGCGGCGTCGCTCGCGAGCCGCGTCGAGCCGACCGACGCCGGCGCCGTCTTCCTCGACGCCGCCGGCGCGGCCCACCTGGTCGGCAGCGAAGCCGGCCTCGTGACCGCGCTCGTGGCGCGCGCCGCGCGCGTCGGCCTCGCGGCGCGCGCCGGCCTCGGCGCGGGCATGACCGTCGCGCGCCTAGCGGCGCTTCACGGCGACGGCGTCGAGGTCGTGCCGCCCGGGACGGAGCGCGGCTTCCTCGCCCGGCTGCCGCTCGCCTGCCTCGCGCCGCCGCCCGACGTCGCCGCGACGCTCGCGCGCTGGGGCGTCCACCGCCTGGGCGACCTCGCGCGCCTCCCCGCGGCGGAGGTCGCGACGCGGCTCGGGTCCGCCGGCGCGACGCTCATCCGGCTCGCGCGCGGCGAGGACGAGCGCCCGCTCGCGCCGCGGCCACTCGGCGGCGCGGTCGAGGAGGCGATCGACCTGGAGCACGAGATCGACAACCTCGAGCCGCTCCTCTTCGTGCTGCGCGGGCTCGCCGAGCGCGCCGTCGCCCGCCTCGGCCTCGCCGGCATCGGCTGCGCGCGCGTGGGCCTCACGCTCGGCCTCGACGACGGCCGGCGCGACGCCCGCGAGCTGCCGCTCGCCGCCCCGACGCGCGACGTGAAGACGCTCCTCACCTGCCTCCGCGTCGCGCTCGAGGCGCGGCCGCCGCACGCCGCGATCACCCGCGTCGTGCTCGCCGTGGTGCCGGACCGCGTGCGGCCGGCGCAGCTCGGCCTCTTCACCCCGCCCGGGCCCGCGCCCGAGCGGCTCGCGACGACGCTCGCGCACCTCGCCGCGCTCTGCGGGCCCGACCGCGTCGGCGCGCCGGTCGTCGTCGACACGCACCGTCCGGGCGCGGCCGCGGTCGCGCCGTTCGCGGTCGCGCCGGCGTGCGACCCGCCGTCCACCTCCTACGCCGCCGAGACCTGTCCCCTCGTCGTCCGCGTGCTCCGCCCGCCGCACCCCGTCGAGGTGTTCGCCGAGCGCGACGCACCGAGCTTCGTCCGCGGCCGCGGCTTCGGCGGGCGCGTGGTGCACGCCGCCGGACCGTGGCGCGTCGTCGGCGAATGGTGGCACGACGCGCCGCTCGCCCGCGACTACTACGACCTCGAGCTCTCCGACGGCGGCATCTACCGCTGCTACCGCGAGCTCGGGGCGGATTCCTGGTTCGTCGATGGCGTCTACGACTGAGCTACGACCGCGGCGTGAAGCGGACGGGCATCTTCCGGAACCCGGAGAGGAAGTACGAGCGGATGCGCTCGGTCGGCCCCGCCGGCTCCACGTCCGGCAGGCGCCGCAGCAGCTCCTCGAACATCACCCGCAGCTCGAGCCGCGCGAGCCACGCGCCCAGGCAGAAGTGCTGCCCCTCGCCGAACGCGAGGTGGTCGTTCGGCGTGCGGCGCACGTCGAAGCGCTCCGGGTCGGGGAAGACGTCCTCGTCGCGGTTGGCGGCGGGGTACCACATGACCACCTTGTCGCCGCGCGCGATCTTCTGCCCGCGGATCTCCGTGTCGGCCGTCGCGGTGCGCCGGAAGTGCACGACGGGCGTCACCCAGCGGAGCATCTCCTCGACGGCGGTGGGGATGGCCGCCGGGGCCTCACGCAGGAAGCGGCGCTGGTCGGGGTGCTCGATCAGCGCCTGGAGGCCGCCCGAGATCGTGTTCCGCGTCGTCTCGTTGCCGGCGATGACGAGGAGCAGGAAGAAGCCGTCGAGGAGCTGCTGGTCGATCTTCTGGCCGTCCACCTCGCCGTTCGCCATGACGCTCATGAGGTCGCCGGCGGGCTCGCGGCGGGCACGCTCGGCGAGCTGCTGGCCGTACACGAAGAGCTCGCCGTACGCGGCAAGGAAGTCCTGCGGGTCGTTCAGGAAGTCGGTCAAGCGGTTCGTCCACGCGAAGAGCAGACGGCGGTCCGGCTGCGGCACGCCGAGCAGCTCGCAGAGGACGACGAGCGGCACCTCGGCCGCCACCTCCTCGACGAACTCGCATTCGCCCTTGGGTGCCACGCGGTCGAGCGTCGCGGTCACGATCTCGCGGATCTTGGGCTCCATCTTCTTCACCGCGCCGGAGGTGAAGAAGGACGACACGAGCTTCCGGAAGACGTTGTGCTGCGGGGGGTCCATGGCGATCATGTTGCCGAGGATCGCGGCCGTCACGCGGTTGAACTCGGTGCCCGGCAGGTAGCTGATCTGGTGCCCGCCGAGCTGCGAGGAGAAGAGCTGCGGGTTCCGCGACACGGCGGAGACGTCCGCGTACTTGGTGAGCGCCCAGAAGCCGGGCTCCCACTCCTCCTGCTCGGGGTTCCAGTACACCGGCGCCTCGGCGCGGAGCCGCCGGAAGAGGTCGTGCGGCACCCGCTGCTCGAAGAGGAACGGGTCCTTCAGCTGGATGCCGTCGAGCGGGTAGCGCCGATCCGGGGTCGCCATGGCGGGTGACACCATCGCATCGCGCGCGGAGTACGTCGAGCTTCGCTGCCGGAGCGCGTTCAGCTTCCTCCACGGCGCTTCGCTGCCGGAGGACCTGGCCGAGCACGCGGCGGCGCTCGGCTACGACGCGCTGGCGCTCGCCGACCGGACGGGCGTCTACGGCGCGCCGCGCTTCTTCCAGGCGGCGAAGCGCGCGGGCGTGCGCGCGCTCGTCGGCGCCGAGGTGCCGGTCGCGAGCGCGGGGCAGCTCTATCTCCTGGTCGAGGACCGCCGCGGCTACCAGAACCTCTGCC
>JBGQET010000154.1:0-8082 GCA_041496545.1 Binatia bacterium | reverse complement strand
GCGAGCGGATGGCGGGCGGCACGATCGAGCTCGGCCTGGTGCCCTTCGGGTCGATCGGGCTCACCGTCTTCGCGCTCGACCTCTTCTTCGCGACGCGCGCCGCGGGGGCGCCGGCCGGCACCGTGAGCGTCGCGCAGTTCCTGCACAACGTCCACGGCTGGCGCCTCCTCGCCGACCTCGTGCTGATCGGCGTCTTCGGCGGCTTCTACATCGTGCCGCTCCTGGCGCTCGTGCAGCATCGGAGCCTGCCGTCACACCGCTCGCGCATCATCGCCGGCAACAACATCATCAACGCCGGCTTCATGGTGGTGGCGGCGCTGCTCGGCATCGAGCTCCGGCGCACGGGCCTCGGCATCCCGACGCTCTTCCTGCTGACGGCGCTCATGAACGCCGCGGTGGGCGTCTACATCTACACGCTCATCCCCGAGTTCCTGATGCGCTTCCTCATCTGGATGCTCGTCCACACGGTCTACCGATTGAGGCAACGCGGGCTGGAGCACGTTCCGGCCGAGGGTGCGGCGGTGCTCGTCTGCAACCACGTGAGCTTCGTCGACCCCCTGGTGATCGCCGCCGCCTGCCGCCGCCCGATCCGCTTCGTCATGGACCACAGCATCTTCCGCATCCCCGTGCTGAACTTCGTCTTCCGCACCGGACACGCCATCCCGATCGCGCCCCGCAAGGAGAACCCCGCCCTCATGGAGGCCGCCTTCGACGAGGTCGAGCGCGCGCTCGCCGCCGGTGACCTCGTGTGCATCTTCCCCGAGGGACAGATCACGCGCACGGGCGACTTGAACCCCTTCCGTCCCGGCGTCGAGCGCATCGTCGAGCGGAGCCCGGTGCCGGTCGTGCCCATGGCGCTCCGCGGGCTGTGGGGCAGCTTCTTCAGCCGGAAGGACGGGCCGGCGATGCGCCGCCCCTTCCGGCGCGTGTGGTCGCGCATCGAGCTGGTCGCCGGGGCGGCGGTGTCGCCGGCGGACGCGAACGCCGGCGCACTCCAGGCCTGCGTCCTCGCGCTGCGCGGGGACGTGCGGTGACGGCGAGCGTCCAGGCGCTCCTCAACCCGGCCGGCGGGCTCCGCTACCACTGGCGCGCGCTGCGCCATCGCGCCGGCCGCTGGGAGCCGTTCACGGCCGCGCTGGCGACCTGGCTCGACGGCTGGCGGCCGGCGGCGCGCGAGCTGGTGCTGGTCGGGCCGAGCGCCGGCTACTGCCTCCCCGCGTCGTTCCTCGCCCGCTTCGCCGCCATCGACGCCTTCGAGCCCGACCCGCTGGCGCGCTTGCTCTTCGCGCGTCGCTTCCCGACGCTCGCACGCGTGCGCTGGCACGCCGAGGACCGTCTCACCACGCCCGACGGCCCGGGCGCGCTGGTCGCCGACTTCCCGTCCGCCGCGTTCCTCTTCTGCAACGTGCTCGGCCAGCTCCCGTGGCTCCGCGACGACAGCGTCCCGACCACGTGGAAGACCGAGCTGGCGCGCGCGCTCACCGGGCGCGCGTGGGCCACCTTCCACGACCGCCTCTCCGGCACGACGGCGCCGCGGCTCGCCGGCCCGAGCGAGCCGGTGGCATCCACCGTCGACAACGAAGGGCTCGCCGCCCGCTGGTATCCCGCCGGCGCGACGCTCCTCGACCACGAGACGGCCGACCTCTTCCCCGGCCGCACGCGCCGGTTCCTCGTCTGGGAGATCCGCCCCGGCTACTTCCACCTGATCGAGGCGATCCACGACGGCGAGCCGCCGGACGCGGCAGTCGCGTGAGTCAGCCGGCCCAGTCCGGGTGGACGACGCACCAGCGGCTGGGGACGAGCAGCGTCTCCCGGTAGTCGGTGCGCCAGGTGCGCGCCGTCTCCGTCCAGGCGCGCGTCTCGGGCGCGCTCGCCACGTCGCGCAGGTGGCGCGTGAAGTCGCGCACCGTCGGCAGGCACCAGAGGAGGACGGCTTCGGTGTCGCGCATCGCGGTGCGCCAGGCGCCGACGAGCGCGAGGCCGCGGCGCGCGGCGATCGGCATCCAGCGGGACGCCACGGCGTCGAGGTAGGCGTCGGCGGTCCCGGGGCGCACGGTCGCGATCTCCTGGATGCAGGCGCGCCCGCGAACCTTGCAGTCGATCAGCTCCTGCCGCGTCGGGCAGTAGGCGGCCGGCTCGAGGATACGGTCGAAGCCCCCGGCGCGGTACTGCGTCGCCTCGTTCCACCACTTGCGCAGCTCCTCCGGCTGCGCGCCGCCGGCGTACTGGTACTCGAGCAGCTCCGCCCAGTGGTCCCAGCCGCGCATCTCCCAGAGGTTGACGACGCGCGGCCAGTCGCCCGTCGATCCCGACTGCTGCCACGTGCCGACCAGCGGCGCGCTGTGCGGCCCGCGACCGAGGCCCTCGCCCGTGTGTCGCTTGTAGGCCTCGGAGCCGGCGCCGACGATCTGGATGACCTCGTGCAGGTAGAGGCACGTGTTGGGCATCGCCGCCGGCGGGCATAGCACGCGCGCGCCGAGCCGGCCTACCCTTGCCGCGCGGCCTCGCTTTTCTCTATGGAGGGCGGTGGAGGTTCCGCCCATGACGTCCACCCCCGTCGTCGACGCCGACGGTCACGTGCTCGAGCATCCCGACGGTATGCTGCGGCACGCGCCCGCCGAGTTCCGCGACCGCATCTGGCACATCGAGGTGAAGCCCGACGGAACCGAGTGGCTGCACTACAACCGCGCCACGCGGCCGGCGCACGGCATGGCGCTCGCCGGCACCGCCGGCATGACGGCCGCCGAGCGAGCGCGCGCCTTCGCCGGCAAGATGCGCTACTCGGAGGTCCGCCCCGGCGCCTTCGCCCCCGCTCCCCGACTTCCCGACATGGACGTCGAGGGCATCGCGCAGTCGGTGCTGTATCCGACGATGCTCCTCGGGCTGCCCGGGCTCGCCGACGCCGAGTTCGCCGAGGCGCAGGCCAACGCCTACAACGAGTGGCTGGCGGAGTTCTGCGCCCACGCGCCCCGACGGCTCTTCGGCGTCGCGGTCGTGCCCACGCAGGAGGTGGAGCGCACCGTGCGCACCATCCGCCGTGCCAAGGAGCTGGGCCACGTCGGCGTCTTCATGCGGCCCAACCCCGCCATCGGGAGGAAGAAGCTCAACGACCCCGTCTACGACCCGATCTGGGCGACGTGTCAGGATCTCGACCTCCCCGTCGGCCTGCACCCGTTCCTCGCGCCCGACATGCCGGGCGCCTGCCGCGACCTCGGGTACGCCGAGATGCGGGCCGAGGGCGTCAAGTACGCCCCCAGCGACAACGAGGCGAACCCGGTCCGCAACCTCGGCAACGTCTTCTTCAGCCAGGCGCTCGCCAACCCCTTCGACGTGATGGAGAGCGTCGCGGTCATGTGCGCCGGCGGCGTGCTCGAGCGCTTCCCGCGCCTGACCGTCCTCTTCCTCGAAGCGAACGGCGGCTGGATCGTGCCCTGGCTCGAGCGCCTCGACCACCACCACGAGGTGTTCGCGTGGGACGTGCCGTGGCTCAAGATGAAGCCGTCCGAGTACTTCCGCCGCCAGTGCTACATCTCCTTCGACCCCGACGAGTCGACCCTCGCCTTCACCGCCCGCCATCCGCTGGTCGGCGCCGACCGTATCGTCTGGGCGAGTGACTACCCCCACCCCGACGCGAAGTTCCCCGGCGTGGTCGAGGAGTTGCGCGCGGCGACCGCCCCGCTCGACGAGGGCGCCCGCGCCCGCATCCTGGGCGGCAACGCCCAGGCCCTCTACCACCTGCCAACGAACTGACACGCAGCGCAAGATCGCCCATCGCGAGACCCCCAGAGTCAACTGAACGCTTGGTCAGTCGCCTGGGCGTTCGCTGCCTGGAACTATGCCCATGTTTCGGGGTCTTTCGGGTTGACAAACGAACGTTTGTTCGTGTAGCTCATGGAGCATGAGCCGGCGTGCGCTCGCGACGGAGACCGGTGAGGCCCCCTCCACCCGGGACGCCATCCTCGACGCCGCCGAGCAGCACTTCGCCGAGCGCGGCTTCGCCGGCGTGTCTATGCGCGAGATCTCGGCGGACGCGGGGCTCCGCAACCAGGCGAGCCTCTACCACCACTTCCGCGACAAGCGCGCGCTCTACGAGGCCGTCCTCGGGCGCGGCCTCGGTCCCGTCGTCGAGCTGGTCACGGAAGCCGGGCGTGCGGTCGCGGCGTCGGCCAGTCCGAGCGGCGGTCCCCTCGACGCCGTCCTCGACCGCATCCTCGACTACCTCGCCGACCACCCGCACCTGCCCCGGCTGATCCAGCGCGCCGCGCTCGACGACAGCCGCTCGCTCCGCGCGAGCCTCACGCGTCACCTCCACCCGCTCTACGCCGAGGGCCTCCACATCCTCGCCGGCACGGTGGGACGCTGGGAGCCGGCCGAGCTGCCGCACGTGGCGGCCGGGCTCTACAACCTGATCTTCGGCTACTTCGCCAACGCCGCCCTGCTCGAGGTCGTCATCGGTCTGGACGTTCGCAGCGCGTCGGCGGTGGCCCGTCAGCGACGCTTCCTGAAGACCGCGGTCGAACAGCTCCTCGGAACGGCGCCCGTCCGGCGCCTCGCCCCGAGCGGCTTCCGGAGGAACTGAAATGCTATCCCCCACCAACGTCGAGACGCGCGGTCCCCAGTTCGACATCGATCTGTCGACACCCGATCTCTTCGTCGACGGCTATCCCGCCGACGTCTTCAAGCTGCTCCGCGCCGAGGCGCCCGTCTACTGGAACCGCGAGGCGAACGGCGAGGGCTTCTGGGTCATCAGCCGCTACAAGGACGTCTGGGCCATCTCGCTCGATCAGGCCACGTTCTCCTCCTGGCAGCGCGGCGCGATCCTCAAGCGGTTCTCGGAGGGCGAAGCGCAGGAGCTCGAAGGCACGCGGCTGCTCATGCTCAACATGGATCCGCCGAAGCACACGAAGTACCGTCGCCTGGTGAACGTCGGCTTCTCGCCCAAGATGGTCAACCGGATGGAGGTCCACGTCCGCGAGATGACCGGCAAGATCATCGACGCCGTCGCGCGGCGGGGTGAGTGCGACTTCGTCACCGAGATCGCGGCCGAGCTGCCGCTCCAGGTGATCGTCGAGATGATGGGCGTGCCGCTCGAGGACCGCCGCATCATCTTCGACTGGAGCAACACCCTGGTCGGCTTCGACGACCCGGAGTACAGCGGCGGGGGCGGGAACGAGAAGAGCAGGGTCGCCGCCATGGAAATGTTCATGTACGCCCATCAGCTCTTCGAGCAGCGTCGCGCGAATCCCCGGGACGACCTCGCCACGCTCCTCACCCAGGTCGAGGTCGAGGGTGAGAAGCTCACCGACCTCCAGCTCAACAACTTCTTCATGCTCCTCCTCGTCGCCGGCAACGAGACCACCCGCAACAGCATCTCCGGCGGGATGCTCGAGCTGATCAACCACCCCGAAGAGCGCGCTCGCCTGCTCGCCGACCGCTCGCTCCTGCCCACGGCGGTCGAGGAGATCGTCCGCTGGGTGTCCCCGGTCATCACGTTCATCCGCACCGCCACGCGCGACGTCGACTTCCACGGCCACCAGATCCGCAAGGGCGAGCGCGTGAGCCTCTGGTACGGCTCCGCCAACCGCGACGAAGAGGTCTTCCCCGACGGCGAGCGCTTCGACGTCGGCCGCACCCCGAACGACCACCTCGGCTTCGGCATCGGCCCGCACTTCTGCCTGGGCGCCAACCTCGCCCGTCTCGAGATCCGGATCATGTTCGACGAGCTGCTCCGCCGCCTCCCCGACATGGAGCTGGCCGCCGCGCCCGCCCGCTTGCGCTCGAACTTCCTGGGCGGCATCAAGAGCATGCCCGTCCGCTTCACGCCCGAGCAGTAGGTCCGTCCCATGCACACCCGGCTCTGCGAGCAATTCGGGATCGAGTTCCCCATCTTCGCCTTCAGCCACTGCCGCGACGTGGTCGCGGCGGTGTCGCGCGCCGGAGGCCTCGGCGTCCTCGGCGCGCTCGCCTTCTCGACCGACCAGCTCGAGATCGAGCTCGACTGGATCGACCAGCACGTCGACGGCAAGCCCTACGGCGTCGACGTCGTGATGCCCGTCAGCTACGCGGGCGCCGAGGAGGGCGGCTTCGACAAGGCCACCTTCGAGTCGATGATCTCCGCCAAGCACAAGGAGTTCATCGACCGCATCCTCCAGAAGCACAACGTCCCACCGCTGCCCGAGGGCGAGTCGTCCTTCGAGAGCCTGCTGGCGTGGACGCACAAGGGCGCGCGCTCGCAGGTCGAGGTGGCGCTCAGGCACCCCATCAAGCTGCTCGTCAACGCGCTCGGGCCGCCGCCGGTCGACGTCATCGAGCAAGCGCACGCGCACGGCGTCCTCGTGGCCGCGCTCGTCGGCAGCGTCCAGCAGGCGCGCGCGCAGAAGGAGCAGGGCACCGACATCATCGTCGCCTCGGGACACGAAGCCGGCGGGCACACCGGCGAGGTGACGACCATGGTCCTCGTGCCCGAGGTCGTCGACGCCGTCCGCCCCCGCCCCGTGCTCGCCGCCGGCGGCATCGGCACCGGCCGCCAGATGGCGGCTGCGATGGCACTCGGCGCCGAAGGCGTGTGGACCGGCTCCATCTGGCTCACCGTCACGGAGAGCGACACGCTGCCCGTCATCAAGGAGAAGCTGCTCGCGGCCACCTCGCGCGACACCGTCCGCTCGCGCGCGCTCTCCGGCAAGCCCGCGCGCCAGCTCCGCACGCCCTGGACCGACGCCTGGGAGGCTCCCGGCTCGCCCGGCTACCTCCCGATGCCGCTCCAGTGGATGGCCTGCGCCGACGCCACCACGCGCATTCACAAGTACGCGCACCTCGAGAAGTACGGCGCGAAGGACCTCGTCGGCTCGCCCGTCGGCCAGATCGTCGGCAGCATGAACGCGATTCGCCCGGTGCGCGAGGTCATCTACGAGATGGTCGAGGAGTACCTCGACACCGTCGGCCGCATGGCGGCGGACCTCGAGTCCGCGGCGCGCGACCGCTAGCGCTTGGACTTCTCGTTCTCCGCCGCCGAGGTCGCGTTCGCCGACGAGGCGCGCGCGTGGCTCGACGCCAACCTCCCCCCGGCGTGGCGGCGCGACCACTGCTGGACGCGCGTCGAGGACCCGCTCTGGATCGAGATCGCGCGCGAGTGGCAGCGAAAGCTCCACGAGGGCGGCTGGGCGGCGATCGCGTGGCCGCGCGAGCACGGTGGGCGCGGCGCGACGGTCGTCGAGCGCTGGCTCTTCGACCAGGCGCTCGACGCCGCGGGCGCGCCGCGGCCGCCGGCGGCGTCGTACGCCGACCTGATCGGCCCCGCGCTGCTGCGCCACGGGACACCCGCCCAGCAGGCGCGCTTCCTGACCCCGATGCTGAACGGACAGGAGCTCTGGTGCCAGGGCTTCTCCGAGCCGGGCGCGGGCTCGGACCTCGCCTCGCTCCGCACGCGCGCCGAGCGGCGCGGTGACGAGTGGGTCGTCACCGGCCAGAAGGTCTGGACGAGCCACGCCGACATCGCCGACTGGTGCTTCCTCCTCTGCCGCACGGAACCGGAGGCGCCGAAGCACAAGGGCCTCTCGCTCCTCCTCGTCAACATGCGGTCGGCCGGCATCACCGTGCGTCCGCTTCGCCAGCTCACCGACGACGCCGAGTTCTGCGAGGTCTTCTTCGAGGACGTGCGCGTGCCGGCGGATCGGCTGCTCGGGGCGCCGGGGAGCGGGTGGGCGATCGCCATGGGGATCGTCGCGCACGAGCGCGGGCCGATGTGGACGTTCACGTTTCAGCGGAAGATCCGGCGGAGCCTCGAGCAGCTCATCCAGCTCGTGCGCGAGCATCCCGCGACGCGCGGCGCGCTGGCGGACGGCGCCGTCCGCCAGCGCCTCGCGCAGGCGCACATCGAGGTGGAGATCCTTCGCCTTGCGGGCTACCGGAGCCTGACCACCCTGTTACGCACCGGCCACCCGGGCGAGGAGTCGTCGCTCGAGAAGGTGCTCGGTAGCGAGACCGACCAGCGCCTCCAGGCGCTCGCCACGTCCCTCTTCGGCTCCTACGGCGTCCTCCGGCACGGCCCCCACGCGCTCGCCGGCGGCGGCGTCCCTCGCGCCT
>JBGQET010000153.1:0-8237 GCA_041496545.1 Binatia bacterium | reverse complement strand
GCTGGCGCGCGGCGGGTGCGCCTACGTCCACTGCAACGCGGGGTTCAACCGCGCGCCCACCGTCGCCATCGCCTACCTCCACGCCCACCACGGCCTCGGGCTCGACGAGGCGCGCGACCTGGTGAAGAGCCGGCGCGCCTGCGTGCCCTACATGCGCGTGCTCGAGGCCCACTTTCGTGGGGCGCGCTGATCGACTACGGGAGATCGCCATGATCGACCTCTACACCGCCCCCACCCCGAACGGCTGGAAGGCCTCCATCATGCTCGAGGAGCTAGGCCTGCCGTACAACGTGTGCGTCATCCGCCTCCAGGAAGGCGAGCAGAGGGAGGACTGGTTCCTCCGCATCAACCCCAACGGCCGCATCCCCGCCATCGTCGACCACGACGAGGGCGACTTCCCCGTCTTCGAGTCGGGTGCCATCCTCGTCTACCTGGCGGAGAAGACGGGCAGCGCGCTCCTGCCGACGGAGCGGAAGAAGCGCTCCGAGGTCCTCCAGTGGCTCATGTTCCAGATGGGCGGCGTGGGTCCCATGCAGGGGCAGGCGAACGTCTTCTTCCGCTACGCCCCGGAGCCGATCGAGTACGCGATCAAGCGCTACCAGGACGAGACCGCGCGCCTCTACCGCGTCCTCGACCGCCGCCTCGCCGACCGCGAGTACCTCGCCGGCGCCTACTCCATCGCCGACATCGCGACCTGGCCCTGGGTGCGCATCCACGCCTGGGCCGGCGTCGAGACCGACGGCATGGACAACCTGAACCGCTGGATCGAGACCGTGGCCGCGCGTCCCGCCGTCGAGCGCGGCGTCGGGGTGCCGGGCGAGATCCCGGCCGACGCGCAGCGCCAGTGGATCGAGAAGTTCCGCGCCGGGCAGGCGTGATCAGCCGGCGGCGGCGGAGTGCCGCAGCGACGGCGCGATGGTCGCCGCGCAGCGGGGACAGAGCGTCGGCGACTTCCGATCCGTGTCCTCGAGCGAGTTGCTGGGCGCCGTCGCGCAGTCCGGCGTAGGGCACGCGCCGAGGCCGAGACTCCGGCTCACCTGACTCACGAGGGTCGCCGCGACGCGGCGGCGGAAGAGCGCGCTCCCGTGCGGCGCCGACGCCGTCAAGCGCCGGAGCCCGATCAAGATGCTCCGCTTGCCCGGGTTGCGAACGCCGAACACGAAGTTGGTGTACGCGCCGTAGAAGATGTCGTCGTCGATGACCCCGACCACCCGGAGGGTGCCTGGAACGACGCGCGACTCGAGCGCGTCGAGGAGAGGCTCGGCGCGATACTGCCGGCGGCTCTGATCGAACGCCTCGGCCGAGCGCGGCATCTCGCCGTCCACGCGGACGGCGTACTTGAACGTCTCCGCCAGCACGTCGCGCGCGGCTTCGAGCGCTTCGCTCGGCACCGTGCCGACGGGCACGAGGACGATCTCCTCGCCGTCGGTCGGCGTGCTGGAGAGCGCGGCCGCGGCGCCCGTGGCCACCATGCTCGCCAGCGCTTTGGCGAAGAAGCGGAGGTTCGAGACGCCGCGCTTGAGGGTCGCGGTCTGGGGCTTCTCCACGATGAGCCCGTGCGGGTCGGCGAGCGCCTTCGCCCGCGCCCCCAGCTCCGCGGCGCGCGCCGGATCGGTCTTGGCGATCAGCATGGACTCGTTCATCAGCGCGCCCACGGCTTCGGGGAAGAGGTCACCCCGGGTGTACGCCTCGATGCCCCGCTCGAACCACTCGGCGCTCTGACCCTGATCGCCGAGGCTGCGATGAATCTGACCGAGGTTGATGCAGCTCGCCCCTTCGCCCCGGTGGTTCCCGATCGAGCGCGCGGCTTCGAGGGCGCGCTCGAGGGTGCCCAGCGCGCTCGTCGGATCGCCGCGGTCGGCCTGGATGACAGCGAGCGCGTTCAGGAGTCTGTCCCCCATCTCGTGGGCGCCGATCTTCTCAAGCTCGGCGAGGCTTTCCTCGAGCACGCGCTCCGCGTCGTCCAGCCGTTTGAGCCCACGCAGCCGGAAGGCGAGGTTCCCCGCCGCGTTTCGCAGTCCGATCGGGTCGCGCTGCGCCCTGCGGATCGCGACCGCCTGCTCGGCGAAGGGGAGCGCCGCCTCGGCGTCACCGGTCCGGGCGATCGCGATCGCGTGATTGGACAACGCTTCCGCGTGCAGCCGCTTGCCGAGGACGCTCGTGTCTCCGCCGACGAGGATGCGCGCCGTGCACGCACCCGCCTGCGCGAACCAGCCCATGTGGAGCAAGACGTAGCTCAGGGTGCAGAGGGCCTGGGCCTCGCCGGGCCAGTCGGCGTGGGCATGGTAGAGCGCGACCACCGCCTCGACCTCCGGGTACGCCGCCTTCACGTCGCCGGTGTCGCAGAGCAGGAGGGCCTTCAACCGTCGGCACCGCGCCGTCAGCGACCAATCGTCCGAGGCCGTCGCCGCCGCGGTCGCCGCCGTCAGGTGCGCCTCCATCCCGGCGATGCCCTGCCAGCGGTGCGCCAGCTCCGCGAGGTCGCAGTAGATCGCCGCCCGCGCCGCCTGGTCGTCGCTCGCCCGGCGCAGCAGTGCCGCGTAGCGCGCCTCGGCGTCGGCGCGGCGGCCGCGCTGGTCGGCGTAGGCCGCAAGGGCCCGCCCAAGGTAAAGCGCCTCCGCGCCCGAGGGCAGCGCGGCGTGATGAACGTCGGCCGCGGCCAGGCCGGCTTCGTCGTGGGCGTCGACCATGGCCTGGATGCGAGGGGCGGAGAACTGCTCGGGTGTCGGGTCCACGGAGGCCTCCCCTCGCAGTGTCGGCCGGACCCGTCGCGAGCTTGAGGAAACCGCTAGGCGCGCAGCTCGACGGGCGTGGCGGTGAGGACGACCT
Source organism: Binatia bacterium (assembly GCA_041496545.1). Classification (GTDB taxonomy): domain Bacteria; phylum Desulfobacterota; class Binatia; order DP-6; family DP-6; genus DASRHG01. The sequence continues at coordinate 5,408 of JBGQET010000153.1, read as the reverse complement.
CCTCGCCGCCGCGCAACACCCGGACCGCCAGGCGGCGGTCGATCGCGTCGGCGACCATCAAGCGCTGGAGATCGCCCACCCCCTCGACCGGGGTGCCGTCGAGGTCGAGGATGAGGTCCTTCGATCGGAGCCCGGCGGCTGCAGCCGGGCTCCCCTCGACCACCTCCACGACCTCGAGCGCCGTCCGCCGGCCGAGCGACTGCGCGAGCCGCGGCGGCAGCGGGCGGCGCCCGCCGGCCAGGCCGAGGTAGGCGCGACGGAAGCGGCCCTCGCGCATCAGCGTCGCCACGATGCGGAGCGTGGTGGCGTTCATGGGCACGGCGAGGCCGAGGCCGACCCCGGCGACCGCGGTGTTGACGCCGATCAGCCGCCCGCGGCTGTCCGCCAGCGCGCCGCCCGAGTTGCCGGGGTTCAGCGCCGCGTCGGTCTGGATGACGTTCTCGACGATGCGCGTGGCGGAGCCGGCGCGCGTCGGCAGCGAGCGGCCGAGGGCGCTCACCACGCCGGCGGTGACCGAGCCCGCGAGGCCCATCGGGTTCCCGACCGCCACGACGAGTTGCCCGACGCGCAGTCGGTCGGCGTCGCCGATCGTCACGGGCGTCACGTCGGGAGCCGGGACGCGCGCCACGGCGAGGTCGGAGAGCGCGTCGCGCCCGACGATCTCGAAGGCCAGCTCGCGGCCGTCGGCGAAGGTGGCGCGGCCGCCGTCGGCGCCGTCGACGACGTGCGCCGAGGTGAGGAGGAAGCCGTCGGGCGTGATGACGACACCCGAGCCAGCGCCCTGCGCGGTCCGCCGGCCGAGCCGGCGGCTCACCGCGAGGCTGGTCACCGAGGGGGTCAGCCGCTCCGCCACCGCGGTGACGATGGTCGAGTAGGCGTCCAGCGCTTCGCGCTCGACGGCCGCGCCGCGCGCCTCCCCCTCGTCGGGAAGGACCTCGGCGTCGTTGTGGACCAGGCGCAAGCGGGCCATGGCCCCACTCAAAGCCCGGGCGGCGAGCCGGCGCAATGGGTCCGACGACGCTTTCGTGACGGGGCGTCACGCCGGCGACGCCTCGCGCGGCCGGCTCCGCGTCGCTTCGACCCCGCCCCCTGGCACGTCGCCTGCTCGAAGCTGCCTTGAAGGGAAGGGCTATGGCACAGCAGGTGCTGCGAGGAATGGGCTTGCTCGGCGTGGCGGCACTGGCCGTCGCGCTCGCCGCTGGACCCGCACGGGCGCAGGTCGCCGACGACGACGGAGACGGGGTCGCGAACGAGGTCGACGACTGCCCGGACACGCCGGTCGGCAACCTGGTCGACGACGCCGGCTGCTCGATGTGTCCCTGCGACGCGCCGACCGACGCCAACATCTGGGAGTCGCGGCGCGCGTATCTCACTTGCGTGACCGCTGCCGCGAAGGAGCTCCTCGCGACGGGACGGCTCGACCGCAAGACGCGCCGCCTGGTCCTGCGCAGCGCCCGTACCTCGACCTGTGGCAAGCCGGACCTGGTGCGCTGCTGCATCTACCCCCACTTCGACCCTGCCGCCGACGTGAACGTCGGCCGCTGCCGCATCACCACCGGGGACCGCTGCGACATGCTGGGCGAGAAGCTCGACACCGTCGAGTCGCTCGACTCGGGAAGCTGCTACCCGAACCCGTGTAGCTTCTAGGCACGGGTTGTCGGCGGCCCCTTCCCGGAGGTAGGAAGCGGGCCATGGCCGACTACCAGCACCTCATCGACGGTCGTCTCGTCCCCGGGCGCCGGCACTTCCCGGTCGTCGACCCGTCCACCGGCGCGCCCTTCACCGACTGCCCCGACGCAACGCGCGAGGACGTCGACGCCGCCATGGCGGCTGCCGCCCGCGCCTTCGCCGGCTCGTGGCGCGACGACGAGCCGGCGCGCCGGCGCGCGGTCGTCCGCATGGCCGAGACCCTCCAGGCGAACGCCGACGCGCTCGCGCGCGTCCTGTCGCAGGAGCAGGGAAAGCCGCTCGCCCAGGCGGTGGGAGAGATCAACGCCGCCGCCCAGATGTGCCGCGCCTACTCCGACGTGCAGATCCCCACAGACGTGCTGCGCGACGACGGCACGGTGCGCGTGCGGGTGATCCGCCGTCCGGTCGGGGTCACCGCGGCGATCACGCCGTGGAACTACCCGCTGGTGACGCTCGTCGACAAGCTCGCGCCCGCGTTCATCGCCGGCAACACGGTGGTGGCGAAGCCGTCGCCCTACACTCCGCTCTCGTCGCTCGCCCTCGCGGCCCTGCTGCGCGACGTCTTTCCGCCCGGGGTGCTGAACGTGCTCGGCGGCAGCGACGAGGTGGGGGCCTGGATGACGGCGCACCCCACGCCGCGGAAGATCACCTTCACCGGCAGCGTACCCACCGGCAAGCGCATCATGCGCGCCGCGGCGGAGGACTTGAAGCGCGTCACCCTCGAGCTGGGCGGCAACGACCCCGCGATCGTGCTGCCCGACGTCGACCCGGCGGCGGTCGCGCCGCGGCTCTTCTGGGGCGCCTTCGCCAACTCGGGCCAGATCTGCGTCGCCATCAAGCGGCTCTACGTGCACGAGGACGTCTACCGCCCGGTCGTGAACGCGATCGCCGAGCTGGCGCGCACGACGCGTCTCGGCGCCCCGACCGAGCCCGACGTCCAGCTCGGCCCGATCAACAACAAGCCGCAGTTCGAGCGCGTGGCCGGCCTGGTGGACGACGCCCGCAAGTCCGGCGGCACCATCGTCGCCGGCGGCGCGCCGCTCTCACGCCCCGGCTACTTCTACCCGCCGACGATCGTCACCGACGTCGGCGAGGGCGTGCGGCTGGTGGACGAGGAGCAGTTCGGCACGGCGCTCCCCGTCATCGCCTACCGCGACGTGGACGACGCCCTCGCGCAGGCGAACCGCACGCACTACGGCCTCGGCGGCTCGGTATGGACGGCCGACGTCGCGCGCGGCGAAGCGCTCGCGCAGAAGCTCGAGTGCGGCACCGCGTGGGTGAACCAGCACATGAACACCGGCGCGGTCGCCCCTTTCGGCGGCATGAAGTGGAGCGGCATCGGACGCGAGAACGGCAAGTGGGGCGTCGAGGAGTTCTGCGAGCTGCAAACGGTGAGCGCGCGGCTGCGCTAGCCGTGCGTCAGGCGGAGGAGCTCCCGGCCCAGCGCCAGGCCGGCAATCGCGACGACGGGCGCGGTGACGAGCCCCGGGAAGTAGCCCCGCGCCGCGATCGCGAGCGCCGGATGCGCGATGCCGTTCCCGACCATGGCGATGGCGAAGAACCAGACCGGGAAGAACGCCGGCCGAAACCCCGCGCGCACGCCGAGCGCGCACAGCACCCACACGCCGATCCAGAAGACGTTGAAGACGACGAAGAAGTCGCTCGACCAGGCCGAGCGCCCGAGGAGCGCGGGCAGGCGCTCGTAGAAGCGGGTCAGGAACTCCTCCGCGAAGTGCGCGCACTGGCACGCGATGCCGACGAGGAGGAGCCGCGCGGCGCGCTCGCGGGCCGCCGGACTCGATCTCTCGGGACTGCGGGCCAGGGTGAGGAGCAGAGCGGCGATCGCCGCAACGAGAAGCGCAGACGTGCCGAGCGCGATGCTACCGAGGTTCATCCACCACGCGCACATCCACGAGATCGATCCAGAGCGGCTGGATGTCACCGATGCGGCCTTCGAGCGTGAACGAGTCGCCGGCGTTCAGAACCCTCGAATCGTCGCGTCGCGGATCCAGGGTGAAGAAGATCGCGGGCGTGGTCGAGCCGGTGGTCGCCTGAACCTTGATGGCGTCATCGCTCAGCTTCGACGCGGCCACGACCGTCCCCGACCACCTCACCCGCATCCCCCTGTAGCGTGCCGCCGCCTCCCGCTGCTGAAGTAGTGGCGCCGCCTTGACGGCTTGAACGATCTCTTGCGCCGTCGGCTGCCGCTGGCCTGCGTCGATGCCGGCACGCGAAGGGTCCGTGTGGTCCGCGGCTCCGGTCTGCGTGGCTGCCGGACGCCCGGACGCCACCTCGCGTCGCGGTGAGCGGAGCACGAGCCAGCCGACCACCGAAAGCAGGCCCCCGACCGCGAGGACGCCGAGGCCCGAAGAGACCCGGCGCCTCACCCGTAGCGGCCCCCCGAGACGTGGATCGTCTCGCCCGTGATGTACTCCGCGTCGTCGCTGGCGAGGAAGGCGGCGACGCCGGCCACGTCCTCGGGCCGGCCGAGACGCGGGATGGGGAGCGTCGGGGCGACGCGGTCGACGAGCGTCTGGTAGTGCGCGAGCGACGTCACGCCGGGCGTCGCGATGATACCGGGCGCGAGGCAGTTGACGGTCACGCCGAACTTGCCCAGCTCGAGCGAGAGCGAGCGCGAGAGCCCGATCACCCCCGCCTTCGACGCCGAGTAGTTCACCTGGCCCTTGTTCCCGAAATGCGCGCGCGACGACATGTTGATGATGCGGCCCCACTTGGCGGCCACCATCGGCGGGTGGCCGTACTTGCAGCAGAGGAAGGTGGCGCGCAGGTTGAGGTCGAGGACGGCGTCCCAGTCGGCCGCCGCCATGTCCTTCAGCAGCTTGTCGCGCGTGATGCCGGCGTTGTTGACCAGGATGGCGATGCCGCCCAGCTCTTTCACCGTGTGTGCCATGAGACGCCGCACGAAGTCCTCGTCGGTCACGTTGCCGGGGAAGACGGCGGCGCGACCGCCGGCGCCGCGTACCTCTTCCGCGGTGCGCGCGGCGGTCTCCTCGTGCAGGTCGTTCACCATCACGGCCGCACCCTCGCGCGCGAGACGCACGGCGATCGCCTCGCCGAGCCCCTGCCCCGCGCCGGTGACGACGGCCACCCGTCCGTCGAGCTTCATGCGCCCTCCCCGCGAATCGCGTCGATGCCGAGCAGCTCGCGCCCGATGACGAGCTGCTGAATCTGCGACGTCCCCTCGGCGAGCGTCAGATGCCGGAGGTCCCGGTAGTAGCGCTCCACCGGGAACTCGCGCGTGTAGCCGTAGCCGCCGTGCACCTGGATGGCGAGGTGCGCGACACGGAGCCCCGCCTCGGTGGCGAAGAGCTTCGCCTGCGACGACTCGAGCGCCGCCTTGCCGCCCGCCTCGAGCGCGGCGGCGGCGCGGCAGGCCATGAGACGCGCGGCGTCCGTCAGGTTCGCCATCTCGGCAACCATCGCCTGCACGAGCTGAAAGCCGCCGATCGCGCGGCCGAACTGCCTCCGCTCCTTCGCGTAGCGGACCGACGCGTCGAGCGCGGCGCGCGCCAGCCCGACGGCCGCGAAGGCGACCGCGCAGCGCCCGCCCGCGAGACCCTTCAACGCGAGCCGCAGGCCCTTCCCCGGCTCGCCGAGCAGGTTGGCACGCGGCACGCGCACGTCGTCGAAGGACAGCTCGGCGAGCGGCGTCGCCAGGTTGCCCATCTTCTCGAGCGCCCGGGCCGCGAACGGCGACT
>JBGQET010000152.1:0-8327 GCA_041496545.1 Binatia bacterium | reverse complement strand
CGGCCGTGCCGATCTGGCCGCTGGCGGCGACCAGCCACACGCCGCGCAGGTCGATCGGGATCTCGCCGATGACGCCGGTGGCCGACGACTCGGGCTCGGCGCCCGTCGGGGTGGCGGGTTTCTCGTCGGCGGCCAGCGACACGACGGCGAGGGCGAGCAGCGTGGCGAGGAGAGCGGGGAGAGCGCGGGAACGCATGGCGGCGGACCGTACCAGTCCGATTTGGGACGCGCAAATCCCGTCGCGGCGGGGGGCCCAGACGCGACGAGGCCCCCGGGGTTGTCCCCGGGGGCCTCGCCTGGATCCGGAACCGGGTGCCGACGCTGGCGGCGTCGGCACCCGGGCTGCGGTTAGCTTACAGCCCGTCGCAGGGGTTGGTGGTGAGCGTGCAGGAGCCGGGGACGAAGGCGCCGCACGCCGTGATCTGCGTCGGGATGGTGCTGGAGAAGGTCAGGTCGAAGAGCGGCGGACCACCGCTGGGGGCGGTGCCCACCGACACGACCGTCGTGGCTTGACCCACGGTGCAACCCGGGCCTGCCGCCGGCGAACCGGTCAGCGAGGTCGGGCCGGCGGGGCCGGAGCCGGAGAAGAAGCAGGTGTCGGCGTTCTGGTTCGCCCACTCCGCCGTAGCGACGCCGGAGCTTGGACGCAGGACGAAGTCGAACGTAGTGATCGCCAGGTCCACCGGCGCGGTGTTCGGGTCAAAGCCGGTGTTGCAGGCAGACAGTTGATCGCAGACTTGACCGCCGGGGCAGCCGTTGCTGACACCCGAGCAGGTGCAGGTCCCTGCGAATATCCCTTGAGGCTGGTTCAGGTCGCACGAGAGACCCGCGAAGAGCGCGGTGCAGGTGCTATCGACGTTGCAGCCGGTGCCGGTGCCGTTGCAGTGGAACGGCGTGGACTCCTGCCAGGTGACGGAGTGCACGGGGACGTTGATCTGGGTGTGCACGCCAGCCGTCCCGGCCGCGGTCCGGGTGATGATGGTGTTGGCCAGGGTGTTCTTGCCTGCGCCGGGCTTGGTCAGGTCGCAGGTGCCCTTGGTGGCCAAGGTGTCGCAGGTGAGCGCCGCGGCGTTGGTGCAGCAGCCGGGGCAGGTGGCGAGGGCGCCGCATCCGGTGACGGCGTTGGTGGTGTCGGAGGTGCAGAATTTCCCGACTACACCGGAGTTACACTTGAAGCAGCCGCCGGCGATGAGAGCGGAGGTGCAGGCCTTGCCGGTGAGGCTGTGATCGTTCGAGCACCGCTTGTTGGTGGTGCAGTCGGCGAGCACGCCGCACGGCCAGGTGGCGTCGAGGGTGCAGGTGCCGGCGCTCTGCGAGCACTGCGTGGCGGTGTCGCACGTCCCGTCGGCCGTGTCCGTGCTCAGCTTGATGCTGGCGAGGACCGTGGCGGGCGGGGCGGTCGCATCCCACACGTTGCCGTTGCCGTCCGCGCCGCCGGCGGCGCAGCCGTTGTTGGTGACCTGGGAGCAGTAGTTCAGGGCGTTGATGAAGAAGATCGGCACGCTGAAGTTGCCGGCCTGGATGATCGCGGGATGCTTGCAGTTGGCGTCGGCGGTGCCGGCGTCAACGGTGGTCAGCACGCCCAGCGGGAAGGTGAACGACGGGAGCGAGTCGACCGTCAGGGTGCCGCCGGAGAGGCAGGTCTCGCCGCCCGGACAGCCGCTGTTGTCGAAGCACGTCGTCGCGATCGTCACGCTGCAATGCCCGGTGCTCTGCGTGGTGATGCGGACCGGCGGGGTGCAAGCCAGCGTGGTGGTCGTGGTCGACGTCGTGGTGACCGTCGTGGTGGTCGCGGTCGTGGTGGTCGTGGTGGTCGCGGTCGTGGTGGTCACGGTCGTGGTGGTCGTGGTGGCCTGCCCGCAAGTTATGTTGTCCTTGCAGGAGGGCACGCACAGCTCGGCTATGGCCTTCACGTCGAGGTTCGCCTTGCCGATGTTGACGTTGGCCGTCATCACCTTGTGGAGGAGGAACTTCGGCTGCACGGGAACCTTGCTGCGCGCCGCCTTGTAGCAGACCAGGTGAGGATCGTTCTGGCTGCCGACGTAGCCCTCGCCGTCCTTGTCGACCGGGTTGCACTCCTTGGTGATCTTCGAGATGTCGTAGTTGGCGGTGCCGAACTGGTCCGTCACTATCACACTCGTGAGTGGCACGAAGATCGGGTTCTTGGCATCCTTGACCTTGTAGCACTTGAAGTTGTTCACGCCGGAGGCGACCGTCGGCGGGTTGTTCGGGTTCGGCAGCGGGGTCGGGAGACAGATCTTCGCGACCGCGTCACACGCGCAGGGGCTGCCGCCGCCCGTGTTCGCGCAGTTGCCGCCCAGCGGAGGGCAGACGTTCAGGGTGTCTGGCGGCTTGCACTTGGTGGTCACGCCGAGGTTGATCTTCTGCGAACGCACCAGGAGGCTGTCCGGCTTCGTCGAGGTGAAGTCGTGCATCTGGAACTGGTTCGAGAAGATGTGGTGCACGGTCGGGTAGCTTGTGTTTTCCGTCCCCCCGACGACGTTCTTGATCTGGTACGCCATCTGGTGGACGTTCGGGTGCACCCGCAGGTGCGGCGGGAACGGATCGCCGGTGACGTCCTTGTCGGCGGGGTTGCACACCTCGGTGATCTTCAAGGCGTCGTAGAACTTGTCCTCGAACTGATCGATGAGGTGGATGTTCCCCTTCACCGGCTTCCCGATCAGCGGGTTGTTCAGCGGAATCTTTGCCACGGCGACCTTGTAACAAAGATAATGATCGCCAGGGACGTCGACCTGGCTCGCCGACGCGATGCCGGCCCACGCGACCGCTGCCAGCCCCGCAACCGGGACTGCCAGCTTCCTCCATTGCCTCATATGCTCGGCCCTCCTTCTAGATTTCTATTGGGCAGGTGTCCTGCCGTTGACCTGACCTGGTCGTCCTACGAACTACGAAACCACGACGCCCGGGCCCAGGGCGCTGCGAGGACGCGAAGGCAGGTGCCCGCTTCGAGTCCCCCCTGGCGTGAAGCGATGACAAACCTCGGACTTCACCGGGCTGAGGGTGTACTTCTATGCGCTTCGCGCTGTCAAGTAGTTTTCGTTCGCATTCGCACGAAAATCACACACATCGCGTCGTGCAGGAACGCGAGATGCCCGGAAGTCGTAGCGCACCGACTGGCGTGCGAGATTCCGCTCCGAGGCCCTCATGGCGGGATCGAGGGAGCCGACGTTCTCACGTCGTCGTCACGCCGTCGTGGCAGCCAAATCGGGGAATAGGTATACAATAGATAGCTAAATTCCGTGACGCGGATCTGCTCCCCCTATGCTCTGCCGCACCGCGCCCCGGATGACGCGCCGCGACGACTCACGCGTCCTGCAACGCGGCGATGATTTCCGCCCCGACCTCCGCGTCGGTCTCCCGCCGCCGCACCGCGTCGAGCGCGGCGCGGGCGCTGGAGCCGCCCAGCCGTCCGAGCGCCCAGGCGGCGTGTCCGCGGACCAGGGGTTCGGCGTCCTGGAGCGCCCGCGCGAGCGGCGCGACGGCCTCCCGGTTGTCGCTGTTTCCGAGCGCGACCGCGACGTTACGAAGCAAGCCGCGGCGCTTGGCGCGGGCCACCGCGGTGCTTCGGAAGCGGGCGCGGAAGGCTTCCGCGTCGAGCCCGAGCAGCGAGGGCAGATGGGGGGAGAGGGCTTCGGCGGCGTCGGGGTCGGGGGCTTCGTCGTTCCAGGGGCACGCCTCCTGGCAGAGGTCGCATCCAAAGACCCAGTTCTCCAGCGCGGGCCGGAGCGGCAGCGGGATCGCGCTCCGGTGCTCGATGGTGAGATAGGAGATGCAGCGCCGAGGATCCATGGTGTAGCCGGGGCCGAGCGCGCCGGTCGGGCAGGCGGTGTGGCAGCGCGTGCAGGTGCCGCAGTGGTCCGCGGGCAAGGGCACGGCGTCCACCTCGAGGTCGGTGAACAGCTCGGCCAGGAAGAAGTACGAGCCGGCGACGCGGTGCGGGAGGAGCGTGTTGCGGCCGATCCAGCCGACGCCTGCCCGGGCCGCCCACTCCCGCTCGAGCACCGCCCCGGTGTCGACGTAGGGGCGGAAGCGCGCACCGGGGAAGGCGGCCGAAAGACGGGCCGTCAGCTCGTCCAGCCGCTCGCCGACCCGCCCGTGGTAGTCCGTCCCGAGCGCGTACGCCGCGATCCGACCGCGCAGCGTGGCTCGCCAGTCCGGGGGCGGGGGCGGCGGCGGCCGATACGGGTAGGCGAGGGCGATCACCGACCGCGCCCACGGGATGGCTCGCCTGGGGTCTATGCGCTCCGCCGTGCGCTGTGCGAGGTACGCCATCTCGCCCGCCCGCCCCTCGGCCAGCCAGGCGGAGAGAAAGGGGCCCCGCTCGAGGGGGCCCAAGGGGGCGCAGCCGGCGAGCGGGAAGCCGACGGCGCGGGCCTCGGCGGTGATCCGCTCGTGGCACCCCGACATGCTGCGGCATGTACCACGCCGCCCCGGCCGGGGCAGCCCGCCACGGATGTCCTAAAGTCCGACCCCCCTCCGACCGATAACCAAGACCGAACAGCGCAAGAGGCGCACAACCGACCGGGGACGGAATCTCGGTCGAAGCCGCCAAGGAGGACGAATCCAATGTCTTTGTTCATCAACACCAACACCTCGTCGCTGAACGTGCAGAGGCACCTGGAGGAGTCGGGCGAGAGCCTGGCCACCGCCCTCGAGCGGCTGTCTTCGGGCGTGCGCATCAACAACGCGTACGACGACGCGGCCGGTCTGGCCATCGCCGACAAGCTGAACCGTGACGTGCGGGTCGCCTCCCAGGCGGTCCGCAACGCCAACGACGGCATCTCGGCCCTGGCCATCGGCGAGAAAGCCCTCGGCAACGTGGGCAGCATTCTCTCGCGTCTGTCCGAGCTCTCCTCGCAGTCCGCGTCGGGTACCATCACCGACACACAGAGAAGCGCCATCCAGAACGAGTTCACGGCGTTGCTGTCGGAAATCGGCCGCATCTCGAACGTGACCACGTTCAACGGGGTGCAGCTCCTGTCCGCCGGCACGACGGTCACCCTCCAGGTCGGCCTCGACGGCACCTCGAACTCGCAGATCGCGTTCACCACGGTCGACGGCACGGTGTCCGGCATCCTGTCGGTCTCCCAGACGTCGATCGCGGCCTCCAGCCAGAGCTCGGCGCAGTCCGCGCTCGGGCTCCTCACCTCGGCGATCGCCAACGTGGCGCAGACCCGAGGCGCCCTGGGCGCCACGGAGAGCCGGCTCCTCCAGGCCGTCGCCAACCTCCGCATCGCCAAGGAAAACTTCGCCGCAGCCGAAGGCCGGATCCGCGACGCGGACGTGGCCGAGGAGACGGCGAATCTCACGCGCGGCAGCATTCTGCGCCAGGCCGGCGTCGCCGTCTTGGCCCAGGCGAACCAGCAGCCGTCCCTCGCCCTCCAGTTGCTCAGGTAAGTGCAGGGGACGGACGCAGCAAATCGTAGGTCACGGGCCGGGGACGGCGACGTCCCCGGCCCCGTTTCTCGGTGGGGTAAGGACGTGGTGGCATGGCGGGCATAACGTTCGGTGGGCTCTCCACCGGCCTCGATACCAACAGCATCATCTCGCAGCTCGTCGCCCTCGAGCGCCAGCCGATCGCCTTGCTCAACACCCAGCTCTCCGCGGTCCAGGCCACCCAGGCCTCGCTCGGCACGCTCGGGAGCAAGCTCACCGCGCTCAAGACCACCGCCGACGCCCTCAAGACGAGCGGCGACTTCCTCGTCCGCAAGGCGACCTCCAGCAACGAGTCGATCGCCACCGCGGCGGCCGGCTCGGGCGCGGCGGCCGGCTCGGTCTCGGTCACCGTCGCGCACGTCGCGCGGGGCTCGGTGGCCAGCTCGACGGTCGGTGTCGGCTCGGCCGACGCGACCATCGCGTCGGGCGTCGGCTTCTTCAAGTTCAAGGTGGGCTCGGGTGACGAGCAGAGCGTCGCGCTCACCGGGGCCAGCACGCTCCAGGACCTGGTGAACGGCATCAACGATCTCGGCGCCGGCGTGACGGCTTCGGCCGTGAACCTCGGCACCGCCGCCAGCCCCGACTACCGCCTCCAGCTCACGAGCAACGCCACCGGCGATTCGAGCACGATCACCGTCACGCAGGACAACACCGACCTCGCCGTGGCGGTCTCCCAGACCGGCCTGAACGCGGAGTTCACGATCGCCGGCTTCACCGGCACGTTCGAGCGCGAGTCGAACACCTTCTCCGACGTGCTGACCGGCGTCACCTTCAGCCTCAAGTCGGCCGGCTCGGCCACGATCACGGTCACCGACGACGCCAACGCGATCGTCAAGAACGTGCAGGCGCTCGTCACGGCCTTCAACGACGCGGTCAAGTTCGTCTCCGACCAATCCACCGTCACCCCGACGCCGGACGGCACCGACGTCACCGTCGGCACCCTGGCCAACAGCTCGACGGCGAGGCGGCTGGTCGACGAGCTGCACTCGACGTTCTCCGAGGCGCTCACCGGGGCGACGACCCAGTACGTCAACCTCTCGAGCCTGGGGCTCGCGACGCAAGCCGACGGGACGATCAAGTTCGACGAGTCGGCGTTCCGCACCGCGCTCACGACGAACCCCACGGCCGTCGCGCAGGTCTTCGCCGGCAACGGCACCGGCGCCGGCGTCGCCACCGACCTCTCGACGCTCGTCACCAACGCGACCGGCGCCAGCGGCGCCATCGCGATCGGAACCAACGCGCTCAACAACGACGTCCAGACTCTGCAGGACCAGATCGACGGGGCCGATCGGGCCGCGCAGCAGTTCGAGACCGGCCTGCGGGCGCAGTTCACGGCGCTCGAGACGCTGGTCGGGTCGCTCCAGAGTCAATCGAGCTTCTTGACCCAGGCGTTCGGGACAACGCCAACCAAGTAGACGTTCCGGAGGGGAGACGAGCATGCACGCACGAGAGTACGCCACCCGCTACGCCGAGGCGCAGGTCACGTCGGTGGACCCCAAGCGCCTCCTGCTCCTCATGTTCGAGGGCGGGACGAAGTTCCTCCGGCTCTGCCGCGAAGCGCTCGCCGCGGGCAACGCGGAGGGCTTCGCGCACAACCTGAAGCGCGCCGAGGCCATCATCTCGGAGCTGATGAACACGCTCGACCACGGCGCCGGCGGCCAGATCGCCGCCGACCTCGCGCGCCTCTACGAGTTCATGCTCTTCCACCTGACCGAGGCGAACGCCAAGCGCAGCCTCCGCCACGTCGACGAGGTGATCTCCGTGTTCGGCACGATCGCGGATGCCTACCGGCATATCCTCGCGCCGGAGACCGCCGCCCTCTCCGGAGCCGCGTGAGCGACGCGTACGCCAGCACCGTGCTCGCTGCCAGCCGGCGCGAGCGCGCGCTCTACGAGGAGCTGGTCGCCGTCTATCGCGGCCTCGCCGCGGCGCTGGGCGACGAACGTTTCGACCGCGCGCGGGTCGCCGCCGAGCAAGCGCGCGCCGAAGCGGCGACGACGGCGCTCCGTGCGCTCGCCGCCGAGCTCGCGCCCCATCGTCTGACCGGCGCGCCGCTCGCGACCGAGACCCACGCCCTCTGGCAGGCGTCCGCCGCGCTCGCCGCCGAGGCCGTGCGCCTGAACGGCGAGCTCGCCGCGCTCGCGCGCGCGCGCCAGTCCGCCGTCGCCGCCCGCTTGACGACCCTCGACACCGGTCGCCAGGCGCTCGCCGGCTACCGTCCGCCGACCGGTCTCCGCGCCGCGACCGTGGCGTAGCCGCTGAGACGGACCTGCGTCGCGGGTGGGACCGTCTGCCACAGGGTCGCGCTCCAGACGCCTGAGATTCCGCGAAGTTCGCCTGGCATCGGCGTTGCTCCAAGGCGTGCGGATGCGCCGCATCCTCGAGACTTCGCTCGCCCAGCCGGCGCTTGTGCTGGCGCTCACCGGCGGATTCGCGCTCGCCGGCGCGCTCGCCTTCTGGCGCCTTCCGATCGAGGCGTTCCCCGAGCTGGCCGACCCGCAGGTGCAGGTGATCACGCTCTTCGCCGGGCACGCCGCCGAGGAGGTCGAGCGCCAGGTCACGCTGCCCGTCGAGCAGCAGATGAACGGGTTGCCGGGGCTGACCCGCATGCACTCGTTCTCGCTCTTCGGTCTCTCCTACGTCGTCCTCACCTTCGACGACGGCACCGACCTCTACTTCGCGCGCCAGCAGGTGAGCGAGCGTCTGGCGCAGGTCGACGTGCCCGACGCCGTGCACCCGACGCTCGGCCCGCTGAGCACGCCGACGGGCGAGATCTACCGCTACACCCTCACCGGCGCCGGGTCCTCGCCCATGCAGCTCCGCGAGATCCAGGACTGGGTCATGGAGCGGCACCTGAAGCAGGTGCCGGG
>JBGQET010000151.1:0-8368 GCA_041496545.1 Binatia bacterium | reverse complement strand
GGAGCAGGTGCCGGTGCCCGTGTCGCAGGTGCCGGCCTGGTGGCACTGATCGGGGGCGGCACAGACGACGGGATTCGTCCCGACGCACGTGCCGCTCTGGCAGGTGTCGGTCTGCGTGCAGGCATCGCCGTCGTTGCAGCCGGTGCCGTTGGGCTGCATCGGGTTCGAGCACGTGCCGGTCGCCTTGTCGCACGTGCCGGCCTGGTGGCACTGATCCGAGGCGGTGCAGGCGATCGGGTTCGCACCGACGCACTGCCCGGCCTGACAGCTCGAGGTCTGCGTGCAGAGGTCGTTGTCGATGCAGGGCGTGTCGTTGTCTGCCGCCGGGTCGGAGCAGAGACCCGTGCCCGGGTCGCAGACGCCCGCGACGTGACACTGGTCGGAGGCGGTGCAGACGACCGGATTGCCGCCCACGCACTGCCCCCCCTGGCAGGTGTCGGTCTGGGTGCAGGCGTCGCCGTCGTCGCAGGGTTGGCCGTCGCCCAACGTCGCGCACACGTCGGCGCGCGCACCGACGGCGCAGAGCATCGCTCCCAGGAACACCAGCAGCAGGACGAAACGGCGCGGCATTGCGGCGAGCAATCGGATACCACAGGCGGCTACCCGCCGTGAACTCAAAATTCCGTGCCGTTCGTCACTGCAATCCGCATACGGAGCACGACTTTCGTTGCGAGGTCGCCGTCCGCCCGCTACCCTGCGCGCGGTGACCATTCGTGGCTGGCGGATCGTCGCCGTGGCCGTCATCGGGGTCGCGGGCGCGGTCGGGCTCGAGGAGACGGTGCGGCGGGCGCGGGCGGGCGGCGTGGGGCCGCTCAACGTCTCGCCCCCCGTCGCCAGCCTCTCGGTGCGGGTCGGGGAGAGCGTCGAGTTCTCCGCCAGCGCGCCGGACGCTTCGCGGTACACGTGGAGCATCTGGGGCCGGGTCGTCTCCGAGGTGCCGACGTTGGCCTTCGTGCCCGGTCCCGAGGACGCGGGGTGGCAGCAGGTGGTGCTCGTGGTCAGCGGCGCCGGCGGCGCGCGGGCCGAGCGGCGATGGGACGTCGGCGTGGTTGCCGCGGTGGTGCCCGAGGTGCTCGAGGTCGCGCCGCCCGAAGGTGTGGTCGCGCGCAGCGTGGGTGAGAAGGCCGAGCTCCGCGTGAGCGCCCGCGTGCCGGCGGCGCGCAGCGCCGACCGGCTCCGCTTTGCGTGGACCGTCGACGACCACGCCGCGCGGCAGGACGAGCGCGCCGCCTCGGCCGGTACCTCGGAGCTCGTGCTGCCGACGGACGAGCCCGGTACGCATCGGGTCGTCGCGCGCGTGAGCGAGGACGACCGCGTGGCGCGCCTCGTCGAGTGGACGGTCGACGTCGTCGCCGCCCAGCCGCCGTCGCCGCCGCCCACCGTCGCCCCGTCCGCGGAACCACCTCCGCCTCTCGCAGCGCGGGAGGCGCCGCGTCTCGTGCCCGCGCCCGGGCCGCGCGCGCTCGAGCGCACGGTCGGCGAGCCGCTCGTGCTGGCGACGCGCATCCAGCCGGACGACGAGGTGGTCTACGAGTGGTCGCTCGACGGCCGCCACGTGCAGCGCGGCGCGGCCGGTCGCTACGAGTACCTCCCCAGCAGCGAAGGCCGCCATCGCGTCGCCGTGACCGCCCTCGCACCCGACGGCCGGACGCTCGGCGCCGATGCGTGGACGGTGACGGTGCGGGCTCCGACGCCGCCGCCCGTGCCGCCGCCCCCGCCGCCGTCCGCGACGCTGGCGCGCACCGCGTCGCTGGCCGACGACGAGGTGCGTCGCTGGCTGGACGAGTACGCGCGAGCGTGGTCGCGCAAGGACATGGCCGCGCTGCGTCGCATGGGCCAGGTGCGGACCGTCGAGGAAGCAGAGAAGCTCGAGCGATACTTCCGCTCGATCAGCGACATCCATGTCGAAGTGCGTGTCGTGGCGCTGCGCATCGAGGGCAACCGCGCCGCGGTCGAGTTCGAGCGCACCGACACGGTGACCGACCCGAGCGGTCGGCGCCAGGAGCTGCGACTCCCCAGGTTGCTCAAGGAGATCGAGCGTACCCCGCAGGGGCTGCGATTCGCCGAGCATGGACCGCCCGGGTGAGCGGCGCTTGTCACGCCTCCGGGGACTGGTTATTGGTGAACGCCTCTCCAACGAGGCGATGCGAGAGTGGCGGAACTGGCAGACGCACGAGACTTAGGATCTCGCGGGCAACCGTGGGGGTTCGAGTCCCCCCTCTCGCACGCGAGGGGGCGCGCCTCGTTCGCCTGACCCGATGGACGGATCCCGGGTCACGCTCGAAGATCTCACCTCGGTCCGCAAACGGCTGCAGGTGGAGATACCGGCCGCCGCGGTGCAGGCGGAGCTCGATCGCGCGTTCCAGGAAGTCGGGCAGCACGCGCGCCTGCGCGGCTTTCGTCCCGGCAAGGCGCCGCGGCCGGTGGTGGAGCGCATGTTCGGCGAGCAGGTACGACGGGAGGTGCTCGGGCGGCTGGTCGAGGAGTCGTTCCATCACGCGATCGAGGAGCACAAGCTCGCGGTCGTCGGGACGCCGGACATCGACGCCGACACGCTGACGCCGGGTGAAGCGCTCCGCTACTCGGCGGTGGTGGACGTGCGGCCCGAGATCGCGCTCGGCGACCTGGGCGGCCTCGAGGCCAGCCGTCCAGCGGCCACCGTCGACGACGACGAGGTCGAACGCGTCCTCGGCACGCTGCGGGAGTCGGTGGCCCAGCTTCGGCCCGTCGAAGGCCGGGCCGTGGTCGAGGCGGGCGACGTCGTCACCGCCGACCTGACCAGCCGGCTCGCCGGCGCCGATCCGATGCGCCGCGAGGGCGTCCTCCTCGAGGCGGGGGCCGGGACCTTCCCGCTCGCGCTCGAACGGCAGCTCGTGGGGCAACATGTCGGCGCGCACCTGACGCTCCAGGTGCCGTACCCCGCTGACTACCCTAACGCCGGCCTCGCCGGGAAGACCGCCGAGTTCGAGATCGAGCTGAAGGAGCTGCGCGTGAAGGAGCTGCCGCCCCTCGACGACGACTTCGCGCGCGACCACGGGCGCTCGGAGTCCCTCGCCGAGCTGCGCGCCCGCATCCGCGCCGACCTCGAGCGCGAGGCGACGGAGCGGGCCGAGCAGGCGGTACGCGAGGCGATCCTCGATCAGCTCGTCGCGCGCCACGAGTTCGACGTCCCGTCGTCGCTCGTCGACCGTCGCACCGACGCGTTGATCGCGAGCCTCGACGTGCGGCTGCCCGAGGGGGCGGACCGAGAGCATGCGCTCACCCAGCTGCGTGCGCAACTGCGGCCCCGGGCCGAGCGACAGATCCGCGCCGAGCTACTCCTCGACGCGGTCGCGGCGCGCGACGCCATCGAGGTGAGCGAAGCGGACGTGGTGCAGGAGATCGAAACCATGGCGGCGCGCGAGCGTCAGATCGTTGAACGGGTGCGGGCGCTCTACGAGCGTGCCGAGGCTCGAGCGGCGCTCAAGGCACGAATGATCCGCGAGCGTGCCCTCGCCGGGGTACTCGCCGGCGCAAGAATCATGCCGGGCGCCGCGGCAGAAAGCGTTGCCCATGAAAAGTAAACCCGGTACAATCCGACTCGGGTCCGAAGAGGCCGGTCACATATGAACGCCAACCTGATTCCGATCGTGATCGAGCAGACCGGCCGTGGCGAGCGAGCCTACGACATCTTCTCCCGCTTGCTGCGGGATCGGATCATCATCCTCGGCATGCCGATCGGCGACGACCTCGCCAACCTGATCGTCGCGCAGCTTCTCTTCCTCGAGTCCGAGGACGCGGAGAAGGACATTTATATGTACATCAACTCGCCCGGGGGTTCCGTGACCGCCGGGCTCGCGATCTACGACACCATGCAGTACATCAAGCCCGAGGTGTCGACTCTCTGCGTGGGGCAGGCCGCCAGCATGGCCGCCTGGCTGCTGGCCGCGGGCGCCAAGGGCAAGCGGTTCGCGCTGCCGCACGCCCGCATCATGATCCACCAGCCACTCGGTGGGGTGCAGGGGCAGGCCACCGACATCGACATCCAGGCTCGCGAAATCATCAGGTTGCGCGAGCAGATGAACAACATCCTCGTCAAACACACCGGGCAGAGCCTCAAGAAGATCGAGAAAGACACCGACCGGGACCTCTTCCTCACGGGCAAGCAGGCGGTCGAGTATGGTCTCGTGGACGAGGTGATTGCCAACCGACCGGGTAAGGTGAAGGTCTAGGGGGGCTACGATGGCCAAGCACGGTGACGACCGCACCGGCAACCTGGTCTGCTCGTTCTGCGGGAAGAGTCAGGACGAAGTCCGGAAGCTCATCGCCGGACCGACCGTCTACATCTGCGACGAGTGCATCGACCTCTGCAATGACATCATCGCGGAGGAGTGCGACCAGGAAGAGAGTCTGTCCTCCACCTCCGCGGTGCCGAAGCCGTCGGAGATCAAGAAGGTCCTCGACCAGTACGTGATCGGGCAGGAGCGGGCGAAGAAGATCCTCGCCGTCGCCGTCCACAATCACTACAAGCGGATCGACTCGCAGCTCGTCACGGGCGACGTCGACCTCCAGAAGTCGAACATCCTGCTGGTCGGCCCGACGGGCTGCGGCAAGACGCTCCTCGCCCAGACCCTCGCCCGCTTCCTGCAGGTTCCGTTCGCCATCGCCGACGCCACCAGCCTGACCGAGGCCGGCTACGTCGGCGAGGACGTCGAGAACATCATCCTCTCGCTGCTCCAGAACGCCGACTACGACGTCGAGAAGTGCCAGCGCGGCATCGTCTACATCGACGAGATCGACAAGATCGCGCGCAAGGGCGACAACCCGTCGATCACCCGTGACGTGTCGGGCGAGGGCGTGCAGCAGGCGCTCCTGAAGATCATCGAGGGGACGACCGCCAGCGTGCCCCCCAAGGGCGGTCGCAAGCACCCCCAGCAGGAGTTCCTGCAGGTCGACACCACGAACATCCTGTTCGTCTGCGGCGGTGCCTTCGTCGGGCTCGACGACATCATCAAGCGCCGGATCGGGGTCAAGGGGATGGGGTTCGGCGCCGATATACGGCGCAAGGACGAGCGGAGCATGAGCGACCTCTTGCACGAGGTCCAGACCGAGGACCTGCTCAAGTTCGGGCTCATCCCCGAATTCGTTGGGCGTCTGCCCGTGATCGCCACGCTCGAGGAGCTGGACGAGCCGGCCCTGGTCAGAATTTTGAAGGAGCCGAAGAACGCCCTCACGCGCCAGTATCAGAAGCTCTTCGAGATGGAAGGCGTGCACCTCCGCTTCACCGACGGGGCGCTGTCGGCGATCGCCCGCGAGGGGCTCAAGCGGAAGTCCGGCGCGCGCGGGCTGCGGGCCATCATGGAGAACATCATGCTCGACGTGATGTACGACATCCCGTCGCAGCCGAACATCAAGGAAGTTCTCATCTCCGAGGAAGTCGTCACCAACAAGGAGCAACCCATCATCCTCTTCCAGAAAGCGGCCGAGACCGCGTAGGGAACGGGGGACTCATGCTCTTCCGAAACGACAAACGCGACCCCAAGGACCCGCCCCCGTCGGGCGGTGGCCTGCGGGTGCCCCTGCTGCCGCTGCGGGACATCATCGTCTTCCCGCACATGGTGGTGCCGCTCTTCGTCGGCCGCCAGAAGTCCATCCGCGCCCTGGAAGAGGCGATGAACAAGCAGAAGTTCATCCTGCTTGCCGCCCAGAAGGACGCGAAGACCAACGACCCCGCCGAGGACGACATCTATCGCGTCGGCACGCTCGGCACGGTCGTCCAGCTCCTCCGCCTGCCCGATGGCACCGTCAAGGTGCTGGTCGAGGGCAAGAAGCGGGCCCGCGTCGGCCGCTACCTCGAGAACGGCGACTACTTCCTGGTCGAGGCCGAGCCGATCGAGGAGACCTGCGAGAAGTCGACCGAGGTCGAGGCGCTCATTCGCAGCGTCAACTCCACCTTCGAGAACTACGTCAAGCTGAACAAGAAGATCCCGCCGGAGATGATCATGTCGGTCGCCTCGATCGACGACCCGGCGCGGCTCGCCGACACCATCGTCGCCCACCTGGGCATCAAGCTCGAGGACAAGCAGACGCTCCTCGAGATGACGAATCCGGAGGAGCGCCTCGAGAAGGTGCTCGGCTTCATGCGGTCCGAGATCGAGATCCTCGAGGTCGAGAAGCGCATCCGTACTCGGGTCAAGAAGCAGATGGAGAAGACCCAGAAGGAGTACTACCTCAACGAGCAGATGCGCGCGATCCAGAAGGAGCTCGGCGAGAAGGACGAGTTCAAGAACGAGATCCAGGAGCTGGAAGAGAAGATCAAGCAGAAGAAGATGTCGGCGGAGGCCCGGGAGAAGGCGGACAAGGAGCTGAAGAAGCTCAAGATGATGTCGCCGATGTCTGCCGAGGCCACCGTCGTCCGCAACTACATCGACTGGCTCATCTCGCTGCCGTGGCACGAGTACACGGAGGACAAGCTCGACATCAACGAAGCCGAGAAGATCCTCGAAGAGGACCACTACGGCCTCGAGAAGGTGAAGCAGCGCATCCTCGAGTACCTCGCCGTGCAGCAGCTCGTCGGGCAGTTGAAGGGGCCGATCCTCTGCCTCGTCGGGCCCCCCGGTGTCGGCAAGACCTCGCTCGGCAAGTCGATCGCGCGCTGCACCGGACGGAAGTTCGTCCGCGTGTCGCTCGGCGGCGTGCGCGACGAGGCCGAGGTCCGCGGGCATCGTCGCACCTACATCGGCGCGCTGCCCGGCAAGGTCATCCAGTCGATGAAGAAGGCCGGCTCCGGCAACCCGGTCTTCCTGCTCGACGAGGTGGACAAGATGTCCACCGACTTCCGCGGGGATCCTTCGTCGGCCCTATTGGAGGTGCTCGACCCCGAGCAGAACAACTCCTTCAACGACCACTACCTCGACGTCGACTACGACTTGTCGAAGGTGATGTTCATCACCACCGCGAACACACTCGAGCGGATCCCGCGGCCCCTCCAGGACCGCATGGAGATCATCCGCATCGCCGGCTACACCGAGCTCGAGAAGCTCAACATCGCCAAGCGCTACCTGATCGCGAAGCAGCGCGAGGCGAACGGCCTCAAGGAGCAGAACATCATCCTCTCGGACTCGGCCGTCAACGCGATCATCCGCCACTACACGAAGGAGGCGGGCGTCCGGAACCTCGAGCGCGAGATCGCGGCGGTGTGCCGCAAGGTCGCCGTCGAGGTGGTGAAGAAGGACCGCAACGCGAAGATCCGCGTCACGGCGAAGACCGTCACGTCGTACCTCGGCCCGCAGCGCTACCGCTACGGCAGGGCGGAGGCGGAGCACAAGGTCGGCGTCGCGACGGGTCTGGCGTGGACCGATATGGGCGGCGAGCTGCTCGCCACCGAGGTGCAGGTCATGCCCGGCAAGGGCAAGCTCACCATCACCGGCCGCCTGGGCGAGGTGATGCAGGAGTCGGCCCAGGCCGCCATGAGCTACGTCCGCTCACGCGCGGAGGAGCTCGGGCTCCCGCGCGACTTCTACCAGAAGATCGACCTCCACATTCACATCCCCGAAGGCGCGATCCCCAAGGACGGGCCGTCGGCCGGCATCACCATGGCCACGGCGATCGTCTCGGCCCTGACGCGCATTCCGGTGCGGTACGACCTGGCGATGACGGGCGAGGTCACGCTGCGCGGGCACGTGCTGCCGATCGGCGGCCTCAAGGAGAAGGTGCTCGCGGCGCATCGCGGCGGCATCAAGAAGGTCCTCATCCCCGGCGAGAACGAGAAGGACATCCGCGAGATCCCCGCGGTCATCCTGAAGTCGATCGAGATCGAGCTGGTGGAGCACATGGACCAGGTGCTCCGGAAAGCCCTCGTGCTCGACGATCCGGAGAAGTTCCTCCAGAAGCCGGAGCCCCCGCCGAGCGAGCAGGTTCCTCCCGCCGCCTTCGAGACCACCGTGCCGCCCGACGCACCCGACCTCGTAACGCATTGACAGGCCACGGGTCGGTTGATACAGCGGCCGACCTGACGCGCCCGCGGGCGGGAAAAGGGGAGGGGCCATGACGAAAGCCGACCTCATCGAGTCAGTGGCCAGCAAGCTAGACCTGCCCAAAGGGCAGGCGGAGCGAGCGGTCAACACGATCTTCGACGACATCGTCGGTGCCCTTCGCAACGGCGATCGGGTCAACATCTCCGGCTTCGGCACCTTCGCGGTATCGGCGCGCAAGGCGCGCACGGGCCGCAACCCCAAGACGGGCGAGGCCATCCAGATCGCGGCCTCGAAGTCGGCAAAGTTCAAGGCCGGCAAGACGCTCAAGGACTCGCTCAATTAGGTCGCGTCCCCGTCCTTAGCGCAGGCGCGGGCGGTTAGCTCAGCGGGAGAGCATCGGCCTTACAAGCCGG
>JBGQET010000150.1:0-8383 GCA_041496545.1 Binatia bacterium | reverse complement strand
GGCGGGGGCCCGGTGGGGGGCGTGGTCGCGCCGAGGGGCGGCAGGCGCTGGCCCGTGAGCCGGGCGAGCGCGTGCAGCCCGAAGCAGAGGACCAGGCCGACCCAGCGGTCGATGTAGCGCGCGAGGTGAAGGTTCATGCGCTTGCGAGCGACGCTACCACGCGCTTCCTCGGAGCGTCAAAACTCCGACCGCGCACGCGAAGTTGACGCCGCCCGCCCGCTCGGGAGAAATGACGCATGCTCTGCCCGCTCTGCGGGGCGCCGCCGCCGCCGCCGGCCTTCGTGAAGGACGGCTACCCGATCGCCCGCTGCGCCTGCGGGATGGTCTTCGTCGCGCAGTCGGTCGACCCCGGCGTGCTCGACCGCCTCTACGGGGAGACGTACTACGCGGGCGGCTTCGAGGCGCCCGTGCCCGGCTACCGTGGGTACGGCGGCGAGGAAGCGGTGATGCGGCGCAACTTCGATCGCCGCCTGGCGATGATGGAACGGCTCACCGCCCGGGGGTCGCTGCTCGACGTCGGCTGCGCGCTCGGCTTCTTCGTGCGCGCGGCGCGCGCGCGCGGCTGGGACGCGCGCGGCATGGAGATGTCGGAGTGGGCGGCGCGCGAGGCGAACGCGGCCGGCGTCCCGGTGACGCACGGCGACTTCCTCACGGCGGAGATCGCGCCCGGCGCGCTCGCCGCCGTCACCATGCTCGACATGCTCGAGCACGTCGCGGACCCGCGCGCCTACGTGCGCCGCGCCCGCGCCGTGCTGCGCCCGGGCGGGCTGCTGGTGGTGGAGACCGCCGACCTGGGCGCGCCGTTCGCCCGGCTGTGGGGGAATCGCTACCACTTCTTCACGCCGCCGAACCACCTCGTGTACTTCACGCGCGCGACGCTCGGGCGTTTCTTCCGGGAGGAAGGCTTCGCCGAGGTCCGCTTCTTCCGCGTCGGCAAGTGGCTGACGGTCGGCCGGCTCCTCTACCACGTCTACATTCGCCTCCGCAGTCCCGCGATCCGGCGCGTGGTGCAGCTCGCCGAGCGCACCCGGCTCGACCGCCTGGCACTCCCCCTGAACCTGGGCGACAACCTGGTGGCCGTGGCGCGCTTGCCGGGCGGCGCGGCGGTGGGGTAGGCGGCGCGCGTGTCGACGGCCGCCGCGCGGCGTTACGCCGCCATCGACCTGGTGAAGGGCCTCGCCATCCTCGGCGTGCTCCTCATCCACTCCGAGGCGCTCGGCGACTCGCGCGTCTTCTACTACCTCGTGAACCGCGCGGTCCCGGTCTTCATCGTGCTCTTCGGGGTGAACTCCGAGCTGTGGTGGCGCCGCCACGCCTTCCCCGCCGACCTCGGGTCGTGGTTCCGCGGCCGCGCGCGCCGCATCCTCGTGCCGATGTGGGCGGCGCTCCCGGTGTGGTGGGCGCTGGCGGCGTGGCTCCGGCCGCCGAGCGTCCGGCTCTCGGCGACGCTCCTCGTCCTCCAGGTCTACGGCTACATGAGCCAGATCGGCACGGGGTGGTTCATCACCACGATCCTGCAGCTCGTGGTCGTCTTTCCGTTCCTGCACGCGCTCGCGCGCCGCGTCGGCACCGGGCTCGTGCTCGCGCTCGGCGTCGCCGTGACGCTCGCGTCCACGGCCGCGTATCTGCGCATCATCTGGCTCTTCGGCGGCTTCAACTACTTCGTCTTCTCCCCCCGCTTCCTGGCGCACGTCGCGTTCGGCCTCTGGCTCTCCTCCCGGCTCGAGCGGCTGGGGTGGGCGGCGGCCGTCGCCTCGGCGACGGCGCTCGTGTTCTGCCTCGCGATCCAGGAGAAGCTCGTCGCGCCGGGGCTGGCCCTCTACGCGGAGCCCCTGATGGACCTGCCGCTCACGGTGCTCCTGCTCGTCGCGGTGCGTCCGCTCGAGCGCGTGCCGGCGCTCGGCCCGGCGCTCGTCTGGCTCGGGCTCAGGTCCTACGGCATCTACCTGGGCCAGCTCCTCACGCACAACGCCTTCGTCTTCGACCTCTGGTACCCGCGACTCTTCGCGACCGGGGTGCGCTGGCTCTACACCGGGGCGCTGCTCGCCGGCGGCGTCGGAGCGGTGCTGCTGGGAGACGCGCTGCTCCGCGCCCTGGACGCGTTCCGGCGCGACCGCGTCGCGTTGCCGACACCGGCCCGCTGATGGCGTCGCGCCGGCGCTGGGTCGAGCCGCTCTTGGTCGCGCTGTCGCTGGCGGCGCTGGTCGTCGTCTTCTGGCTCGTCACCTTCGTGGCGTACTTCGATCCCCAGAAGACCACCTTCGGGAGCCAGGACCTGCTCACGTACTTCTATCCGAAGTTCACCTACGGTGCGGCGGCGTTCGTGCGCGGCCGGCTGCCGCTGTGGAACCCGCACGAGCTCTGCGGCATGCCGTTCATCGCCACCGGGCAGGTCGCGGCGCTCTATCCGGTGAAGAACCTGATCTTCGGCGTGCTGCCGCCGTGGCTCGCGCTCCACGTCAACTCGGTCTTCCACTTCGTGCTGGCGGGCGTGCTCGCCTGGGCGTACGCGCGCTGGCGCGGGCTCGGCGTGGGGGCCGCCGCGGTCGCGGCGGCGCTCTGGACCTTCAACCCGACGTTCGTCTTGTCGCAGTACCACCCGACGCGCATCATGGTGCTCTCGTGGCTCCCGCTCGTGTTCCTGCTCTGGGAACGCGCGCTGGCGCGGCGGACGATCGGCGCGGCGGCGCTCGCCGGCGCCGGCATCGCGCTCCAGTGCACGGCCGGCTACCCGCCGTTCACGCTCTGCATCGCGCTGTACCTCGGCGTCTTCACGCTGTGGGAGGTGGGACGTGCGGGGAAGGGTGCGCTCGGGGTGGTCGGGACGGCCGCGGTGGCGGCGGCGTTCGCCTTCGCGTTCGCCGCGCCGCAGGTCCTGCCGACCGCCGAGCTGCTCGGCCAGTCGACGCGCCACGACCTGGTGGCCGAGTGGGCGAGCTACGCGCCCCCGGCGCCCATCGGCTGGGGAACGCCGGGCGCGATCGCGCTCCCGATCGTGATCGCGCTCGGGCTCTCGACCGGTCCCCTCGCCGCCTTCAGCCTCGCCGGCGTGACGGCGGGCGGGGCCGGCGTTTTCCTTGCCGCGCTGGTGGTCGGTCAGACGGCCGGCACCGTCGGCGGCACGCTCCTGGCCGGCGTACCCGGCTACTCGCTCATCCGCGCCGCCGGCTTCATCTGGGTGATGTTCGCGCCGTTCTTCGTCGCCATGCTGACCGCCACCGGCGTCGAGCGCGCGCTCGAGCGTGGCGCGGGCGGGGTCGGGACGGCGGTGCTGCTGGTCGGCGCGCCGCTCTTGCAGACCGCGCTGATCTGGGTCGTCGTCCGCTTCTTCATGCCGGGGCTGCCGCCGCCGGGCGCCGCCCTCGCGACGGCGACGCACGCCTTCGACCTCCACGCGTGGGTCCTGCATCAGGTCTTCATGACACTCGGCGTGGCGGCGCTCGGGGCGCTGGTGGTCGTCGCTCGCCGACGGGCATGGCTCCGCACCCCGGTCCTGGCCGCCTACCTCGCCGTCTTCGTGTGGGGCGTCTTCAACGCCGGACGCTTCGTCGACGGCGCGGTCGCGTATCCCACGGTGGGCCCGCGTCCGGAGCTGCACACCGCACTGGCCGATCGACTCGACAAGCACCGCGTCTTCGCCCCGCTGCTCGTGGGGCACGGCGAGCAGATGCTCTCCGAGCTGCCCGAGGTGACCGGTTACGAGGCGTCGCTCCACCCCGCGCGCGTGGGCCGGCTCGTCGCGGAAGCGGGACTGCGCGACTACAACCCCGACTGGGCGGCGATCGGGGCGCATCGACGCCTCCTCGACCTCCTCGGCGTGGCGCGGATCGTGATCGACGACAGCGGCGCGGTCCGTGCCGCGGGCTTCGTGCGCGCCGCGAACCTGCGCGGCGGCGACGCGACCTTCAAGAACCCGACCGCGCTGCCACGGGCCTTCGTCGTGCACCGCGCGCGCGCGGCGGCGACGCCCGACGACGCCTTCGCCGCGGTCGTCGCGCCCGACTTCCAGCCGGGCGACGAGGCCGTGGTGGAGGGCCCGGTCCCGCCCCTGGCGCCGTCCAGCGTGGCCCCCGTGGTGACGTGGCGCACCGACGAGCCGGAGCGGCTCGAGCTTACGGTGAGCGTCGGGGCCCCCGGCTTGCTCGTCGTCACCGACGGCTTCTTCCCGGGCTGGCGCGCCACGGTGGACGGCGTCGCGGTCCCGATCCTGCGCACCGACTATGCGTTCCGCGGCGTCGCGCTGGAGTCAGGAACGCATCGGGTGGAGATGCGCTATCGACCGTGGAGCTTCTGGGGCGGCGTCCTGCTCGCG
The DNA here is from genome assembly GCA_041496545.1 of Binatia bacterium. Taxonomy (GTDB): domain Bacteria; phylum Desulfobacterota; class Binatia; order DP-6; family DP-6; genus DASRHG01. The sequence goes on along the minus strand of JBGQET010000150.1, from coordinate 4,071 downwards.
GCGGGGGCGGGCGCGATCGCGCTCGGCACGCGGCGTCGCGCGCCGCGTCGCGTTTCCCCCGTCGCTGTGGACGACACTTCCCGAATGAGCGCTTGACAGCCCTCCGTCCAGCATAGGACCCTGTCCCCGTGCGGGTTCTCTTCTACTATCGCGGCATCGAGAACCTGGGCGTCGGCTACCTCATGTCGATGCTCAAGCAGCACGGCCACCAGATCGACCTCATCTTCGACCCGGGCCTCGACGACAACCTGTTCCTGAAGGCGCCGCACCTGGCGTGGTTGAACCGCCACGAAGCGCTGCTCGAGCGCGCCGCCGCGTTCAACCCGGACCTGATCGCGATGGGCTCGCTCACCAACCTCTATCCCTTCACCAGCAAGATGGCCGAGAAGCTGAAGCAGCGGCTCGGCAAGCCGATCCTCGTCGGCGGCCACCACGCGCAGGCGCTGCCCGGCTACATCCTCGAGAACCCCAACGTCGACATGGTCTGCATCGGCGAGGGCGAGATCGCGCTGCTCGAGCTGGTGACGCGCATGGAGCAGGGCGGTGACATCACCACCATCCCGGGCATCTGGGTGAAGCAAGCCGGCGTCGTGCACCGCAACGACATGGGAGAGCTGGAGAACGACCTCGACCGGTTCCCGTTCCCCGAGAAGCAGCTCTGGTGGGAGTACGGCTGCTTCAAGGACAACCTCGAGATCTTCACGGGCCGCGGCTGCCCGTTCAAGTGCACCTTCTGCAACATCCACTACCAGCGCGAGATCTTCAAAGGGAAAGGCGACTTCCTCCGCAAGCGCTCGATCCCCAACGTGATCGCCGAGTTCAAGCAGAACCTGTCGCGCTACGACCCCAAGTTCGTCTCCATCCACGACGACAACTTCACCACCGACCCGCACTGGGTGGAGGAGTTCTGCGAGGTGTACCGCAAGGAAGTGAACCTGCCCTGGTACTGCTTCGGTTACCCGACGACCATCAAGCCGCGTCTCGTGAAGGCGATGAAGGCCGCCAACTGTGCGACGATCTTCATGGGCGTCGACTCGGGCGACCCCGACATCCGGCGCTTCTACATGGAGCGGCCGATGAGCGACGAGCTGATCCACCGCTCGGCGCAGCTCATCAAGGACGCCGGCATCGGCCTCCAGGTCTCCTGCATCTACGGCAACCCGGGAGAGACGCCCGAGCAGATGTTCAAGACGCTCCGCATGGTCGACGAGATCAAGCCGACGCAGTGCTCGGCCTACATCTTCTATCCGTTCCCGAAGACGAAGCTCCACGACCACGCCGTCGAGATGGGCTGGCTCGACGAGGAGGGGCAGGACAAGGTCCGACGCGGCATCTCCGGCTACCATCACCAGTCGATCTTGAAGCATCCGCACAAGCAGCTTGCCGAGACACTCGCCAAGATCACGCCGGTGTACGCGCGGAGCCCGGAGGCCCTGAAGCCGCTGCTCCGCTGGATCATCGCGCACCGCATGAAGCGCGTCGCGCTCTTCCTCTACGTGTGTCTGATCCCGCTCACCTTCCCGTTCCTCGGCGTCGAGGGCATCAAGGTGACGCTCCGCATGGCGTGGAAGGCGCTCCGCAACCGCGGGACGCCGCGCACCGTGCCCGCGCCCGCCGTGCGCACGGCCGACGCCGCCTGACGCCGTCGCCGCTCCTGCTCGCGCTCTTCCTCGCCTCGGGCGCCGCCGGCCTCGTCTACGAGGTGGTGTGGATCCGCCTCCTCTCGCTCACCTTTTCGGTGACGGTCTACGCGCTGACGACGGTGCTCTGCGCCTTCATGGCGGGGCTCGCGCTGGGGGCCGCGCTGGCGGCGCGCGTCGCCGACCGGCTCCGGAACCCGCTGCGCGCCTACGGCGTGGTGGAGCTGGCGCTCGGTGTCGTGGCGCTCGGCACCGCCGCGCTCCTCCCGCGCCTGCCGCCCGCCTGGGTGTGGCTCCAGCACGCCCTGGGCGGCGCGGGCCCGGGCTTCGCGGCCGGCCGCTTCCTCTTCGCCGCCGCGGTGCTGCTGGTGCCGTGCACGCTGATGGGCACGACGCTGCCGCTCCTCGGCCGCGCCGCGATCGACGCCGACGCGGGCGTGGGACGCGGCGCCGCCGCCCTCTATGCCGCCAACACCCTGGGCGCCGTCCTCGGCTGTCTCGCGGCGGGCTTCGTGCTCGTGCCGGCGTGGGGTCTCGCGGCGACGAACGGGGCGGCGGTGATGGCGAGCGTGGGCGTCGGCGTGACGGCGATCTCGCTCGCGCGGCCGCGGCCGGCGGCGGTGGCGGCGATGGCGACGCCCCGCATGCCGCGCTCCGTCCTGCTCGTCTGCCTGGCCTTCGCGGTGTCGGGGTTCACCGCGCTCGGCTACGAGGTGCTCTGGACGCGCGCGCTCGAGCCGTTCACGCACAACTCGACCTACGCCTACAGCGCCATGCTCGCGGTCTTCCTGGCGGGCCTCGCGGCGGGGAGCGCGGCCGTGGGGCGCGTCGCCGGGCGGGTGCGGCGACCGATCCTCGCGCTCGCCGCGGTCGAGGTCGCGATCGGCGCCGGCGCGGTCGCGGCGCTGCGGCTCTACGCGCACTACGAGACGCTCGTCCCGCGCGTCGCCGCGTCGATGGGCGGGCTTGGCTCGTGGCCGCGCGTCGTGGCGCTGATCTTCGCCGAGGCGGGCGCCGTGCTGCTGCCGATGACGTTCCTCTTCGGCGCCACCTTTCCGCTCGTGGCGCGCGCGGTGGTCGAGCGCGCCGAAGTGCTCGGCGCGCGGCTCGGGGTCGCGTACGCCGCCAACACGCTGGGCGCCATCGCGGGCGCCGTCGTCGTCGGCTTCGGCCTCCTGCCGGCGCTCGGCATGCGAGGGAGCTTCGTCGCGCTCGCGGCGACGAACCTGCTGCTCGGCGCGGCGCTCGCGCTGGGGGCCGCCGGCCGTGCGGGCGCGCCGCTCGCGGTGGTCGCGGCGGCGGGCGCCGCCGCGCTGACCCTCGTCCTGCCGCGCGACCTGTTCGAGGCCGGCTTCGCCAAGCGCTTTGGACCGCTCCTCCTCTACCGCGAAGAGGTGACCGACACCGTCATGGTGACCCAGGACGCGCGCGGCGAGCGCATGATCCGCTTCGGCGACGGGCGCGGCACGGCGGGCACCATGACGGTCCGCGAGGATCGGATGTACGCCCACATCCCGCTGCTCCTCCACCCCGATCCGCGTCGCGTGCTGAGCATCTGCTTCGGGGTCGGCAACAGCCTGTCCGCCGTGCTCCAGCACCCGATCGAGCGGGTGGATGCGGTCGAGCTGAGCCCGGGGGTGGTGGCGGCGGCGCCGTTCTTCGCGACCACCAACCGCGACCCGCTCGCCGACGCGCGCGTGCGGCTCACCATCGCCGACGGCCGCAACTTCCTGCTCGGCACGCCCGAGCGGTTCGACGTCATCCGGCTCGACCCGCCAGAGCTGCACACCGCCGGGGTGGTGAACCTCTACACGCGCGAGTTCTACGAGCTGGCGCGTGCGCACCTCCGTCCCGGCGGCATCTTCAGTATCTGGGTCAACATCGTGATGACGCCCGAGCCCGACCTCCGGCTCCTGGTGCGCACCGTGGCCGACGTCTTTCCGCACGTCAGCATCTGGCACGGGCCGCTGCGCTACTCGTGGGTCGTCAACGGCAGCGTCGAGCCCCACGACCCCGACCTGCCGCTCCTCCTCGGCCGCGTCGCCGCGCCCGCGGTGGCGGCCGACCTGGCGTCGATCGGGGTGCCGGACGCGTACGCCTTCCTGGCCCACTTCGTGCGCGCCGACGACGAAGCGCGCGCCTTCGCGGACGGCGGGCCGCTGGTGACCGACGATCACACCCGGCTCGACTTCAGCGTGCCGCGCTCGCTCGACTCCTTCTTCGGCTTCGCCAACGCCAACACCGACGCGTGGCTCACCGACCAGATCCGCCCCGACCTGACCGGCCCGCGCGGCGTGGCGACCTTCTTCCGGAAGATCGCGCAGATGATGACCTACAAGGAGTCCGTCCTGCCCCACCTCCGGAACGTCGCGGGCGCCGGCCTCGACCCCGCCGAGGTGCGGGCGCGGCTGGTGGCGGCAGGCGCGCCCGG
>JBGQET010000149.1:0-8543 GCA_041496545.1 Binatia bacterium | reverse complement strand
AAGCATTCAGTGCCCCGCGTTGACGAGCGCCGCGACCGTGAACCAGTCGTCGGTGATCCCGCCCTTCTCACCCTGGTTGAAGTACCAGCCCTGCTCGCCGGGGAAGCGCGGGCTCGGCAGCGACGCCTTGGTGGCGTGCTCGAGCTGCATGTCGACCATCACGATCGCGGGCGCGAAGCCCATCTCGTCCGGATACTCGATGGCGTTCGTCCCCTCGGCCTTCTTCCGGAAGCTGAAGTCGTTGACCCAGATCTTCCACAGCTCGCCCGAGCGGTCGTAGATGTCCGAGAACGGGATGGTCCAGGTTTCCTTGTCGACGAAGATCACCCGCTTCGAGAAGGCGTACTGCGGGAGCTTGGAGGTCCCCTCGACGGTCCAGACCTTGCGCTTCTCCCAGCGCTCGTCGAAGGCCCAGTCCACCTTCTCGTCCCACTTCACGGGGTAGTGCTCGCCGTGCATCACGCTCAGGACCTCGCGCTCGCCGAGGAACTTCCAGTCCATCCAGGCGATCTGCCCCGCGTAGCCGCCGAAGCTGTCGACGTCGGTGTCCTGCCCGAAGAGCGCGTCGGAGCGCTGCGCGCTGGAGAGCCGGCGGACCCGGCGGAGCGACGGGAGGTAGAGCCAGGAGTCGTCCTGCTTCGCCGAGTCGATGTAGCGGTTGAAGAGTCCGCCGACGCCCTTCAGGTCGAACGGCTCGAGGATCGGGTAGATCCCCTGCTGCGCGCGGAAGCCGTTGGGGTTCGGCTTCTCCGGCTTGGGGTCGACGTAGAGCCGGCCGGTCCAGAAGAGCCGGCGGAGGTGGTCGAGGAGGAAGTGGCGCTCGACGGTCATGTGCCCGTTGGCGGGGACCGAGCCCGTGTCGGCGTCGAAGTTGCGGAGGTCGACGTCGTCGGTGGTGACGAAGCCGTAGTTGTAGTTCCACATGATCTTGAGCGCCGCCTGCGGGTCCTTGGGGTCGATGTTCGGGAAGGGCTGCCCGGCGACGTAGTTCTGGACGGTGAGCCCGTCGGCGGAGAGCTTCACCTGCGCGGCGAACTTCTCGGTCGCGTCGCGGTAGGCCTGGGGCCAGGGGACCTGGCGGGGCTCACGGACCGTGATGGGCCAGCCGTGGCGGACGCACCACTCGAGGCCGGGGGAGATCAGGTCCTTGGCGCGGTCGACGGTCTCGGCGGTGATGCGGTCCCCGGGGACGACGTCGGCGCGGACCGGGACGGCCGCCGCGAGCGCGAGCGCCGCGGCGCCCGCCCCCCACTGCGTGAGCTTGCCCATGGGTGTCCTCCTCAAGTCGATGGCGTTCGATGAGGGCGTACGAGCGTTCGTCGCCCGCCGCAATGGCTGCGCGAGATCTAGGGGTGCCGTTCGCCGGCGCTGCATGCTTGGGACACATGGAGCGCGGCGAGGCGACGGCCGTCATCCACTACTGGAGCTTGATCTGGCCGAGGCCGGTGTTGATCTTCTTGAGCCCGGTCGGCGACTGGCATTCCGCGACGATCTCGCCGATGTCCTGGCTGGTGGCCGATATGTTGCTCGACGTCGCGCCGTTGTCGCCGCCGGTGAACGCGCCGGTGACGCCGCTCGTGCCGAGGCTGAACCGACCGTACAACCCACCCCAGGGTGCGCTGAACCCGCCGAAGGTGACATCCGTGATCGTCAGCGTGCGTCGTCTTGTCGGCCTTCCACTTGAGCTGCTCGACGAGCCGGGCGATCTCGGCGGAGGATAGGCAGATGCATTCGCCGCACCTACGAGCGACGCGCCGGCGAGACTCAGTGCGCGGGGCATCACCGGTACCGCGAAGCGGACGCGCTGCGTGCCGCGGTCGGCGACGAGCATCCGGCGGCGGCCGATCAGCCGGACCTCGATCGGCATCCGTGACGGTCGAACTCGGGCTCAGCATGCACTCGCATCCGCGCGATGCGGCGGATGCGGCCGCTCCCTCGATCCGCGACGACGAAGCCGCCGATGAACACGTCGCCCCTGCGCGTGGCGGCGACGCAGGCCGGCGTGCTAGCGCACATGCCGTGGCGTTCAACGCCATGGCATCGTAGTACGTGGGCGGTCGGCGGGGCGCGAGTAACCAAGCTGCCCGCCGGACTTGAACGGCCCCAGCAACGACATCAACATCAACGCGCCGAACGACGACGTCGTCCTTCTCTGTCAGCTGAAGGGCCGTTCCGTCACCATCAAGGCGCACTCGATCACCGTCGACGGCACGGCCGGCGGCGGCATCATGACGACCGGCATCTCGGGCATCCGGCTCTTCGCCGGCAAGACGAACAACACGCAGGACATCTGCATCGACCCCGATCCGTTCACCGCCACCATCACGCTCAAGGGCGCGACACTCGACGACGGCAACAGCAACGGCGGCATCCGCGCCGTAGCGTGCGGCGACATCGCGGTCGACACGGTCGGTGGCTCGCAGGTCACCTCGGCAGGGGCGCCGGTGAGCTTCACCTGCCTCCAGCCGACGGTGAACCCGAACACGGGCCAGCCCTGTCAGGTGAAGATCGATCACGCCTTCTTCTTCGGCAACGTCATCAAGCTGACCGCCGAGGGCGACGTCACCCTCATCTGCAGCACCTTCCAGACGCGCGGCCCGCGCGACCTTCACAAGTTCACCTCGAACCAGGGCAGCGTCCTGGCCGGCGGCTTCACGACTCCGCCCGACCCCCAGACGTGCGACTGCCCCGGCACCTGCAGCAACAAGTTCCGCGGCGAGAACGAGAGCAACCTGACGGTCGAGGCCGACGACAACATCGACTTCGATCACGCCTGCATCGACATCTCCGAGAACATCGCGTTCACCGCGCACGGCACCAACGGGCCGCTGCTGACGGGCGGCGTGATGATCGATCTCAGCTTCGCCGAGGTCCGCAACGACCAGCCGTCGCCCGCCCTGGGGCCGGGCAAGACGGGCGTCATCACGGTGCTCGCGCATCCGATCGCTCCGATCCTGGTGCTCGACGGCGGTACGCAGACCGGCGACGGTGTGATCGACGTCAACCAGGCGCTCATCGTCGACCAGGGCAAGCAGGGCGGCGGCGTCGATCCGACCGCGGTCGCGAAGATGAACGGCGGCAAGCAGTTCGTCGCCGGCTCGTGCGCGATCGACCCGGAGTCGAGCTGCGTCGGCCGGGGCGTCAACGCGACGCGCAACCCGAACATGGCCGATCCCGTCTCACGCGCGCTGCGCAACGTGGTGAACGAGCTGCTCGTGCGCTGCGACTCGTAGCAGCCGGACGCTGGCGGTCGGTCGCGAGCCGTGCGAGAGGGGGCGCGGTGCGCGACCGCCGCCTCCTCTACACCACCGCCTTCGTGCGCGCGCTCGCCACCGGCATGGCCGGCGTCCTGGTCGGCTTGTACCTCGCGCGCCTCGCGTTCTCGCCGGCCGCGATCGGCGTGGTGGTCGGCACCGGCCTGGCGGGCGCGGCGGCCGCGGCGCTCCTCGCCACCGTCGCGGCGGACCGCCTCGGCCGCCGCCGTCTCCTCGTCGACTTGGCGCTCCTCGGCGCGGCGGGCGGCGCCGCGCTCGCCGTCGCCTCGAGCCCGCTCGTCGTCGGGCTCGCCGCCTTCGCCGGCATGGTGAACGGGATGGGCCGCGACCGCGGCGCCGCGCTCGTCGTCGAGCAGGCGATGCTGCCCGCCACCGTGCCCGACGCGGCGCGCACGCGTGCCTTCGCCTGGTACAATGTCCTCCAGGACGCGGGGCACGCGCTCGGCGCTCTTCTCGCGGGGCTGCCGGCGGTGCTCGGCCGCCTCGGCGCGGAGCCGCTGCCGGCGCTCCGCTGGTCGGTCGGGCTCTACGCGCTCCTCGTGCTGGCGACCGTGCCGCTCTACCGCGGCCTCTCGGCGGCGGTGGATGCACCCGGCGGCCCTCCGGCGCGCGTCTCGCCGGCGACCCGCCGCGTCCTCTGGCGGATCTCCTCGCTCTTCGCGCTCGACAGCCTGGGCGGCGGCTTCATCGCCACGGCGCTCCTCGCCGTCTTCTTCCAGCAGCGCTTCGGCGTCGGCGCGGCCGCGATCAGCCTGCTCTTCTTCGGGGCGCGGGTCGCCAACGCCGTCTCGCATCTCGTCGCTGCCTGGCTGGCGCGGCGGATCGGGCTCCTGAACACCATGGTGCTGACGCACGTGCCGTCGAGCCTGCTGCTCGTCACCGTGCCGTTCGCGCCGACCTTCGGGGTCGCGGCGGCGCTTTTCCTCGTGCGCGAGGGCCTGGTCGAGATGGACGTGCCGACCCGGCAGTCCTACGTGATGGCGGTGGTGGGGCCCGAGGAGCGCGTCGTCGCCTCGGGTGTGACCCACCTGGTGCGCCTCGGGGCCTGGGCGGTGGGGCCCTTCCTCGCCGGCGCGGCCATGCAGGGCTTGTCGCTGGGGACGCCCTTCCTCGTTGGCGCCGGCATGAAGCTTTTGTATGACGTCCTCCTCTACCTGGCCTTCCGGGGCGCACGACCGCCGGAGGAGAGAGGGAATCGTCCATGAGCGTACGGCTGGCGAATGTGAAGGGACGGGCGAGCCTCGTCGTCGGGAGCGGCGTGGTCGATGTCGAGCGCGCGTCGGGGGGCCGCTTCCCGGCCGACCCGATGGCGGCGCTGGCGCGCTGGGACGCGTTCCTCGACTGGGCGCGCGGCGCCGGCGCCGGCGCGGCCGAGGCGCCGCTCGACGAGGCGACGCTCGGGCCGCCCGTGACGCGGCCCGCGAAGGTGTTCGCGATCGGGGTGAACTATCGCGGGCACGTGAAGGAGGCCGGCATGGACATGCCCACCTCGCCGATGGTCTTCACCAAGTTCCCGAGCTGCCTGGTGGGGCCGCGCGCCGACGTCGTGCTCTCCTCGGCGCTCGTCGACTGGGAGGTGGAGCTGGTCGTCGTGATGGGCCGCGGCGGACGGCGCATCCCGGCGAACCGCGCCCTCGAGCACGTGGCCGGGTACACCGCCGGACAGGACATCTCGGACCGCAAGCAGCAGTTCGCCGACCGCCCGCCGCAGTTCTGCATGGGGAAGTCGATCGACACCTACGGCCCGACGGGCCCGGCGCTGGTCACGCTCGACGCCTTCCGGGACCCGAACGACCTTGCCCTCACCTGCGACGTCGGGGGCGAGCGCATGCAGGACGCGCGCACCAGCGACCTGATCTTCGCCGTCCCCGAGCTGATCGAGTTCATCTCCGCGATGTGCACCGTCGAGCCGGGCGACATCATCTTCACCGGCACACCGGCCGGGGTCGGCTCGACGCGCGAGCCGCGCCGCTACTTGAAGCCGGGCGAGGTGATCACCAGCACCGTCGAGGGCATCGGCACGCTGGTGAATCGGTGCGTCAACTGAGCGGGACGATGTAGAAGGCGACCGCGGCGTAGTGGGTCGCGGCGGCGGCGATCACGAGGGCGTGGAACACCTCGTGGTAGCCGAAGACGGCGGGCACGGGGTCGGGGCGGCGGAGCGCGTAGACGAGCGCGCCGGCGGAGTAGAGCAATCCGCCCGCGAGGAACAGCACGGTCGGCGTCCAGCCGGCGTGCGCCAGGAGCTGCGGCACGCCGCTCATGCCCGCCCAGCCGAGCACGAGGTAGACGGCGGCGGAGAGCCACTTCGGCGCGTCGATCCAGAGCGCGTGGAGCCCGATGCTGGCGACCGCGCCGCCCCACACCACGCTGAGCAGCACGACGGCGAGCGTGCCGGAGAGCGCCAGCACGCCGAAGGGCGTGAACGTGCCCGCGATCAGCAGGCAGATGCTGGCGTGGTCGAGCCGCCCCATCCAGCGTCGCGCGCCGGGCGACCAGGTGACGCGGTGGAAGAGGGCGCTCACCCCGAAGAGCGCCGACACGCTGGCGCCGTAGACGGCGGCGGCCAGCGTCGCCCGCCGGGTGGGGGCGGTGAGGACGAGGATCGCGCCGGTCACGAGCGAGATGAAGAAGGCATACTGATGGGAGACGCCGCGGAGCCGGGGGCGCTGGGCGAGCGGAGAGGTCACACGCGCATCGTGCGCCCGAGCGTCCCCGAGAATCAAGCACGAGGGGCCCGTCACTTGACAGGACGGCCCCGTCCGGGAATCGAGAGGGGCATGAACCCACGGCTCACGACCGGTGTCGTCGGCGCGGTCACCGTTCTCCTGGCGCTCGTCGGCCTGCTCGCCCCCGAGCGGGTCGTTTCCACGGTGCTCGGCTTCGGGATCCAGAGCGGCACGCACCCCCTCGCCACGCTCGGCGAGGTCCGCGCCACCTACGGGGGCGTCTTCCTCGTGCTCGGCGTCTACACCCTGCTCGCGGCCCGGAACCCGGCGGCGCAAGCCGGTCGGCTCGTCTTCATCGCGCTCGTCTGGCTCGGCGCGTGCGCCGCCCGCGGGCTCGGCGCCTTCGTGGACGGCGACCCCGGCCTCCTCGGCTGGCTCTCCGGCGCCTTCGAGCTGGCGATGGGCGGCGCGCTCCTGCTCGCCACGCGGACGCCCGCCGCGCCGGCGGTCGAGCCGTACGTCGCCGCGCCCGCGGCAGCGCCGCCCGCCGCGCAGGCCTGAGCGTCGCCGGGCGTGCATGGCCTCCTGGTTCGACGACGCGCGCTTCGGGTTGTTCGTGCACTGGAGCCACGTGAGCCAGCGGGGCCTCGAGCTGTCGTGGCCGCTGGTGGGCGGCATCCCGGTGCTGCCCGCCTGCCAGGACGTGCGGGTCGCGGACTATCACGCGACCGCGCGGACCTTCGCGCCGGAGCCCGGCGCGCCGCGCGAGTGGGCGCGCGCGGCCAGGCGCTGCGGCATGCAGTACGTCGTGCTCACCGCCAAGCACCACGACGGCTGGGCGCTCTTCGACACCCACCTCACCGACTTCTCGGTGATGCGCTCGCCCTACGGGCGCGACCTCGTGGCGGAGTACGTGGAGGCGGTGCGCGCCGAGGGTCTCCGCGTCGGCCTCTACTTCTCGCTCTCCGACTGGCACCACCCCGACTACCCGGCGATGACCGACCTCGACCGGCCGTACCGCTTCGGCCAGGGCCGCCGCGCGACGCCCGAGGCCTGGGCGCGGTTCGTCGACCTCATGCACGGCCAGGTGCGGGAGCTCTTGACGCGCTACGGCCCGATCGACGTGCTCTGGTTCGACGGCGGCTGGGAGCGCGCGCCCGAGGAGTGGCGGAGCCTCGAGCTGCGCGAGACGATCCGCGCCCTCCAGCCCGACTGCCTGGTGAACGACCGCCTCCCCGGCGCCGGCGACTTCGACACGCCCGAGCAGATGATCCCGCCCGAGCCGCCCGGTCGCGCGTGGGAGACGTGCATGACGATCAACGAGAGCTGGGGCTGGAACCCGGACGACGGCCGGTGGAAGTCCGCGCGGCGGCTCGTCCACACGCTCTGCGAGGTCGCGGGTCGGGGCGGAAACCTGCTGCTGAACGTGGGGCCGATGGGTGACGGCCGGCTGCCGCCCCCGATCACCGCGCGCCTCGCGGTCCTCGAGGAGTGGATGGGCCGGCACGCCGAGTCCGTCGTCGGCACGACGGCGGGCCTCGCCCCGTGGCAGTTCTACGGCCCGTCCACCCGGCGCGGTGACCGCGTGTACCTCCACCTGCTGATGCGCCCGTACGAGAGCGTGACGGTCCGCGGTGTGCCGATCGAACGCGTGCGGGCCGTGCGCGCGCTCGGCTCCGCGACGCCGCTCGCGCACGAGAGCCGCTGCGCCATCGTCGACACCTTCTTCAACCCGGACCCGCTCGGCGAGCTCACGATCGAGGTGCCGGAGGCCGCCCTCGATCCGTGGGCGACCGTGATCGCGATCGACTTCGCCTAGAACGCGCGCAGCGCGCGCAGGTCGATCTTCAGGTCGCGGCTCCGCGCCAGCAGGTCGGCGCGGAGGGTGGCGTCGACCACCTTGCCGAGGCCGCGTAGCCGCGAGTCGAAGCGGCCGAGCAAAGAGATCGCCTTGCCGAGCAGCAGCTTGCGCTTGCGGCCGCCCGCCGCCGCGGCGGCGGCCTGGGTTTTGGCCCGCGCATCGTTCACCGGCGTGACCACCCGGGTGTGCGTCTTGCCCGTGCCGACGGGAGTGAGGAGCGGGCCGAGCTCGACCAGCCGGCAGTCGACGGACGCGAAGGTCGCTTCCCGCTTGCAGGTGACGAGCGGGGGCAGCGTCGTGGTGGTGGTCGGGGGGCCCGTCGAGGTCGAGGTGGAAGAGGTGGTCGTGGACGGCTGAGTGCTCGTCGACGTCGTGGTGGTGGAGGAGGTGGAGGTCGTCGTCGGCACCGTGGTGCTCGTCGTGCTGGTCGAGGTCGTGGTGCTGGTGGTGGTTGGCTTGGTGGTGGTCGACGTCGAGGTCGAGGTCGAGGTCGTGGTGCTGGTGGTGGAGGTGGACGTCGTGGTCGAGGTGGTGGTGGTCGTCGTCGTGGTCGTCGAGGTCGTGGTGTTGGTGGTGGTCGGCTTGGTGGTGGTCGTGGTCGAGGTGGTGGTCGTCGTCGTCGATGTCGTGGTGGTCGAGGTGGTGGACGTCGTCGTGGTCGTCGTCGGCTGCGTCGTGGTCGAGGTGGTCGACGTCGTGGTGCTGGTCGTGGTCGGCTGCGTGGTGGTCGAGGTCGTT
>JBGQET010000148.1:0-8635 GCA_041496545.1 Binatia bacterium | reverse complement strand
GCTCTACCCCGCCGGTCGGGTGGACCCGCGCCGCTTCCGTCCGAACCTGCTCGTCGACTGCGGCCCGCGCGTCGACTTCGTCGAGGACGCGCTCGTCGGCCGCCTGCTCGCGGTCGGGGAGCGGATGCGCCTCCGGATCTTCATGCCGACCATCCGCTGCGTCATGACCACGGTCGCGCAGGAGGACCTGCCGAAGGACCCGGGCATCCTGCGCGCCGCCGTCGAGCGGCACGACGGCAACCTCGGCGCGTACGCGACCGTCGAGGCGGAGGGTCCGGTGCGCGTCGGGGACCCGGTCGTCGCGCTCGATGGCTAGCGCCGTCCCGGACGACGCCGAGCGCGGGCCGCTGGCGGTGGCGCTCGTCACCGCGGCCGTCGTCACCGCGGCGTGCTGGGTGGCGACGGTGCGGGGCGGCCGTGCGATGGCCGGCTCCATGCCGATGCCCGGCGGCTGGGCGATGTCGATGGCCTGGATGCCGATGCCCGGCCAGACCGCGCTCGGCGCCGCGCTGATGTTCCTCGGCATGTGGGAGGTCATGATGATCGCGATGATGCTCCCCTCCGCCATGCCGATGGTGCTGCTCCACCGCCGCGTCCGCCTCGTGCGCGCCCCGGCCGGCGAGCGCGTCGCGCCGGAGACCGTGCTCCTCTGCGGGTACTTCGCGGTGTGGCTCCTCTTCGGCGTGATCGCGTATCTCGGCGGCGTCGTCCTCGCGACCGCCGCCATGCGCTCGCCCGCCGTCAGCCGCGCCGTGCCCGCCGCGACGGGCCTGGCGCTCGTCGTCTCCGGCGTCTGGCAGTGCACCCCCTGGAAGCTCCGCTGCCTGGCGCACTGCCGGAGTCCCCTCTCCTTCGTCGCCCAAGGCTGGCGCCCGGGCTGGCGCGGCGCCTTCCGCCTCGGGCTCCACCACGGCGCCTACTGCGCCGCGTGCTGCTGGGCCCTGATGGCGATGCAGCTCGCCGTCGGGGTGATGAACCTCGCCGCCATGGTCGGCATCGCCCTCGTCATCTTCGTCGAGAAGGTGTGGCGCCGCGGCGACCGCCTGGCGACGGCGGTCGGCGTGGTGGCGATCGTCGCCGGCGCGGCGCAGCTCGTCGCGATCCTCCTCTGACGCCCCGCCTTGACATGGTAATATAGCGCCGTTATAGCGGGCCCCGTGGCCGCCGCCCCCGCCGTCCGCCAGCCCGCCCGCCCCCGCGATCGCGCCTCCGCCGCCACCCGCCGCGCCATCCTCGACGCCGTCGAGCACCTGCTCGCCTCGGTCGGCGAGGAGGGCCTCAACATCCGCGAGGTGTGCGCCCGCGCCGGCGTGACGCCGCCCACCGTCTACCACCACTTCGGCGACAAGGCAGCGCTCGTCGACCGCGCGGTCGACGACTGCTTCGCCGCCTTCGACCGCGGCTCCCACCACCGCCGCCTGCCCGCGGACGTCGTGGAGCGCGTGCGGCAGGCCTTCGACTACTACGTCGCGTACGGCCGCGCGCACCCCGAGCACTACCGGCTCATGTTCCAGCGGGTCGCGCCGCGCCGGACGCCCGCCGGCGCGGCGTCCTACGCGGGCCTCGGCCGGCTGGTGGCCACCGTCGCCGCGGCCGGGCGCCTCGCCGTGCCGGTCGAGGACGCGACCGCCGCGCTGTGGACCGCCATGCACGGCGCGACGTCGCTCGTGATCGCCGGGTATCTCATGCCACGCGCGCCCGCCGTCGGGCTCGTGCGCGACGCCACCATCGCCAAGCTGACGCGCCCCGCGCGCGCCCCGAGGAGGAGCCGCCGATGAAGCCACGCGAGTCGGACCTGAACCCCCTGCTCCAAGGCAACTTCGCGCCTTGGCGCCTCGAAGGCGAGGCCCCGGACCTCGAGGTGATGGGCGAGATCCCGCGCGACCTCGACGGCACCTACTTCCGCAACGGGCCGAACCCCGCCTACGAGCCGCCCGGCCTCTACCACTGGTTCGACGGCGACGGGATGATCCACGCCATCCGCTTGCACGACGGGCGCGCCTCCTACCGCAACCGCTGGGTCGCGAGCCGCGGGCTCGCCGAGGAGCGCGCCGCCGGCCGCGCCCACTATCCCGGACTGCTCGACTTCAGCCCGAGCGAGATCCCGATGATCAAGAACACCGCCAACACGAACATCGTCTGGCACGCCGGCCGCCTGCTGGCCCTCATGGAGGCCTGCCTGCCGACGCAGATGGCGCCCGACACGCTGGCGACGCTCGGCGAGTTCGCCTTCGACGGCCGGCTCGCCGGCCCCATGACCGCCCACCCGAAGCTCGACCCCGAAACGGGCGAGATGCTCTTCTTCGGCTACTCGCCCTTTCCGCCCTACCTCCAGTACCACGTCGCCGACCGCGCCGGGCGGCTCGTCCGCAGCGAGCCGATCGACGTCGCGTGGCCGTCGATGATGCACGACTTCGCGATCACCGCGGACCACGTCGTCTTCATCCTCTGCCCGCTCGTGTTCAGCTTCGAGCGGATCGCCGAGCGCGGCGGCGTCTTCTCGTGGGAGCCGGAGCGGGGCACGCGCCTCGGCGTCATGCCGCGCGCCGGCGGCAACGCCGACGTCCGCTGGTTCGAGACCGATGCCTCGTACGTCTTCCACCCCATGAACGCCTACGAGGAGAACGGCACGCTGGTGCTCGACGTCGCGCGCTACGGCCGCCTCGACTTCATGGGCGCGAACGCGGCGCGGGATCCGGCTTATACCGACGAGAACTCCGCCCGCCTGCACCGCTGGCGCATCGACCTCGCGCGCGGCGGGGTGCGCTCCGAGCCCCTCGACGACGCCACCACCGAGTTCCCGCGCGTCGACGAGCGCCGCCTCGGCCGCGCCCACCGCTTCGGCTACATGGCGGCCAAGGGACCGGCGCGGGACGACGACCGCCTCCCCTACTTCACCGCCCTCCGCCGCTACGACCTCGCGCGCGGCACGGTCGAGAGCCGCGACTTCGGCCCCGGCAACGGGGTGGGCGAACCCCTCTTCATCCCCCGCGGCCCCGACGCCGCGGAGGCCGCGGGGTACGTGGTGACGCTCGTGTACGACCGGGCCCGCCAGGCGAGTGACTTCTACATCCTGGACGCGGAGCACATCGCGGGGGAGCCGATCGGGGTGGTGCGGCTGCCGCATCGCGTGCCGTACGGCTTCCACGGCAACTGGGCGGCGGCCGCCGGATAGACGGCCGGCGGCGGTGTCTCCCATCTTCCCGGGGGGCACTCTCACGCCTTCGCGTTTTGCGAAGCTTCGACGCTGAGAGTATGTCGGGCGCCGCTCGTCCATGGGGGGATCGACGCACACCGACGTGCTGCGCCAGCGGCTGCGCACCGCCGCCCTCGTGTCGCTCGCCGCGGACGCGCTGCTCCTGCCGCTCTCGGTCCACTACCACCCGGCCGCGGAGCTGCCGGCCATCCTCGGTATCTGGGTCGTCCACCTCGCCCTCACCACCGCCGCGCTGCTCGCGAGCTACAGCCGCATCTCGGAGAAGCTCCTCGACCGGTTGATCCTCGGCCTCGTCCTCGCCTGGATCCTCGACACCGAGCTGTACCTCTGGCTGTCGCCCCGCGAGATGGGCCTGGTCGCCGTGAGCCTGACCATCGGGCTCATGGCGAGCGTCGTCTTCTTCGACTGGAGCTGGCGCCGTACCGTCGTGGTCTCGAGCCTCGTGTGCGGCGCCTTCGCGCTCGTCGCGGCGAACGCCGCGCCGCTCGGCGGCAAGGAGGAGCCCACGCCGCTGCTCCTCGGCGGCCTCGTGGTGGGGGCCCTCATCGCCACGGCGAGCGCCGGGATGCTGGAACAGTTCCGCTCGAGCCTCGCGCACCGCGAGAGCGAGCTGGCCGCGCTCTCGGCCCGTCTCATGTCGATCCAGGAGGACGAGCGCCGGCGCATCTCCCGCGAGCTTCACGAGGAGGTGGGGCAGTCGCTCAGCGCCGTCAACTCCTACCTCTGGCTGCTCGAGCGCGCGCTGGTCGCTGACGGCGCGCCGTACAAGGCCCGCATCGCGGAGGCGCGCCAGGTGGTGGGCAAGACGCTCACGGGGATCCGCGAGCTGTCCGGGCTCCTCCGGCCGGTCGTGCTGGACGACTTCGGCCTGGTGCCGTCGCTCGACGCGCACCTGAAGGCGTTCGCGGACCGGCACGAGATCGCCACCAGCCTCTCCGTCGACGGCCTCCCCGAGCGGCTGCCGCCCGAGCTCGAGACCGCGCTCTACCGCATCGCGCAGGAGGCGCTCACCAACGTCGCGCGCCACGCCCAGGCGCATCGCGTGCGCGTGCGCCTGGCGGCGCGGGACCGCGAGCTGCGTCTCGACATCGAGGACGACGGCGTCGGCCTCCGCGCCTCCGGCCACTCCGGCCTCGGCCTGATCGGCATCCACGAGCGCGTCCGCGCCCTCGGCGGCACGGTGTCGATCGCGTCGGACCGCGGCGCCTGGCTCTCGATCCGCCTCCCGCTGCCGCACGCCGCGTTAGGAACCGACGCCCCCGACGCCTGGGTCTACGCGGCCGGCTGGCTCTTCGGCCGACGCTCGATCGGCACGTAGTCGCGCGGGCCCGAGCCCAGGTATATCTGCCGCGGGCGCGCGATCTTCTGCTCCTCGTCGACGACCATCTCGAGCCACTGCGCGATCCAGCCCGCGGTGCGCGGGATGGCGAAGAGGACGGGGAACATGTCCACCGGGAGGCCCATCGCCTGGTAGATGATGCCCGAGTAGAAGTCGACGTTGGGGTAGAGCTTCCGCTTGATGAAGTACTCGTCCTCGCGCGCGATGCGTTCCAGCTCGAGCGCGATGTCGATGAGCGGGTTGCGGCCGGTCACCTCGAACACCTCGTCGGCGAGCCGCTTGATGACCTTGCCGCGCGGATCGAAGTTCTTGTAGACGCGGTGGCCGAAGCCCATGAGCCGGCCCTCGCCCTTCTTCACGCGCGCGATGAACGCCGGGATGTTCTGCACCGAGCCGATCTCCGTCAGCATGCGGAGCACCGCCTCGTTGGCGCCGCCGTGGAGCGGGCCGTAGAGCGCGGCGCACGCGCCCGCGAGGGCCGAGAACGGGTCGACCTGCGAGCTGCCGACCGAGCGCATGGCGTTCGTGGAACAGTTCTGCTCGTGGTCGGCGTGCAGGATGAAGAGGACGTCGAGCGCCTTCTCGATGACCGGGTTCGGCTTGTACTTGAGCTCGGTCATCTTGAACATCATGTTCAGGAAGTTGCCCGTGTAGGAGAGCTCGTTGTCGGGATACGCGTACGGCATGCCGATCGCGTGGCGGTGGGCGAAGGCGGCGATGGTCGGCATCTTGGCGACCAGCCGGTGCGTCTGGACGCGGCGCGACTCCGGGTCCTGGATGCGCTTGGCGTCCGGGTAGAAGGTGGAGAGCGCGCCGACGGTGGCGACCAGCATGCCCATCGGATGCGCGTCGTAGCGGAAGCCGTCCATGAACGCCTTGATGTTCTCGTGGACGATGGTGTGCATGGTGACGTTGCGGGTCCACTGCGCGAGGTGCTCGGCGTTCGGCAGCTCGCCCTTGAGGACGAGGTACGCCGTCTCGAGGAAGGTGCTCCGCTCGGCGAGCTGCTCGATCGGGTAGCCGCGGTAGAGGAGGATGCCCTTGTCGCCATCGATGTAGGTGATGCGGCTCTTGCACGACGCCGTGTTCATGAACGCGGGGTCGTAGCTGACGAGCCCGGGCTCGTCCGGCTTCACCCGGATCTTCGCCAGGTCGGTGGCGCGGATCGCATTGTCCGCGATCGGCAGCTCGTAGCGCTGGCCGGTGCGGTTGTCGACGACGGTCAAGGTGTCCTCTGCCATCCCGGCCTCCCCGGGCGGGGGGACTGCCGCTCGATCGCGCTCGATGGCGGCCGAGACGGACCCCGCGTCGTCGAGGATCCTTTTCCGGGGGCGGTCGTCAAGAGTGGGTCCGGATGCAGGCATGGGCGGCGTGAGGAGCAAGCGGCCTGCCACCGCTCGCGCCCGCGCGTGTGACGTGCGCCCGGCGACGGGCGTCGAGTTTCCGCCGAACGCCGGCGCAAAGGCGGCGCTCGGGATTGCAGTCCGGGTGCGGCCTGTTACGAGTGGGCTCCCATGGGACGGCTGGCGGGGGTCGTGGTGCTGGTGGCGGCGCTGGTGCCCCTGCCCGCCCGGGCCGTGCCGCTCGAAGCGCTCGACGTCGCGCGCGACTGGCGGCTCGGCGCGCTGCGCTTCGCCGGCAACCACGCACTCCCGTCGCGCCTCCTCCGGCGCGCCATGGTGACCACGGTGAACCCCTGGTTCACGATCTGGCGCCGCCCGCCCCTCTTCGACCCGGTCGCCTTCCGCACCGACCTCGAGCGGCTCCAGCAATTCTACCGCACACACGGCTACTACACCGCCCGCATCGCCCCCGACGTCGAGCTGCCCGCCCGCGGCGACGTTCTCACGGCGGTCGTGTACGTCGAGGAGGGGCCGCCCGTGTTCGTCGAGCGGGTCGACGTGGCGCTCGGCGGCGAGGCGCTGCCCGAGGCCGAGCGCGCCACGCTCCTCGATCACCTGCCGATCGCGCGCGGCCAGGTCTTCACCCAGGAGAGCTACGACCGTGCCTTCACCACACTCCGCACCTACTACCGCGAGCACGGCTACGCCCGGGTGCGGGTCACGAAGCAGGCGGAGGTCGACGTCGAGCGCAACGCCGCGGGGGTCACGTACGCGGTCGACAGCGGCCCGCCGTGCGTCTTCGGCGAGGTGCAGGTCGAAGGCACGCACGCGGTCGACCCCGCGATCGTCCGCCGCGAGCTGCCCTTCGATCCCGGTGACCCCTTCCGCCAGAGCCGCCTCGAGCGCGCGCGCGCGAACCTCACCGCCTTGAACCTGTTCAGCACGATCCGCATCGACGAGGACCCGAGCCGCGACCCGGCGGTCGGCGTCCGCGTCCGCGTCCGCGTCACGGAAGCGCCGCCGCACGAGATCCGGCTCGGCGTCGGCTACGACACCGAGGAAGAGGTGCGTGGCCTCGCGAGCTGGCGCGACTACAACTTCCTCGGCGACGCGCGCCAGCTCGGCTTCACCGCGCGCGCCTCCGCCATCCGTCGCACCGCCACCGCCGACTTCCTCCAGCCGCACTTCCCCGGCGAGAACCAGCGCACCCGGCTCCTCGCCGCGGAGGAGCAGGAGGAGGAGGACGCGTTCACGCTCGACCGCTCGCGCTTGAGCCCGCGTCTCGAGTGGCAGGCGACGCGCGAGGTCACCGGCTTCGCCTTCTACCGCTTCGAGTACGACTCGCTCTCCAGCGTGCGGCCCGCGGTGCGCCGCTTGCTGCCGGGCGTCGCGCCGCCGAACGCGTTCCTCTCCGGCCTCGGCTTCGGCTTCGACTGGAACACCACCGACGACCTGCTCGACCCGAGCCACGGCTGGGTGTCGAGCCTCACCGTCGAGCCCGTGGGCGACTTCCTCGGCGGCGACGTCGGCTTCGTCCGCTTGATCGGCGACGGCCGCTTCTACCAGCCGCTCGCCGGCCGCTTCCTCGGCGCGGCCCGGCTCCGGCTCGGCACGGCCGAAGTCACGGGCGGCACGGGTGAGGTCCCGCTCTACGAGCGCTTCTACGCGGGCGGCCTCAACTCGGTGCGTGGCTACGGTCGCCGGCGCATCGGCCCGCTCGTGCACGACGAGCCGGTGGGCGGCCGCTCGCTCGTCGAGGGCTCCCTCGAGCTGCGCCACCCGATCACCGAGCAGTTCGGCGCCGCCGTCTTTCTCGACGCCGGGCAGGTGGCGCTCGCGAGCAACGACTTCCCCTTCGGCGACCTGCGCTACGGCTCGGGCTTCGGCGTGCGCTACAGGTCCCCCGTCGGCCCGCTCCGCCTGGATCTCGGCTTTCCCGTCCAGCCACCCGACGGCGACTCGCGCTGGCAGGTGCACGTGAGCATCGGGGCGACGTTCTGACCTTGCGCCGCCTCGGACGCCTGGCGGTCGCGGTCGCGCTCGTCCTGACCGTCGTCGCGGCCGGCCTCTGGCTCGCGAGCCGCACCGCGACGGTCCGGGGCTGGATGCGGGCGCGCGTCGTCGCCTCGCTCGCCGCCGCGCTCGGGGCCGACGTCCGGGTGGGCGAGGTCGGCGGCACGCTCGGCCGCTCGCTCGTCCTCGAGGACCTGCGGGTCGCGTACGGCGGGCGCACCGTGGCACGCGTCGAGCGGGTGGAGGCCGTGTACGCGCCGCTCGCCCTCCTCCGCGGCCGCTTGAAGCTCCGCCGCCTGACGCTCGTCGGGCCCCGGCTCCGCGCCGTGCACGACGCCGACGGCTGGCGCCTGCCGCACGGCGGCGGTGGCGGGCGGGGTGACGCGCTCGAGATCCGCCGGCTCCTGGTGTCCGGCGGTCGCGTGGCGGTCGCCCTCGCCGAGGCGCGGCCGCCGCGCCGCCTCGCGCTCACGGCGCTGGCCCTCGACGCGCGGCTCCGTCTCGACGCGGCGACGCGTGAGATCGACGTCGCTTCGTTCCACGCCACGCCCCGCGGCCTCTCCGTCTCGCCGCTCGCGGCGTCCGGCCGCCTCGCCGTCACAGGCTCCCACCTCGAGGCGAGCGGCGTTCAGCTCGCCAGCGCGCGGAGCCGCGTGACGCTCGCGGGCACGCTCGACGCCGCCACGCGCGTCGACGCGCACCTGGTCCTCGCCCCGCTCGACG
>JBGQET010000147.1:0-8671 GCA_041496545.1 Binatia bacterium | reverse complement strand
GCCGATGAGCGCGACGAACTCGCCGCGCCCGATCGTGAGGTCGACGTCGGTGAGCGCGACGCGCCCGTCGGGGTAGCGGTACTGGAGCCCGCGCACGGCGAGGAGCGGCGCGCGCGCGGGCGGCGGCGCGGGCGGCGGCGGGGGCACCGGCACGCGGCCCGCGGCGCGAAGCCGCGCCGCCGCCGCGGCCGGGTCGAGCGGCGGGTCGGGCAGGCCGAGCGCCGCGAACACGCGCGCCACGTCGGGGGGGCGCACGCCGGCCAGCGCGCACGCGCGCACGTTGCCGAGCAGCGTGGCGGGCGGGCCGCTCGCGAACACCCGTCCCTCGCGGAGGAAGAGGAGGAGGTCGGCGTCCGCCGCCGCGGCCGGGTCGTGCTCGATCACGAGGAGCGTCACGCCCTCGGCGCGGAGCCCGGCGAGCACGTCGAACACCTCGGCGCGCCCCGCCGGGTCGAGGTCGGTCGTCGGCTCGTCGAAGAGCATGATCGGCGGACAGAGCGCGAGGAGCCCCGCGATGGCCAGGCGCTGCTTCTCGCCGCCGGAGAGCGTCGTCGGGTCGCGGCCCTCGAAGCCGGCGAGCCCGACGCGTCCGAGCGCCTGGCGGACGCGCGCCGGCATCTCGGCGGGCGGGAGGCCCGTCTGCTCGAGCGCGAAGACGATCTCCTGCGTGACGTCGGTCGAGAAGAGCTGCGCTTCGAAGTCCTGGAAGACCATGCCGACGATGCCCGCCAGCTCGCCGACCCGACGGCCGTCGATGGCGTCGCCGAGGAGCCGGACCTCGCCCGTCACCTCGCCGGGCACGAAGCACGGGACGATGCGCGTGAGACAGCGGACGAGCGTCGACTTGCCGGCGCCCGTGGCGCCCATGACGACGGCGAG
Organism: Binatia bacterium; assembly: GCA_041496545.1. Taxonomy (GTDB): domain Bacteria; phylum Desulfobacterota; class Binatia; order DP-6; family DP-6; genus DASRHG01. Next base: position 7,792 of record JBGQET010000147.1, on the reverse strand, counting down.
CGCGCCGGGTGCCAGCTCGCAGTCGACGCCGGCGAGCGCCGGGCGGTCGCCGTCGTCGTAACGGCAGGAGAGGCCGCGGACGCTCACGGCCGGCGTCACAGGAGCGCGAGACCTCCGACCGCGACCGCGAGGAGCGGCAGGAGGCCGAGGCCGACGGCGAGCGCGCCGCTCGGGCTCGGCCACGGCGCCCAGGGCGCGACCCAGTACCCGCTCGCGATCAGCTCGCCGGCCGCGAAGGCGGCGACCGTTCCGCCGACCGCCAAGACGATCCCGAGCGCGACGCGCCAGCGCGGCGGCCGGGCGCGCGGCCCGAGCAGATCGCGGTAGAGGAGCCGCGCCCGCGCGACCCGCGGGTAGAGAACCTCCAGCAGGAACGGCACAAGGATGACGGCGACGACGACGTCGTTCACGAACACCAGCGTGCCGAGCACGTGGAAGGGGTGGAAGCCGAGCAGGTTGAGCCCCCATCCGACGACCGCCGCGCAGAGCATCGAGGCGAGCGCGATGACGCCGACCAGGCCGACCGCCGTCGACAAGCCTGCCGACACGAGCGGCGGGCGGTCGGTGAGCGCGTCCCACACCAGGTACGGCACCAGCCCGTAGAGGAGGTTGGCGCCGAAGCCGAAGAGATCGCCCGGCCCGAGGCCGCCGAAGAAGTCGCCGATGAGGTTCCCGAACGCCGCCCCCCACGCGGCGGCGGGTCCGAAGAGGAACGAGCAGAGGACGGGGACGGCGTTGGCGGGCCGGAACTCGGTGATGCCGGGGATCAGCGGCACGACCTTGAAGGGGATCAGGATGGCGGCGTAGAGCGCGGCGCAGATCGCCGTCAGGACGATCATGCGGGTGTTGCCCCACATGCGGAAGAGCTCGGCCATGCGACCGCGGGCGTTATACTCGCTGCCGACCCGCGATCAAGGCGACGCGTTTGCGCGCGCCAGGGCTCCTGTGCTCTGCACGTCGCATGCCCCGCGTGCTCGTCCCGCTCGCCCCCGGCTTCGAGGAGATCGAGGCGGTCACCATCGTCGACGTGCTGCGCCGCGCCGGCGTGACGGTGGACGTCGCGGGCACCACGACGGGTCCGATCACAGGCTCGCACGGCATCACGGTGACGCCCGACGTCCCGCTCGCAGACGCGGACGCCGCGGCTTACGACCTCGTCGCGCTGCCGGGCGGCATGCCGGGAACGCTCCACCTGCGCGAGAACGCCGACGTGCTTCGCATCCTGCGCGACCTCGCCGCGCGCGAGCGCTGGACGACGGCGATCTGCGCCGCGCCGACCGTGCTCGCCGCCGCCGGGCTCACCGCGGGGCGCGCGGTGACGAGCCATCCGTCGGTCACGGCGCAGCTCGCGGACTCGCTCTACCGCGAGGACCCGGTCGTCGTCGACGGTCGCGTCATCACCAGTCGCGGCGCCGGCACGGCGATGGAGTTCGCGCTCACGCTGGTCGAGCGGCTCATCGACTGCGCGACGGCGGATCGCCTACGCGTGCAGATGGTCGTCCCTTCCCTTTGACCGGGGAGGCGCGCCGGCGCTTGCGCGGTCGACAGGTGTCACCCGGTCGTTCAGAATGACACCCATGGTCAAGACGCAGGTGTACCTGCCGAAGAAAGAGCTGGAAGCGCTCCACCGGGAAGCGAAGCGCTCACGCCGGAGCGTGGCCTCGATGGTGCGCGAAGCCGTTCGGCAGGTGTGGCTGCGTCCGCAGGCCTCGGGCCCGGTCGGACTGTGGGACGGGAAGGCGAAGTCCACCTCCGCGGAGCACGACGGGATCTACGACCGCACGCCGTGATCCGCAGCGGATCGCAGCGTGATGCGGGACGTCGCCCTCGCGTGGAAGGACTCGCTCCGCACGCTCCGGCGATTCCGCTTCATGCCGTGCGGCACCGACGACATGGAGCGCGCCTGGGTGTTCTTCCGACGGCGCGATCTTCACAAGCTCTCCGCGGTGGATGCAACCAGCTTCGTGCTGATGGCGCGTGCGAAGATCCGCGTCGCCTTCGCCTTCGACCACCACTTCGCCGCCGTCGGTTTCCGGCTGGCAGGATGAGTCGTCCCTTCCCTTTGACTGCCCGGTAGCCTTCCAGTACCGTCGCGACAGCAATGCGTCGCGCGCTCGTGGTCCTCGTGGCCGTCGTCCTCGCCGTCGGGGGCTGCAGCCACAAGAAGCCGCTCATCCCGCCGGACCGGCTGTGGAGCGAGGGGAACAAGGCCTTCGAGGAGGACGCCTTCGAGCTCGCGATCGAGCGCTACAAGACGCTCCTCGATCAGCACCCCTTCGACGCCAACGCCGAGGAGGCGGAGCTGAAGATCGCGCGGGCGTACTACATGGCGGGGCGCCACCCCGAGGCGATCGCCGCCTTCGGCGACTTCGAGCGCATGCACCCCACCAGCCCCAACCTCGCCGAGGTCGAGTACCACCTCGGCCTCTCGTACATGGCGCAGATGCGGACGACGGACCGCGACCAGGAGCCGTCCACCAACGCGCAGAGCTACTTCAAGAACGTCATCGACCGCTGGCCGCAGAGCTCGTGGGCCGAGAAGTCGCGGCTGCGTATGAAGGAGTGCCGCGAGTCACTGGCCAAGCACGAAGCCGACATCGCCGCCTACTATCTCCGCCACAAGAACCTGCGCGCGGCGGAGGCGCGGTTGCGCTTCCTGCTCACCGACTACCCCGAGGCCGACGCCACCGCGCAGGCGCTCTACGACTTCGCGAATCTCTACGCCTCGCGGAAGGAGCCCGAGGGCGCGACGCTCGCCCTCGCCACGCTCGCGCGCTACCACCCCGAGCACCCGCTCGCCGCCGACGCCCGCCGCCTTCTCGGCCCGGAGGGTGCGGGGCTCGACGGCACCGACCCGCTGCCGCGGCTCGTCGATCGCATCGGCGAGATGCAGTCGCAGGGCGACCGGAGGAAGCTGCCGTCCACGGTGTCGGCGTACCCCGACACGGGCAACGCGAGCGGGCAGCGGTACTAGGGCTCGGACCGCGCGCGCGAGGTCAGCGCGGACGAGTCGATTCGGGAGTGCGGCCGGAGCCGAGCGCGAGGAGCCCCAAGCCGACGACGATCGCGACGTCGGCCAGGTTGAAGTCCGGCCACGCGTAGCCCCTCCAGAGGTAGAACCGGAGGAAGTCGACCACCGCCCCGCGGGCGACGCGGTCGACGAGGTTGCCGATCGTCCCGCCGACGATCATTCCGAGGGCGAGCGCGGCGAGGCCCTTTCGCGGCGCGAGCCGGCGGTGGAGCAGCACCGTGACGGCGACCACCAGCACGGGGAGACCGACCAGCAGCACCCGACGCACTGCGAGCGGGCTCGCGGCGAACAGGCCGAAGGACCCCCCGGGATTGCCCACGCGCGTGAGGTAGAAGAACGGCGCGACGCCGGCTATCTGTGCTCCGTCGGAGAGTGCCCGCTCGATCCAGCCCTTGGTCGCTTGGTCGAGCACGACGCTCGCGAGGGCTGCACCGTAGAACGCAACCGACGAGGAGACGGAGTGTACCCGATCCTGTTCACGGTGTTCGGCTTTCCCGTCACGAGCTACGGGGTGATGCTCGTCGTCGGGCTCCTGGTCGGCAACTGGCTCACGGTCGTCCGCTGGCGCGAGCTGCGTCTCGATCCGGCCGCCGCGACCAACATCTTCACCTACGTCATGGTGGGTGGTCTGGTGGGGGCGAAGCTCTACTACGCCGTCGACACTTGGCTCCGGGAGGGGACGAGTCTCGCCGAGGGCCTGGTGAGCGATGCGGGGATCACCTGGTACGGCGGGATGATCGGCGGTGCCGCCCTGGCGGCGATCGGGTGCCGTGTGCACGGGGTCTCTTTTAGGCTCTACGCCGACACCGCTTGCGTGGGCGCCGCGGTCGGCGAGGCGCTCGGCCGCGTCGGCTGCTTCCTCGTGGGAGACGACTACGGTCGCGCGACCGACCTGCCGTGGGGCATCGCGTTCCCGGAGGGCTACCCGCCGACGCTCGACCTGGTTCACCCCACGCAGCTCTACCACGTCGCATGGCTGCTGCCGATCGCGGCGTTTCTCTGGCGGCGGCGCCGGACGAGCCCGTTTCTCTTCGGAGAGTACCTCGCGCTCAACGGCGCCGGCCGCATCGTGGTCGAGCACTGGCGTGTGAACCCGCGCGTCGCGCTCGGGCTCACCGAGCCGCAGTGGATCGGCATCGCGCTCATCGCCCTGGGGGTGAGCGGTTGGCTTGCGTGCTCGCGCGAAGGGGGCAAGAGGGCGCTCACGTGACTGGCACGGCCACGGACCGGCGGAGCCTGCTGCCTGGCTGCCTCGGAGATGATGCCGGCGCTATTGGCACTCCTCGCCGAGGCTGACGGCAACGCAGCGTACCAGCTCGTCGATGGTGACCCTATTGTCGTGGTTGGTGTCGGCCGCGGGGCATGCGGAAACAGGAGCACTCCCCAATATGATATTGACCGCACGAACGAGCTCGTTCACGCCCAACTTGCCGTTGTTGTCGCAGTCGCAGGGAAGGGGGTTGGGGAACAGGCTCGCGCAGGACCCCCCGAACTGGGAGCACGTCCCTCCCTTGAACCACTTTCCGCAGAGGGCCGACTCGCATTCGGACTGGGTCACGAAGTTGTCGCAGGCTCCGCCGTGTTCGCAGCAGTTTCCGAGGTCATGGCAGTTGGTCGTGGCGCACGTGGAGATCCCACCGATGAAGACGCCGTGGAGCGCGGAGCAGTCATCCGGCGGGACGTCGCCACAGAGCCCATCTTCGTAGCAGCAAGCCGCCGTACCCGGGGGCGGCGGTATGGGACAGTAGCCGTTCGGGGCGCAGATCACCCCCACCCCGGGGCATGCCGCACACGTCGTTCCAGCGGGACAGCACGTGCCATTGTATGCCTCCCCGCAGTCCACTGGCTTGTCCTGCGGGCAACAATCTCCCTGGCTGCCGCAGGTCTCGCCGGCCGGACAACACCCCGCATCGCCGCAGTCGACCGGAAGGTCCGCCGGGCAGCAGTTGCCTTGGCTGCCGCAGACCTCGTCGGCACGACAACACTGGCCGTTGGGACAGTCGACCGGGGCGTAATCCGGGCAGCAGAAGGAAGCGTGCTGGGCGCAGACCTCGCCGTTCCGGCAACAGATACCAAGAGGGCCGCAGTCGACGGGTTTGTCCGCCGGGCAGCAATTCCCTTGGCTGCCGCAGATGGGCTCGTCGGAAGGGCAGCAACCGAAGGAGCAGTCGGTGGAGCCGTTCGAGCAACAGTCGGGCCCGTTGACACTACAGAACTCGCCGCCGGGACAACAGGTGCCATCGCCGCAGTCGCTCGTGCAGGCAGCTTGCAAGCAGTTCCCCAGGGCGCCGCATACGGGGAAGTTGGAAGGGCAGCAGCCGAAGGAGCAGTCGGTGTCGCCGTTTGCGCAGCAGCGCGGCCCCTTGGCACTACAGAAGTCGCCGCTGGGACAACAGCTGGTGCCATCGCTGCATTCAATCCCGCAGCCGGGTGCCAAGCAGTGCCCCGGGGCGCCGCACACGGGGAAATCGGAGGGGCAGCAACCGGAGGAGCAGTCGGTGGCGCCGTCTGAGCAGCAACGGGGCCCGTGGGCACTACAGAACTCGCCGCCGAAACAACAACCACCATTGCCACAGTCCTGCGCGCAGCCAGCTTCCAAGCAGTCCGGAAAAGGACCGCATACGGGGAAGTCGGGAGGGCAGCAGTGGTCGCCGCAGTCGACGTAGCACTGGGCGTGGGCCGCCGACCCGACGGCAAGCAGGCCCACGCAGATCAAGGTGCGTGCCCAACCACGACCCCGCTTCTCGACGGCGCCGCCGGCGACCGATGGCACCGGTCGCCGCCACCAACGGGCGCGGAAGCCCTTGCGGAGTGCGAAGAGCAACGGCAGGATCAGGCCGAGCTCGAAGCCCATCCCACAACGACGATGCGAAGCGGGGGTTGTCGTCGTCGAACCTTGGGCGATTGCCGAAGCTCGGGCGGTTGTCGAGGCCCCGGCCGTCGAACCTCGGGCGGTGTTCTTCGAGGGCATCCTGGAGGACGACACGCTGCGTGCGCCGGCATCTGGCCCCGTGACGTTGACCTGCCCGCTGTGCGCCGTGATCCCCAGGGAGCTCCCCGCCGCGGTGCAGCCGCTGCACTGCGAAGCGCTCAGCGAATACGTCCCCAGAGGTGCATACGGGAGGACGTGGACCCGACACGTATAGAGCAGCGCCCCGGAGGGGATGTCGGCCATGGAGTCGCCCATGAGCGGGGCTACGACCGCCTGCACCCGTGTGCAGGCAGTTCCCGTGCATCCAACCGGGTGAAAGGTGAATTGGCCGGTCTTCCTGAGGGCAGGGTTGACGGTGCAGTCGGGCGTGCCGTCGGCCTTCTTCACGATCCGCGCATTCGTTACGAAAGCGATGTCGTTCTGCGTTCCGGCGACGCCCGTGCCGCTCAACGTCACCGCGACCTTCACGAACGATCCGCGGGTCGCCGTCACGCTGCCGACCGTGAGGGTGGGGTTGCAGGCAGCGGTGGCGAGAGCCGAGGTGGTGGCGAGAACGGCCGCGGCGAAGAGCAGCGCCTGACCCCGTAGGGACGCCATGGTGGATTGCCTCCTCTGGGAAGGCGGCACGGGTGGCCCGTCTCCCTCTCCGAGGCGTTCGATCCGACCGCACGGTGTTCAGTTCGAATGAACAACGTCCCCGACGCCTTCGATTGACGCGACGCTCCCTCGCTACCGGACCAATATTCTCCGCGCATCGAGTGTCGGCTTCGTTGAGACCGCGTTCGACAGCAATGAACCGGTTTGGCTCGCGTTGTTGCGGCCGTCGTTCTCGTCTGGCTCGCGGGCTCACCAGCGCTCGCACGGCCCTGCACCGGAGCGCTCAAGAAGACCTGCGTCACGCAGGGTCAAGAGATTCTCGGTCCACACCTTTGCCGCGGCTCGTCGATCGCATCGGCGAGATGCAGTCGCAGGGCGACCGGCGGAAGCTGCCGTCTACGGTCTCCGCGTACCCCGACACCGGCAACGCGAGCGGGCAGCGGTACTAGGCGTCGTCCGCCTCTTCTATGGCAGCGCGAGGGAGCCGAGGTCCGAGCAATCGAAGACGATGACCTTGTTGTTGCCCGGGGTCTCGTCGTGATTCCCGTTCACGTCCATCCTCAGCCTGCCGTCGAAGCCGGCGAAGTTCCCGGCGTCCTGGTCGAGAATCACCGTGTGAAAGACGCCTCCCGAGAACCCGGTGGTCTCCTGTAGTACCCCCGGTAGGTTCACGATGACTGCACCGACTACCGTCAGACCCATGGCGACGTGCTTACCGTCCTTGGTAGCGATCGCTTGCCCCGAAACCGGTTGGTAATCGAGGGCGCTTGGCGGGAAGAAGTGGACCGTCCAGCCACTCACCGGAAACGTCTGCCCCTTCTTGACGTGAAAGTTCTTGAGCACGATGTCGAGGCCGTCTGTGGTCGAAAAGCACAGGTCCTTCGCAGTGGCGGTCGCCGGGAAAAAAACGCTCAACATGCCGCACAGGACAAAGCCGAGGACGTCTCTCGTCAAGGATCGAAACATAGCTCGTGCCTCCCTACCGGCGCTGAGGTTCACGCCGGGCAGCGACGCTATGCGCGCGCCGACGGTCGGGTCAAGGCAAAAGCGCGCTATGCGGGCGCGCGCATTGACACGCCCGGACGTTTCGGGTTACGTCAACCCACAGAGAGAAGATAAAACATACCTTATCCAGAGTGGCTGAGGGCTCGGCCCGGCGACGCCACAGCAACCGGCCCCGCAAGGGAAACTGGTGCTAATTCCGACGCCCGGGGACGGGCGGAAGATAAGGG
>JBGQET010000146.1:0-8897 GCA_041496545.1 Binatia bacterium | reverse complement strand
GTGGGCCTCTTCCTGGTGGTCGATCTTTCGTTTTTCAGCGCCAACCTGGCCAAGGTGTTCCACGGCGGCTGGTTCCCGATGGTGGCGGCCCTGGCCGTCTTCAGCGTCATGACGACGTGGAAGATGGGAAACCGGTGGCACTTCCACGAGCTTGCGAAGGTACGAGTGTCTTTCGACGACCTGTACGCCAGCCTGAAACTGCACCCACCGCTGCGCGTGAGCGGCACGGCCGTGTTCATGACCAAGGATGCGGAGGGTACGCCGCCGGCGCTGCTCCACCAGCTCAAGCACAACCAGGTGCTCCACGAGCAGGTCCTGATCCTCACTATCCTGACCTCCGACAAGCCGATCGTGCCGCCCGAGCAACGCGTGCAGGTCCTCCAGCTCGGTCGGGGATTCTGGCGCGTGGTCGCGCACTACGGCTTCATGGAGACGCCGAACGTGCCCCAGATCCTGCGTTGCGCGGCGGCCGAGGGCCTCGCGACGCACGGCGGGCGGATGAGCTACTTCCTCGGCCGCGAGACGTTCGTCCCGACCGGACGGTCCAGCCTTCCGGCGTGGCGCCGGGCGCTCTTCATGTTCCTCGCCCGGAACGCCAGCTCACCCACGGAGTTCTTCGGCATCCCCCCCAACCAGGTCGTGGAGCTCTGCGCGCAGATCGAGGTGTGAGCGCGGTCAGGAACGGTTCCCGAGCCAGTTCTGGATGAAGTCGATGAAGGCGCCCGGGTACTCGGGCGGCACGCGCGTCGCCTCGTCGAGCTTCGCCAGCACGGGCTCCGGCACCGCGACCGCCGTCGCGCCCAGGTTGTCGTCGAGCTGGGCGCGGGTGCGGGCGCCGATGATGACGGACGTCACCTGCGGCTTGGCGAGCTGCCAGGCGAGCGCCAGCTGCGCAGGGGTGCAGCCCGCCTCCTTGGCGCACGCGACCAGCGCGTCGACGATGCGATGGCCGCGGTCGGTGAAGTACATGGCGTAGAGCGGCATCTCGCGCGTCGCGAGGCGCGACTCGGGCGGCTTGTGGTCGCGGGTGATCTTGCCCGTCAGCATGCCGGCGGCGAGCGGGCTCCAGGTGATGATGCCGACGCCCTCCTCGGTGCAGAGGGCGAAGTGCTCGCGCTTGATGGTGCGGACGATGAGGTTGTACTGCGGCTGGAACGACACGAAGCGCGCCCAGCCGTGGATGGAAGCCGCCCGTTTCACTCGCGGGGCGGCTTTGGTATCTGAGGGAGCCGCATGCCCGCGATCGACCCGGCGACGCTCCCCAAGCACTTCGACGCCCCCGAAGCCGAGGCGCGCTGGGATCGCGTGTGGGAGGAGTGGGGCGTCCACGCCTGGGACCCGGCGCGCCCGCGCGACGAGACGTTCGTGGTCGACACGCCGCCGCCCACCGTCTCGGGCTCGCTCCACGTCGGGCACGTCTTCAGCTACACGCACACCGACGTCATCGTCCGCTACCGGCGCATGCGGGGCCGCAACATCTATTACCCGATGGGTTGGGACGACAACGGCGTGCCGACCGAGCGGCGCGTGCAGAACTACTTCCACGTGCGCTGCGACCCGACGCTCCCGCCCCGGGGCGCGGACCTCGCGGTGCCCACGGACGCGGAGCGGAAGGGCCCGCCCCGCCTCGTCGCGCGTGCCGACTTCATCGAGCTCTGCCTGAGCCTCACGCGCGGCGACGAGGAGGCCTTCAAGACCCTCTGGCGCCGGCTCGGTCTGTCGGTGGACTGGAAGGAGGAGTACTCCACGATCGACCGCCGCTGCCGTCACCTGGCGCAGCTCTCCTTCCGCGACCTCTTCGACAAGGGCCACGTCTACAGCGTCGAGGCGCCGTTCATGTGGGACATCGACTTCCACATGGCCGTCTCGCAGGCCGAGGTCGAGGACCGCCCCGCGCGCGGCGCCTTCCACGACGTCGCCTTCGGGGTCGAGGGCGGCGGCGAGTTCACGATCGCGACCACGCGCCCGGAGCTGCTCCCCGCCTGCGTCGGCGTCACCGCCCACCCCGACGACCAGCGCTACCGCCCGCTCTTCGGCAAGCGCGCGGTGACGCCGCTCTTCCACGTCCCCATCCCCATCTTCCCGAGCGAGGCCGTCGACCCGGAGAAGGGCACCGGCATCCTCATGGTCTGCACCTTCGGCGACGCAACCGACGTCGCCTGGTGGCGCGAGCGGAAGCTGGCGCTCCGCCAGGTTCTCGGCCGCGACGGCCGGCTCGTGCCGGTCGCCTTCGGCTCGCCGGGCTGGGAAAGCGAGGACGTCGTCGCCGCCACCCGCTCCTACGTCGAGCTGGCCGGCAAGACCGTCCACGGCGCGCGCCAGCGCGTCGTCGAGCTGCTGCGCGAGGCCGGGGCCCTGCGTGCCGAGCCGCGGCCGATCGAGCACGCCGTCAAGTTCTACGAGAAGGGCGACCGGCCGCTCGAGTTCATCACGACGAGACAGTGGTTCGTGCGCTTGCTCGACAAGAAGGACGCGCTGCTCGCCAAGGGCGAGGAGATCCGCTGGCACCCGGACTTCATGCGGCTCCGCTACCGCAACTGGACCGAGAACCTCGGCTTCGACTGGTGCATCAGCCGCCAGCGCTACTTCGGCGTGCCGTTCCCGGTCTGGTACCCGCTCGACGCCGAGGGCCGGCCCGACCACGCACGCCCGATCGTCGCCGAGGCCGCCGCGCTCCCCGTCGACGCGATGGTCGACGTGCCGCCCGGTTACGCGCCCGAGCAGCGCGACCGGCCGAACGGCTTCACGGGCGAGTCGGACATCTTCGACACCTGGTTCACCAGCTCGCTCACGCCGCAGATCAGCTCCGGCTGGCTCCTCGATCCCGCCCGGCACCGGAAGCTCTTCCCCGCCGACGTCCGCCCGCAGGCGCACGACATCATCCGCACCTGGGCCTTCTACACGATCGCCAAGGCGATGCTCCACGAAGACGCGATCCCGTGGCGGAACGTGGTCGTCTCGGGCTGGATCCTCGACCCCGACCGCAAGAAGATGTCGAAGAGCAAGGGCAACGTCGTGACGCCGACGCACCTCCTCGACCAGTACACCGCCGACGGGGTGCGCTACTGGGCGGCGGGCGCGCGGCTCGGCACCGACACCGCCTTCGACGACAAGGTCTTCAAGGTCGGGAAGCGCCTGGTCACCAAGATCTTCAACGCCGGGAAGTACGTCCTCTTGCAGGGCGGGACGCCGGGGCCGATCACGGCCGAGCTGGACCGCGCCTTCGCGTACCGGCTCCGCGGCCTGGTCGAGCAGGTGACGGCGTCGTTCGAGGAGTTCGACTACGCCCACGCGCTCCAGGACACCGAGTCCTTCTTCTGGGCCGACTTCACCGACACCTTTCTCGAGCTGGTGAAGGGCCGCGCGCGCCAGGGCGACGGCTCGGCGACGGCCGCGCTCCGCCTGGGCCTCGGCGTGCTGCTCCGCCTCTTCGCGCCCGTGCTGCCGTACATCACGGAAGAGGTGTGGTCGTGGGCCTTCGCGGAGGAGACCGGCGCGCGGAGCATCCACCGCGCGCCGTGGCCCGGCGCGGCCGACTTCGCGGGCGTCGCGGCGCCGGCGGACCCCGCGAGCTTCGACGCCGCCGTCGCCTGCCTCGCCGCCGTCAACAAGGGGAAGTCCGAGGCGTCCGTGTCCGGCGGGCGCGTCGTCACGCGGCTGGTCGCCGCCGCCAACCCCGCGACGCTCGACCGACTCCGCCCCGTCGCCGCCGACGTCATGTCCGCGGCGCGCGTCGAGGGTCACGAGCTGCGGTCCGACGCGGTGCTCGCCGACGGCGCGTTTGCGCTGGTCGAGATCGTCTTCGCGCCGGTGGAGGCCTGAACGGACGCCGTCTTCGACGACCCGCGCGTCGCCGCGCTCCTCGAGCTGGCGCTCTCCGAGGACCTGGGCAACGGCGACCGCACCTCGGAGGCCCTCGTGCGGGTGGGCACGCGCGCGCGCGGGCGGCTCCGCGCCAAGCAGCGGCTCGTCGTCTGCGGGCTGCCGGTCGTCGCGCGCGTCTTCGACCTGCTGGGCGAGGTCCGCGTCGCCGTCGAGGCGGCCGAGGGGGCCGAGGCCACGCCGGGACAGGTCCTCGCCACGCTCGAGGGCGACGCGCGGGCACTGCTGGCCGGCGAGCGCGTGACGTTGAACCTCCTCCAGCACCTCAGCGGCGTCGCGACGCTGACGCGTGCCTGCGTCCGGCGCGTCGCGGGCTCGCGGCTCGTCGTCCGCGACACGCGGAAGACGATCCCCGGCCTCCGCGTGCTCGACAAGTACGCCGTCCGCACCGGGGGCGGCACCAACCACCGCCTCGGCCTCGACGACGCGATCCTGATCAAGGACAACCACCTGGCCCTCGGCGGCGGCGACGTCGCGGGTGCGGTGCGCCGCGCGCGCGCGCGGTGGCCCGCGCTGCCCCTCGAGGTCGAGTGCCGCACGCTCGCCGAGCTGAAGGCGGCGGTCGAGGCCGGGCCGGACCTGATCCTGCTCGACAACATGTCGGTGGCCGAGCTCGCGGAGGCCGTGAAGCTCGTCGCGGGGCGCGTGCCGCTCGAGGCCTCGGGCGGCATCGGCGCCGACGACCTGCCCGCCGTCGCCGCGACGGGCGTCGACTTCGTCGCCATGGGCGCGCTCACCCACTCGGCGCCCGCCGCCGACCTCAACCTCAAGATCGAGCCGCTGGCGTGAAGCCGCCGCCCGAGGAGCGCATCGTCCACTGGCTCCGCGCCGCGGGCGGTCCTCTCTCCGGCGAGGAGCTGGCCCGTCGCCTGGGCTGGACGCGCGCCGCGGTCTGGAAGCACGTCGCCGCGCTCCGCCGCCAGGGCTACCGCATCGACGCCCGCCGCGCGCTGGGCTACGCCCTCGTCGCGACGCCCGACCGCCTCGGCCCCGCCGAGCTGGCGCCGCACCTCCGCGGCCGCTGGCGCGACGTCCGCTGGCTCGACACCGTCGACTCGACCCAGCGCGCCGCCCGCGACCTGGCGCGCGCCGGCGCAGCGGAGGGGACGACCGTCGTCGCCGAGCGGCAGACGGCGGGGCGCGGCCGGCTCGGGCGCTCGTGGCACTCGCCGAAGGGCCTCAACTTCTACGGCTCGATCGTGCTCCGGCCGCCGCTCGCGCCCGCCGCCGTGCCGCAGATCGCGCTCGTGATCGGGGTCGGGGTCGCGGCGGCCATTCTCGAGGAGACCGGGCGGCGCCCGGCCATCAAGTGGCCCAACGACGTGCTGCTCGACGGCCGCAAGGTCTCTGGGATCCTGACGGAGATGGAGTCCGAGGTCGAGCGCGTGCACCACGTGATCGCCGGCATCGGCGTCAACCTGAACGCGCCCCCGAGTGCGTTCCCGCGCGAGCTGCGCGCCAAGGTGACGTCGCTCTTCACGCGGACGGGGCGGCGGGTCGACCGTGCCGCGTTCACGGGACGGTTGCTCGCCGCGGTCGAGGCACGTTATGGTCGCTTCCTCGACGGGGGCTTTGCCAGCGTGGGGGCCGAGTGGGAGTCCTATTCCTGCCTGACCGGCAAGACGGTGCGTGTCGCGTCGCCCGACGGCGAGGCCGCGGGGCGCGTGCTCGGGCTAGACGGCGACGGGGCGCTCCGCCTGGCCGGCGCGCGGGGCGAGACGCTCCGGGTGGTCGCCGGCGAGGTGACGGTGCGCGACGGCTACCGGGTGTCTGACTGACATGCTCGCCGCCGTCAACGTCAACAACACCCACACGCTGATCGGCCTCTACGACGGCGAGCGCCTCGCGACCCACTGGCGCATCCGGACGGACACCGCCCGCACCGTCGACGAGTACATGGTGCTGCTCCGCGGGCTCTTCGCCGAGGTGCCGGCGCACCCGCCCATCGCGGGCGTCATCTTCGCGAGCGTCGTGCCGCCCATGAACGAGCGCGTCGAGGAGGTCTGCCGGCGGTTCTTCGGTCGCGCCCCGCTCGTCGTGGGGCCCGGCATCCGCACCGGCGTGCCGATCCTCTACGACAACCCGAAGGAGGTCGGCGCGGACCGGATCGCCAACGCCGTCGCCGGCTACGAGCGCACGCACGGCGCCACCATCGTGGTCGACTTCGGCACCGCCACCACCTTCGACTACGTCACGGCGAAGGGCGAGTACGCCGGCGGCGCCATCGCGCCCGGCATCGGCATCTCGCTCGACGCCCTGATCGCCCGCACCGCCAAGCTGCCGCGCGTCGAGCTGGTGCGCCCGCCGAAGGTGATCGGCAAGAACACCGTGCACTCGATCCAGTCCGGGGTGGTGAACGGCTACACCGCGCTCGTCGACGGGCTGGTCGAGCGCATCCGGCAGGAGAACGACCCGACGGCGCGCGTGCTCGGCACGGGCGGGCTCGCGTCGCTGATCGGCCCGCTGTCGTCCAGCATCGAGTCCGTCGACGAGTTCTTGACGCTCGACGGGCTGCGCATCATCTACGGTCGCAACGGAGGACACGATGCCCGCTGAAGACGTCGCCCAGCTCCGCAACGTCGTCATCGTGGGGCAGGGCGGGACCGGCAAGACGACCGTCGCCGACGCGCTCCTCTTCGCCGCCGGCGCCTCCACCCGCATCGGCCGGGTCGAGGATGGCAGCTCGTCCTTCGACGTCGAGCCCGAGGAGCAACGCCGCAAGACGTCGATCACCGCGGGCCTGCACCACGTCGCGTGGCGCAAGCACGAGGTGAACATCATCGACACGCCCGGCTACTCGCCCTTCCTGCACGACACGCGGAACTGCCTCCGCGCCGCAACCGGCGCCGTCCTCGTGCTCGGTCCGACGGGCGGCGAGGTGAAGGTCGAGACCGAGAAGATATGGGGCTGGCTCGGCGACATGGGGCTCCCGCGCATCGCCTTCGTGTCGCGCATGGACCGCGAGCGGGCGGCGGTCGAGCACGCGCTCGAGGACCTCGGCATCGTCGGCGCCAAGCCCGCCGTCCTCCAGGTGCCGATCGGCAAGGAAGGCGAGTTCCGCGGCGTCGTCGACGTGCTCACCGGTCGCGCCTTCGTCTACCAGGGCGACTCGGGGACCTTCCAGGAGGGCGCGGCGCCCGCCGAGCTGGCGGACGAGGTGGCGGCGGCGCGCGAGAAGCTGGTCGAGACGATCGCCGAGGCGAACGACGAGCTGCTGGAGAAGTACCTGGAAGGCACCGAGCTCTCCGAGGCGGAGCTGCGCGCGGTGCTGCGCGAGGGGACGCTCGCCGCGAAGTTCCTGCCCATCCTCTGCGGCGCCGCCGGCCGCGCCATCGGCCTCCACCCGCTGCTCGACGCGATCGTCGACCTGCTCCCGTCGCCCGCCGAGCTGCCGCCCTGGACGGGCGACAACCCGAAGACCGGCGAGCCGGTCGAGCGCGCCGCCGACCCGGCCGCGCCCTTCTCGGCGTACTGCTTCAAGACGATCGTCGACCCGTTCGCGGGGAAGCTCTCCGTGCTCCGCGTCGTCTCCGGCCGCGCGCACTCGGATCTCAACTGCTTCAATACCGTCCGCGAGACGAAGGAGCGCATCGGGCACCTCCTCAAGCTCGAGGGCAAGAAGCAGACCCAGGTGCCGGCCGCCATCGCGGGCGACATCGTCGCCGTCGCGAAGCTGAAGGACACGGCGTCGGGCGACACGCTCGCCGACGAGAAGCAGCAGGTGATCTTCCCCCCGCTGCCCGACGCGCCGGCCGCGATTTCCTTCGCCCTCCAGCCGAAGAGCAAGGCCGACGACGAGAAGGTGATGCAGGGGCTCCATCGTCTGATGGAGGAGGACACCGCGCTACGGGTCCACCGGGACGAGCAGACGAAGGAGTTCGTCGTCTCCGGCACCGGGCAGCTCCACATCGAGGTGGCGGTCGAGCGTCTGAAGCGCAAGTTCGGCATCGAGGTCGAGCTGAAGGCGCCCAAGGTGCCCTACAAGGAGACGATCAAGGGCGTGGCCAAGGCGCAGGGCAAGCACAAGCGCCAGACCGGCGGTCACGGCCAGTACGGCGACTGCTGGCTCGAGCTGTCACCGCTCCCACGCGGCAAGGGCTTCGAGTTCGAGGACGCGGTCGTCGGCGGCGTGATCCCGCGCAACTTCATCCCCGCGGTGGAGAAGGGCGTCCGCGAGCTGCTGCCCGCGGGGCTCCTCGCCGGCTTCCCCATCGTCGACGTCAAGGTGAAGCTCTACGACGGCTCGTATCACGACGTCGACTCGTCGGAGATGTCGTTCAAGATCGCCTCGCACCTCGGCTTCAAGAAGGCGTTCGACATGTGCCGGCCGGTCCTGCTCGAGCCGATCATGACGATCGCCGTCACGGTCCCCGACGACAACATGGGCGACGTCATCGGCGACCTGAACAGCCGCCGCGGCAAGGTCCTCGGCGCCGAGTCGAAGGGGCGCGGCATGCAGGTCGTCCGCGCCCACGTGCCGATGTCGGAGGTGCTGCGCTACGCCCCCGACCTCCGCTCGATGACGAGCGGGCGCGGCGATTTCGAGCTCGAGTTCTCGCACTACGAAGAGGTTCCCCCGCACATCGCGGAGAAGATCGTGAAGGAGGCGCAGGCCGCCAAGGCCGAGCGCCATGCCTGACGTCCCCGAGCCTTCACCGGGGGAGGTGGAGGCGGTCGTCAAGTCGGTCGAGTCGGGCGAGGACGCGATCGCCGTCCCCACCGAGATGCTCGCCGAGGAGCCGGCCGGCGCCACCCCCCGTCCGCCGGAGGCGCAGAACCTCTACGCCCAGATCCTCGGCATGGGGATGCACGAGAAGATCAAGCTCGCGCTCCGCGGCAACAAGGACGCGCGGCTGATCCTCATCCGCGACCCCTCGAAGATGATCCGCCGGCTCGTGCTCATGAACCCGCGCATCTCCGACACCGAGGTGATCTCCATCGCCCGCAACCGCAGCGCCGACGAGGAGCTGATCCGCCTCATCACCCACAAGCGCGAGTGGATGCGGAACTACCAG
>JBGQET010000145.1:0-9093 GCA_041496545.1 Binatia bacterium | reverse complement strand
TGAACGTCCGCGGCCGCCCCCAAGACCAAGCCGGCACCCAGACGCGCGGCGTCTTGGTCGGCAAGCGCCAGCGCGTATGGGTCGACGTCTTCCCGGAAACGAGCGGCATGACGCGGATCCCGTAGGCGTTCGGGGCGAGGGCGCGGCGGCGACCCGGTGGGTGCGCAGCCGACCGACCAGGGTGGCGCGTCCGCGAAGCGGACGCGACGGGACCCGGGAGGCGGCGAGCAACCCACCCCCGCGCCCCCGCCGCGCCGCCGAGCGTCACACTGCTATGCGAGGTGGTACTTCTCGATCTTCCGATACAACCGCTGCCGGTCGATGCCGAGCAGCCGGGCGGCCTCGTTCTTGTTCCCGGCGCTCTTGCGGAGGGCGGCCGCGATGACCTGGCGCTCGGCGTCCTCCAGTCGCGGCACCTCGCTCAGGTCGAGGTGCACCTCGTCCGGGCGCTCCCATCCCGTGACCGTGGCCGGCAGGTCGTCGACCGTGATGGTGTCGGCGTGCGAGAGCGCGAAGGCGCGCTCGATCGAGTTCTGGAGCTCGCGGATGTTCCCGGGCCAGGCGTAGGCGATGAGCCGCTCGAGCGCCTCGGGCGCGATCCGCTTCGTCGCCACCTGGTACTGACGACTGAACCGCTCGAGGAAATGGTCGATGAGCTGTGGAACGTCGGCGGGCCGGGTGCGCAGCGGCGGCAGCTCGATGTGCACGACGTTCAGGCGATAGAAGAGATCCTGCCGGAAGTGGCCGACGCGCACCTCGGCCGGCAGGTCACGGTTGGTGGCCGCGATCAGACGGACGTCGACCGGGACGGGGAGGCTCGAGCCGAGCGGCGTGACCTCGCGCTCCTGGACGGCGCGGAGGAATTTCGCCTGCAGGGCGACGGGGATCTCCGACACCTCGTCGAGGAAGAGGGTGCCGCCCTGGGCGGCACGGAAGACGCCGTCGTGGTCGTGGACGGCGCCGGTGAACGCGCCGCGACGGTGGCCGAAGAGCTGGCTGTCGAGGAGCGTCTCGGAGAGCCCGGCGCAGTTGATGACGACGAACGGGTGCTGCGCGAGCGGCCCCCGCTCGTGGATCGTCCGCGCGACGAGCTCCTTACCGGTGCCGCTCTCGCCGCTCACGAGGACCGTGCTCTTGTTCTCCTTGACCGCGTCGATCAAGCGGTAGATCACCTGCATGGCGGCGCTCTCGCCGATCAGCTCGCCGAAGCCGCGGAGCTGGCCGACCTCGCGGCGCAGCCGTGCGTTCTCCCGCTGGAGCGCGTCCACCTTGAGCGCGCGCTCGATGGTGAGCAGGATCTCCTGCGGGCGCGCGTCCTTGATGAGGTAGTCCGCGGCGCCGAGCTTCATGGCCTCGACGGCGCTCTCGATGGTGCCGTAGCCGGTGAGCACGACCACCGCCGCCGGGAGGCCGCGCTCGTGCATGATGCGGAGGAGCTGCATGCCGTCCATGACGGGCATCTTCAGGTCCGTCAGCACGACGTCGAAGGCGGCCTGCTCGAGCCGCGCGAGCGCGGCCTCGCCGTGCGGCGCGTGCTCCACGCGGTGACCGGCGCGCTCGAGGTTCTTCGCGAGCGTGCGGGCCATGTTCGCCTCGTCCTCGACGAGGAGGATTCGAGCCTGCATGCGCGTGCTAGCCGGTAGAGGAGACGGGCGGCAGGTCGGCGTGGCACTGGCAGGGCAGGTCGATGGTGAACGTCGTGCCCCGGCCCACCTGGCTCGCTACCCGAATCTGCCCGCGATAGCGTTGCAGGATCGAATGCACGACCGAGAGGCCGAGGCCTGTGCCCTGGCCCGGCGCCTTGGTCGTGTAGAACGGATTGAAGATGTCCTGCAGGTGCTCGGGCGGAATGCCGACCCCGGTGTCGCGGACCTCCAGCCGGATCGAATTGTCGTCGTCGCTCGCGGTGCGTACGGCGAGCTCGCCGCCTTCGGGCATCGCCTGCACGGCGTTGGTGATGAGGTTCAGGAGGATCTGGCGCATCGCGTTCACGTTGGCGAGGCAGGGCGGGATGACGCCCAGCTCGGTCGCCACCGCGACGCCGTTGTCCTGGAGGTATTTCTGCATGAGCTGGAGGGTGCGGCTGACGAGCTCGTTCACGTCGAGCTGCTCGAGCTCGGCGCCCGACTCGCGCGAGAACTCGAGCAGGTTCTTGATGATCGCCTGCGCCCGGGTGATCTCCTCCTCGGCGATACGGAGGTCCTCGGCGACCTCCGCGTTCGTCCCATCGACGAGCTGGCGGAGGTCCCAGAGGGCGTTCATCACGATCGCGAGCGGGTTGCGCAGCTCGTGCGCGATGCCGGCCGCGAGCTGGCCGATGGCGGCCATCTTCTCGGACTGGATGAGCTGCCCCTCGAGGCGCTTGCGGTCGGAGATGTCGACGGAGATGAGCTGCACCCACCGACGCGAGCCGTACTCGATGTAGCCGGCGTTGGTGAACACGGGGATCTGCTCGCCGCGGCGGTTCACGAGGTGGAGGTCGTCGCGGCTGGCGTGCCCGCGCTCGATCGCCGCCCGCCAGAGCCCCTGCGCGCGTCCCTGCTCCGCCGTCGGGTGGAGCTCGTGGAAGCGGTGGCCCTGGATCTCGTGGCGGGTGTAGCCGAGCAGCCGCTCGGCGACGCCGTTGGCGTCGAAGACCTTGCCTTCGTCGGCATCCGCCATGAGGATGCAGGCGGGCGAGCGGTCGAAGGCACGTCGGAAGCTGGCTTCCTGTTCGAGGAGCTGCTCCTCGCGCGCCTGGACGAAGAAGTCGGTGATGTGGAGCACGCGGCTCTGGAACTCCTGGGAGAGGAGCTGGAGGAGGTTCTCGAGGAGGCTGGGGTCGGGCGCGTATTCGCGCCGGAGCTCCTCGGCCAGGAGCTGGGTGAAGCGCATCTGCACGGCGAGGAAGCGCGAAGCGGGGAAGTGCGAGATGAAGCCGCGCCGCGCGTGGCGGCTCAAGTAGACGTAGGTGTCGACGTCCGTGGGGTCCGCGATGTTGCGGACCCAGCGGCCGACGGCTTCGAGCTGATCGGCGCGGATCCCGGACCAGTCCTCGGCGGGGATGCCGAGGGCGGGGCCGATGTCGGCGAACCAGCGGTCGAGGACGGCCGGAGCGTGCCGCTCGATGGCCCGCGCCAGCTCGCGACGCAGGTCCTGCCGTTCGGCCGGGACCTGCTGCAGCCCCGTCCGCCGGACATAGGCGGCGATCCGCTCCAGGTGGCGCGCCAGTGACGGGTCGATCGCCCCGGCCTTCACTGCCAGGCGATTATCAGCTTCGTCCGGCCCATGGAAGCGCGCAACCGGCCATCCAATCATGTGTTCGGGGCCGTCATGCCGGCCTCCGCCGTTCACTGGGAACCGGCCCTGGGTTCCCTTACAATCATGCCCCGCATGGCGCCTGCCAGGGCGGGTGAGGTGACGAGCATGCGGGCCGACCCGGACCCTTCCTCGACGGGCGCTGCCGCGCCATCGGCCGGCGCCGCGAGCGACCCCGACGTCGCGCTCATGCTGCGGGTCCAGGCGGGCGACGAGAGCGCGTTCCGCGCCCTGTTCGAGAAGTTCAGCCCGCGCATCCTGCCCTACGTGCGGCGCATGGTGGGCAGCGAAGCGCGCGCCGAAGAGGTGACCCAGGACGTCTTCGTGCAGGTGTTTCGCTTCCGGCAGCGCTACCGTCCCGAGAGCAAGCTCTCGACCTGGATCTACACCATCGCGACCAACCACTGCTTGAACGAGCTTCGCCGTCCCGAACGGCGCCTGCGGGTCGACCTCTGGAATCGCCGCGACGGCGACGAGGGTCCCGAGGAGCCCTCGCTGCCCGACCGCAACATGCCGACGCCGGAGGAGGGCGCGTCGTCGCGCGAGCTGTCCCGGCTCCTCGACAAATCGGTGGCGAATCTCCCGCCGAAGCAGCGCGCCGCGCTGCTACTCTCGCGCGTCGACGGCCTCGCCTACAAGGACGTCGGAACGATGATCGGCTGCAGCGAGGGAGCCGTGAAGGCGCTGCTGTTCCGCGCCACGCAGACGCTCAAGAAGCAGCTCAAGGACTACCTCTAGGAGGAACGGATCATGCGATGTGCAGGAGCGCAGCAGTACCTGGCGGCCGCCGTCGACGGTGAGCTCGCGCCCCGCCGCCAGCGCGCGTTCGACCGCCACCTCGCCGGGTGTGCCGTCTGCCGGACCGAGCTGGCGTCGACGGAGCGTCTGCTGGGCGCGGTCGCCGGGCTCCCGAGGGAAGCCGCCGTGCCGCCCCGCCTCGAGCAGGCCACCCTCCGCGCCGTGCGTCTGGCGGCCGCGGCGGAGGAGGAGCGGGCCGCGACCTCGTGGTGGGTGGCGCTTCGCATTCCCGCCTTGGTCGCCGCAGCCGCGGCCGTCGTGCTCGCCGTCGTCAGCACGCAGCGCGGCGGTGTGACCCCGTCCACGACGAAGCCGGCGCCGCGCGTCGCCGCCGCGCGGCCCGCGTCGGGCCCCGCGCCGGGGACGCGGATGGCCGCCAAGCGGCGTCCCTCCAGGATCCTCGCCGCTCGCGTCCCGAGCGAGCCGCCGGGAGACCTCGCCACCAACGCGGACCTGTTCGTCGATCTGCCCATTCTCCGTAACATGGAGAAGCTCCAGCACTTCGACGCCATCCGGACGACGACCCTCGACGACGTGCCGCAGACCCCGGACGGCGGTCAGGATCAGCCGAACGGATGAAAAGAGCAGCCCGCATCGCCGTCCTCGGCATCGCGCTCGCCGCCGGAGCGGCGGCCGGGCAGCAGTGGAACGGCCGTCCCTGGAACGAGCTAACGCCCGAGGAACAGCAGCGGGCGTGGCAGAACTATCAGCGCTACCAGCAGCTCCCGTCGCCCCGCCAGCAGATGCTCCAGCAGCGCCAACGTCAGTTCCACTCGATGCCCCAGGACCAGCAGGAGCGGATGCGCCAGAACTACGAAGCCTACCGCGGCCTCGACTCGAATCAGCGGCGCGAGTTCTCCGAGAAGTATCGGCGCTGGAAGTCGGGACGCTGACCCGGCCCTAGGGCAGCACGACGAGCTCGCCGCCGACGTGCGCCGGGTGGAGCTGACAGGTGATCGGGAAGACGCCCGCCTTGTCCGCGGTGAACTCGACGGTCTTCGGCTCGCCCCGCGTGACCACCTCGGCCACGTTGTAGGCCGCGATCGCGAACCCGTGCTGGTTCGGGTCAGACGGGACGTTGTTGATCAGCTTGATCGTGACCTTCGTCCCCTTCTTCACGGTGAGGGTGGAGGGGATCCAGATCTTCGAGCCTTCGTATTCGACGTTCACCACGGTGAACGCCATCGTCGATTGATCGGCGGCCACGGCGGGCGCGGCGAGCGCGCCGGTGAGGACGACGAGGAGGAGGCCGGCCGCGAGAGCGGCCAAGCCGGCCGACGGGGTCTGGGGGCATCGGAGCAGCGCAGCGCGCGCAGCGCGCGAGCAGCGGACGGGCTCCCCAGATACAATAGACAGCAGGGTCGCGAGTGGACGCATGACTCCTCCTTGAGGGTTGGGCGGGGCGCTCTCTTGCACCACAGCGGGTGACGGAGTGCAAGGCGTTGAGCGGCCGCGCGCGGCTGGTATCATCGGCGGCCCAATGCGCCGCGAAGGCACCTTCAAGCTGCGCGCCGACTTCGTGCCGGAAGGCGATCAGCCGCAGGCTATCGCGGCGCTCGTCGAGGGGGTCCGCGCCGGCGCCGAGCATCAGGTGCTGCTCGGCGTCACCGGGAGCGGCAAGACGTTCACCGTCTCCCACGTCGTCGCCCACGTGAACAAGCCGACGCTCGTCATCGCCCCGAACAAGACGCTCGCCGCCCAGCTCTACAACGAGTTCCGCTTGCTCTTCCCCGAAAACGCCGTCCGGTACTTCGTCAGCTACTACGACTACTACCAGCCCGAGGCGTACGTCCCCTCGACCGACACGTACATCGAGAAGGACGCCTCCATCAACGACGAGATCGACAAGATGCGCCACGCCGCCACCAAGGCGCTGCTCGAGCGGAACGACACCATCGTCGTCGCGAGCGTCTCCTGCATCTACGGGCTCGGCTCGCCGGCGAGCTACTTCGACATGCTCGTCTACCTCGACCGCAACGCCCAGATCGAGCGCGACGTCATGCTGCGCAAGCTGGTCGACATGCAGTACCAGCGCGCCGACTACGACTTCCACCGCGGCACCTTCCGCGTCCGCGGCGACGTGGTCGAGATCTTTCCCGCGTACGAGGAGGCGAAAGCCATCCGCGTCGAGCTCTTCGGCGACATCGTCGAGAAGATCTCCGAGATCGACCCCCTGCGCGGCCGCGTGTTCCGGCAGGTCGAGAGCGTGGCGATCTACCCCGCCAGCCACTACGTCGCCAACGACGCCATCATGAAGAAGGCCGTCGACAGCATCCGCACGGAGCTGAAGGAGCGCCTCGACGTCCTGCGCGACCAGAACAAGCTGCTCGAGGCGCAGCGGCTCGAGCAGCGCACGCGCTACGACCTCGAGCTGCTGGGCGAGATGGGCTTCTGCCCCGGTATCGAGAACTACTCGCGGCACCTCGACGGCCGCGCCCCCGGCGTCCCGCCGTACACGCTGCTCGACTACTTTCCCGAGGACTACCTCCTCGTCATCGACGAGAGCCACGTCACCGTGCCACAGATCGGCGGCATGTACCGTGGCGACCGCTCACGGAAGGAGACCCTCGTCGACTTCGGCTTCCGCTTGCCGTCGGCGCTCGACAACCGCCCGCTCAACTTCGACGAGTTCCAGGGCCACGTCCGTCAGACGATCTACGTCTCCGCGACGCCGGGCGAGTGGGAGGTCCGTCAGGCCCCCGGGCGCATCGTCGAGCAGCTGATCCGCCCGACGGGGCTCACGGACCCCGCGATCGCCGTGCACGGCGCCCGCCATCAAGTGGATGACCTTCTCGAGGAAATCCGCAAGCGCGTCGCGGCCAGCGAGCGCGTCCTGGTCACGACGCTCACCAAGAAGATGGCCGAGGATCTGACCGACTACCTCCAGGAGGTGGGCATCAAGGTTCGCTACATCCACTCGGACATCGAGACGCTCGAGCGGGTCGACATCATCCGGGACCTCCGCCGCGGCGAGTTCGACGTCCTCGTCGGCATCAACCTGCTGCGCGAGGGCCTCGATCTCCCGGAGGTCTCGCTCGTCGCGATCCTCGACGCGGACAAGGAAGGCTACCTCCGCTCCGCGCGCTCTCTCATCCAGACCATCGGCCGCGCGGCGCGGAACGTCCACGGCACCGTGATCATGTACGCCGACGTCATGACCGAGTCGATGAAGAAGGCGATCGGCGAGACGGACCGCCGCCGCCAGGCGCAGCAGGCGTACAACGAGGAGCACGGGATCACGCCGCAGACCATCCAGAAGGCCATCAACGAGCCGCTGGCCGCGCTCTGCGAGTCCGACTACGTGACGGTGCCGGCCGGGCGCGAGACGGGCGACGACGACGGGGCGCTCGACCCGGCCGCGGTGGCCGACCGGATCGCCGCCCTCCGCAAGGAGATGCGCGATGCGGCCCGCCAGCTCGAGTTCGAGCGGGCCGCGGAAGTCCGGGACCGCATCCGGGCGCTCGAGAAGCGCGCGCTCGGTCTCGCGTCGGAGTGAGACCCGCGCCACGGATGGCGGCGCGCCGCTCCGGGTCGCCGACGGGGTGAGACGGTCTCTTCGAGGTCGGGAGAGGTTGCAGCGGTGCAACGTTCGCCCCGCTCTCCGTAGTCGTCACCGACGCGATCGAGGTCCGATACTATGCACCCCCGATTGACGGCTCGGCTAGCATCGGAATAGGTTCCCGCCCTCCCGAACCCGCAGCAGCACCTCACCCGATCAACGAAGCGAGGCCTCACATGAACAGTGCGAGCAGCGCGACGCTACACGTGGAGGTGGATGGCGGACGGGCGCTGATCAGTCGGAGTCGGACGCTTCAACGAACCTGGGCGCTCGTCCAGCGCGTCGCTCCGGCCAACGTCTCGGTGCTCGTCTCCGGCGAGACCGGCACCGGCAAGGAGCTGGTCGCACGGCTGATCCACAAGCTGAGCCCGCGCGGCCCCCGCGAGTTGGTGACGCTCGACTGCACCGCGATCGCGCCGACGCTCCTTGAAAGCGAGCTGTTCGGGCACGAGCGCGGCTCCTTCACGGGCGCGGAGTACCAGCGGGTGGGCGTCTTCGAGCTGGCCGACGGGACGAGCCTCTTTCTCGACGAGATCTCGAACCTGCCGCTCGAGGCGCAGGCGAAGCTCCTGCGTGTCCTCCAGGAGCGCGAGCTGCGCCGGATCGGCGGCCGCCGCCTAATCCACACGGATTTCCGGTTGATCAGCGCGAGCAACGCCTGTCTCGCCGACTGCGTGCGCGAGGGGACGTTCCGCGGTGACCTGTTTCACCGCCTGAAGGTCGTCCAGATCGACCTGCCGCCGCTGCGCGAGCGGCGCGAGGACATCCCTCTCCTGGTCGGCAACTTCGTCAGCACGAAGCGGGTCCGCCTCGACCGCCCGGGGGTCACCCGGGTGAGCCACCGGGCGATCGACCTGCTGCTCTCCTACGACTGGCCGGGAAACATCCGCGAGCTGGAGAACGTGATCGAGACCGCGATGCTCCAGTGCCCCGGGGACACGATCGACGCTGAGCACCTCGTCTTCGGCGACAAGCCGAGCACCCTCCCGCGGCCCTCCGTGGAGGAATTCGAGCTGCCCTTTCGCGACGCCCGTCGCCAGGCCCTCGTCCACTTCGAACGGCTCTACCTGCTCGCGCAGCTCCGCCGCTACCGCGGCAGCATCAAGCAGACGGCGAAGCACGGAGGCATCTCCACCAAGCACGTGCGCGCCTTGATGCGTCGCCACGGCATCGAGCGACGCGATTTTCGCCCCGCGCTCCGTACCCGCCTCGGTCCCCTGGCCAAGCGCGCGAGCGGGCAGACGGACGATCAGAGTGGCTGAGCAACGTCCCGCCATTTGAGGCCGGCGCGTGCCGGATGAGGGCAAGATGCCGAACATCGAGGTGAGGATCAGGATGCTCGCGCTGGCCGTCGCCTCGGCCTTCGCTTGGTCGGCGCCGGCCCCGGCCGCGCCCTACGGCCGCTTGCCCCTCGCCTTCGAGGAGAACCGGGGCCAGAC
>JBGQET010000144.1:0-9140 GCA_041496545.1 Binatia bacterium | reverse complement strand
TCGAGCACCGTCGGCATCAGGTCGATCAGACGCACGCGGGCCGCGACGCGCCGGCCGGCGGGCAGGCGGCCGGGGAAGCGCAGGATGAGCGGCACGTGGAGCGTGCCCGCGTAGAGGTCCTCGTGCATGAACTCGCCGTGCTCGCCGAACGCCTCGCCGTGATCCGAGGTGAAGACGACCAGCGTGTCGCGCTCGAGCCCGAGCTTGGCCAGGTGGTCGAGGAGCGGGGCAAGCGTCGCCTCGTCCATGGCGCGGATGCCGGCGTCGTAGAGCCGGGTGAGCACGTCGGCGTCGGCTGCGCTCGTGCGGTCGACGCTGCCCCAGAAGAGGTCGTGCACCTGCCACCAGCCCGTGCCGCCGGCGCGCACCTTGTGGACCGCGTCGAGGATCGGTCCGTGGTAATCGGGCAGGAAGAGCGCGACCTTGTCGTCGGGCGGCGTGTACGGGTCGTGCACGTCGAAGGTGTGGAAGAAGAGGAAGAACCTGCCGAAGCGGGCGTGGTGGTCGAGCCAGCGACGCGTGCGCGCGAGCTGGTTGCCGTTGCGGTAGACGTCGAAGCCCTGGTCGAAGCCGCGCGAGCGGTGGACGTTGGCGCCGCCCGTGAACGCGGCTGTCGCGTAGCCGGCGTTCTTCAGCACCTCGGCGAGCGTGAGGACGGCCGGGTTGAGCACCTTCCCCGGCTCCGTCTCCTTCCACATCTCGACCCCGTGCACGGAGGGGTAGAGCGAGGTCAGCATCGTCATGTGGGAGGGCGTCGTCTTGGGCGACTGGCTGACGACGTTCTCGAAGGTGACGCCGGTGGCGGCGAGGCGCGCGTCGACGGCGGGGCTGGTTGGCCGCGCGCTGCCGTAGCAGCCGAGGTGGTCGGCGCGCAGCGTGTCCACGGAGATGAGGACGAGGTTCGGCCCGCGGGACGCGACCACGGCGTCGGCGAGCAGTGCGAGCCGCAGCGCCGCGACGAGCGCCACGACGGCCACCGCCGCGCGCCCGAGGCGCGGCCACGGGCGCGCGGGCGCGCGCCGCCACCGCCGGACGCCGGCGGCGAGCGCGCCCAGGCCGAGCGCCGCGCCGGCGGCGATCCCGCCCCACGGGTCGAGGCGCGCCGTCACCTCGTCGGCGAGGAGCCGGAGGTAGCCGGCCTGCCAGTACGCCTGCTCGAGGCCAGCGCGGAGGCCGGCGACGAGCGCGGCGGCGAGCGCCGCGACGAGCGCGGGAGCGAGCAGCAGCGCCGCGCCCTGCCAGCGCGGCGCGCGCGCCCCGGACCTCACGCCGTCCCCCATCGCCGCGCGCCCTCCCGGCGGCCGCGCGCGTAGTAGACCGTGCGCGCGAGGGCGTAGCTCGGCAGTCGGGTGAGCGCGCGCACCTCGCCGTCGCGCGCCAGCGTCGTCGCGAGGCGGACGAAGCCGGCGATCGGGCCGCCGCCTCCGCCCCCCGTCCACGGCATCTCGACGCCGCGGTGGCGCGCGTACTGCTCGGCGAGGCCGTTGATGTAGAAGCGGTAGCTCCACTCCTTGAGCGTCATCGGATGGCTGTGCTCGACGGCGGCTTCGGGCACGTACGCGATGCGCTCGGAGGGCGCGACACCGCACGCCCACAGGTGGTCCTCGGCGGCGGGGATCTCCTCGTCGAACGGGCGCGCGACGACGGCGGCGCGGCGCACGGCGCCGTTGGCGTTGGAGAAGCGCACGCCCGCGGGCGGCGCGGCCGGGAAGTTCCGTCCGGCGGTGATCGCCTCGATGGGGTTCATGCCGCGCACCGGTGTCTGGCGGCCGAAGGTCGCGACCACCGACGGGTCGGCGAAGGGGGCGACGAGGCTCGCGAGCCAGCGCGGTCCGAGCGGCCGGCAGTGCGCCGAGAGGTAGACGACGACCGAGCCCCGCGCGAGCGCCGCGCCGACGTTGAGCGCGCGTCCGAAGGTGAAGTCGTCGAGCCCCTCGATGCGGACCTCCGCGCGGCGGGCGAGGAGTGCCACCGTCCCGTCGGTCGAGCCCGAGTCCAGCGCGACCACCTCGTGCGGCGGCGCGTCCACCTGGGCGGCGATCGCGTCCAGCACGGCGCCGAGGTGGGCGACCTCGTTGCGGCAGCGGATCACGATCGAGACGGCGGGCGTGCTCACCGTCGGACGAGCCCCCGCAGCCGGCCGAGCGTCCGCACGACGGGGTGATCGTAGAGGCGCTCGAGCATCAGGTTCACGCCCTCGCGCTCCTCGTGCATGCCGGCGAGCGCGTCCTCGAGGTGCTGCTCGTAGAGCGCGCGGTGCTTGCCGACGAGCGTACGCATCACCTCGGCGCTGGCACCCGGCCGGCGCGCGCGCGGCTCGCGGCTGTTGCGGCTCCGCCGGTAGTAGGCGAGCACCTCGGGCACGCAGCGCGCCGTCCAGCCGCGCGACGCCGCGGCGAGCCAGAAGTCCCAGTCCTCGCCGGTGTGGACGAAGCGCGGGTCGTAGCCGCCGACGGCCTGCCAGACCTCGCGGCGGTAGAGGGCGCACACGTGGACGGTGCAGCGCGCGAGCAGCTCCCGCACGGTGAAGCCCCCGGTCCGCCAGACGCCGTGGTGCCCGCCCACGAGCCCGATCCAGGTGTAGACGATGCCGAGCGCCGGCTCGGCGTCGAGCAGGGGCACCGTGCGCTCGAGGTAGGTGGGCGCCAGGTAGTCGTCGGCGTCGAGCGGCAGGACGAGCGCGCCCTCGGCGCGCTCGATGGCCAGGTTGCGCGCCGCCGAGGGGCCGCGGTTCGGCGTGCGGTGGACCGTGACGCCCGGCCGGCGCGCGGCGTCCTCGAGGATGGCGAGCGTGCGCGCCTCGGTCGAGCCGTCGTCCACGATCACCAGCTCGAAGTCGCGCCAGGTCTGCGCCGCGACGCTCGCCAGCGCCTCGGCCAGATGGGCGCCCCCGTCGAACACCGGCATGACGATCGACACGCGCGGCGTCATCGGACCGCCATCCCGCGGCCCGCCATCCCGCGCGCCAGGCCGAGGAGGTAGCCGAGCGCCTCGCGGCGGCGGCACTCGGCGGCGAGCCGCGCGCCGTCGACCGGCGGGCGCGCCGCGTACGGCCGCGCGACAAGAGGGCGCTTGTAGAGCCACCAGACGCGCCAGAGCGCGCGCGCCACGCCGCGGTTCCGGAGGATGAAGGCGGCCGCCGACTGTCCGCCGTGCCAGTGCCGGTTGAGCAGCCAGTCGGGCGTGAGGCGCTCGGCGGCGATCCAGTGGTCGACGACGGCGTCGGGCGCGTAGCGCACCTCGCCGCCCGCGGCTTCGAGCCGGTAGCAGAGGTCGATCTCCTCATGCTGCAGCTGGCGCGTGCCGCGGAGCCCCATCCGGGTCGAGAAGCCGCCCGCGGCCCGCGCGGCGGCGACGCGGAAGGAGATGTTGGCGCCGTAGGGGTAGTCGGCGCTGCCGTAGCGGACGGCGCGCGGCGCATCGCCCAGGTCATAGGCGCTGAGCGCCGGGTGCAGCTCGCGCACGAGCCACGGCGGGGGCGCGCCAGGAAAGCGGAGCACGACGCGCCCCCCGACGCACGCAACGCGCGTGTTGTCGTACGGCGCCAGGAGCGCGGCGAGCCACCCGGGGCGGGGCACGGCGTCGTCGTCGAGGAAGGCCGTGACCGCGCCCGACGCCTCGGCGAGCGCGCGGTTGCGGGCCGCGGAGAGGCCGAGGACGGGCTCGGTGACGACGCGGAGGCGTTCCCCGGCCTCGCGGCGGAGCCCGTCGAGCACGGCCGGCGTGCCGTCGGTGGAGGCGTTGTCGACGACCAGCACGTCGGCGTCGGCGGCGCGTGCCTCACCGAGCGCCGCCTCCACCGCGCGCGGCAGGACGTCGGCGCGGTCGTGGGTGCAGATGACGACTGTTGCCGTCACCATCGCGCAAAAGTGCCCGTCACGGGAGAAGCGTGATCGCCTGCCCGCCGGTTGCCGGCGTCGGGCTCGAGCCGCAGCGTATATCGCATCGCGCGAGCGTTGCCACGCGCAGGCCCGCAACCCCCGGGCGCCTAGTGTCCGAGGTCGCGGCGCACACGCGCCTCGCGCATCGTCAGCTCCTGGAGGATCAAGAGAAGGACGAGCCAGGTGGCGAGCTCGAGGCCGGTCAGGAGCAGCGTGCCGCCCGCGGCGAAGTAGGACCAATGATACGTGACGTGCCCGGTTCGCAGGCGCTCGAGGCCTGCCGGGACCATGAGCCCGCCGCCGGCGAGCATCATCAGGAAGCCGACTGCCGCCAGCGTCTCGCCCCAGCGGCGCGGCAGCACGACCTCCGCGCGGCGCCGCGCCGGGAGGAGCCCCTGGATCGCCTGGCAGGTGAACCCGAACGCCAGCAGGTTCATGCCCGCCACCGAGAGGATGAGCACGGCGAAGAGGCGGTAGATCATCGGCTCCTCGAGGCTCCGGTGCACGACGTAGTGTGCCGTCGGCCCGAGCCCGAGCGCCACCGCGGCCAGCAGGGTCGTGCCGCCGAGCGCGCCGAAGAACATCCGCGGGTCGTAGACGAGCGCGGTCCAGAGGATCGCGCGGAGGAAGCGGACGCCGTCGTGGAGCGGGCGGAGCTTCGAGGCGCCGACCCGCTCGCGGTACGGAATGGGCAGCTCCAGTATCCGGAGGCCCTCGTAGACGGCGCGGGTGCTCATGGCGGGCGTGAAGTCGAGCCCGTCGGGCAGCGGGTAGAGCATCGGCAGGGCGTCGCGACGGAAGACGCGCATGCCGCTCGCGCTGTCGGAGATGCGCTGCGAGCCGATCACGCTGAGCAGCGCGGCGAAGATGCTGTTGCCCACCCAGCGGACGAGCGGCATGTCGCTGTCGCGGCCGCGCATGCGCGAGCCGATCACGACGTGGGCGTCGTGCTCGGCGAGCGCGCGACAGAGCGTCGCGAACGACTCGGGGGGATACGTGCCGTCGGCGTCGAGGAAGGCGAGCAGCTCGCCCGTGGCGGCGCCGAAGCCGGTCTTCAGGGCCGCGCCGTAGCCCTGCCGCGTCGCGTGACGGACCAGGTGCACGTCGCGGTAGCGGGCGACGCGCGCCGCGGTGCCGTCGTTCGAGCCGTCGTCGACGACGATCACCTCGAGGCCGCGGAGACCGGTCGCGACGAGCGCGTCGCGCTGCGCGAGCACGCTCGCGAGCGTCTCGTCGATGCCGGCTTCCTCGTTCAGCGCCGGGATGACGATGGAGAGCAGCGGCGCCGGGCTCTCGTGCGGCATGGGATCGGCCACGCGCCGCGCACACTACCGGGATTCCCCACGGCCGGCAACCGCGGCGCGGTCGCGGTGCGACCTTCTTGCGAGCTTCCTAGGCGCCGACCTTGACCGCGAGCACGTGGTACTGCGCGCCGAGGGGCAGCGCGGCAAGCCACGGCTCCGCGACGCGGAGCCAGGCGAGTGGACGCGGGAAGTAGAAGAGCGAACGGAGCCTGCCGTGCAGGCGGAACCCCGCCGCGCCGACGAGCCGCCGCGTCTCGGTGGGCGAGAGCGGGACGGCGGCACGGTCGAAGGGAATGCGCGCCATGACGAGCCGCGCGCCCGGATTCCACGGGTTGTTCTCGAAGAGCGAGAGGAAGCCGCCGGGCGCGAGCGCGCGGCGGATCACCGCCAGCACCTCCGGCCGTCGCGGCGACTCGACGTGGTGAAAGACGCCGTTCACGTAGCAGAGATCGAAGGCCGCGAGCGTGTCGAGCGCGGCGAGGGGGCAGAACCGGACGCCCGCGCCGCCGTACGTCTCCGCCGCGCGCGCCAGCGCCGGCTCCACGGTGTCGACGCCGACGACGTCCGCGCCCGGAAAGACCGCCTGCAGGTGGGGCACGGTGTGGCCGACGCCGCACCCGAAGTCGAGGATGCGTGTCGGCTGCCAGCCGGTGGGGAGCGCCGCCCGGAGCGCGCGCACGCGCCCCTCGATGAAGAAGTGCTGGTCCTCGCCCGAGAGGCGGATGCCGCGCGCGAGCATCTCCTCGTACTGCGCGCTGAGGTCGAAGAGCGGCTCGGCCGGCGACGTCACGGGGTGAGGGTGATGCGACGCAGCCAGAGCTCGTGTCCCCGCGCGTCGGGGTTGACGTCCGCCGCGAGGGCGAGGCGCCAGGGCCCGTGCGCGTCGCGCGTGCCCGGGATCGCCCAGCGCAGCCGGTCCTCGCGCCGGCGGCGGAAGAGGTCGAGGTAGGTGCCGCGCGTGCCGACGGTGAGCGACGCGACCCCCGCGCGCGGATGCCCGAGCAGGTGGAAGCCGACGGCCCGCGCCGGCGGCACGGTGACCTCGACCGCGCTCTCGGGCGAGCACGCGACGCGATAGCGGTCGCCGTCGTCGGCGACGCGCGTCTCCCAGGGCCCGAGGAAGCGGACGCGGGTCGGGTCGTCGAGGTCGATCGGCTCCTCGCGCAAGCGGTCGAGCCGGCTCGAATGGTCGGCGAGCACCTTGCGATAAAAGGCCGCCGTACGCTCGGCCATCGTGCGCGCGGAGAAGCGGGTCGCGACCGCGTGCCGTCCCGCGGCGCCCAGGCGCGCGGCGAGCGCGGGGTCGCCGACGACGCGCGCGACGGCGGCGGCGAGCGCCTCCGCGTCGCCGGGCGGCACGAGCAGCCCGGTCACGCCGTCGTCGACGACCTCGGGCACGCCGCCCACGGGACAGCCGATCACCGGCTTCCCGAACCGCATCGCCTCGAGGTAGATGAGCCCGAACGACTCGTAGAGCGAGGGCGCGACGAGGACCGTGCAGTCGCGGTAGAAGCGCTCGAGCGCCGCGTCGGAGACGACGCCGTGGAACCGACAGCGGCGCTGCCAGGGGGCGCCTTCGTGCCGGTCGAGGAAGCGCTGGCGGAAGGTCGGCTCGCCCGGCGGCGCGAGCGTGTCGTCGCCCACCAGGTCGACGTGGAGGTCGGGATCGGCGGCGAGCAGGCGCGGCACGGCGGCGAGCAGCGTCTCGATGCCCTTGCGCCGCTCGAGCCGCCCGACGAAGAGCACGCGGCGCCCGCGGGCTGGCGGCGGCTCGGGCGAGCCGGGTGGCACCCCGAAGGGGATGCACACCATGCGTGCGAGCGGCGGGAGCCCCATGCGCTCCGAGATGTTGGCGAGCGCAACGGCCGTGGAGCTGATGACGCCGTCGGCCGTCGCGACGAGCCACCGCTCGAGGGCGATCGCCGCGCGGAGGTCGTCGGTCAGTGGCCGGCCCTCGGTCTCGGCCGTGACGACGAGCGGCGAGACGAGCCGGACGACGACGGGCACGAGCCCGCTCCGCCGGACGACGGCGGCCTCGCTGTCCCAGTTGGCGGCCTCGACGAGGTCGAGAGCGACGCCGTCGCGAGCGAGCTCGACGATGCGGCCGGTCACCGCCGACGCCCAGCGCAGCGTGCGATCCGTCGCGGGCAGGCGGGCCACGAGAGGCAGCACCTCGGTCTCGACGCCGTGGACGTGCACGGACCCCTCGCGACGCAGACGCTCGGCGCGCTCGGTGAAGACGTGGATCTCATGGCCGAGCTCGCCGAGCGCGTGGGCGAGCAGCTGGGTGTGGTGCCCGATACCGCCACTCGCGCGGTGGGGCGGATAGGCGCGGGCGAGGAAGCCGACCCGCAGTGGGGCGTCGGTTCTCACTCCGGCGGGCGCCACGCCTGGACCTCCGTCGCCCCGGGCCCGGCGAGGCGGCAGTCCCGGAACCCGGCTGCCTCGAGCAGCGGCGGCAGTGCCACCCGCGCGTCGGAGTCGGCGCAGACGATGCGGAGACACCCGCCGGGCACGAGGAGCGAGCGCCAGTGGGCGAGGCGACCGGAGAGCTCCGCGTCTGCGACCCGCGTCACGAGCAGCTCGGCGATGCTCGCCCGCGCGAAGGGGAGGGCGCCGAGGTCGCGGACGACCAGGTGTGTGCCGGGACGCTCCCGCGTGTCGACCCGGAGGTGGTCCGCCGCGCCGAGGTCGTCCGCGCCGAGCTGCACGCGGAGGCCCCCCGCCCCGGCCGCGGCGCCGAGCCGCGCGACGGCCTCGCCGAGCTCGTCGATGCGTCTGCGCTGCGCCGCGAGCTCGCGCTCGAGGACGGCTTGCCGCTCGAAGCTCGCGCGCAGGAGCTCGCCCCAGGAGCGCGCCACGTCCCGCACGACGTCGTTGAAGTACGCCTGCGGTCGGGCGAAGAGGCGGAGCGGCGCGTTCAGCGCCCGCTTGGCGAGCCGGGAGAGCCGTCCCGCGCGTCGGAGGTGGAAGAAGGGCGCCTCCAGGTCGTCGAGCGCGTCGGGTGCCAGGGCGAGCGCGGGGTCGGGCAGCGGGGCTCCCGGCTCGACGCGCGGCTCGGTCGCCGCGCGCCGGCCGACGTCGGCCGGCAGCGGGACGTCGAGCGCCTCGCGCAGGCGGAGCCGCTCGTCGATCCGCTCGAGCAGGCGGTCCATCTCGCCAGGGTCGAGCGGGCCGGAGACGAATGCCCGTGAGGCGGCGTCAGGCTTGCCCACGATGGAACCGCGGCGTCTCGACGACGCGAGCCGGGTATATACCATGTCGGCGCGGGCCGTCGAGTTTGGTAGGATGGCCCGGCTCTTGGCCGCCGCGCGCGGCCCGGGTATCAGGGCGCGGGCCATGGTCTACCAGGTGATGGAGTCGCTCGACGTCGGCGACGGCGTCAGCGAGATCGCGCGCCGGAACGCAGCGCTCCTCGCCGAGCTGGGCCAGCCGGCAAAGATCCTCGTGCGCCACGCCGAGCGGAGCCTCCGGCGCGAGACCGAAGACGCGGCCGTGGTGCGCGCGCACCCCGATGCGGCGCTCTTCTTCCACTACTGGGGACGGAACGACTCGCTCTGGATGCTGGATGCCGTGCGCGGCCGGAAGGCCGTCTGCTACCATAACATGACGCCGCCGGCGTTCTTCGTGCCGGGCTCCGCGCTCCACCGCAACGCGGTCGCCGGACGTGAGCAGCTCCGCGCGATCGCGGACGCCTTCGACGTGGTGGCCGGCGCCTCGCGCTACAACGCCGAGGAGTTCGCACGCCACACGACGCGCGGGCAGCCGGTGATCCCGCTCCATCCGGTGGTCGAGCCGGCGGAGCTGCGCGCCGCGCCGTACGACCGTCGCGTCGTCGATGCCGTGCGCGGCGGCGCCGCGCTGAACGTCGTCTTCGTCGGGCGGCTGGCGCGGAACAAGCGCCAGGATCGGCTGATGGAGGTCTTCGACTACTACCATCGCCACGTGGCGCGCG
>JBGQET010000143.1:0-9198 GCA_041496545.1 Binatia bacterium | reverse complement strand
GAGGCGAAGAAGGCCATCGACGCCGCGCAGGCGAAGCCCGACGTGATGGGGAAGCTGCTCGCCGGCGGCAAGGACGTGTCGCTGATCGGCGAGTCGGCGATCCCGCAGGTGGCGGGCGTGAGCGACTACGACCGGACGATGAAGGACGGCAAGCCCGTCGTCCAGTTCCCGATCAACGTGTGGCCCGGCTGGGCGCCGATCATCGTCGCCAACGGCGGCATGGCGGCGAATCCGGCGAGCGTGTTCGCCAAGAAGTACGGCTTCTACGTCCAGCTCTCGCTGGTCGACGACCCCATCAAGGCGCGCGACCTCTTCGCCAGCGGCCACAGCCACGTGCTGTGGGGGACGCTCGACATGATGGCGCTGTTCGCCCCCGAGCTGGTGAAGGACTCGCGCACCGTGCCGGTGATCGCGCAGCAGGTCGACTGGTCGGGCGGCGGTGACGGCATCGTCGCGCGCGGCAACCTCAAGTCTATCAACGACTTCCGGAGCCGCGCCGGACACCGCCCGAAGGTCGTGCTGGCGCAGAACTCGCCCAGCCACTACCTGATCATGTCGCTCCTGCTGGACGCCGGCATCGACCCCGCGCAGGTCGACTTCAAGTGGACGGCCGACGCGCCGTCGGCGGCGAAGATATTCGTGCAGGACACCTCGTTCGACGCCTTCGTCGGCTGGTCACCCGACATCTATACCGTGTCCGATCAGGTCTCGGGCACACGGCTCGTGGTCAGCACCGGCGCCGCCAACCACCTGATCGCGGACGTCTGGGCGGTGCGCAACGACTTCTACCGTGACCACCCGGACATCGTCGCCAACCTGGTACGCGGCATCTTCGACGGCGTCGACATGCTCCGCAAGGACATCCCCGGCGCGGCGCGCCTCATGTCCGCCGCCTTCAGCATCCCGGTCGAGGACTGCAGCGCGATGATCGGCAAGGACGGCGGCATCACCGATGGCGACGCGCATCTCACGAACTACCGGGAGAACGCGAACTTCTTCCTGGATCCGCTGAACCCGTCGAACTTCGAGGTCGTCTGGGCCCGTGCCTCGACGATCTACAAGACGCTCGGCGTGATCGACGCCCCCGTCCAGGCCGCGAAGGTGAAAGCGGGGGCGATCCTCGCCAAGATGTCCGAAGAGTACAAGGACGTCCGCGACCTCTCGCAGCCCACGTTCCGTCCGGGCGCGCTGTTCAAGACCGCGGAGGCGGAGTCGGGGGAGATCCTCACCAAGTCGGTCATCGTCGCGTTCGAGCCGAACAAGGCCGTCCTCAACCCCGACTACGACGCGAGCATCCCGAAGACGCTCGAGGAGATCGGCAAGCTCGCCGGCTCCTTCGGCAACGCCTACATCGTCATCGAGGGCAACACCGACGCGAGCCGCAAGGGCATCGTCCCCGCCGACCTCGTGCGACAGCTCTCCTACGACCGCGCCGACTCGGTGCGCAAGAAGATCGTCGAGCTGTACAAGTTCGACCCCAACAAGTTCAAGGTGGTCGGCAACGGGTGGGAGAACCCCGTCCCCGGCATGACCGACTCGAGCAACCCGGAGCACAACAAGCGCAACCGCCGGGTCGAGGTGAAGGTATTCCCGCTCGAACGCGAGTGAATGCGCGCCGTCTCCGGACATGAGATCGTCGGCCATCGGCTGGTCAGCCATCTCGCCCCCGCCGCGATGGTGGCGCTCTGGGGGAAGGCGACCTCGCGGATCGTCAAGTACGGGTTCACGATCGAGTACCGCGATCTCGACGCCCCGCGCACCGGCATCTTCGACGGGTTGCGCATCGTCATCGACCCGGACGTCGGCTTCGAGATGCAGTGCTTCATCGTCCTCCACCTCTTCGGGCACTCGGTGCAGTGGATCGCGCCCTCCCTCGAGGCGTCGCTCCACGACCTGCAGCACACCCAGGACCGGGCGCGGTTCATGACGGTTCTCCACGCCTACGAGTTCGAGGCGGCGCGCTACGCCCTCCAGCTCGTGCACGAAGCCGGGGTCACCGACCTAGACCAGTGGTACGGCGACTTCGTCGAGACGGACTGGCGCTACGTGGAGGGGTTCTACCGCACGGGCACGCTCCCGCGCTGGGAGGACTGCATCGTGGACGACTGCCCCCTCGTCGAGGCGGCCCCCATCCCGCCGCTCCGACATCGTCGGGTGGAGGTGCGCTTTGCCTTCTGACGCGGCGTCGATGGTGCACTTCCTGCTGGTCGCGCTCGCCTTCGTCGGCGTGCTCACCGGCGTGGTCCGGCAGCTGCACCTCGCCGTGCGCCGCGAGCCGCCGGCCCCCACCCGCTTCGCGCTCACCGCGAGCTTCGTCGCCATCGTGCTCGGAGGCTGGTGGCTTCTCACCCACGGCGCGCGGGTCGAGGACCGTCTCCTGCCGCCCATCATCCTGCCGAGCCCGTTCGAGGTCCTGGCCGCCTTTCCACGGCTGCACTTCGAGCAGGGGCTCGTGCGCAGCGCCTTCACCTCGTTCCTGCGCGTGACGATCGGCTTCGGCTTCGCGGCGCTGGTCGCCGTCCCGCTCGGCGTCTACATGGGAAGCTTCCCGCCGGTCGCGGCGTTCTTCCAGCCGCTCGCGCTGGTCGGCGGCTACGTGCCGATCGTCGTCTTCGTCCCGCTGACGCTCGCCTGGTTCGGGCTCTCCGAGATGCAGAAGATCGGCTTCCTCTTCATCGGCTGCTTCGTGGCGCTCCTGCCGCTGGTGGTGAACGCGATCGCCGAGGTGCCCGCCGCCTACCTCGACGTCGCGGTGACGAAAGGGGCCACGCAGTGGCAGCTCGTCCGCTACGTGCTCTTCCCGGTGGCCCAGGCCGACATCTGGGATATCCTCCGCGGCGTCTACGGCACCGGCTGGGGCTGGATCATCCTGGCGGAGGTGGTGGCCGCGGAGCGCGGCCTCGGCTACCTGATCACGATCTCCGAGCGGCGCGCCCACACGGAGTCGATCTTCGCCGTCATCATCGTCATCGTCGCCATCGGCGTGGCTTGCGACCGCGCGTGGCGGCTGGGGGGACGCCTGCTCTTCCCGTACCGGGAGAGCGCATGACCCACGCCCCAACACCGGCGGCGACCGCCTCCCGCCCCGACGTCGTCTGCTTCCGGAACGTGAGCAAGGCGTTCGGCCACGGCACGGATCAGCGCGTCGCGATCCAGGACGTGTCGTTCGTGGTCGCCGACCTGCCCGACCGGGGCGAGCTGGTGACGATCGTCGGACCCTCGGGTTGCGGCAAGTCGACCCTGCTGCGCATCATCGCGGGCTTGACGCCGCACTTCCCCCCGACCGCGGGGCACGCGGAAGTTTTCGGCCGCCGGGTCGAGTG
This sequence comes from Binatia bacterium, assembly GCA_041496545.1. Taxonomy (GTDB): domain Bacteria; phylum Desulfobacterota; class Binatia; order DP-6; family DP-6; genus DASRHG01. Next base: position 5,875 of record JBGQET010000143.1, on the reverse strand, counting down.
TGCCGGCGCCGACCGCGGTCTGGTCGATCAGCGGTACTCCCTCCTGCCCCACCTGACGGTGCTCGACAACGTCGCCTTCGGGCTCCAGCTGCGCGGCATGCCGCGCGCCGCGCGCCGGGAGCGGGCCGCCGAGTGGGTGAAGAAGGTCGGCCTCGAGGGCTCCGAGAAGAAGTATCCCGCCGAGCTCTCGGGCGGCATGCAGCAGCGGGTCGCGATCGCCGCCACCCTGATCCTCGGCCCCCGCATCCTGCTCATGGACGAGCCGTTCGGCGCGCTCGACCCGAAGATCCGCCTGCGCATGCAGGAGCTCTTGATCCAGCTCTGGGCCGAGCAGCAGGAGACGGTCTTCTTCGTGACGCACTCCGCGGAAGAAGCCGTCTATCTCGGGGATCGCGTGTTCCGCATGGCGGCGGGTCCCGGCCGCCTGGTCGAGGAGCTCGAGGTCGCGCGCCCCGACGGCCCGCCCGAGGCGATGCGCGAGAAGCCGTGGTTCCTCGAGCTGACCCGGGAGCTGCTGCGCCGGATGGAGCAGGAAGCGCCGGCCAGCGGGGCGCTGCCGCGGCCGCATGGCTAGCCGATGGCCGAGCCATCCACGAACTACCGCCGGGAGTTCTTCACCAGCCCGCACCACGTCTGGCTCGGCCTCCTGACCGTCGGCCTCGGCTTCCTCTCGGCGCAGCCGCTCGCGCTCGTCGCCGGGGCGACCGGCTACGCGCTCGGCTGGCTCTACGTCCCCGACCTGGCGACCTTCCAGCGCTGGGTCGACGGCAAGCACGAAGCGGCGCAGCGGGCGGCGGCGCTCGCCCAGCTCGCGGACTTCGCGCGCCGCCGCGACGCGCTGCTCGCGTCGCTGTCACCCGACCGCCGCTCCCGCTACGCGGCGCTCGCCGACGTCTGCCACGACATCGAGCGCAACGTGAGCGGCGACCTGCCGGCGGGCGGCACCGATCCCGCCGTCGACCCGCGGCTCCGCAAGCTCGACGAGCTCATGTGGACCTACCTGCGCCTGCTCGGCATCGACGAGTCGCTCGAGCGCTTCCTCGAGACCGAGCGCCGCGAGGACCTCCCGCGCGTCGTGGCGCAGGCGCAGCAGGAAGCGAGCGGGCTCGCGGCCGAGGTCGCGAGCTTGAAGGACAAGGGTGCCGGCGGCGCGCTCGAGGCGAAGCAGCGGCTCCTCGGCTCGGTGCAGGAGCGGCTCGAGGTGCTGAAGAAGCGCTCGGCGCGCGTCGAGCAGGCGAACCAGAACGTCGCGCTCGTCGACTCGGAGCAGGACCGGCTCGTGCAGCAGGTCAAGCTGATCCGCGCCGACGCCGTCGCCACCAAGAACGCCGACGCCCTCGCGGCGCGCATCGACGCCACGGTCGAGCACCTCGACCAGACGAACAAGTGGCTGTCCGAGCTCGACGAGTTCAAGGACCTCGTCGGCGACATGCCGGCGACCGACCTGCGCGTCGGCTTCGAGCCGGCGGCTCCGGCGGCCGCGCCCAAGGCCGCCGCCGCGCGCGGCGCGCGGGTGCCGGTGGGCGCCAAGGACGCGTGATGCCCGACGACTCGGCCGCCGCCCGCCTACCGCTCCGTGGCTGGGCGCTCGACCTCGCGCACCGCTGGAACAGCGGCGCCTACTCCCTGCTCATCCTGCACGGCAACATCTTCGACGTCTTCCCGATGCAGTCCGGCGCCGACGTCGGCTGGGTCCCGCTGCGGGCCTTCCTCGCCCGGCGGCTGTTCCCGGAGCGCGCCTACCTCCTCTTCTACGACATCGCGGACGGGCTCACCTTCGGCTCCGAGGAGATGCAGACGCGCTTCTTCGAGTGGCTCGCGGTCTACGACAAGGTCGAGAACACCGACTTCGCGCGCGAGGGCCCGCCGCGCGAGTTCACCCGCCTCGCCCCCCTCCTCCGCCGCTTCTTCCTCCGCGCCGCGGACGAGAAGGGACCGCGCCGGGGGGTGACACTTATCGTCGACTTCCCGGAGAAGATCGTGCCGGCGTCGGAGGAGGCGAACGCGAGCCTCGAGGAGCGCACGGCGCTCGTCACCTTCCTCAAGTGGGCGGCGTCGCCCGACATGCGCCAGGACGACGTCGGCGTCCTGCTGGTGACGGAGTCGGCCGCCGAGCTGCACGCGGACCTGCTGCGGAACCCGCACGTCGCACAGCTCCAGATCGACCTGCCGGACGCCGAGGAGCGCGCGCGCCTCCTCGGCTCGGGGTGGCCCGCGACGATGGCCGGCGGACGCGCCGTCGAGACGTGGAGCGACCTGCCGGCTGCGGAGCTGGCCAGCCGCACCGCCGGTCTCAACCTCCTCCGCATCCAGAATCTCCTGGCCGAAGCGGTGCGGAACGGCGAGCGCGTCACCACCGCGCACGTGGGGGCGAGTAAGAAGCGGCTCATCGAGGAGTACTGCCAGGGGCTCGTCCGCTTCAAGGACCCGCGCCCCGGGGTCGGCCTCGACGCCGTCGCCACCCACGCCGCCGCCAAGCAGAAGCTCCGCGACCTCGCCTGGCTGATCAAGAACGGCAAGGACGACGTCGTCGAGCGCGGGCTCCTGGTCCCGGGACGCGTCGGCGTCGGGAAATCCTTCCTCATCGACTGCTTCGCGAGCGAGTGCGGGCTGCCCGTCCTGGAGATGGGCGACTTCCGCTCCAAGTGGGTGGGCGAGACGGAGCGCCAGCAGAGCCGCATTCTGATGACCATCCGCGCGCTCGGGCCCGTGGTCGTCGTGGTCGACGAAGCCGACGCCGTGTTCGGCACGCGCGAGGCCGACGGCGACAGCGGCGTGTCGAGCCGCGTCTTCGCGGCGTTCGCCGAGCACATCGGCGACGCGACGCTCCGCGGCCGCGAGCTGTGGGTGGCGATGACCTCGCGCCCCGACCTCCTCTCCATCGACATGAAGCGCCAGGGACGCTTCGGCCTCTGCGTCCCGCTCTTCCCCGCGCAGGGGCCGGACGACGTGTGCGAGCTGTTCGCGACGGTCGCGCGCACGCGCAGCATCCCCTTGGCCCCCGCGATGCAGACCTACGTCCGGGGGCAGCTCGGGGCGCGGCCGCTCACCGGCAGCGACATCGAGTCGATGCTGACCCGCGCCAAGGAGCGCGCCGTGCTGGCCAAGCGCGACGGCGACGTGCAGGTCGGCGACCTCGAGGAAGCCGTCGGGTCCTTCATCGACCCGCTGGACCCGGACCTCCTGGCGCTCCAGGAGCTGGCCGCCGTGCTCGCCTGCTCGGACCGCCGTTACTTGCCGGCCCGGTTCCGGGACACCGACCGCGGCCCGCTGCTCGAGCAGTTCGCGGCGCTGCGGCTCCGGGCGGGCCGGCGCTGACCGGGCGTCACGCGCTCGGCTTGGGCGTGTCCGACTTCCCGCGCCGCGGCTCGGTTCCGCCGTTCAGCTCGAGGGCGCGCTCCGCCGCCTGCTTCTCGGCGGCCGTGACCGCGCCGCCCAGGCCCGGCAGGTTCCGCAGCAGGTCGCGCACCGAGACGCCGGAGAGCGACTCCACCAGCGCCGGCACCTGCGCCACCATGGTGGCGACGTCGGCGGTCACCCGGCTCACGCCCGCGCCCGCGGTGCCGTCGCCGCCGGTCGACACGACGGTGATGCGGTCGACCCGGCCGAGCGGCTCGGAGATGGCGCGCACGATCTCCGGCAGGCTGGTAAGCAGCTTGTCGAGCACGGCGGCCTGCGTGTAGTTGCGGTAGGCCTGCGCTTTCACCTCCATCGCCGTCGCCTCGGCCTCGCCCTTGAGACGGATGACGTCGGCTTCGGCCTCGCCCTGCTTGCGGATCGCCTCGGCGCGGCCCTCGGCTTCGAGCCGCAGCCGGGCCTTTTCCGCCTCGGCCAGCACCTGGCGGCGCTGCGCTTCGACGTTGGCGGGCTCGAGCTCGGTGGCGATCAGCTCGTTCCTCCGCCGCCCGATCTCGGCTTCCTGCACCTTCACCTGCGCGTTCCGCTCGACCTCGAGGATCTTCACCTGCTCGGCGACGACCTGCTGCTGCATGACGTTCGCCTGGATCTCGTACGCCTTGTCGGCCTGCGCCTTCTGGCGCTGCACGATCTCGGCGTACTGCGCGCGCTTCACCTCGAGCTCGCGCTGGGCGTCGGCTTGCTTGGCGAGCGACGCCGTCTCCGCGATCACGCGCTCCTGATCCGCCTGCGCCCGGGCCACCGCCGCTTCGCGCGTCGCCATCGCGCGCTTGATCTCCGTGTCGCGCTGCGCCTCGGCGGCGGCGACGTTGGCCACCATCTTGATGCGCTCGATGTCGGGGAGGCCCATGTTCTTGATGTACTCGTTGGAGTCGCGCACCTCCTTGATGGTGAAGGAGATGATCTCGAGGCCCATCTTGGTGACGTCGGCGGCGCAGGTGGAGCGTACCTTGTCGCCCACCATCTCCGGCTCCTTGACGATCTGCTCGAGCGTGAGCTGGCCGACGATGCCGCGCAGGTGCCCTTCCATGACGAGCCGGATGGCGGACTCGCGCTGCGTGGGCGTCTTGTCGAGGAACTGCTCGGCGGCGGTGCGCACGTTCTCGAGGTCGCTGCGGACCTTCAGTTGCGTGACCGCGTCGATCACCACGGCGACGCCCTGGTTCGTGTACAGCTCCTTCTGCGGGGCGACGTCGAACGACATCAGCTCGAGCGAGAGCTCGCGGCACGACTGCAGCATAGGGATGACGAGCGCGCCCGAGCCGGTCACCACGCGGGTCCCGCCGGCGCCGTAGATGATGAGCGCCTGGTTCGGCCCCACCTTCTGGTACATGCGGGCGATCGCGCCCATCAGCGCCACCAGCCCGACGACGATGCCGCCGGCGATCACCACGAGCTCCATCATCCCTGGCGTGACCATCATGACTGCGACTCCTTTGTGCCGACCACCTCGGCGACCGGAACGACGCGTGCGACCCCCTGCTCCACCTCGAGAACGATCACCGGCGTCCCGGGCTCGATCGCGCGCTCGCTCGCGCTCACCGCGGGCAGCGCGTAGCGCGCGCCCTCGCGCAAGTACGTGACCTCACCCGTGCCGTGGACGCCGATGCGCGCGAGGACGTTGGCGAGGGTCCCCTCGTAGGCGAACGGCTCCAGGAAGCGGGAGCTGCGCTGGAGCCAGGCGATGAGCCCGCCGATGAGCCACCCCGCGCCGAGCCCGCTCGGCCCCGCCCACAGCAGGCTCTGGAGGGCGCCGGCACCCATCCGCCGGGTCAGAAACCCGACACCGCCCCCGACGCAGGAGAGCGCCGCCAGGGCGCTCAGGTTGCCGAGCGGCACCAGCAGGCGGTTGAGCGACGAGCCTCCGCCGTGGTCCGCGCCGGGGTGGGAATGGCCCTGGCCGTGGCCGGTCGCGTGGCCGTGGCCGCCCCCGTGCCCGTGGCCTCCGAAGAGGTGCCCGTGGCCCGCGTGCGCGTGGCCGCCGTGATGGCCGAGGAACCACGACACGACGGCAAACGCGCCGCCGCCCAGGAAGGCCACGAAGTAGAAAGAGGTCAGCGTATCCATCGCGCTGAGCCTTGCCCTGGGGGCCGGGCTCCGATCATTATCGGCCGGTCGATGGCGCGGCATGAGGGGGGCGAGACGGCCTGGGGCTACGAAGGTGACCGGAGTCCCGAGACGCCCTCGCGGATCGTCAACGACGGCCGCGTCATCCTCGTCCCCTGCGCGCCGGGAGGCATCCTCGAGGCGGACGGGACCTCCTTCGAGCTCATGACGCTCGGCCGCGAGAACCCGTTCCTGGCCCGGTTCCACGGGTGGATGCCGGTCCTGCCGGGCGAGGCGACGCCCGGCGGCACCATCGACCCTGCCGCCGCCCTGCCCGGCGACCTCCGGCACTTCGCGTATCGCGGCTCGCGCACCTCGCCGCCGTGCGAGGAGGGCGTGGCGTGGTTCGTTC
>JBGQET010000142.1:0-9259 GCA_041496545.1 Binatia bacterium | reverse complement strand
CTGATGCTTCAAGAGGCGGACGCGGATCGGATCGAGACGCTCAAGAAGCGCCTCGGAGCGCGCACGAAGATCCAAGTGGTCCGCTCGGCTCTCGACCTGCTCGAACGGGACGCGGAGCGAGCGGAACGCGTGGCACGCTGGCGGAAGGCAGTGAAGCTGGTCGCGCCGGAGAGCCGGAGGATCCTGCGAGAGCTCCAGCGCCACAGCCGCCTCCGCCGGCTCGACTGACGTCGTGGTCGGCGTCCCACAGCGCTGGCACGTCTACGTTGTCGGTCTCGAGCCCCGGGTCGGTACGAAGCCGGGCAAGCAGAGACCGTGTCTGGCGATCCAGCCGATCGAGTTCAGCGAAGCGGGTCTTCGCAGCACGGTCGTCTTGCCGATCACGACGAAGCTCGTGCGAGGTGACGCGTTCCCGCTGCGCGTGCGGGTGCCCGCAGGCATCTGCCGGCTGGTCAAGGACAGCGATGTCTTGGTTGATCAGATACTCGCCTGGGACAACGAGTTGTTTCGAGAGGATATGGGGATCCTCCCCGAGGCTCTCCAGCAGGAGGTGCGCGGCGCACTCGCGGAGTTCCTGGACCTCGCGTGATCTCCCCGTCCAAGCGCACGCCGGTGCAGCGAAGGAGAGTGCCCAGGGGAGTCGAACCCCCGACCTCTCGATGCACGGGTGTTCGCTCGGGACCCAGTGAGGCGACTGGCGGGAAAGTCCAAGGGACAGCGCTGGGCAGGCGCGTACGGGAGTGCTACTCGCGCGGCTGGAGGATCACGATGGAGCCGCCGTTCTGGAAGCGCTGTAGCACCTGCAAGAAGGATATCCCCTTCACGACCGCATACTGGGTCTGCAACGTGTCCACCTGTAACCGCGCGCGCACGGCGCTCGCCTTCTGCTCGGTGAACTGCTGGGACGCGCACGTGCCCATGCTGCGCCATCGCGAGTCGTGGGCCGAGGAGGCGCGCTCGCCGACGCAGGGCGAATGGGCGCGCCAGCAGCGCGAGGCCGCGGCGAAGGAGCGCCGGCGCGGCGTCCGCGAGCGTGGCGGCGCGGGCGGCTGACGGGGGCGCCGGTGCCACCGCGGAGCCACAGGTAGTACACTTCCGGTTGCTCGGCGGCCGCGATACTGTGCGAGCGGAAGGGCTCGATGAAAACCCGCGAACTCCTGAACCTTCGCAACACCGGTCATCCCGGCATCAACTCCCTCTTCGCCAAGGCTCATTCGGCCGACTGGGACTTCGAGAACGACGTCGACTGGAGGCTCCCGGTCGACCCCGACGACCCGCTCGTGGGCCATGGGTGGGCCGCGTACGGCAAGACGCCGACGTTTCAAGCGTTGCCCGAGCGGGTGAAGACCCACGCGACCCGGCGCGCGGTCGGCCGCATGCTCAACATCCTGCAGGTCGGCGAGAGCGTGGCGCAGAACGTGTGCGCCAAACTGGTCCTGACGCTTCGCGAGGAAGACTACCGCAACCACGCGGCGGCGCAGGCGATGGACGAAGCCCGGCACCATCTCGCGTATCGCCGCTTCATCGACGCGATGGACGAGGAGGTCGAGGACATCGACCCCGGAACCGAGATGATGTTCGACGCCTTGCTCTCGATGAACGACCCGCTCGAGATGATCGCCACCGAGCAGTTCTTCCTCGAGAGCTTCGCGATGGGCATCTTCGAGGGCCTCCGTCAGGACGCGACGCATCCGCTGCTGCGCAGGATCCTCGAGCTCATCACGCGCGACGAGAGCCGGCACATGGGCTTCGGTGTCCTCTACATCGCGCAGTGGATGCGCCAGCAGCCAATCGACCGGCGGATCGCGTTCGCGCGCCGCTGGATGGGCCAGATCCTCGGCTCCCTGATGGATCGGCCCGGCCCGATCATGCTCGCTCGCGTCGTCCGGCGGCTGCACGATGCCGGCGTGGCCGATGCGGAGGCGCTGGCGCCCGAGCTGCTGCGCGAGCAGCACGAGATCAACGCCGCAGAGCTCGCCGAAGCCGCTTCCGGTGTGAAGGTGCCCCACCTCCTGAAGAGCGCGCGCCGCGCGGGGCTGCTCGAGCCCGCGATCCTCGAGGCACTCGACCTGTCGAGCCACCCGTTGATCCGTGGTGCGCTGCGCGGCTCCGTCGAGGCGGAGTCGCGCGACTAGCGGCGTCGCAAAGTGGAGCCGAGGGGAGTCGAACCCCCGACCTCTACAGTGCGAGTGTAGCGCTCTCCCAACTGAGCTACGGCCCCACAGGACGGACGCGCCGCTGACGGCGCCGGACGGCGAGCTGCACGGGCAGGCCTCCGCGTATACCGGCGTGTCTCTACGGCGTCAACCCGTCGCGTGCGGTCCGACGCCGACGGCGCGGCTGCAGGTTGATGACGACGTCGGGCTCCCGCGCGGCGGGCGACGCCGGCGCCGACCCCCAGCCCGTCCCGCCCTTCGCCCATCCCTCCACGTGCGTGGGAGGCGGACGCAGACGCGACCCCACCCGGTCCGCCATCCGCTTCGCGCGCAACAGATCCGTTGCGCGCGGCGTTTCTTGCCGGCGGAGCCGCGGCCGCTCGTCCGCGTGCCCGATCGAGACCACGCCGAGGATCGCCACCATCACGAGTGCTCGCATGCGAGACGAAAAAGCACGCGACGTGCCACGCGCGAGTTGGATCAACCGCCGATCCCCGCTATAGACGCCCGCACGGACCAGCTCTCGCTCGCGCCTCGCCTCGCGCCCCGAGACGTGCTCACCGGCGTCTTCGGCTTCGAAGAGTTCCGCCCGGGGCAGGAGAGGATCGTCAACGCCGTGCTCGCGGGGCGCGACTGCATCGGCGTCATGCCGACGGGCGCCGGCAAGTCGCTCACCTTCCAGATCCCGGCCCGCATCCTCCCCGGCACCGTCCTCGTCCTCTCGCCGCTCATCTCCCTCATGAAGGACCAGGTGGACGCGCTGGTCCGCAACGGCTTCCGCGCCGCGGTGATCAACTCCTCCCTCGACCTCGACGCGCGGCGCGACCGGCTGCGCCGCATGCGGGACGGTGAGTACGAGCTGGTGTACGTCGCGCCCGAGGGACTCGACGGCTCGCTGCGCAGCTTCCTCGCCGGCGTCAACGTCTCGCTCCTCGTGGTCGATGAGGCGCACTGCATCTCGGAGTGGGGGCACGACTTCCGGCCCGCGTACCGGCGGTTGAAGGGCCTCAAGCAGGAGCTGGGCGGCGTCCCCATCCTCGCCCTCACCGCGACCGCCACCCGCCGCGTCGTCGGCGACATCATCCGCCAGCTCGGCATGGTGAAGCCCGACGGCTTCAAGGGCTCCTTCTTCCGCTCGAACCTGATCCTCACGGCGCACAAGAAGGGGGACGGCCGCGCCTCGCGGAAGGACCTCCTCGGCTACGTCCGCGGGCGCGCCGGCGAGAGCGGCATCATCTATACGCTCTCGCGCCGCAACGTGGAGTCGCTCACGGAGTACCTCCGGAAGGCGGGCGTCAAGGCGGTGCCGTACCACGCCGGCCTCGACGACGCCCTCCGCACCCGCCACCAGGACGCCTTCGCGCGCGACGAGGCCGACGTCGTCGTCGCCACCATCGCCTTCGGCATGGGCATCGACAAGTCGAACGTCCGCTACGTGATTCACCGCGAGATGCCGCGCTCCATCGAGAGCTACTACCAGGAGATCGGCCGCGCCGGCCGCGACGGCCTGGCGAGCGACTGCATCCTCCTCTACTCCTGGGCCGACGTCATCTCGCACGCTCGCTTCCAGGACGGCATCGAGGACCCCGAGCTGCGGACGAGCACGCGCGAGAAGACCGTCGCCATGTTCGAGCTGGCCGACGCGCCCGGCTGCCGCCACCTCCACCTCGTCTCTTACTTCGACGAGACGATCGCGCCGTGCGCCACCTCGTGCGACGTCTGCCGCGGCACCACCTTCCTCGACCTCGTCCGGCCCGCGGCCAAGGCGCCGCCCGCGCGCGCCGCCGCCGTCCCCACGCTCGCCCTCGACGCCGACCCGGACCTCTTCCAGCGCCTCCGCGCGCTCCGTCGCGCGCTCGCCGACTCCGAGGGCGTGCCGGCCTACATCGTCTTCAGCGACGCGGTGCTGGCCCGCATGGCGGCCGCGCGTCCGACGGACGAGGCGGGGCTCCTCGCCGTGCCCGGTGTGGGGCCCGCCAAGCTGGCGCGCTACGGCGCTGCCTTCCTCCGGCTTCTCCGCGACGAGTCGTGACGCAGAAGCCCTGAGTCACTCGGCCAGGCCGCCGAACACCGCGCGCGCCAGCTCGCCGGCGCGACCCTCGCCGCTCACCTCGAGCCAGCACGCAGGCGGGTCGGCGAGGAGGCGGAAGGTCCAGTAGGGCATGGTGTCCGCCTCGGCGCGCACGAGATCCGCGAGCCGCGCGATCGCGTGCACGTCGAGCCGCAGCACGAGACGCACGCCGCGCGGCAGGCGCTCCGCGCGCGCGTCGCGCAGCAGCGCGCGGAAGTCGCGCACGCGCTCGGTCAGGTCCTCGACGACGACCGTCTCGGCGAGACGCGCGGGACGGACGGCCGGCAGGTCGACGATCACCGTCACGGCGTCCCTCTACCATGGATTGACGCCCGACACCGGGGGCGCTAGCTCGGCCCCATGGCGCTCACCGAGAACCGCGACATCCCGCTCGGCACCGCGTGCCCCGACTTCCGCCTCCGCTCCGTGGACGGCAAGACATTCGCGCGCGACGACTTCCGCGAGCATCCCACGCTCGTCGTGATGTTCATCTGCAACCACTGCCCGTACGTGCAAGCGGTCGAGGACCGCTACGTCGCGCTCGCCCGCGAGTACGGCCCGCGCGGCGTGCAGGTCGTCGGCATCTGCTCCAACGACCCCACCGACTACCCCGACGACGGCCCGCCGAACCTGCTCCGCCGCTGGCGCGAGAAGGGCTACGGCTTCCCGTACCTGGTCGACGAGACGCAGGACGTGGCGCGCGCCTTCGGCGCCGTGTGCACGCCCGACGTCTACGTCTTCGACCGCGAGCGGCGCCTCGCGTACCACGGTCGCATCGACGACAACTGGAAGGAGCCGGCGAAGGTGAAGCGCCGCGAGCTCGCGGCGGCGCTGGACGCGGTCATCGACGGGCGTCGGCCGGCGGGCGAGCAGCTCCACTCGATCGGTTGCTCGATCAAGTGGCGGCGCTGACGCCGCTACTTGTCGAGGAGGCGCCGGAGCACGGGCCGCAGCTCCTTCGCCAGCTCGGGACGCTTCAGCGCGAACGCCACCGTGGCCTCGATGAAGCCGAGGCGGTCGCCGGCGTCGTAGAGGTCGCCCTCGGTCTCGAGCCCGTAGAGCTTGTCGCGCTTGGCGAGCGTCTGGAGCCCGTCGGTGAGCTGGATCTCGCCGCCCGCGCCGGGCGGCGTCGCCTCGAGGATGTCGAAGAGCTCGGGCGGCAGGACGTAGCGGCCGAGGAGCGAGAGGTTGGTCGGCGCCGTGCCGGGCTTGGGCTTCTCGACCAGCGCTTCGACGTGGTACAGCCGATCGCGCACCTTCGTGCCCGACATGATGCCGTAGAGGTGCGTCCGCTCGGGCGGCACGGCGAGGAGCGCGACCACGGGACCATGCGAAGCGTAGACGTCGAGGAGCTGCTTCGTGCAAGGCACGCGCGCGTCGATGATGACGTCGCCGAGGAGCACCGCGAAGGGCTCGTTGCCGACGTACTTCCGCGCCGTGAGCACCGCGTGCCCGAGGCCGAGCGGCTGCTTCTGGCGCACCGCGACGACGTGCACCATCTTCGACACGTCGCGCACGGTCCGGAGGAGGTCGTGCTTGCCCTTCTCCTCGAGGAAGCGCTCCAGCTCCGGCGAGACGTCGAAGTAGTCCTCGATCGCGCTCTTGCCCCGGCCGGTGACGAGCACGACTTCCGTGATCCCGGAGTCGACGATCTCCTGCACGATGTACTGGATGATCGGGATGTCGACGATCGGCAGCAGCTCCTTCGGCACCGCCTTGGTGGCGGGCAGGAAGCGGGTACCGAGGCCGGCCGCGGGGATGACGGCCTTGCGCGGCGTCACTGGGTGCGGAGCTTCCGCTCCTGCGCTTCCTGGAGCGACTTGCAGTCGATGCAGAGGGTGGTCACGGGACGCGCGCGCAAGCGCTCGATGCCGATCTCGCCGGCGCACTCCTCGCACTTGCCATACGAGCCGTCCTCGATGCGGCCGAGGGCTTCGTCGATCTTCGAGACGAGCTTGCGCTCGCGGTCGCGGATGCGGAGCTCGAGGTTGCGGTTGCCCTCGAGCGAGGCGCGGTCCGTGGGATCCGGGAACTGCTCGTGGTTCTCGCCCATGCCGTCCATCGTACGCGAGGCTTCGGCGATGAGCTCGTGGCGGCGCTCCTCGAGGAGCTTGCGAAAGGATGCGAGCTCTCGCTTCCTCATGGCGATACCCAGTTCGTCTGCTGTACCACCGCACCCCGGGGTGCGCAATCGGGAAAATCGGCCGTTGTCGTGAAAATCGCATACCTCGACGCGTTCTCCGGCATCAGCGGCGACATGACGGTCGGCGCGCTGCTCGACCTGGGCGTGCCGCTCGCGGCGCTGCGCGAGGCGATCGCCGCGCTCGCGCTCGACGGCGTGGAGCTCGGCACGGAGCGCATCGCTCGCTCCGGCATCCACGCCACCAAGTTCCACGTGCGCGTCCACGGTCGTCGCCCCGAGGAGCACGAGCACGATCGCGGGCACGGGCACGCGCACCGGGCGTGGAGCGACATCCGCGCGCAGCTCGAGCGGAGCGCGCTCGCCGCGCCCGTGAAGGAGCGCGCGCTGGCGATCTTCACGCGCCTCGCCGAAGCCGAGGGCCGCGTGCACGGCGTCCCGCCCGAGACGGTCGAGTTCCACGAGGTCGGCGCGGCCGACGCCATCGTCGACGTGGTCGGCGCGGCGCTCGGCTTGACGTACCTCGGGGTCGACGCCGTGTACGCCGCGCCGCTGCCCCTCGGGCGCGGGCAGACGCGCTCGGCGCACGGGCCGCTGCCGATCCCGCCGCCGGCCGTGGTCGAGCTGCTGCGCGGGCGGCCGGTGCGCTTCGAGGACGGCGACGTCGAGCTCGTCACGCCGACCGGCGCGGCGATCGTCGCCGCGCTGGCGCGCCCCGAGCCGGTGCCGGAGCTGCGCGTCGACGCCGTCGGCTACGGCGCCGGCGAGCGCACGCTCGCCGACCGCCCGAACCTCCTCCGCGTCATCCTCGGCCAGCCCACGGTCGCGGTCGGGACCGACGAGGTCGCCGTCCTGGAGACGACGATCGACGACATGAGCCCGCAGCTCTACGAGCACGTGCTCGAGCGCTTGCTCGCCGCGGGCGCGCGCGACGCCTTCCTGGTGCCGGTGGTGATGAAGAAGAGCCGGCCGGGGACGTTGCTCCGCGTCCTCGCCGCGCCGGCCGACCGCGAGCGTCTCGCCGGCCTCGTGTTCGCGGAGACGTCGTCCATCGGGCTCCGCTGGACGACGTGGCGGCGTCTGGTGCTGCCGCGCGAGGAGCGCGAGGTCGCAACGCCGTACGGTACCGTGCGTGTCAAGGTCGCGCGCGCCCCCGACGGTACGCCGAACGTCGCGCCGGAGTTCGAAGACTGCCGGCGCCTCGCGCTCGAGCGCGGCGTACCCTTGAAGCTGGTGCTCCAGGCCGCGCTGGCGGCGGCCGTGTCCCGCTGAAGCCATCCCGCCCCATGCCGCAGTGCGTTTTGACAACAAAAGGTGATCCGCTCTAACCACCATCGTGGAGCGTCAGATGCAGGAGCCCGAACCGGTCGACTGGGCGAGGTGGATGCGCGCGCTCGGTCGGCAGAACCGGTGCATGCGCGAGTTCCTCGGCCTCTCGCAGGCCCAGCTCGCGAAGCTCGCGGGTGTGAGCCAGGGCGCGATCAGCCGCTTCGAGTCCGGGCGCGGCATGTCGACGCCCATCCTGATCGTCGTCAAGATCTACCTGGCCCTGGCGTGCGAGCTGCGCGCGCTCGACCCTGCGATCCTGCGCGACGACGTGCGGCGCCTCCTCCAGATCGGCCCGCCGTTGGCGGAGGACATGGCGTGGCGCGACGAAGCGCATCTCACCGACACCGACCTGCTGGAGCTGGTGCAGCTCTATCGGGGTCTCCCCGAGGGGCAGCGCCACGCGCTCCTCTCCGCGATGCGTGCGGCCCTCGACTCGCTCGGCGGCACGCAGCCACTCACGATCGGGTGAGCGCGCGCCGGTCCCGGCGCCGGTGATCCGTGCGCAGGGCCGACCGGCTGTTCGAGATCATCCAGCTCTTGCGTCGCGGCCGCGTCGTGACGGCGCGCGCGCTGGCGGAGCGGCTCGAGGTGAGCGAGCGCACCATCTATCGCGACGTCCAGGCCCTGATCGCGAGCCGCGTGCCGATCGACGGCGCGGCGGGGGTCGGCTACGCGCTCCGCAAGGGCTACGACCTCCCTCCGCTGATGTTCACCGCCGAGGAGCTGGAGGCGCTCGTGTTCGGGGCGCGCATCGTGCAGAGCTGGAGCGACTCCGAGATGGCGGCGGCCGCCGACGCCGCGCTCGCCCGCATCGAGCCCGTCCTGCCGCCGCACCTCCGCCACCTGCTCGCCGACCATACGCTCTGGGCGCCGGCGACGGAGCGGCAGCCGCGGCTCTCCTTCGACGTGGCGCGGCTCCGCGCCGCCATCCGCGGCCGGCGGAAGATCCGCTTCCGCTACGGCGACGAGAAGGGCAACCGGACCCACCGCACCGTCCGGCCGCTCACGCTCTGGTTCTACCCGCCCACGTGGCTGGCGGGCGCCTGGTGCGAGCTACGGGTCGACTTCCGGTTCTTCCGCCTGGACCGCATGAGCGAGGTCGAGTTCCTCGAGGAGACCTTCGCGCCCGAGGCCGGCCGGGGCGCAGAGGACCTCGTGCGGCGCTTCCTGGCCCGCGGCTGATCTTGCTTCTCTCCTGACAGGACGCTGTCAGGAGGGGTCGGCTAGGGATGCGTCATGCAAAGCAAGGTTCTCGTCGGCCCGTCGGGCGACCGGCTGATCGTGCACACCGGCGCCGAGGAGTCCTCCGGAGCACTCTTCCGCTTCGAGCTGTTCACGCGAACGAGCACGCCGCCGCCCGCAGACCACGTCCACGGGCAGCAGGAGGAGCGCGTCGAGGTCCTGGCCGGAACGCTCCACTGCCGGCTCGCCGGTCGGGTCCGCGTCCTGAGCGTCGGCGCCGCGCTCACCATACCCCCCGGCATGCCCCACGCAGTCTGGAAGGGAGACGAGGGCGAGACGCGCACGATCGGCGAGTTCCGCCCCGCGCTCGGCACGCAGCGG
>JBGQET010000141.1:0-9263 GCA_041496545.1 Binatia bacterium | reverse complement strand
GGCCGGATTGACGTGCGAGTCGGCCGAGATGATGCGCTCGTTCGCCATCGCTCTCCTCCTCCCGCGCTTGTAGCCCGGGCCGGGAGAGGGAATCAAGGCGAAGCGCCGCCGCTCAGGTCGAGAGGCTGCCGCGCACGAGGTCCGCGGCCTTCGACGCTTGCAACGCGGCGTCGCCGAGCGCGGCGGCGATGTTGGGGATGATCTTCTTCTGCTTGCCGACGAACTTGGCGAGCGCGGCGAGCTGCTTCCCCGCGGTCTTGAGCGCCTTGCCCTCGCTCTTCGCGTTGTGCGCGTTGCCGGCGCTCGTGGCCGCGTTCACCTTGACGCGCACGGCGGCGATCATCTTGCCGATCTTCTTCCGCGTCGCCTTGGGGATGTCGGTCGGCCCGGCGCCGGCGAGGGCCATGTCGAAGGTGTCGAGCTGGCAGGTGATGCTGGCGAGATCCTGCTTGTCCTGGTGGACGCAGCCCTTCACCGGGTCGCAACTGTCGTCGGTGCAGAGCTTGTGGTCTTCGCAGTCGAGCGGCGGCTGGTCGGCGACGCAGTCCCCGTCGAAGCACTTCGCCGTGCCGTTGCAGACGTTGCCGTCGTTGCAGGCGGCGGCGTTGAGGCAGTGGAACTCGCAGTGCGGGACCTCGCCCGTCACGCGGCTCACGCATTCGTCGCGCGTGTTCAGGTCGTGGTCGTCACAGACCTTGGGGGTGATCGCGACGCAGGTGAGGTTCTGGCTGCACACGCTGGTGCCGCAGAGGTGGACGTCGTTCGGGTCGCAGTCGACGTCGGCCTTGCAGTCCTTGCAGCCGAGGAAGATGAGCTCGTGCTCGCAGCGGTTCGTCTGGGTGTTGCAGGTGTCGGTCGTGCAGGCGCGGTCGTCCTTGCACTGCCCGTCGGCTGTGCAGCACTCGCCCGGGACGGGGTCGTTGTGGCAGCAGCCGGTGTCGGGGTCGTTGTAGTCGTCGGTGCAGGCGTTGCTGTCGTCGCAGGCGGGGAGCGTGAGCTGACAGACCGCGGGATGTCCAGCGCTGCACATGCCAGTGGGACCCGTCCCTGGGCACGTGGCGCCGCAGCCGATGACCGGTCCGGACTGGTCGGCGTGTTGGCAGTGGTTGGTCTGATCGCACGTGTCGACCGTGCAAGGATTTTGATCGTCGCAGTCGGCGGCGGAAATGCAGCAGTCCGGGGTGATCACGCAGGACCCACCGTTGGGATCCGAACAGTGCGTGCAGACTGGGCACGGGGTGTTTTGCGTGCAGCACTGTGGTGGGTTGATCGTGGTATAGGCGCACCCAGTCTGGTCGCCGGTCGGCGTCGCGCACGTGCCGAACGTGCAGGCGTCTGGGTTTGGGCAGCCGTTGCAGCCGCAGGCGGGTGGTAGGTTCGGCACGCAGGCGCCGCTGTGGCAACTCTCTCCATTGCAGGGTGCGTGCCCGTCGTCGCACACCATGCCGTCGGGCAGGTTGTCGCGCAGGCAGCCACCGCTCGGGTCGCAGTCGCCGTGGCGGCAGGGGTCGCCCATGCAGATCTCCGTCCGGCAGTGGTTGCAGAAGGGGCTCGAGCAGTGGTTGGCGCTGCCCGGGTCACAGTCTTCCCACGGCATGTCCTTGTTGCCGTCGCCGCAGTTGGTACACGGCACCAGGCAGTTGACGGAGGTCTTGTCGGCGCACGGCGCGGCGGCGGTCGCGACGAACGCCGGCACGATGTTCTGGGCGGGTGTGGTGATGGTGAGTGGCGGCGGGGTGAGTGGCGGTGGGGTGGGGTAGAGGACCGTGTTGGCGATCGACGCCTTCACCATCGTGTTGGCGCCGGTCACGGAGAAGCTCTTGCGCGCAGTCACGATGTGGCTGCCGTTCGCCACCTGCGAGTCGCTGACCAGGCTCCCCGTCACGCTCACCTGGCAGCCCGTGAGACGCACGGTGCCGCCGCCGCCGACGCTGACGTTGCCGCCGACCGCCAGGTCGCCCGACACCGCGGTGTCGCCCGAGGTGAGCTCGATCGTGCCGCCTGCGCCGCCGCTGGCGCCGCTGTCGGCGATCAGGTTGGCGGGGGCGGTGGTGCTCACCTTCCCCTCGACCGTGAGGTCGCGGCCGGCACCGAGCAGGATGGCGCCGCCGTCACCGCTCGTGGCGCCCGAGGCGTCGATGACGGTGCCGGCCTTGACGAGGATGTTGTTGTCCGCGTCGACCGAGAGCTGACCGCCGTCGGCCACCGTGTTGGAGCGTCCCGAGATCAGGACGTCCGTCTTGTCGAGCGTCACGTTGCGGGCGCTCGTGATCTCGACGTCCGCGCCGTTGAGGTCGATGCCGTTGATCGAGCCGTTCGGGCCGTTGACGGTCACGTCGCCGATCGCCGTGAGCGTCACCTCGCTCGACGTCCCGCCCTGGCCGCTCACGTTGACGATCTGGTTGATGACGATGGCGCCGGCGGCGTCGATCTCGAAGCCGCCGCCACCGACACCCTCGTCCTGGCCCTGCGCGCTCATCGGCGCGGAGACCGTGACGAGGCCGCTGGTCGCCGGCATGGCGGCGGGGTTGGTGATCGAGTCCGTGATCAAGGTGATGGTGCCGGCGTCGGCGCCCGAGCCGCCGTCGACGGTGAGGCCGCCCGGCGTGCGGTCGACCGTCAGGAATCCCGTTCGCGTCTCGAAGGTGATGTCGCCGGCGCCGTTGGTGGCCTCCATCGTGCCGTGGTCGTTGATCGACGCGGCCGTCACGTTGATGGAGCCGCCGAGACCGGAGTTAGAGGGGCTCGCGTTGGCGAACACGCGCGCCCCGGTGTCGAAGAAGAAGGCGCCGCCGGCGTCGACATCGATCGTGCCGCCGGCGCCGCCGCCGGAGGCGCTGAGCGTGCCGGAGGGCGAGAAGCTGATCGACCCCTTGGACGTGATGCTCAGGGTACCGGCGCCGCTGGCGTCGTAACCGTCCGCGCGGAGCACGCCGGCGGAGACGACGGCCGCGCCGCCGACGTCGATCCTGAGCGTGCCGCCGCCCGTGTCGCCGCCGGACACGTCGATGACCGTGGGCGACTGCTCGAGCACGAAGTCGACGGCGGTGGTTATGTTGAGGGTGCCGCCGCGCGTCCCGGCGTTCAGGCCCGAGGCGTGCGTGCCCTGCGCGAATATCTTTCCGCCGCTCAAGCGGAGCGTGTTCGCCTTCAGGTCGAGCACGGTGGCCGGCGGGACGTTCAGCGTGCCCGTGATGAGGAGGTTCTTCGGCGTGACGTCGATGGTGCACTTGGGCATCGCCGCGACGGTGACCGTCCCGTCGATCGTGCACTGCGTGGCCGTGCAGCACGCCGCGAGCTGCTGCGCGGTGCAGACGTTCGGCGCGTTGCACACCGCCGCGCCGGCGGGCCGCGCCACGACGACGAGCGCGCACGCGAGCGCGAGCCGGCGGATCAGCGACACGCGGTCCCCACCCGACACTCGGCGTCGCGGCGCCGGCGCCCCGGGGCGTTGCCGCTGGCGGCGTTGCCGCCGGCGTCGCGCACGTCGGGCCCGCGGACGGAGAGCCCGCCGCCGGCGTTCTCGCGCGCGTCGCTGCCCTTCACCGTGAGCGCTGTCCCCGTCGCCACCAGACCCGCCCCGCCGTTGCGGCTCGTGTGGGCGCCTGCGATCCGGCCGTGCGCCACCCGCGCGCTGATGCCCCGGCCGCCGTTGGCGATGGCGGTGGCGGCGACGACGTCGTCGCCGCGGCCGGCGACGACCAGGCCACCTCGCCCGTTGGCGGAGGCTTCGTTGCCGGCCGTGACGCCGATCTGGGCGTCGACGCCGGCGATGCGGAAGCCGGCGCGGCGGTTCTCGTGCGCCCGGTTGCCGTCCACGCGGAAGCGGGCGCCCCGCAGCACGAAGCCGTCGCGCCCGTTGCGCGCGGCTTCGCAGCCCGACACCGCGTAGCCGTCGCCGGTGAGCGCGAAGCCGTCGCTCGTGCCGTCGCTCGCCGTGACGTTCTCCACCGCGGCGAGGGCGCCGGCCACGGCCGAGACCCCGACGTCGAAGCCTTCGACGTCGCCCGGTCCGACGAGGCGGAGGCCGCCGGCGCCGCCGCGCACCACCTGGACGCCGACGCCGTGGCCGCTGCCGGTGAGCTGCCGCCCGCCGAGGTCGAGGGTCGCGGCCGCCTGGCCGGCGGGCACGTTCACGACGAGCGCGGTGTCGGCGCACGTGGTGCGTGTCACGGGGTCGGCGTCGGTCAGCCGTCGCGAGGCGACGACGACGTCGCCGCACTTGCACGCGACCTCACCCCCGCACTCGGCCGCGCGGGCCAGGCCGGGCAGGGCGACGAGCGCGCAGCCGAGCGCGGCGGCGGTGAGGCGACGCATATCCAGGCCCCGGGTCAGCAACCGGTATGCCCGGCCGGACGGACTTGCTTGCAGACGCGAGACCCTTGCCCCGCCTGGTGTCGCGGCGGCGCCATGCGCAAGGCCAAGGCGCGCAGGGTTGCAGGGATCGGGCGGCGCTGCGGCGGGTGGGCTCCACGCGGACGGCACGGGCCGAGGCTTATAGTCGAACTGGCGCGCCGGAGGCGAGCGGCGAGGAACAAGGCGGCAGCCGCGGCGCAGCATACGGGTAGGCGCGTCGGGTGACGAGCGCGTGACGCGGCCGGCGCAACCTCAGCGCATCGGGTCGTGCGATCCCACGCGCCGGCGCGCATTTTGCCTGTGGCACCCGGCTTGCTTTCCCGGTATGCGCGCCGCGTCGAGGCGGGAATCCGGCTTCACGCTGATCGAGTTGCTGGTGGTCGTCGGGATCATCGGCGTCCTCGCCGCCATCGCGGTGCCCCAGTTCTCCTCGCGGCAAGGCAAGGCGTACGACGCGCGGGTCAAGCAGGACGCGCGCAACGTGGCCACCGCGGAGGAAGCGTACTACACCGACAACGCGAGCTATTACTCCGGCGACTGCTCGACGCTGCCCGGCGCCAAGATCTCGAGCGGGGTGGTGTGCAACGCGACCGGTGGGGCCAACACGTTCTCGGTCCAGACCAGCCACCCCCGCGCCTCCCTGACCTGCACCTGGTCGTCGGACGGCGTCCCGAACCTGAACTGCTCCTGATCCGCGGCCGGCGGGCCGCCCTGGTTCGGCCCGGCGCACGGAGTATATAGGTGGGCAGGAATGGTGTTCGGCGTGGCCGAGGGCCTGCTGCTGGTGGGCTTCCTGCTGCTCGTCTACTACGGGACGGCCCCGCTCCGGCTGCGGCTCGAGCGCTGGATCGCCGGCCGCCTGGGCGGGGCGCGGCGCAAGGCGCGCGTCGTCGTCCTCGAGCGGCGCCGCGACGGCACCTTCGGACGGGGGGACGACGATGGCCGATGACTTTCGCCCTAGCGTGCCTGCGATGCTCGCGAACAGCGGGGTGCTGGCGGTCCTTCTTCTGGTGATCGCCGCGGCGTGGGCTTCCTTCACCATCATCCAGCCCGGCAACGTGGGCGTCGTCTTCAACCGCTGGTCGGGCTTGCTCACCACCAAGGGGCAGGGCGTCGCCTGGCGGATCCCGTGGGTGACCCAGGTGCAGTCCTACCCGGTGGCGCTGCGCACCTACACCATGGTGGCGCGCGCGGGGGAGGGCTCCATGGGCGCGGACGACGCCGTCGAGCTGCCGACCAAGGAAGGGCAGCACATCAGGCAGGACATTTCGGTCACCTACAATACGAGTGAGGAGCAAGCGGCCGAGGTCTTCAAGTCGTTCCGCGGCGCGGACATCGGTGAGATCGAGGGCACCTTCATCCGCCGCACCATCATGACCGTGGCGCAAAATGCCGCCGGGCAGTTTGCGCTCACCGATCTCATCTCGAACCAGCGCGGCGCGCTCCAGGACCAGATTCGCGACGACCTCCAGCGCGAGATGAACAAGAGAGGTTTCGTGGTCGACAAGGTGAACCTGGGCGCGAGCCATCTCCCCGACGCCATCGAGAAGCAGATGCAGCAGAAGATGGGCGCCCAGCAGCAAGCCCAGCAGGCGGAGTACGAGCTCCAGCGCCAGCAGACGCTCGCCAAGGCCAAGGTCGCCGAAGCCGACGGCGACGCCCAGGCGACGCTGGTGAAGGCCAAGGCGCAGTCGGAGGCGAACCGCCTCCTCCAGGAGACGCTCTCCCCTCTGCTCATCCAGAACAAGGCGATCGACCGCTGGAACGGCACGCTGCCCCAGTTCACGGGCGGCGCGGCGCTGCCCTTCCTCAACCTGAAGGATCTGCCGGGCGACGCCCACGCCGCCGGCCACTGACCTGGCTTGCCTGAGATCAGGGCAGCGGGTAGCTACGATGGGATAGGCAATGGTCGACCCCGACGACATCCGCGCGCGCATCGAGCAGGCGCTCCCCGGGGCCCGGGCCGAGGTCGTCGACACGACCGGCGCGGGCGACCACTTCGAGGTGCGCGTGCGCGCGGCGGCCTTCGCGGGCAAGGGGCTCGTCGAGCAGCACCAGCTCGTCTACGGGGCGCTCCAGGAGCTCATGCCCCGCATTCACGCGCTCTCGCTGCGCACCGACACCCAATAGGAGAGTGACGATGGCCAACGCTCTGGACGACATCACCCGCGAGGTGAAGGAGAACAAGGTCCTCATCTACATGAAGGGGACCCCGGCCTTCCCGATGTGCGGCTTCTCCGCCGCGACGGTGGAGGTGCTGCGCGAGATCGGCGTGCCCTTCAAGGCCGTCGACGTGCTCGCCGAGCCGGAGAAGCGCGACGCGATCAAGTCGTACTCGAACTGGCCGACCATTCCCCAGGTGTACGTCGGGGGGAAGTTCGTCGGGGGGTGCGACATCGTGCGCCAGATGCACGAGCGCGGCGAGCTCGCGCCGTTGATTCGTCAGGCCGCGGGCGCCTGACGCCCGGAGCGCTCGGCGCTGCTCACCTCACCCTGCGGCGGAGCCCGCCGCAGGGTTTGATGGTCCAGCGCTCGTGCAGCCAGTAGTTGGCGAGCTTTTCGTACTCGCCCATGACGGCTTTCACGTCGCGGCGGTCGCGCCACCAGCGGGTGGGGGAGAAGCCGTCGTAGCGGGAGGGGCGGACCGCGACGACGAAGCCCGGGAGGGTGCGGCGGAGAATCGAGCGCGCCCGGCGGGTGTGGGCGCGGGAGGTGACGACGACCAGGCTGTGGAGGCGGTGGCGGCACGCCCAGCGCGCGACGGTGCGCGCTTCGCTCGTCGTGCTCCGGTTGCGGCGGCGGAGGATCACCACGGCGCTCTCGGGCACGCCGAGCTGCTGGAGGACCGACGCGGTCTCGTGGTCGCTCTCCGCGATCCGCGCCCCGCGCGCGCGCAGCGCCCCCTCCCCACGCTGCAAGCGCTCGCGCGTCACGACGATCCGGCGTGCGACACCCGTGCGGTAGAGATCGACCGCCTCGAGCGTCCGGTCGGCGATGGACCCCGCCAGGATCAGAATCGCATCCGTCCGCGCCGGGACCGGATCCGCCACCACTAGATTCCGCCCCGCCAGCAAGAATCCCACGACGAGCGCCAAGACGGCGACGAGCACGAGCGAACGCACGCGCGAAGTGTCCGCGCTCACCCGAGGAAAGTCAAAAGTGGCGCGACGTCGCTGTTGACTCTCGAACCCGAACCGCGCTTCAACCCGACCCATGCAGACGATCAACACGGTCACCGGGCCCTGCACTCCCGCCGACCTCGGTACCACCCTCATGCACGAGCATCTGCTGATCGGCTGGCCGGGCTGGGAGGCGCACGCGGGCGACGACCGCGCCGCGCGGCGCGAGCAGAAGAAGCGCTGTGTCGACCACATGCACGCGCTGCGCGAGCTCGGCTTGAAGACGCTCCTCGACCCGTGCCCGATGGATCTCGGCCGCGACGTCGAGCTCGCCGCCGAGGTCGCGGCGGAGACCGGCGTCCGCGTCGTGTGCGCCACCGGGCTCTACAAGGAGGACCAGGGGGCGGCCGCGTACTTCAAATTCCGTACCAACTTCGGCGACGCGGTGGGCGAGATGACCGAGCTGTTCGTACGCGAGATCACCCAGGGCGTGGGTGAGACCGGGATCCGCGCCGGGGTCATCAAGGTCGCGACCGGCAAGGGGCAGATCACGGCGTACGAGGAGTCGGTGCTGCGCGCCGCCGCGGGCGCCCACCGCGAAACCGGCGCGCCCATCACGACGCACACGGAAGACGGCACGATGGGCGTCGAGCAGCTCGCCATCCTGACGGCGGGGGGCGTGGCGCCGTCGGCGATCGTCATCGGCCACTCGTGCGGCTCGAGCAACCTCGACTACCACCTCGCGATGCTCGACCGCGGTACGTACCTCGGCTTCGACCGCTTCGGCCTCGAGCTGATACACCCCGACCGCGCGCGGATCGCCGCGCTGATCGGACTCCTCGGCGTCGGCTTCGAGCGTCAGATCGTGCTCTCGCACGACACCGTGTGGTGCTGGCGCGGGCGGCCCCCGACGGTGCCCGCCGAGATCCTCGCCAACTGGGAGCCGACCCACGTCTTCCGCCGGATCCTGCCGCGTCTCCGGGAAGCGGGTGTGCCGGAGGCGAAGATTCACGCCATGCTGGTCGACAATCCGAAGCGCTATTTCGCCGACGCCGGCGTGACGCGCTGCTGATCCCGCGCCGGCGTCAGCGGGTCAACACCACGACGCAGGCGTTGGCGCCGCGGCCGACGGTGTGGGCGAGCGCGACGCGCGCGTCCGGCACCTGACGCGCTTCCGCGTGTCCGCGGAGCTGCCACACGAGCTCGACGACCTGACCGAGCGCGGAGGCCCCGAGCGGCTCGCCCTTGGAAAGGAGTCCGCCGCTCGGGTTCACGGGGAGCCGCGAGCCCATCGCACCGCCGCCGTCGCGGACCCAGCGGCCGCCGCCGCGCGGGGGACAGAGGCCGAGCTCCTCGACGGAGAGGATCTCGCGTCCCGAGTCGGTGTCCTGGAGCTCGACGACGTCGAGGTCCTCCGGCCCGAGGGCCGCCTCGGCGTACGCGTCCGCGGCCGCCATGGCGGTGGGGGAGGGGACGCCGTCGTCGGCGACGCCGCTCATCGGCGTGTGCTCGCCCAGCACCGAGCCGGCGTGGTGCGAGCGCAGCGCCGCCGCCGCGATCCGGACGGGCGGCGTGCCGTGCGGCCGCGACGACAGGACGACGGCCGCCGCCCCCTCGTTCGGAGAGCAGAGCATGAGCAGGCGGAGTGGCTCGCACACGACCGGCGAGGCGAGAATCTCGGCGCGTGAGAGCGCCTTCTGGTACATCGCGTTTGGGTTCGCGACGCCGTGGCGGTGGTTCTTCTCCGAGACCGCGGCGAGGTCGTCGAGCGTGACGTCGCTCTCGAGC
>JBGQET010000140.1:0-9723 GCA_041496545.1 Binatia bacterium | reverse complement strand
TCGCCATGAACCGGATCGGCGGGAAGTCGAACACCGGCGAGGGAGGCGAGGACCCGGTGCGCTATCTGCCGGACGCCAACGGCGACCTCCGCCGGAGCGCGATCAAGCAGGTGGCGTCCGGCCGCTACGGCGTCACCAGCCACTACCTCGTCAACTGCGACGAGCTCCAGATCAAGATGGCGCAGGGCGCGAAGCCCGGCGAGGGCGGGCAGCTCCCGGGCCACAAGGTCGACGCCTACATCGCCAAGATCCGCTACTCGACGCCCGGCGTGGGCCTCATCTCGCCGCCCCCGCACCACGACATCTACTCGATCGAGGACCTGGCGCAGCTCATCCACGATTTGAAGAACTCGAACAACCGCGCTCGCATCAGCGTGAAGCTCGTCTCCGAGGTGGGCGTCGGCACGGTCGCCGCCGGCGTCTCCAAGGCCAAGGCCGACGTCGTGCTGATCAGCGGCGACTCCGGCGGCACCGGCGCCTCGCCGCTGACGTCGATCAAGCACGCCGGCATCCCGTGGGAGCTGGGCCTGGCCGAGACGCAGCAGATCCTGGTCGCCAACGACCTGCGGGGACGGATCCGCGTCGAGACCGACGGGCAGCTGAAGACCGGCCGCGACGTCGCCGTCGCGGCGCTCCTCGGCGCCGAGGAGTACGGCTTCGCGTCGGCGGCGCTGGTGGCGTCGGGCTGCATCATGATGCGCGTCTGCCACCTGAACACGTGTCCGGTCGGCATCGCGACGCAGGACCCGGTGCTCCGGAAGAAGTTCGAGGGCAAGCCCGAGCACGTCGTCAACTTCATGATGTTCATCGCCCAGGAGCTGCGCGAGATCATGGCCGAGCTCGGCTTCCGGACGGTGGCGGAGATGGTCGGCCGCGTCGACATGCTCGACGTGCGCGACGTCTCCGAGCACTGGAAGGCGAAGAGCGTCGACCTCTCCGCCATCCTCCACAAGCCCGACGTGCCGGAGACGGTCGCGATCCGCTGCGTGACCACGCAGGATCACGGCCTCGCGAAGGCGCTCGACAACGAGATCATCGCGAAGGCCCGCCCGGCGCTGGAGCAGAAGACGCCGGTCGCCTTCGAGCTGCCGATCACGAACCGCAACCGCACCGCGTGCACGATGCTGTCGGCGGAGATCTCGCGCCGCCACGGCGCCGAGGGCCTGCCGCCCGAGACGATCAAGATCAAGTTCACCGGCTCGGCCGGCCAGAGCTTCTGCGCCTGGCTCGCCAACGGCGTCGCGGTCGAGGTCGAGGGCGACGCCAACGACTACTTCGGCAAGGGCCTCTCCGGCGGCCGCGTCGTCGTCTACCCGCCGAAAGCCGCCACCTTCCTCCCCGAGGAGAACATCATCGTCGGCAACGTGTCGCTCTACGGCGCGACGGGCGGCGAGGTGTTCCTCCGCGGCCTCGCGGGCGAGCGCTTCTGCGTGCGCAACAGCGGTGTGACGGCGGTGGTCGAGGGCGTGGGCGACCACGGCTGCGAGTATATGACGAGGGGCCTCGTCCTCGTGCTCGGCAAGACCGGCCGCAACTTCGCGGCGGGGATGTCGGGCGGGGTGGCCTACGTCCTGGATGAAGACGGCACCTTCGAGCAGCGGCTCAACAAGGGCATGGTGGAGATCGACCCGCTCGACGAGCAGGACGTCGCGACCGTGCGCGACCTCGTCCAGCGCCACTACGACTACACGAAGTCGGCGGTCGCGTGGCGGCTCCTCTCCGGGTGGAAGGACACCGTCAAGCACCTGGTGAAGGTGATGCCGACGGAGTACCGGAGCGTGCTGGCGAAGCTCCACCTCGACAGCGACGCCGCGCGCCTGGCGTCGGTGTAGCGATGGGGACGAAGCATGGGTAAGATCACCGGGTTCCTCGAGATCGGCCGCGAGACGCCCCACAAGGAGCCCGTCCCCGATCGCCTGAAGCACTGGCGCGAGTTCGAGGAGAAGACGCCGGCGCAGATGCTGCGCGACCAGGGCGCGCGCTGCATGGATTGCGGCATCCCCTTCTGTCACAAGGGCTGCCCGCTCGGGAACATCATCCCCGACTGGAACGACCTCGTGTACCGCGGCCGCTGGCGCGAGGCGATCGACCGCCTGCACTCGACGAACAACTTCCCCGAGTTCACCGGCCGCATCTGCCCCGCGCCGTGCGAGGAAGCGTGCGTCCTCAACATCAACAACGACCCGGTCACGATCAAGAACATCGAGAAGAACATCGTCGAGCACGCGTGGGCGGAGAAGTGGGTCGGCCCGGTGCTGGCGCCGTCGAAGACCGGCAAGCGGGTGGCCGTCGTCGGTTCGGGCCCCGCGGGCATGGCGTGCGCGCAGCAGCTCGCGCGCGCGGGCCACGAGGTGACGCTCTTCGAGCGCGCCGACCGGATCGGCGGGCTGCTCCGCTACGGCATCCCCGACTTCAAGATGGAGAAGCACCACATCGACCGCCGCATGGAGCAGATGGAGGCCGAGGGCGTGACGTTCCGTGCCGGCGTGAACGTCGGCGTGGACGTGACGGGCGCCGACCTGAAGCGCGACTTCGACGCCGTCGCGCTGTCGTGCGGCGCCACCAAGCCGCGCGACCTCCCCGTCCCCGGCCGGGAGCTCGACGGCGTCCACTTCGCGATGGAGTTCCTGCCCCAGCAGAACAAGGTGAACGCCGGCGACCGGATCGAGGGGCAGATCCTCGCCACCGGCAAGCGCGTCGTCATCCTGGGCGGCGGCGACACCGGCTCGGACTGCCTCGGCACCTCGAACCGCCAGGGCGCCGTCTCCGTGCACCAGTTCGAGCTGCTCCCCGAGCCGCCGAAGGACCGCCCGCCGCTCGTCTGGCCCAACTGGCCGATGATCCTGCGCACGTCGTCGTCCCACGAGGAAGGCGTCGAGCGCGATTGGTCGATCAACACCAAGGCATTCCTCGGCGACGCGGAGGGCCGCCTGCGTGCGCTTCGCGGCGTGCGACTCGACTGGATGCAGGACAACGGCCGGCCGGTGATGAAGGAGATCCCGGGGTCGGAGTTCGAGCTTCCGTGCGAGCTGGTGCTCCTGGCACTCGGCTTCCTCGGACCGGAGACGGACACGGTCGTGTCACAGCTCGGTTGCGAGATCACCGAGCGCGGAAACGTGAAAGCCGCGCCCGACTACCAGACAACCGTGCCCGGCGTCTTCGCGTGCGGCGACACGCGGCGGGGACAGTCGCTCGTCGTGTGGGCGATCTGGGAGGGGCGGGAGTGCGCGCGCGGGGTGGATCGCTTCCTCATGGGAGAGACGCGGCTGCCGTCGAGCCCGGAGCTGTAGCGGCGCCATGCCGAACCTCTCCATGACGCGCGCCGCGCGCGAAGCCTTCCTCGCCGACACGCACGTCGGCGTCCTCTCCGTCGACGAGCCCGGGCGCGGACCGTGCGCGGTGCCGGTCTGGTATCGCTACTCGCCGGGCGCCGACGTGCGGATCGCCATGCAAGGCTCGTCGCGCAAGACGCGTCTCCTCCGCGCCGCGGGACGAGCGACGCTCTGCGTGCAGGTCGAGACGGTGCCGTACAAGTACGTCACGGTCGAGGGCCCGGTCGAGGTCATCGCCGCGGACGTCGACGCCGACGAGCGCGAGATGGCGCACCGCTACCTCGGCGACAAGCTGGGCGAGCGATACCTCGCGATGACCGCCGCGGAGCGACCGAACGAGGTCCTGGCGCTCCTCCATCCCGCGCGCTGGTGGTCGGTCGACTTCTCGCAGATGCGCTGACGGCCCAGGCGCGCGGCCGCGCCGCGCACCGATTCACGCCGGTCTCAACTCCCGGCGAACCCGCACTGGCAATTCGCCAGGCAGTCCAGGAATCCGCCCGACGGCGAGTTGGGGTCCGGGCACTGGGAGGTATGACCGGTATTGGGCGGGTCGCACTGCTCGCCGTCCTCGATCTCGTCGTTGCCGCAGATCGGCTCCTTCACCGTGCTGGTGGTCGTCGTCGGCTCCTCGCTCGTCGTGGTCGTCGTGGTCTCGGTCGTGCTGGTGGTCGTTTCCTCGGTGGTGGTCGTGGTGGTCGTGCACCCCGAGTCGTCGATCTTGCAGTTGTTGCAGGCGCGGCAGCTCGGGCCCTGGGGGACGACGGAGGTGCCGTTGCAGCTCGTCACGATCCCGTCCCGCTTGCCGTGCCGGTGCTTGATGGCCGTGTCGGTGCAGTCGCACTCCTCCTCGCACTCCACGATGCCGTTGCCGCACACCGACTGACACAGGGTCGTGGTGGTGGTGCTTGTCGTCGTGGTCGAGGTGGTGGGCGCTGCCGTGGTGGTGGAGGTGGTCGTGGTCACGGTGGTCGTGGTGGTGGGCGGGGCGGTGGTCGTCGTCGTGGTCGGCGGCACGCACGTGCTCTCGTCGCAGGTCCCCGGTCCCTTGTTGTTGCCGCCGGCCTGCTGGCAGGCCTCGGCCGTCTCCTCGACGCACTGCTGGTTCGAGGTGTCCCGGCCGATGAAGGCGGACTCCATCGAACTCACCGGCAGGCAGCAGCGGATGGTGGGCGGCGGCGCCCCGCACGTGCCCTCGCCGCAGGCCTGGCAGCAGCTCGGGCAGGTGCCGATCTTCGCCGAGCCGTTCGGCGGCGCCTTGCACTTGGAGGCGTCGTCCTTCACGTAGCAGTGCGTCCGGCCGCGCTGGTTGGTGCGGCAGCAGGTCACCCAGCCGGGGCGCCCGCAAGTCGATCGCTTGGCGCAGCGGTTGGCTTCGTTGATGCACTCGGGCGGGAGGAGGTTCGCTTGCTTGCGCTGCTTCGCCACCCGCTCGGCGCAGATGATGAAGTCGCGATGGGTCGCGGCGCTGGCGCACTCGCATTGCGCCTGGATGGCGGTCGTCGTGTCGAGGACGGCGGCGCGATCGCTCGCGCTCTCGCAGGGCCGAGCGAGCGCGCGCTCGGGGCTCAAGAGGAGCGCGCCGAGCAGGAAGGCGCCGCACGCGGCTGCGATTCGGAAGCGACCCGACGACATGAGAACCTCCTACGTTTCGGGGGCGTCGACGACGGCCCTGTCGCCACCCCGGGCTGCGGGCTCGGGTTACACCATCCTCCGAGATTCGGCGTCAAGTAGGGGACGTAGATCCGTCCGTCGGTGCGCACCGTGCGGGAATGCGACGACGGCTCCGCGGTCGGGCGCCGGCGCGCGATCCAGCCGGATTGCTCGATCGACGCCGTCGCGCTAGCACGACCGCGATGCCCAGAGCCCCCGCGTCGTGGGAAGGCATCGCCTTCAACCAGGCGACGGCCTCCGAGAACCGCATCCACGCCGACGAGGTCGCGCGGCGCTACGGCTTCCGGGGCGGGCTCGTGCCCGGCGTCACCGTGTACGCGTACTGCGTCCAGCCCGCGGTGGCGGCCTGGGGCCTCGACTGGCTCGCCCGCGGTGCGGCGCGCGTGAAGCTCCAGAAGCCCCTCTACGACGGCGCGCGCTTCCGGGTGGAAACGTCGCCCGGCGGCGCGGCGGCGTTCGCGGCGACCCTCACCGACCCCGACGGCGTCGTCTGCGCGACCGCCGACGTGAGCCTTCCGGCGGCCGCGTCTCCGCCCCCCACCCGTCGCGGCGACCCACCCGTGCCGCCGCTCGAGGACCGCCCCGACGCGACCCGCGAGGCGCTCGAACGTCTGCGCGAGCGCGGACTGGGCTCGATCCACCTCCGCTGGCAGGGCCGCGGCGAGCTCGACCGCACGACCCGCTCGCTCGACGCCATGCCCGACCTCATCCGTCCCGATCGCGGCGGCTTCGCGCACCCGGCTTTCACGCTCGGGGTCGCGAACTGGATCCTTGCCGCCAACGTCCGCCTCGGCCCGTGGATCCACGTCGAGAGCGACGTCCGGCACCACGCCGCGATCCCGCTCGGCGCGGCGATCGAGGTCGAGGGACGCGTCGTCGATCTCTTCGCGCGCGGCGGGCACGAGTTCGTGGACCTCGACGTCGCGGTCTTCGTGGCGCCCGACGCGCCCGCGCTCGCGGCGCGGCACCGCGCCATCTACCGCCTGCGCGAGCCGGGCTAGTCGAGCGGCTCGGCGGCGGACGACGGCAGCACGACCTTCGCCGGCGGGCGCACCACCCGCCCGCCCGGCTGCTCCGTGACCGGCAGTCTCAGCTCCACGCCGCGCACGGTCACCGACCAGTCACCGGTCGCGGCCCGCCCGTAGGGTGGGCTCCCGCCCACCAGCTCGAGCTTCACGCGATGCCGCGCCGCGAAGTGCCAGCCGTTCTGATGCAGCTCGAAGGGCTGCGGGTTCACATTGTCGGTGCGCGGCCGGTAGATGGCGTGCGTGACGAGCGTCTGCGTGCCGTCGGGCGCCACGTCCCAGAGCCGACCGACCACCTGCGCGTACTTCCCCTTGACGGTGAGCCGCGCGAGCACCACCGGCGCGCCCATGAGCGTGAAGCCGTCGCCGGTGACGCGCGCGAAGCGATACGTCGCCGCGCCGCGGTCGTCGTTGGCGGGAATCGTCCGGCACGGCGGCCCGTTCACCGGGTCTTCCGCCTTCGCCACCTTCGCGTTGCCGTGTCCGGCCTTGAAGCGCCGCGTGTCGCGCGACTTGAGGCGCACCTCGCCGGGGTGGATCGCGTCCCAGTCCGCCGCCGTGAACGGCCCCGCCTCCGCCGTCGCGCCGCAGCCCTGCGTGTAGGTCTCGACCGCCGGCAGCGCGCCGCCCGTGCCCTTCAGGAAGCGCGCGAAGTGCTGCATCACGCGCGCGTCGACGCGCGCCAGGCTGGCCCCGAGCGCGGCCCGCGGGTGACCGAAGCCCGCCTCGAAGTGGAGCGTGATCTCGGCCTCCGGATGGTGAGCGCGCACCTTGCGGTAGAAACGCAGCGCCTCCTCGACGGGGAAGAGGTCGTCGGTGAACGAGTTGTAGGCGAAGATCGGCGCGGGGGTGACGGAGTCGTCGACGTAGTACGCCGAGTGGTGCGCCGTGACCTCGGCGAGCACGGCCTCGGCCATCGGGTCGGCGTCGTACGGCTCGCCCGCCGCGAGCCGCGCGTTCCACGTGGTCAGATCCGCTTGCGGATCGACGCCCGGCGGCGAGTAGTACCCGGTCGCGGCGCCGACGCCGTAGAGGAGGTTCACCCAGGACTGCTTCTGGACGCCGATGCGCGGGCCGTACGGGTTGTCGGTCCGGTAGTCGAGGGTGCGACCCGACGGCGTCAGGGCCTCGGCGAGGTCCGTCCAGCCGATGATCGGCGCCGCGGCGGCGATGGCCATGTCGCGGCCACCCGGGCTCCTCCACGGCACCAGCGAGCCGTCGGGCATCACGACGCGGTTGCGGAGCGCGGCGAGGATGTAGGACTGCCCGCCGCCGTACGAGATGCCGGTCACGCCGACGCGGTCGGGAACGACCAGGCCCTCGTCCGCGAGGAGCGCGGCGAGATGCTGCGTATCGTGCGCCTCGTAGCGAACGTCGGCGACGCGCGTCCAGCCGCGCTGGGTGCAGACGTCGGGGTTGGTGAGCGAGGGGTCGCTGGCGCGCGCCGCGACGGAGCCGCACGAGACGTGGAAGCCGCGCGCCGTGTGGCTCAGCACGACATACCCGGCGGACGCCTCGGTCACGAACGGCGTCGTGGTCTTCTCCTCGCTCCAGCCGTGGAGGTGGATGATGAGCGGGAACGGCCCGTCCATCCCCGGCGGCGGCAGGGTGACGTTCACGTCGAGCGGCACGCCGTCCCAGCTCTCGACCCGCGTCGCGAGGTCGCCCTGGCAGAACTGGACGCCGCTCGCGACGGCGCACGGGATGCGGCCGCCGAAGACCGAGGGGACGGTGGCCGCGTCGGCCGCGGCGGCGACGAGCGTCAAGAGGAGCGCGTAGAGGCGCATCGACCGCGGACCCTAAACGCGGCGGTCGCCGCCGTCAAACAACCCGGCTTCGATCCTTGCATCGTCGCCTGCTCCGGTGCAGAGGTCGCGGTCACATGTCGCGCACCCGGCTCCGCGTCGTGGTCCTGCTCGCCGCCACCGTCGCCTGCCAGCGCCACCGGGCCCCCTACCGTATCGCGTCGGCGGACCAGGCGACCATTCGCCACCTGCCCGCCGGCGACGTGATCGGCGGCGAAGGCCGCTACGGCTCGCTCGCCTGGCTGGGCATCCCGTACGCCAAGCCGCCGGTCGGCGAGCTGCGCTGGCGCGCGCCCGAGCCCGCCGGGCGCTGGAGCGGCACGCGCGAGGCGCTCGCCTTCGGCGCCCCGTGCGTCCAGTACGGGAGCCGCTTCGGCGGCGCCCCGGGCGCCCGCCCCGGAGAGCCCGCGGGCGACGAGGACTGCCTCACGCTGAACGTCTGGACGCCGCGCGCCGCGCCCGCCGCCACGAAGCTCCCCGTCTTCGTCTGGATCCACGGCGGCGGCAACTCGATCGGCCACGCCTCCTTCTACGACGGCGGCAACCTCGCCGCGACGGAGAGCCTGGTCGTCGTCTCGGTGCAGTACCGGCTCGGCCCCTTCGGCTGGTTCCGTCATCCGGCGCTCCGTGCCGGCGCCGCGACCGACACCGAGCGCTCGGGCAACTTCGGCACGCTCGATCTCGTGCACGCGCTCGAGTGGGTGCGCGACAACATCGCCGGCTTCGGCGGCGACCCGGGGAACGTCACCATCGCCGGCGAGTCGGCCGGCGGGCTGAACGTCTTCACGCTCCTCCTCGCGCGCCCGGCGCGCGGCCTTTTCCATCGTGCGATCGTCGAGAGCGGCGGGCTCTGGAGCGACACGCCCGCCGCGGCGGAGAACGCCGCCGACGACCCCGAGCCCGGGCACGCGCAGAGCAGCAGCGAGATCGCGCTCCGGCTCCTCCAGCGCGACGGCCGCGCGCGCGACCGCGCCGACGCCAAGACGCGGCTCGCCGCGATGCCGGGCGCAGACGTCGCCGCCTGGCTGCGCGCCAAGCCGGCGCGCGAGATCCTCACCGCCTACAAACCCTGGCCCACGGGCATGATCGACATGCCCCGCGTCTTCTCCGACGGCGCCGCCCTCCCGGCGGGCGACTTCCGCGCCGCGCTCGAGCGGCCCGAGGCCTGGAACCACGTCCCCGTGCTGGTCGGCACGAACCGTGACGAGAACAAGCTCTTCATGTTCGCGGACCCGCGTCGCGTGCGCCTCATCCTCTGGTTCCTCCCCCGCGTCATCGACGAGCCTCGCTACGAGGCAAGCTCGGAGTACCTCGCCCGCTCGTGGAAGGTAGCCGGGGCGGACGGGCCCGCCGTCGCCATGACGGCATCGGAGCCGCGCGTCTTCGTCTACCGTTTCGACTGGCGCGAGGAGCCGACCCTCCTCGGCGCCGACCTGTCGACGATCCTCGGCGCGGCGCACGGCTTCGAGATCCCGTTCGTGTTCGGCCACTTCGACCTCGGGCGCGAGGGCAGTCGGATCTTCACGCGCGCCAACGAGCCCGGGCGCCAGGCGCTCTCCCACGCGATGATGTCCTACTGGGCCGAGTTCGCGCGCACCGGCGCGCCGGGGCGCGGTCGCGGCGGCGACCTCCCCGCCTGGGAGCCGTGGGCCGACGGGCGCTCCATGGTCTTCGACACCCCCGCCGGCGGCGGCGTGCGCATGACGGCGGGCATCGAGACGCGCGAGCACGTCATCGCCGACGTCGACGCCGACGCGCGCCTGCCGACCCAGCGCGACCGCTGCCGCGTGTTCCGCGAGGTGGCCGACTTCGGTCGCATGCTCACCCGCGCCGACTACCCGCACGCCGGGCGGGAGGGGTGCGCGGAGTTCCCCTACGACGCGTATCCGT
>JBGQET010000139.1:0-9799 GCA_041496545.1 Binatia bacterium | reverse complement strand
TTCCAGCCCTTCATGCTCCACTCGCACTACCATCCGTGCCGGCTCGCGGCCTTCGCGTGGACGCCGCTCGTGGTCGCGGGCTTCGTGCGCACGCTGGAGACGGCGGCGATCGGCCCCGCGCTCGGACTCGCGGTCGCGGCGGCGATGCAGCTCTACGCCGGGTACCCGGAGTACGCCTTCGACACCGCGCTCGCGCTCCTCCTGTTGTGGCCGTTCGTCGCGCACCGTACGGCGCGGCCGCTCGGCGCCGTGGCGCTCGTCGCCGGGGCGGCGCTCCTGGCCGCGCTCCTGGCCGCGCCGCAGTGGATGCCGCTCCTCGCCATGGCGGCCGCCAGCATCCGCGCCGCGGCGCGCCCCGCGTTTATGTTCGGCATGCAGTACGACGCGGCGCGGTTCGGGTACGGCGTGCGCGCGGTCGTCCAGGCGCTCGGCTTGCTGTTCTACCTGCCGCCGCTCGCCTGGGTGGCGCTCGCGTGGGGGCTCGCGTGCCCGGGCGACGCCCGGCGCCGGGGGCTGGTCGCGCTCGCCGCGCTCTCCATGGCGGCGCCCACCGCGCTCCGCGACGTGCCGCCGTTCTCCTTCTTCCGTGGGCCGCTCTGCTGGGGGTCCATCCTGCACCTGCCGCTCGCCGCGCTGGCGGGCGCCGGCTTCGACCGTCTGGTGGCGCTGCTCGACGCGCGCCGCGCGCCGACCTCGCGCGAGGTGGCCACAGGCGCGCTCGCGTTCGCGCTCGCCGTGCCGCTGCTCGCGGGGCGGAGCTTCCTCTGGCTCGTGGTCGGCGTCGCGGCGCTGGTGGCGGCGCGCGGCCGGCGACGCGGGGCCGTCGCGCTCGGGGTCGGCGCGGCGCTCGCGAGCGCGACCGCGACGATCTGGATGTGGCTCCCGCCCGGGGCGCCGGTCGGGCTGGCGCACCGGTACGCGGCCGGCGTGGCGGCGTACCCGGACGTCGCGCAGGCGGTGGCGGCCGGCGACGCGCTCCGCCGCGCCTGCGGCCCGGGCGCGGAGGGGCGTGTGCTGGCGCCGCTCGAGTCGTGGCGCGGCGTCCCCGTGCTGGCGCGGCTCGCCGCCGCGCAGGGCTACCCCGAGCCGCTCGCCCCCGCGCGCATGAGCCGGTTGCTCGACGTCGCGGGCCTCGCGCCGCAGACCGTGTGGCCGCTCGACTGGCGGCGCGTGGCGGAAGCAGGCCCACTCCTCCGGCTCCTCGACGTCCGCTGCGTGGCGATCGACGCCGACCACGCCGCGACGGTCGCCGGCCTCGGCTACACCGGCGCCGGCGCGCTGCCCGACGGGCGCCGCGCCTGGGTGCGCGAGGGCGCCGCCGCCTTCGTGCCCGCCGTGCTGCGCGTCGTGCCCGACGGCGAGGCGGCGCTCGTCGCGGTGCAGGCTACGGGCTTCGACCCCGAGCGCGAAGCCGTGCTCGAGCCCGACGTCCCGCTCCGCGCGACCGCCGGCGGCCGCGCGACGCCGCTTCCCGGCGCGGCGCCCGGCGCCCTCGCGTTCCGGGTCGAAGCGGCCGCGGGCGGCTACCTCGTCGTCTCCGCCGGCCACGCCGCGGGGTGGCGGGCGCGGGTCGACGGCGAGCGCGCGCCGGTCGTGCGCGCCGACTACACGCTGCTCGCGGTGCCGCTGCCGCCGGGTGCGCACACCGTCGAGCTATGGTACCGTCCGCCCGCCTTCGAGCTTGCCGCAGCGCTCGCGCTCGTGGGGCTCGCGATCGTCGCCGCCGGTTCGGTCGTCGCCCGGCGGTGAGCAACGGAGGTCCGCATGCCGATCCAGGTTCTCGCCGTCGCCGCCTCGCTCGTGCTCGTGCTCGTGGTGCTCGACCTGATCCGTCGCGGGCGCATCAAGGAGGAGCTCTGGTTCCCGTGGCTGGTGGCGAGCTTCGTGCCGCTCGCGTGCAGCCTCTGGCTTTCGCCGTGGGCCACGCTCGCGCGCTGGCTCGGCATCCGCTACGAGCCCGCGCTCCTGATGATCCTCGGCATCGCGTTCGCGGTCGCCTTGATCCTGCATCTCACCACCGTGGTGTCGTCGCTCATGCGGCAGAACCAGCGCCTCGCGCAGGAGCTGGCCTACCTCACCTGGCGGCTCGACCACGGCGACGGAGCGCGCTAGCCGGCGTGCCGCGTCTCGAAGGCCGGTGGGGGGCCGGCGAGCTCCGTGGCGTAGACCTCGCGGATCGGCCGCCAGTCGTGGAGCGCGATCAGCCGGCGCAGCTTGCGCGCCGCGCCGCCCACGCCGAAGTCCTGGATCAAGCGCTCGGTGAAGGCGAGCGGCAGGGTGTGGCGGACCGGGTCGAGCTCGCGCGGGTGGAGGTAGACGAGCGCGGGGTCGCCGCGCGCGAGGCGCGCGCGCTGCGCCAGGCGCTCGACCCAGAGCGGCAGGACGCGCAGGTAGAAGCCGCCGCCGTGGGGCACGCGCAGCGGGCCGAGCGCGAAGGCGGGCGCCGGCACCTCGAGCAGCACGGCGCCCCCCGGGGTGCGGAGCCACGACGGCCGGAGCGGCGCGGCGCGGAGCCCGTAGAGGTAGTTCGGCACCGGGAAGAGGCTCGCGTCGTAGCGGAAGCCGGCCGCCGCGATGGCGTCGAGCGCCCAGAGCGCCGGCTCGGTGATCGACCACGACGGGGCGCGGAAGCCGACGACGGCCGAGCCCGCCTGGTCCTCGAGCAGCCGGCGGGCCTCCCGGATCTCGGCCTCGACGCGGGCCGGCGTGCTCTCGTAGAGAAGCGTGTGCTCGAGCCCGTGACAGGCCACCTCGTGCCCCGCGTCGGCGATCTCGCGCACCAGCGTGGGTGCGGTGCGCGCCGCCGCCGCGAGCACGAAGAACGTGCCGCGCCGCCCGTGCGCGGCGAGCGCTTCGAGCACGAGCCGCGTGGCCGCCAGCACGCGCGGCTCGGGGCGGAAGTCGGCCGGCGGCGACCAGCTCCGGTAGTTGGCGTGGAACCAGTCCTCGA
Source organism: Binatia bacterium (assembly GCA_041496545.1). GTDB lineage: Bacteria > Desulfobacterota > Binatia > DP-6 > DP-6 > DASRHG01. Next base: position 6,849 of record JBGQET010000139.1, on the reverse strand, counting down.
CGTCCACCGTGAGCAGCGCCGCGCGGCGCGGCGCGACGGGCCTGGTGGCGAGCGACATCCGGCGACGCCTAGCGGACGCGCCGTGCGCCCGCAACTCGCGCGGAGCGCGCGGTGAGCCGGGGCGCGTTCCGCGCCGCGGCGCTGGCGATCGTCCTCGTCGCCGGCGCGCTGCGCGTAGCGGCGCTCGACGCGGGCCTGCCCCACCTGATGACCCGCCCGGACGAGGAGGCGATCGTCTTCCAGACGAGCAAGCCGGCGCACGGCATCTGGGACCTCGAGTGGGCGGTCTACCCGCACGCCTACGTCTACCTCTGCTGGGGCTGGAGCGTGGCGGGCGTCTGGCTCGAGCAGCGCCTCGGTCTCGCGCCCGCGGGCGCGTACGAGCCCATCCTCCACCGCGAGCCGGCGCGCATCCTGCTGCTCGACCGGGTGCTCTCGGCGGTCGCGGGGACGGCGACCGTCGCCGTCGTCATCGGCGTCGCGCGCGCGGCCCTCGGCGATGGGCCGGCGCTCGTCGCCGGCGCGCTCCTGGCCACGAGCTTCCTCCACGCACGCGACAGCCACGCCGCCAAGCCCGACGCGATGCTGGCGCTCGGCGCGGCGCTCGTGCTCGCCGCGCTCGTGCCGCTGGCGCGCCGCGCCACCCTGGGGCGCGGTGCGCTCGCCGGCGCGGCGGCCGGCTTCGCGATGGCGATGAAGTACCCGGGCGTCCTGCTGCTGGCCCCGGTGTACGTGGCGGCGGTGGCGGGCGTGCCGGGGCGCGGCTGGCGGCGCGTCGTCCCGGGCGCGGCGGTGGTCGCCGGGCTCACGGCGGCGGCGGTGTTCGTCGGCACGAGCCCGTTCCTCGTCTTCAACCCGAAGACGCGCGCCGCCGTCCTCGGCATCGTGCACGTCGTCCTGCCGCAGGTCTACACGACCCTGCCGCCCGACGCGCCGAAGGTCATGGGCTACGCCGTCGAGCAGTACCGCACGTGGTGGCGCGGGTTCATCTACCACGCGGTCTTCTCGCTCCGCTTCGGCGCAGGCCTGCTGGCGACGCTCGCCGCGCCGCTCGCCGTCGGCTGGGCGCTCGTCGCGCGCCGCGCGCTGCCGGTCGCGGCCGCCGTGTTCGTCGTCCTCTACTACGTGACGATCGGCATCTCGCCCGCCATGCTGGCGCGCTACATGACGCCGCTCCTGCCGGTGCTGGCGCTGCTCGAGGCGGGCGCCGCCGCCGCGCTCGTCGCCCGCCTGGTACCCGCGCGCCGCGGCGCCGCGGCGCTGGCGCTCGTGACCATCTGCCTCGCCGCCGAGCCGACCTACCGGATCGTCGCCTGGGACCGGCTCGCGGCGCGCACCGACACGCGGCTCCTCGCCACCGAGTGGATCGCCGGCCACGTGCCGGCGGGCGCGCGCGTCGGCATCGCGGGCACGCACTACTGGGGCTGGGGCGCGCCGCAGATGCCGCCGGGGGTGATCCCGATCGGCGTCCCGGACCAGCCGGCGGCGCTCGAGGCGGCGCGCGTCCCGTGGCTCGTGACGCACGAGCACACGCTGCCCTACTCGGGGGTCGACCCCGCCACGTTCGCCGCCTGGGCGCCGCACCTCCGGCTCCTCGCCGACTTCGACCCCTTCGTGCCGGGCCGCGCCGGCGACGCCGTCTTCGAGCAGTCCGACGCCTACTACATCCCGCTGGCCGGGTTCTCGGCCGTGACCCGTCCCGGCCCGCAGGTGCGCGTCTATGCCGTCGAGTGAGCGCGACGACGCCTTCCGCCGCGCGCAGGCGCGGCACTTCGCCGCCGCCGACGCGGCGCACTTCGAGTGGCAGGTGGCGGGGCCAGGGTTCGCGCCGCTCGAAGCCGCGCTGCTGGAGCCCGTGGCGCGCGCCTACGAGGCGCCCTTCCTCGAGGTCGGCTGCGGCGAGGGCGCGAGCTTCGTGCACGTGGGCGGGCGCGGGCTCCGGGTCGGGGTCGACGGCTTTCCGGAGAAGCTCGCCTTCGCGCGGAGCCGGGTGCCCGACGTGGGGTTCGTCGCCGCCGACGCTGCCGCGCTGGCGCTCCGGACCGCGAGCGTGCGGACCGCGCTGGTGCGCGACGTCCTGCACCACGTCGCGGACCCGGCGGCCGTCGTCGCCGAGGTGGTGCGCGTGCTCGCGCCCGGCGGGCGGCTCTTCGTCATCGAGCCCAACGGCGCCAACCCGCTGGTGGCGCTCCAGGCGCTCGTCGTGAGCGCCGAGGCGGGCGTGCGGGCGTCGCGGCGCGAGACGCTGGAGGTGCTGCTCGCCGCGCAGCCGCTCGACGACGTGCGGGTCGAGATGCGCCAGCCGCTGCCCTTGCGGCGGCTCGTGCTGCACTACCGCTTCGGCGTCCCGCGGCTCGGCGGCGTCCCGCTCGCGGCGCGCGCGCTCGCCGGGCTGGAGGCTGCGCTCGGGCGGCTGGTCCCGGAGCGCCGCTGGTCGTACGTCTGCCTCTCGGCACGGCGGCGCTAGCCGCCGAAGCCGCGCACCTCGATCTCGACCGCGCGCGTGGCGAGCGGCTCGTCGACGCCCTGCTGCGCGAGCATCACCTCGAGCGTCCAGCGCCCGCGCTCGCCGCCGGCGGGCAGCACCATCACGTCGTCGTCCACCGTCGTGCCCGGCGCGACGTCGTGCGCGAGGCGGGTGAGCGGGCCGCGGCCGTAGCGCTTCCCGGACGGGCCGACCCACTGGTAGGTGAGCACGACGAGCCCCTCGGCGCGGACGCCGAGCGCGGGCCAGCGGCATGCGCTCGCGTTCTCGAAGCGCACGGGGATCGGCTGGGGGAACGTGGTCGAGATCATGAGCGGCGGCGGCGTCACGTCGACGAAGCGCGCGCTCCGGCACGCGGCAGCGAGCGGCACCGTCGGCGTGCCCTCGAGCGTGGTGGGCCACGGGTGCGCGATGCGGGGCACGATCTCGGCGCGCCAGTCGTGCGCCGGCGTCGCGGTCACGGCGTACACCTCGTCGGTGCCGAAGCGGGCGGCGAGTGCGAGCCCCGGCGTCGCGACCTCCCGCCAGCGCGGCACCTCCCACGAGACGAGGTCGGCGCGGTGGACGACGATCCAGCGGAGGTCGACGCTCGCGACCAGCGTGCCGAGCGCGTCGGCGTCCGGCAGGCGGCGGATCAGCGCGCCGAGGAAGGGCGCGTTGGGCGGCGGGTAGCCGGTGTAGCCGTTCAGGATCGGGTGCCAGTGGATGGTGCTCGCCACCATGTGCCGCGCGTCGCGCAGGTCGCCGATGATGTCGCCCGGGAGGTACCAGGCGGGGATCTCGACGACCGCGCCGCCCGCGGGCTCGGCGGCGAGCCAGCGCTCGACCTCGGGCGCGTAGCGACCGAGCTGCGCGGGCACGACCTGGGCGGGGCGCGGCGCCGCCGACCAGGCGCAGGCGACGAGGAGGGCCACGGCCGCGGCGGCGCGGAGCGCGCGCGGCCAGCGCGCGGTCACGCGCGCGAAAGCGTAGCCGCCGAGCGCGGCGAGCCCGGTGACGACCACGATGAAGAAGCGCACCGGCGCGCGGATCGCCGAGAAGCCGGGCACGAAGCGGTAGAAGAAGACGTAGGGCAGCGGTAGGTCGACGCCGAGGAGCCGGAGCGAGGGCCCGGCCGAGAAGAGGACGCCGACCGCGACCAGCGCCCACGTCGCGCCCTCGGGCAGCGGCGAGCGGCCGCGGACGAGCAGCACGAGGAGCCCGAGCGCGACCAGCGCCAGCGGCACGACGCCCGTCCGCTCGACGAGCCCGGGCCCCAGGTAGGCCCACGGTGCCCAGGAGTAGACCGTGATGAGGGCCGGGTCGTGCACCGGCACCGAGCCCTCGGCGCGCGCCGCGAGGTAGGGCAGGGCGGCGGGCAGCACCGCGACGCCGGCGGCGGCTATCGCGGCCGCGACGCCCGTCGCGGCGGCGGCGCGCCGCACCGTCCCGCGCGACAGGATCCGCGCCGCGGCGTACGCCGGCACGGCGATCAGCGTGAAGTAGCCGACGTACAGGCAAGCGAGCGCCTGGAGCGCGAGAGCGGCGGCGAGGCCGGCGAGCGCGCGCAGGCGGCGGCGCGCGAGCCAGCAGTCGACGGCGAGCAGCGCGAGCGGCAGGTATTGCGTGCCGAGGTACTGCGGCTGGGGCATCGTCGCGGGCCGCCACGGCGTGAGCGCGAAGGCGGCGCCGGCGACGAGCCCCGCCGCCGCGCTGCCGGTGTGGTGGAGGACGAGGAGGAAGAGCGCGACGCCGTTGGCGACGAAGCTCTCGAGCGCCATCGCCTTCAACACGCCGAGCGCGCTGCCCGTCGCCGCCATGACGGGGACCGTGACCGGCGCGTGCGCCAGCATGTTCTCCGAGCCGGCGAGCGTGTGCGGGGCGGGGTGGTAGATGTTGCCGTGGAAGACGGCGCGCGGCTCGGAGCCGAGCGCGTGCGCCACCCAGGCGAGGATCCAGACGTTCAGGTAGAGGTCGGCGTCGGCCATCGCCGCGACGGTGCTCTCGCTGCGCGGGAACTCGTCGGCGTGGAGGAACCAGGGCCGGAGCACCCACGGCGTGGCGGCGGCGAAGAGGAGGGCGGCCGCGAGCGTCGCGGCGACGCGGCGGCGCGCGCTCACGCCGGCGGGGTGGGGCTCACGAGCCGGTGCCCGCGGGTCACGAAGTTCGCCATGATGCTCTGGTACGCCTCGCACGGCGTCCAGCACTGCGGGCAGTGGTAGTCGAAGATCTCGCCCTCGAGCTGGTCGGCCTGGGGCGTGTTCCAGAGGCGCGCCAGGTCGTAGTCGACGTCGCGCAGGCTGCCGATCTTCTTGTCGTAGATGGTGCAGGGGAAGACGTTCCCCCACGAGTCGACGAAGCACGACGCGCTGAGCGCGTGGCAGCGCATCGGCGTGCGGCCCGTCTCGAGGTACTGGCGCACGCGCGCGAGATACGCGCGCTCGAGGTAGCCGACGGGTCCGCGCTGCGCGCCGCGCAGCCGCGCGTACTGCTCGATTGCGGTGGCGAGCTTCTCGCGACCGACGGCGTCGCGGAGCCCGAGGTCGGTGTTGCCGAGGTAGTGCGGCGACTCGTGCACGATGTTGACGTGGAACTCGTCGGGGCGCAGCTCGGGCACCTCGCGCTGGGCGGCCGCGAACGCGGCGGGGAAGTGGTCGACGTTGGCGCCCGAGAGCGTCATGCCGAGCACGACGTCCACCCCGGGCATGGCGCGCAGCGCCTTGAAGGTCTCGATCTGCCGCCGCCAGCCGCCCTCGACGCCGCGGATCTCGTCGTTCACGTGCTCGTCGCCGTCGGTGGAGACGGTGACGATGACCTTCTCGGGACGCCGGCTGCCGTTGCGGCCGGCGGTCACGGCGTGCGCGGCGGCGACGACCTTGTCGGTGAGATAGCCGTTGGTCGGGAAGTGGAGGAGGAGGAGGTCAGGACAGGAGTCGACGAGCGCCTCGCAGATGTCGACGAAGTCCTTCCGGAGGGTGACCTCGCCGCCCGTGAGATCCACCCAGAGGAGCCGCGGCGAGGCACGGAAGAAGCGCTGGATCTCGTCGAGCGTCAGCTCGTCGCGCGGCTTCATCTTCCAGATGTTGCAGGTGGTGCAGCGGTACTGGCACCAGAAGGTGACGCAGAAGGTCAGCTTGAAGGGAAAGTCGAGGCGGTGCAGGTTGGCTTCCGCGGCGCGGGCCGCGAGCGCGGCGTAGGGGCGGAGGCGTCGCACGGGGGAGAGGCTACCACCCCCGGGGGGGCGGCGTCACCCGGCGTCCCGGCGGCGCCGGCGCGGCCGGCGCCGAGCGTCAGCGACCGCGGTCCGGTGCCGGGGCGGGGACGATCCCCCGGGTCTCGGCGGTGGGGTCGCCGTCGTTCGGGAAGATGGTCCTCGGGGCGCTTCGCCCGGGCAGTCCAGCGGGCCGGTCCGCGTGGGTCCGGGTTCTGCGCGGTGCGACGAACGAGACGGCGCTTCGCTGCGCGCCGTCGCGGAACACGCGGGCGAACGCGCGCATGACGGTCGGCGGGCTGAACTGCTCGGCGTAGGCGTTCCAGGTGAGCTCCGGACCGCCGAAGCGCTCGAAGCGGATGACGAGGTCGTAGAGCTCGGCTTCGTCGGAGTAGGTGAGGCACTGGTCCTTCAAGATGCGCAGGTGCCCCCGGTCCTTGCCGTACGTCCAGGTGAGCACCGGCTTGTTGCGCAGCGAGAACTCCCCGACCGCGAGCCCGAACGTCTCTCCCTGCACGCGGGCGTGCAGCATGGCGTCGCAGGTGGCGACGAAGCGCGCCTTGCGCTCGGCGTCGAGCGTGCAGGGCAGGTGGACGACGCGCGGGTGCGGCGGGCAGAACGGGTCGGTGTTGAGGAACACGAACCAGAGATCGTCGCGCGCCGCGACCGCCCGCTCGACCACCCGCTGCGCGAAGGGCAGGTTGAACTGATCGCGGCCGCCGTGGCGGCCGAAGACGAGGGCGTCGCGCGGGATGCCGAGCTCGGCCCGCAGATCGCCCACCACCTCGGGCAGCCAGGTGACGTGCGGCACCCACGGGAAGCGACCGCCGTACTGCTCGACCAACCACTCGGAGACGCCGGCGTAGACGTCGCCGTGGGGCTGGCTCATGTCGAAGGCGCAGTGCACCGCGGTCCGGCAGCTCGTCGGAAGCCGGCCGTCGTCGTGGCCGTACTTGATGGCGTAGAAGAGGTCGATCCGCTCGTGGCGGCAGAGCGCGTCGAGGTCGGCCGTCGTCCCGTACTGGTAGACGGGGAAGCGAGCCGAAAACCTGCCGATCGCCGGCTTCTCGGCACCCATCGGCACCACGACGATCGCCCGCACGCCGAGCAGCATCTCGGCGAAGTGGGCGTAGTCGTAGAGCGCGGCGTCGCTGCCGCGCTCGTTCAGGTGGTC
>JBGQET010000138.1:0-9847 GCA_041496545.1 Binatia bacterium | reverse complement strand
GGGCGGCGCGGCCGGATGAAAGCGCAGCGTTCCGTCCGCCTCGCGCACGAAGACCCCATCGAGCACGAGCGTGTGGAAGTGGACGTGGAGGTTCACCGCGCCGCCGAAGCGCTGCACGCTCGTCACCATGCCGGTCTCCCCACTCCGCCACCCCCTGGCGCCGGGCCTGCCGGCGATACGCGCTCCGCAGCGCCCGCACGAAGACGCTCAGCACCGTGCGACACAACCGGTGATCGTAGGCGAGCCGGTAGCGCAGCCGGTGGGGGACCGAGAGCACCCATTGGCGCACGGGCACGTCGGGCGGCAGCACGTGCTCGACCAGGTGCGCCGCGCGCTCGGCCATGCGCCGCCCGCCGCAGCTCGGACAGAAGCCGCGCCCCTTGCGCGATGCCAGCCGCGAGCGGGTAGCGCCAACGGGCGCGACGTTTCATTCGTCCTGGGTCGAAACGACCTGTTGCAGACCTGAGCCCGGCCGCTACCGGGCGGTGATCCGCTCGACGCTCGCGCCCGGTCATCTGACGCTCGGCCACTACCTCCTGCCGGCGACTGAGCGGCGCGCCCGCGCCTTCACTGCGCCGCGTGACCGCCGTGGGGCTGGTCGAGCTGCTGTTGCAGCTCCTTGAAGCGGTGCTCGAGGTCGGCGAACGACGCCTCCATGCGACCCGCGCGGCCGACCACGTCGTCGAGCTGGCGGCGGAGCTGGTCGCGCTGCTGCTCGGAGTCGCCCAGGCGTCGCTGCAGCTCCTGCACGGACTCGGTGCGACGGATGATCAGGTCGCCGGCACCCGATCCGACGAGGTAGCCCATTCCCGCCGCGCCGACGAAGAGACCGAGCAGGAACACCGCGAGCGTTCGCATCGTCACGCCTTTCGTTCGACGGCCGCCAGCTCCGAGAGACGGACCACCTCGCGGACCGCGACCTGGAGGGCGGCGAGGGTCGTGCGGGGGGCGGCGCGAAGGTCGCGCAGGAGGGCGCACACCGCGGCGAGGGCGCGCGGCGGGATCTCGGTGCCGAGGAGCTGGGTGCGCGCGAGCCGGCGGCGCGCGTGCAGCAGGTCCTCGACGAGACCCTCGACGGCGCGGCGCTGCCAGCGGTCCTCCTCGCCGGCCTCGGCGAGCCGGCCCCAGAGCCAGGCGAAGTCGAGGCGCTCCTCGAGGCCGTAGTAGCGGGTTGCGGCGGCTTCGGGGTCGGCGTGCATCTCGCGCGCGACCGTCACCACGTCGAGCGCGCCGGTGAGCCACTCCGCGGTCGCCAGCTCGCGCGCCGGCCCCGGGGGCAGACCCGCGATCTCGAGCTCCGAGAGGAGGCGGTGGAACGCTTCGGCTTCGCCGCCCGCGACCCAGTCGGGCAACCGGCTCCGCACGCGCGCGACCGCGGCGCCGAGCTCCGCCGCCAGCTCGCTCGCCGAGCGCGCCGGATCGGTGTTGGCGAGGAGCCACTTGGTGACCCGCTCCATCGTGCGCTCGAGCACGAGCTGGCAGGCCGTCTCGACCTCCGCCGAGTGCCCGCCGCGCGCCACGGCGTCCAGCAGCCCGGCGCCGCCGGCGACCTCCCACGCGATCGCCCAGGCGCGGATCACCTCGGCGTTCGTCGCCCCGGTGTCGCGCACGACGCGGTAGACGAAGGTCGTCCCCAGCATGTCGACCAGCTCGTTCGCCAGCTCGGTCGCGACGATCTCGTGGCGGAGCGGATGGTTGCGCACCGCGTCCGGGTAGCGCTCGACGATGCGGGGCGGGAAGTACGCGACCAGCCGCGGCTCGACCAGCGGCTCGTCGAGGAGCGGGGTAGCGAGGAGGTCGCGCTTCAACTGGATCTTCGTGTACGCCATCACGACGGCCAGCTCTGGCCGCGTGAGCCCGAGGACCGTCGCGCGCCGCGCGCGCAGCGCGTCGCGGTCGGGCAGCGCCTCGAGCCCGCGGTCGAGGCCCGCCGTACGCTCCAGCTCCGCCATGACCTCGCGGAAGTCGACCAGCCGGGTCCGGCTGCGCACCTGGTCGAGGCCCAGGACGCGGCTCTGGGCGCGGTTGTGGCCGAGCACCCGCACGACGACGTCCTCGGTGACCGACTCGAGGAGCCGGTTCCGCTCCGCGGCGTCGAGCGCCCCGGTCTCGACCACGGATTGCAGGCAGATCTTCAGGTTCACCTCGTGGTCGGACATGTCCACGCCGGCCGAGTTGTCGATCGCGTCGGTGTTCACCCGACCGCCGGCGAGGGCGTACTCGACGCGCGCGCGCTGGGTGAAGCCGAGGTTCCCGCCCTCGCCGACCACGCGCACGCGAAGCGCCGGTGCGTCGACGCGCACGGCGTCGTTCACCGCGTCGCGGACGTCGGCGTGCGTCTCCGCCGACGCCTTCACGTAGGTGCCGATGCCGCCGTTGAAGAGGAGGTCGGCGTCGAGGCGGAGGACCGCCTGCACGAGGGCGTCGCCGCTCGGCGCCGGCTCCGGGAGTCCGAGCATCACCTGCGCCTCGGGCGAGAGCGTGACGCGCTTCGCCGCGCGCTCGACGACGGCGCCGCCGGGCGAGAGGAGCGCCGTGTCGTAGGCCTCCCAGCCCTTGCCGGCCTCGAAGAGGCGCCGCCGCTCGGCGAAGCTGCGCGCCGGATCGGGGCTCGGGTCGAGGAAGACGTGGCGGTGGTTGAACGCGGCGCGCAGGAGGACGTGCGGCGAGCGCAGGAGCCCGTTGCCGAACACGTCGCCCCCCGGGTCGCCCACGCCGGAGACGGTGAGCGGCGCCGTGTCGGCGTCGACGCCCAGCTCGCGGAAGTGCGTCCGCACGCACTCCCAGGCGCCGCGCGCCGTGATGCCGAGCGCCTTGTGGTCGTAGCCGTGCGAGCCGCCCGAGGCGAAGGCGTCGCCCAGCCAGAAGCCGTACTCGGCGGCGATCCCGTTGGCGACGTCGGAGAAGGTCGCCGTGCCCTTGTCGGCGGCGACGACGAGGTAGGGGTCCTCCTCGTCGTGGATGACGAGCCCGCGTGGGTGGACGACGCGGCCACCCACCATGTTGTCGGTCAGGTCGAGCAAGCCGCGGATCAGCGTCTTGTAGCCGTCGACCACCAGACGCTCGCCGGGGCGGCCCTTCAGCACGAAGCCGCCCTTGGCGCCGGTCGGCACGATGACCGCGTTCTTCACCGTCTGGGTCTTCATGAGGCCCAGGATCTCGGTGCGGAAGTCCTCCGCCCGGTCGCTGGCGCGGATGCCGCCGCGGGCGATCTTGCCGCCGCGGAGGTGGATGCCCTCCATCGCCGGGCTGTGCACGTAGATCTCGTAGAGCGGGCGCGGGCGCGGAAGGTGCTCGATGTCGGCGGAGCGGATCTTGAGCGCGACGTAGTCGCGCTCGGCGGGGCGCGCGAAGAAGTTGGTGCGGACCGTCGCCGCCACCACGTCGGCGAGGGCGCGCAGGAGGAGATCCTCGCGGAGCGTCCGCACCGCGTCGAGGCTCTTCAGGAACGCCTGCGGCGTCGCGTCGCCGCCGGCCGCGGCGCCGGGCTGGAGGCGCTCCGTGAAGAGCGCGAAGAGGAGGCGCGCCGGCTCGGGGTGCGCCGAGAGCGTGGCGAGGAGCGCGGGCCGCGCCGCCAGGCCGACCTGCGCGGCGTAGCCGCAGTAGGCGCGGAGGCAATCGACGGCGCGCCAGTCGAGCGTGGTCTCGAGCACCAGCCGGTTCAGGACGTCGTTCTCGGCGCGGCCGGCGCGCAGCGCGAGCAGCGCGTCGCCCAGCCGCGACGCGACGCCCGGATCGAGCCGCCGTCCGTGGCGGTCCTGCACGGTGAAGGTGTGGAGGAAGAGCCGGGGGCCCTCCTCGGGCTCGAGGGCGACCTGCTCCTCGGCGAGCGCGCGCAACCCGAGGTTCTCGAGCACCGGCACGAACTCGGACAGGACGACCGGCTCCTCGGCGACGTAGAGCCGGAGCGCCGTGGTGCCGGCCGCGGCGTCGTCGAGGGCGACGCGGGCCGCGCCGTCGCGCGCGACGCCGTCGAGGAGCGCCAGGTCGTCCGCGGCGCGCGCCACGGCGGTACCGGCGCGGTACTCCTTCGGCAACGCGTTGCCGTAGACGGCCACGAGGCGCCCGCCCTCCTCCGCGCCGTGACGGGCGACCAGCAGGTCGTGCAGCTCCTCCTCCCAGGCGCGGACGAGCGACAGCACGGTCCGCCGCAGCTCCACCTCCATCTCGGGCGGGGGCGGCGGGGCGGCGAAGAGGAAGTGCAGGAGCGCACGGTCCTCCTCGCCGAGGACGACGTGGTCGTCGAGCAGCGCGCCCCCGAGGCGCGCGGCGAGCGTCGCCTCGATGCGGAACCGCGCTTCGCTCGAGAACCGGTCGCGCGCCATGACGATCAGGACGGCGACGGTCTGGCTCTCGGGCTGCGCCCGGACCGAGACGACGAGATCATCGGTGCGCACCGCGTCCGTGACGATGCGGACGGCGTCGCGGATCTCCGCCGGGGTCGCGGCGAAGAGGAGCGACTTCGGCAGCGAGTTGAAGATGGCGACGATCTCCTTGTGGTCGTGGCTCCCGGCCACCACCTGCTCGGCCGCGAGGATCTGCCGCAGCACCCGGCGGAGCAGCGGGATCTCCGCCGCCTCCTCGGCGTAGGCCTTCGAGGTGAAGAGCCCGAGGAAGCGCCGGACGCCGATCACGCGCCCCTCGGCGTCGAACACCTTCACGTCGACGTCGTCCATGCGCGCGCGACGGTGGACGGGTGACTCGGCGAGCGTCTTGCGGACCGTGAGCAAGCGGCCGCCGGTGAGACGCGCGCGCACCGCTTCGTGCAGCTCGGCGAGGGGACGCCGCGACGCGACGGCCGAGCGGGCCTCGCGCCGCATGAGACCGAGCCCGGTGCCGGGGCGGACGGCGACCTGCGCCTCGCCGTCGAGCGTGACGTCGTACTCGCGGTAGCCGAGGAACACGAAGCCGCCGTCGGCGAGCCAGCGGATGAAGTCCGCGACGGCGGCGGCCTCGGCGGCGGCGGCCGCCGACCGTGCGCGCCCCAGCGCGTCCAGCTCGCCCGCAATCGTCTGCGCGCGCGCCAGCATGGCGGGGAAGTCGTCGGTCACGAGCCGCACGTCCTCGAGCCCGGAGCGCACGGCCGTCGTGAGGCGTTCGAGCAGCTCCGGGTCCTTCACGCGCGACACGGCGACGTGCACGAACGACTCGCGCGGCTCGGACCCCTCGGGGGCCGCCAGGTGCTCGAGCCGTCCGGTGGCGTCGCGGCGCGCGGCGAAGATCGGATGGAGGAGGGCGCGGACGGTGAGCCCCTCCGCGTGCAGCCGCTCGCGGATCGTGTCCACCACGAAGGGGCGGTCGGGCATCGCCGTCTCGACGACGGTCGTCGGCGCGTCCCAACCCTCGGTCGCGTAGGTGGGCGTGGTGGCGCGCGCGCGGAGGTCCGGGCCGGGCGCGGCGTAGAAGCGGAAGGCCGAAGCGACGAGCGCCGCCGTCTCCTCCTCGCCCAGCTCCTCGACGTACGACGCCGCGCGCGCGAGGAGGAGGCGCGCGAAGGTCGCGATCTGGGCGGCTTCGGCGCCGCTGGCGCGCCGCGCGAGGAGTGACCGCAGCCGCTCGCCCACCTCACGCCGCCCGCCGCCCACGCGCGCCTCGGCGCCCATCAGGCGGACCCCGCGAGGTCCGTCACCAGCAGGTCCCCGGGACGGTAGCCGCGCGCGAGGAGGGTGGCGCGCAGCTCGGCGTCCCCCGCGTCGACCCAGGCCGCGAGCCGCCGGCAGCCGCGCCGGCGGGCGCGCTCCTCGGCGAACGCGACCAGGCCCTCGAGCACCGGGCGCGCGGGCTCGCGACGGGCACGCGCCCCGTCGAGCCACGCCGACACGCCGCCCCGCAGCAGCGAGCGGGCGTAGGCCACCGACACGATGCCGACGATCTCGCCGCCCTCGTCCTCGGCGACGTAGAGGTCGGTCCCGAGGTCAGCGACGACGCGGCGGAAGACGCGCGCGAGGCCGGCGTCCGCGGACGGGCCGAGCACGCGCTCGACCTGGGCGAGGTCGCGGCGCCGCCCGCGCCGCACGCGCAGCGCGGTCCCCGGAAGTCGACGGCCAACCATGACGTGGGGCGGCTCTTAGCACACTTCCCGCGCCGGGCGAGAGCCGCTTCCGCCGAGCCTTTGCAAACGTCCGCGGACCCGGTAGCGTGCGCGCCATGCGCGCCGCCCCCGCTCTCCTCGCCGCCGGCGTCGCGCTCGCGCCGGCGCTCGGGGCGGCCGCGGCGGACGAGGGGGCGGCCCACGTCATCGTGACCACGGGATCCTCCGCCATGCCGGCGTGGTCGGCCGACGGAAGCCGCATCGTCTTCCACTCGCGTCGCAAGGACGACAAGCAGCACGCCGTCGCGACGCGCAACATCTACAGCGTGCGATCGGACGGCGGCGACGAGCACCGGCTCACCAAGGGCAACAAGGACGAGTACCACGGCACGCTCTCGCCCGACGGCAGGAAGCTCCTCTTCGTCTCCGAGATCAACGGCTCGCGCGACGTGTGGGTGGCCGACGCCGACGGCCAGAACCCGGTGCCGCTCACCGACGATCCGGGGACGGAGGACCAGCCCGCCTGGGCGCCCGACTCCCGGCAGATCGCCTACGCCGCCTTCCCGAAGGAGGGCGGCAGCTTCGACCTCTGGATCGTCAACAGCGACGGCAGCGGGCGGCGCCGCCTCACCACGACGCCCGCCAACGAGATCTTTCCCGCCTGGCACCCGAACGGCGACCGCATCGCGTACGTCACCGACGCGGGCGGCAACTTCGATCTCTACGCCGTCGACGTGCGCGACGGACACACGACGCCGCTCGTCGTCTCGGCCGACCACGAAGCGCGGCCCGCGTTCTCGCCCGACGGCACCAAGCTCGCGTTCGCGCGCTGGCCGGCGCGCGGGCGCAGCACGGAGTCGACGCTCTGGGTGGCGAACGCCGACGGCACGACGCCGATCGAGATCGCGGCCGCCCCCGCGCCCGCGACCCATCCCGTCTGGGCGCCCGACGGCCGCCAGCTCGCCTTCCAGCACCGCGCCGAGGCCGGCTGGCAGATCTGGACGGTCGCGCTGCCCGTCGACATCGCGGGCGCGGGGCGGCTCCGCCTCGCCCAGCAGCTCCGCGGCGGCGCCGACGTCGACACCATCAAGCTCCGCGGCGGCGACACGCTGCGCGGCACGCTGCGCGAGCCGTCGGTCCGCCTCCGGGCGGCGTACGGCGCGCTCGACTTGCCGCGCGCCACGGTGGCGAGCGTGGTCGTCGGCAGCGCCGACAAGGGGCTCTCCCACGTCGTCCTCGCCAACGGCGACACGCTGACCGGCTTCCTCGAGACGGCGGAGCTCCACCTCGTCACCGGGCCGCGCACCGAGACGGTGGCGGTCGAGCGGATCGCGGAGGTCTCGCTCCGCGGCGAGGGCGCGGTCACGGGCGAGGGCCGCTTCCGCGCCGTCATGCGCAACGGCGACAGCATGCTCGTGCGCGACGCGTTCGGCCCGCTCCACCTCCGCGTCGGCGGCCGCCCGATGGACGCCGAGCCGCGCCAGATGGAGCGCGTCGACTTCGCCGAGGGCGGGGACAAGGCGACGGTCGCGTTCACCAGCGGCGACAGCTTCACCGGCGAGCTGGCCGACCAGCGTCTCGAGCTCGTCCTCGCCGCCGGCCCGAAGCTCGTCGTGCACCCGAGCGCGCTCCGGACCATCAGCCGCGTCGGCGCCGCCGCGCGCGGCCCGGGAGGATGACCATGCGACGAACGACCCGCGTGCTGGCGCTCGCGGGCGCGCTCGTGACGGCGGGCGCGTGCGCGGGCGTCCATCCCTACCATCCGAACTTCTACTCGGTGGACGGCGAGATCCGCCTCGGGCAGCAGATCTCCAAGGACGTCGACTCGGAGGTGCAGCTCCTGCGCCTCTCGGCGCTCACCCAGCTCGTGAACAACGTCGGCTCGCGTCTGCGCGAGGCGAGCCCGGATCAGGCGTTCAAGATCTTCCCCTACAGCTTCCACGTCGTCGACTCCTCGGAGGTGAACGCGTTCGCGCTGCCCGGCGGCCCGGTCTACGTGAACTCGGCGATCATCGAGCTCTGCGACACCGAGGACCAGCTCGCGTCGGTGCTCGGGCACGAGATGAGCCACGTCGCCGCCCGCCACGCGACCGAGATGCTGACCACGCAGAACATCACGCAGCTGGCGCTGATCGCCGCCATCTCGGTCATCCCGATCCCGCTCCCGCCCATCGCGTGGGAGGGCGCGAAGCTCGCCTACGTGCTCTCGCTCCTGAAGTACAGCCGCGGCAAGGAAGCGGAAGCCGACCGGCTCGGGCTCCAGCTCATGAACGCCGCCGGCTACGACCCGACCGAGATGGCCGTGGTGTTCCGGAAGCTCTCCGAGCAGCAGCACAGCCTGCCGAGCGTGGTCGAGCGCTTCTTCTCGAGCCACCCGCTGTCCGAGGAGCGGATGCGGGCGGCGGAGAAGCTCGCCGCCGACATCCGGCGCCCGGAGGCGCCCGTCGTGACCGCGGGCGCGTCGAGCTTCTCGCAGGTGAAGCTCATGTTCGAGAAGGACTGAAGCGTGCGGCGAGCGCTCGTTCTCGCCTGCGCGGCGTGGCTCGCCGGCTGCGGCGTGCGCGGTCGCGAGCTCGACCCGACGGAGCACGTCCGCGGCGAGCATCACCGTCTCGTCCACGAGCCGGTGGACCGGCTCTGGCCCGCGCTCCTCACCGCGCTCGACGCCGAGGGCCTGCGCGTCACGCTCCAGGACCGCGCCCGCGGCACGATCGCGACCGCTCCGAGCCGCTACGGCGAGCGCGACGTGCAGCGGCTCGTCGGCCAGATCGCCGACCTCTCCGCGATGCACGGCGAGGGCCTCTCGGGGGTCGGCGAGCTGCGCGTCGCCTACTTCCTCCTCTTGAAGCCGGCGGGCGACGACACCAGCCTCGGCATCCGCAGCCGCATCGAGGCGGAGGGCCGCGGCAACTCGGGCTGGCTCACGCCCGGCGTCTTCCAGGTGATCCCGCACCGGGTCGAGCTGCCGTCGCGCGGCGTCGTCGAGCGCGAGCTGATGCGCCGCCTGGCGTCCAACCTCTTCACCGCCGAGGAGGTGCTGTTCATGCTCGGCGAGCCCGGTGTCGACTGAGCGGCTGACGCTCGACGTCGAGCGCCTCACCTACGGCTTCGACGCCCTCGCGCACCGCGACCGCGAGGTGGTGTTCGTGCCGTACGGCGCGCCGGGCGACCGCGTGGAGGCGGAGATCGTCGAGCGCCGCCGCGGCTGGGCGCGGGCGCGCATCGCCGCCGTCGCCGAGCCCGGGCCCGCCCGCGTGCTGCCCGGCTGCCGCTGGTTCCCCGTCTGCGGCGGCTGCCAGTGGCAGCACGTGGCGCCCGCGGCGCAGCGCGACGCCAAGGCGGCCGTCGTCGCCGAGCAGCTCGCGCGCATCGCGGGGCTGCGCGACGTCGCGGTGCTCCCCACCCTGCCCTCGCCGGCCGACTGGGCGTACCGGGCGCGCGTCGCGCTCGTGGTCGAGGGCCGGCGCGCCGGCTACCACCGTGCGCGCTCGCACGCCCTGGTCGAGGTCGACGCCTGCCCCATCGCCGACCCGGTCGTGTCCGCCCATCTGGAGGCGGCGCGCGGGCTGGTGGGCGCGCTCCGCGTCGCGCTGGCGCGCGTGGCGGTCGTCGCCGTGCCGGGCGGCGTGGCGCTGGTCGCGAGCGCGAGCGCGCGGCCGGGTCCGGCGGACCGCGACGCGACGGAGGGCTTCCTCGCGCGCCAGGCGACGGTGCGCGGCGCGGTCGTCGCGGGCGGCGGCGCGCGGCTCGTGGTCGGCGACCCGACGGTGCGCGTCTCGCTCGAGCCCGGGCTCGACCTCGAGGTGCCGGCCGACG
>JBGQET010000137.1:0-9861 GCA_041496545.1 Binatia bacterium | reverse complement strand
GGGACCTTGGTCTCCGGACCACGTGAAATCCGTCGAGCAACGACTCGCCGCACGGGTCCCGGGCGACGCCGATGTGCCCCGTCCCGAAGTAGTCGATGGCGTCGTCGATCCGCTTCTTGCGGTCGACATCGACGTCGAACAGCCGTGCGCGCACGATCTCGATGCTCGCGAGAGGTCGCCGTGGCATGGGGATCCTCCTGTAGTCGACCGCGACCTTCAGGCGCGGGCGGGGACGACCAGCCGAATCACTCCGAGCAACACGACGGCCCCGATGAACGCCGAGAAGAGACTCATGAAGAAGCCGGGTCCGGCGACGACGCCCCAACACGCGGCGAAGAGCCACCCCGCCAGGAGCGAGCCGCTGATCCCGACGACGATGTCGCCCAGGAGTCCGTAGCCATGGCCGCTCACCACGCGTCCCGCCAGCGCGCCGGCCATCAATCCGATCACGATGAAGGTGAGAACGTGCATGGTCGGCTCCTTCGAGTCTTCGACGGGTTCATTGCCCGCGCGCCGGGTCCCGGCGTTCGAGGCGAGCCTGGCAGCCGACACACGTCGGCACCTCGGGGGCGGCGCGCAGTCGCGCCGCGGAAATTGCCGACCGGCATTCCACGCAGGCGCCGTACTCGCCGGCGTTCAACCGGTCGAGGGCGGCCTCGAGACGCTTCACGCGCTCGACCAGCAGCTCGCGCGTGGCGAAGCCGATCTCACGGGTCTCGCTCACCTGGCTGCCGTCCACCTCGTCGGCAAAGGGGCCGTTGTACATGATGGCGGTGGGCGGCTCCATGACGGCCACCGCGCCATGCCCCGGGCGGAGCCGGGAGACCACCGTTTCCAGCTCGTGATCGAGCCGTCTCCTGATGTCGTTCATCGCGGACCTCCCTGCGTCACGCACGCCGAGTCGCTTCATCGCGACGTCAAATCTAGTGAAAGCGCTCCCGAACCGACATTGGACCTTGGTCTACGTGGTCGACCACGAGTCGTCCAGGCGGGCCCTGGCGCGTATCGGGCGGCGGCGCGTCACGCTGAGCCTCGAGCGCGGCCCGTCGCGCCAGGTACTCGTCGATGCCGTGCTCGATCGTGCGCGGGAACTGCGGCACCGGTCCCACGAGCTGCCGCTCGTAGGCGTGGAGCATGACCTCGCGGAAGATCGGCAGGGCCGTGCGCCCCCCGGTTTCCTTCTCCCCGAGCGCGCGGTTGTCGTCGAACCCGACCCGGACCGCAACCGTGATGCCCTGCGGGCCATAGGTGGATCCGACGAACAGCGCATCGCGGAAGTCGCTCGTGGTGCCGGTCTTGCCCATCACGGGGATCGGGAAGTCGCGGCTATCGAGGGCGTGGGCGGTCCCCGCCGGGAGACGGATCACCCCACGCAGCCCCTCCTGGATCTGGGTCAGGTACGTGGAGTCGATCGGCACGGTGGACTCGGACGCTTCGTAGAGCGCCGCGCCGGAGGGGTCGGTGACCCGATCGATGATGTGCGGCTCCGCCAGGAGGCCCGAGGCCATGGCGCGGTAGGCGCCCGCCAGCTCCAGCAGGCGCACCTCCGATGCTCCGAGCGCCGTCGTGATGTAGGGCTGCAGCGGCGTGCGGATCCCCATCTCCCGGGAGGTTCTGATCACCTTGTCCAGGCCGATCTCGCGGGTGATCCACACGGTCGCCGCGTTGCGCGACTCGGCCAGCGCCTGGCGCATCGGCATCGGCCCCTTGAACTGATTGTCGTAGTTGGCGATCCACTTCACCGGACGATCGGCCCCCATCGGCACGCTGATGGGCTCGTCGGGAACCGTCGTCTCGAGGGTCAGGTTCTGGCGGAACGCGGCCAGGTACACCAGCGGCTTCCACGCCGAGCCGGGCTGTCGCAGGGAGCCCGTGACGCGGTTCAGGTCGACGTAGCGCGCGCGGCGGCTCTGGTAGACCTGCCGGCCGCCTGCCTCGGCCAGGATCGCCGCGTCGGCGTTTCGCAACACCACGACCGAGCCCTGGATCTCGCCCTTCGCCGCCGGGTACCGGCGCTCGTAGAGGGCGAGTCCGTCCTCCAGCGCTTGGGTGACGATCGTCTGGACCCGATCGTCCACCGTGGAGTGTACGGAGATCCGCCCCTGGAAGAGATCCTCGGTCGCGAAGCCGCGCTGTTTCAGCTCGGCGAAGACGGTGTGGATCGCGGCGGGGGCGTGTGTCTTGATCGTGTTGTCGGTCGCGACGAGGACGGGCTCGGCCTGGGAGCGCCTCGCCGCGCGCGTCGAGATGTAGCCGTTGCGCGCCATCAGCTCCAGGATCTCGTTGCGGCGGCGCCGAGGCCGTGGGTCGCCCGGCACCGGGGCGTAGTCGCGCGGCGATTTGGCGATCCCCGCCAGCAACGCGGCCTGCCCCGCATCGTCCGGCGTATAGCTCGACAGGGGCCGGCCGAAGTAGTACTCGGAGGCCGCCGCGAAGCCGTACCGGCCGTTGCCCAGGTAGCTGAGGTTGGCGGCACGAGCGAAGATCTCGCGCTTCGCCTGGTCTCGCGATCCGAAGCGCCGGCGCATCTCCTGCTCGAGCCAGATCGACAAGCGCATCTCCTCCAGCTTCCGGAGGAGCTTGTTCGTGGCCGGGACACCCAGGACCACGGCGAGGAGCCGCGAGCTCACGTCGTGGCGGAACAGCGCGTTGTCGCCGTCGTGACTCGAACGGTCCCGGAGGAAGTAACCGCGGACGAGCTGCTGCGTGAGGGTCGAGCCCCCTTGAGGGAAATGCAGCCGAAACCCGCCGCCGTGCCACCACGCGGCCACGGAGCGCACCAGCGTCTTGTAGGCCACGCGTGGCAGCGCGCGGTACTCGACGCCCCCGTGGGTGAAGAAGTTCCTGTCTTCGGCGGCCAGGATTGCGTCGCGGACAACCGGCGGCACGTCGTCGTAGGAGACGACGCGGCGATACTCCCGCGCCAGCTCGACGAGCACGGTGCCCTGGGCGTCGTAGACCTTGCCGATCGTCGGAAGCTCGAAGCGGATGAAGCGCTCGAGGTCGGGCAGGCCGCTTCGGTCGAAATAGATGTAATGGACGAGCCGGGCTACCGGAACCAGGAGCAGCAGCGCGAGGAGCGCAGCCGTCAGGACGACGAGGCGACCCGGGCATGCGAACCGACTCGGCACGCCTTCGACTGTATTCGCCGTCCGGCGGACGACCTATTAGACCTTGGTCCCTCCGCGCCCGGGGTGGCCGTCCGGCCCGCCGTCCGGCCCGATGGCGTGACGGATCGCGTCGAGCAGGGCCTGCTCATCCACGGGCTTCCACAGGTGTGCGGCGGCGCCGGACTGTTCGACTCGACGCCGGGTCAAGGCGTCGTCGTCGGCCGTGATGAAGATGATCGGGATCTTCATCCCGTCGGCGGCCAGGCGGTTCTGGAGGTCGAACCCGTTCCCGTTGAGATGGACGTCGAGCACGATGCAGACCGGTCGAGAGCGAGTCACCGCGTCGAGAAAAGCGCGGGCGGAGGCGAAGCTCTCGACGGCGTAGCCGTTCGACGAGATCAGGCGATGGAGCGCCCGACAGATCGAGGGGTCGTCGTCGACGACGGCAATAACGTTGGTCACGTGGAATCCGTTCTCCGGCTGACTATAGCGCGCCGGCACGCGCGCACGATATAGGACCTTGGTCAGGTGTGGAACCGGCGGGAGTCGGCCGCGCCTGCCGCGGGGTCGAGCGTGGACCAAGGTCCAATAGGCGGAGCGGGCGACGTCGATTCAAGCTCAGGCGAACGGGCGAATCGGACCTCTGGCAGAAGGAGGAATCGCGATGAAACGACTTGGGCTGGTCATGGTGCTCGTATTCCCGCTTTCGCTGCTCGCATCCGGCGTCGCCGTCGCGGCGGACGACTCGAAGGTGAAGAACGCGGCGAGTCAGGTCGAAAGCGGCGCGAAGAAGATTCCCGGGGGCAAGGTCGCGGAGGGCGTCGAAGAGACGGCCAAGGGCATCGGCAAGACCGTGTCCGAAGGCGCGACGTACAGCGGCGAGAAGCTGAAGGAGGCGGGGAGGGCCGCCGAGCCGCCGGCGAAGACCGCGTGGGGCAACGTGCGCGACGGCGCCGTCGGGTTCGGACACAGCGTCACGCGCTTCTTTACGAGTCTCTTCTCGAAGTGAGGTGACCGCATTCGCGGTCTCCCTCGTCGGCGGCTCGTCAGGCCGAGCTCGTGAAGTTGTGGAGCCGCTCGTCGAAAGAGAGCCTGAAAACGCTTGTAAGGAGCCGAAATCCTTCGTGATGGCGCCGGCGATCGCGCCCTTCGGCGAGCCGCCTGCCTTCGGGCCGAGGATCTCCCAGAAGAACTGGCGGTGCGACCTTGTACGCCATGTCGGAGCCTCCCTGCGCGGACCATCTAACCATCGGCAGGCGGCCTGTCCTATTGGACCTTTGTCCAATATCTCGCGGAGCGATGCCCATGTAGAAATGATCGGTGTGGAACAGCGTCCTGGGGATATGCCCCCGGTCTCACGGTTCGATGAAGATAGCGCTCGTGCCGGCTTTTCGCGGACGGGTCTAAGGAGAGGTGCCATGAACGCGTTCACTCGTATCGGATCTCTGCTCGCCGTCGCCCTCGTGCTCTCGCTCACCGGGGTTGCCGAGGCGGGCGTCAATGCGTTCTGGCAGGAGCTGGGCGGCTCCGCGTCCGGTAATGGCCTGAGCCAGCTGCCGGTCGGGAACACCTCGGCCTCGCCGTCGGTGGCAGTCGGGGCGGACGGGCGACCGGTGGTCACGTACGTCGAGTCGGGAGCGGGCAACGCCCCGGCATCCTCGGGTCCGCAGGCCGTGGACCTTCTCTCGGCCGGCAATTTCGCGATTCTGGCCGGCTCCACGGTCACCAACACCGGTTCTTCCATCGTGACCGGTGATCTCGGCCTGAGTCCCGGGTCGGCGGTGACCGGATTCCCGCCGGGCACACTGATCGGCACGATGCACGTATCCGATCCCACCGCGGCCCAAGCCAAGCTGGACTTGACCGTGGCGTATAACGACGCCGCCGGGCGGACCACCGCGCCGATCTCGGTGGCCGGGGATATCGGCGGGCTGACCCTGGCGCCGGGCCTCTACAAGTCCACGGGCTCACTCTCGATCACGGGGAATCTCACGCTCGATGCTCAGGGCGATGTGAACGCCGCCTGGATCTTCCAGATCGCGTCCACCCTCGACACGGCGTCCGGGAGCCAGGTGATCCTGAGCGGCGGTGCCCAGGCCAAGAACGTCTTCTGGCAGGTGGGCACCTCGGCGACGCTCGGGACGACCTCGATCTTCAAGGGAACCATCCTGGCCGATCAGTCGATCACCCTGAATACCGGCGCCACGCTGGACGGTCGAGCGCTGGCACGGATTGCGGCCGTGAATCTGGACGGCAACGCCGTGACCAGCCCCGGGGGCGGGTCCGGCGCGGGCGGCGGCGGCGGCATCATCGTCAAGCGCTGGACGGGTACCGCGTGGGAGACACTGAGCGGCCTCAACGGCATCGGGCAGGGCTTCGCCCCGCAGATCCGGATCTCCTCCACCGGAACCCTCTACGTGGCGTGGCTGCAGGACGAGGACACCAATGGTGTCCAGGTCCACTTGCTGCGTCGCACGACGACCAGCAGCGCGTGGGTGGAGATCGGCGGCTCCGACTCGCCGGGCGGCTTGACCGCGCTGGCCAACGGCAGCTCGGCGGGCGCCTTCTCCCTGGCCGTCGGCGCCGACGGCAATCCCGTCGTCGCCTTCGATACCGCGGCCCAGACCGGGGTCACCGCCCCGACCGAGGGTGTCGCCCAGGACGAGTCACAGGTCTACGTCAGGCGCTACAACGGCTCGAACGCCTGGGACTACCTCGGCAGCGATCCGTCCGCCGGCGGCGGCGCGAGCAACGCGCAGTCGCTCGTCGTGGAAGGCACCAACTACGCGATCCACTTCGCGGGGAACCCGTCGCTGGCCGTGCAGGGCAACGGCACCCTGGCGGTGGCTTTCCAGTACGGCACTGCCTACGACGCCACCCCCGCAACCGGCTTCATCGCCGGCAACACCGAGATCTTCGTGACGCAGTTCTCGACGAACACCTCGACGTGGACCGCGCTGGGGCCGGCCGTACCCACCACCGATGGCCCCACCGCCCAGGGCGGCATCGGCGGCGTCAGCAACAACGCCGCGCTCTCCGGGGCGCCGGCGCTGGCGATTCGCGGGATCACCCTGACCTCCAATGAGATCTGGGTGGCCTGGCTCGAGGGGAACAACGTCTTCGCCCGCCGCTTCGACAGCGTCCTCGGCTGGGTGGAGTTCGCTGGCTCGGGCAGCGGTGACGGCATCAGCGACCCCGCCCTCAGCAACGGTCGCCCCGACGTCGTCGTGGACACCGCCGGCGACCCGGTCGTTGTCTGGTCCGGCAAGAGTTCGACCGCGCCGCGGCAGATCTTCGTGAAGCGGAACGACTCCGGCTCCTTCACGGAGATGGGGCAGGACTCGGCCGACGCGGCCGGAATCAGCGACGCCGCCCTCAATGCGTTCGTGCCGATGGTCGACGCCCCGCCGTCGGGCACCGCCGGCCCGGCCGTGATCTGGCTCGATCAGAAGGCCTCGAACAGTCAGGTCTTCCTGCGGCAGTTCACCACCGCCACCGCGTTCACGCTGAACGTCAGCGTGGCGGGCGGCAACAACACCTCGACGGTGAGCAGCACCCCGATCGGCATCTCCTGTCCGGGCGGGCCGGACGGCTGCACCGCGATCTTCCCGAGGGGGCAGGTCGTCTCGCTCGTGCCGCAGCCCGGGGCCGATCAGAAGTTCATCGGCTGGGGCGGCAGCTGCACCGGCGCGGGAGCCTGCAACGTGACGATGAGCGCGAACCGGACCGTCACCGCCACCTTCGCGAGCGGCTTCACGCTGAACGTCAGCAAGCTCGGCGACGCCGCGTCCTTCGCGACCATCACCGGCACCGGCATCACGTGCGGCACGGACTGCTCGGAGGTCTACCTGCCGGGCACGGCGGTGACGCTGTCCGTCTCGCTCCAGACCGGGACGCTGTTCAGTGGCTGGGGCGGTGACTGCGCCTTCCGCGGCAGCCTCACCACCTGCCCGCTCACCATGAGCGCCGGCAAGAACGTGTCGGCGACGTTCACCCTGCGCGGCCAGCTGCTGACGGTCACCCGGCCGTCCCACGGCACCGTCGTCTCCACCAACCTGGCGCCTGACGTCGTGGACTGCGGCACGGCCACCACCGACTGCTCGACCGTCCAGGACTTCAACACCCTGGTCAACCTGCAGGCCACCGCCGACACCGGCTTCGTGTTCGCCAACTGGACCGGCACCTCGCTGTGCAGCGTCGGCGCGGGAGCGACCAACCCCACCTGCTCGTTCCAGATCCAGGGCAACGTGACCGCCACGCCGAACTTCCGCGCGGGCACGGCCGTCACCCTGACCAAGAGCGGGAACGGTCTGGGCACCGTGACCGCCAAGGGCACGCTGTCACCGGCGACGGTCAGTTGCGGCCCGACCTGTACCAGCACGACGTTTGCGGCCTTCGACGCCAAGCCGGTGGCGCTGACGGCGACGGCCGCCGTCGGCTCACGCTTCGTCGACTTCACCGGCGACTGCATGTCGACCTCCTCGCCGTGCAGCTTCATCCCGGCTGGAGCCAACGACAGCGTCAACACCCAGTTCGTGCTGCGGCAGTTCACCGTGAGGGTGTTGAACCGCGCCGCCGGCACCGTCACCAGCACCACGCCGAGCGGGATCATCAACTGCGGCCTCGGCGGCAGCAACTGCACCCAGGATCTCGAGTTCAACACCCAGGTCGTCCTGGTGGCGACGCCCAACGCGGACGCCATCTTCGTCAACTGGACGGGCGCGCCTTGCAACGGTTCCGCCAACGCCACGTGCGCCTTCCGCGTCCCGGCCGCCGCGGTGACCCTGACGCCCAACTACCGGGCGCGCACGGTGATCAACGTGGCCAAGACCGGCAACGGCTCGGGCCTGGTGACCTCCGTCCCGGCCGGTATCAACTGCGGCACGGACTGCACCGAGCCGATCCTCGACAACGTGGCCGTGAAGCTCACCGCCGCGCCCAGCCTCGGCTCGAGCTTCGCCGGCTTCTCGGGCGCGTGCGTCTCGAATACCTCGACCTGCACCTTCGTCCCGGCCGGCGCCAGTCAGAACATCAGCGCCCAGTTCGTGCTGCAGCAGTTCACGCTGACGACGACGAACCGCCCGGAGGGCAGCGTCGCCAGCACCACACCGTCCGGGATCATCGACTGCGGCTCCAGCGGCGCCGACTGCACCGAGGTCCTGAACTTCGCCACCGCGGTGAGCCTGCAGGCCACGCCGACCCCGGGGTTCGTCTTTACGAGCTGGACGGGAGACGCGGTGTGTTCGGGCAAGGTCACGCCGACGTGCTCCTTCCCCGTGCCCAACCGCAATTTCACCGTGACGCCGAACTACCGCCCGGGTACGACCGTCACCCTGACCAAGAGCGGGACCGGTCACGGCACCGTGGCCGCCAAGGGCACGCTGTCGCCGACGACGGTCAGCTGCGGCCCGACCTGCACCACCACGAGCTTCTCGGCCTTCGACGGTAACCCGGTGGCGCTGACGGCGACGCCCGTCGCCGGCTCGCGCTTCGTCAACTTCAGCGGCGACTGCCAGTCGAACTCCCCGCTGTGCACGTTCATCCCGGGCGGGGCCAACGACAGTGTCAACGCTCAGTTCGTCATGGACCAGTTCACGCTGAGGGTGACGAACGTCCAGGACGGCACCGTCGCCAGCACCACGCCGTCGGGGGTCATCACCTGCGGCTTCGGCGGCAGCAACTGCACCGAGGATCTCGACTTCAACACCTCGGTCGTCCTGGTGGCGACGCCCAACGCGGACGCTGTCTTCGTCAACTGGACGGGCACGGTCTGCAACGGCTCCACCAGCCCCACGTGCTCCTTCAGCATCCCGGCCGGCCAGGTCGCCCTGACGCCCAACTACCGGGCGCGCACGGTGATCAACGTGGTCAAGACCGGCAACGGCTCGGGTCTGGTGACCTCCGTTCCGCTCGGTATCAACTGCGGCACGGATTGCACCGAGCCGATCCTCGACAACGTGGCCGTGAAGCTGACCGCCGCGCCGAGCCTCGGCTCGAGCTTCACCGGGTTCTCGGGCGCCTGCGTCTCGAGCACCGCGACCTGCACCTTCGTGCCGGGCGGCGCCAGTCAGAACGTCAGCGCCCAGTTCGTGCTCCAGCAGTTCGGGCTGTCCGTGACCAACGTGCCCACCGGAGAGGTCACCAGCACCACCCCGCCGGGCGCCATCGACTGCGGCGCGACCGGTGTCGACTGCACCGAGACGCTCAACTTCGGCACCTCCGTCACGCTGGCGGCGTCGCCGAACTCGGGTGCGATGTTCATCAACTGGACGGGGGACGCGGTCTGCTCGGGCAAGACGACCTTGACCTGCACGTTCACCATGCCCAACCGCAACGTCTCGGTGTCGCCCTTCTACCGGGTGCAAACGATCGTCAACGTCGTCAAGACCGGCACCGGCCAGGGCATGATCGCCTCCACCCCGGCCGGCATCACCTGCGGGACCGACTGCTCGCAGACGTTCTTCGACAGCACGCCCATCACGCTGACCGCCACGCCCGTCACCGGGTCGGACTTCCTCGGCTTCTCGGGCGTCAGCTGCCTGCCGCCGAGCAGCAACACCTCGACCGTGTGCAGGTTCGTGCCGGTCGGCAACACCCAGAACATCGGCGCGTCCTTCACGCTGGAGTCGCGCACCGTCAACCTGACGGTCAACGGCGACGGCGCGGTGATGAGCGGGCCCTTCGGCTGCGACGCCAGCACCGGCCCGTGCGCCTTCACCGGCGATTTCGGCAGCCAGGTCGTCTTCACCGC
>JBGQET010000136.1:0-9888 GCA_041496545.1 Binatia bacterium | reverse complement strand
GTCCGCACGCGAGCGCCACCGCGGCGAACAGGAGCGCGTGGAGCGCGGCGAGCCCGCGCCCTCCCTGCTCCTCCCAGCCGCGCGCGCCGAGGAGCGCGATGGCGAAGTAGGCGGGCAGGCCGTAGTGCGGGAGCCTGAACGAGGAGAGCATGGTGCCGCCGAAGATCGCGAGCGTCCAGAGCGCGAGCGCGGTCCACGGCAGCTCCCGCGCGTCGCGCCAGGCGTGCCGCCGCGCGAGCGACCAGCAGGTCGCCGCCGCCGGAATCACCCACGGGGCCGCGCCCGCCAGGGCGACGGTGAGGAACTCGAGCGCCGAGAGCGGCACGTCCTCGTCGGGGAACCGCCGCGCGCCCAGGACGTTGAGAATGTGATTGTCCACGACGGTGTACCAGACGAATCCCGGCGTCCGCCATTCGGCGAACACCCACCAGCCGAAGCCGAGCGCCACGAGCAGCACCGCGCCCGGCCACGGGAGCCACCGCGCGACGGGGCGCGCCCGGCCCGCGAGCGCCAGCGTTCCGCCGACGACGGCCAGCGGCCCGAGCGCGCCGACCGCGTCCTTCGCCAGCGCGGCCACGCCGAAGGCCGCGAGCCCGGCGACGACAGCGCCACGCCGCGCCTGCGCAACGCCGGTGAGCACGAGCGCGAACCCGCAGGCCAGCGCCGCGGCGAAGAGCGTCTCGGGGCGGACGTAGCGGCCGAAGGCGAAGAAGCCCGTGCTCGTGAGGAGGGCGGCGCCCGCCACGAACCCGGCCCGCGCGCCGAGCAGGCGCGCGCCGAGCCACGCCGTCGCGCCGACCGCCAGGAGCGCCGCCAGCGCCGGCGCGCTCCGCGCCGCGCCCTCGCTCGCTCCCGCACCCGCGATCGCGAGCGCCGCCAGCGCGTAGAGCAGCGGGGGCTTGTCGATGTAGGCAACGCCGTCAAGCGTGAGGGCGAACGGGTCCCCCGAGGCGACCAGCTCCCGCGCGATCTCGGCGTGCTGGCCCTCGCCCGGGTCGTCGAACGGCGCGCGCCCGAGATCCAGGAGGAGCGGTGGCGCGGCCAGCGCGACGGCGAGCGCCGCCGCGAGGAGCGCGGCGCGCTGCGGGCTCAGGTGCGCGAGACCAGGATGACGCCCGCCACGATGAAGCCGATGCCGAGCCAGCGCGCCGGCGTGACCACCTCGGCGAGCAGGAGCTGCGCGAGCAGCGCCACGACGACGTAGTCGAGCGCGGTCATCGGGAGCACCTGGCTCACACTGGCGCGGGAGAGCAGCGTCAGGTACAGGAAGAAGAACGCGGCCTGGAGCAAAACGCCCAGGAGGAGCCAGGGATTCGAGACGGCGCGGACGATCATCCCCCCGAGCACGGACGACGGCGCCTCCGTGAGGTCGCCGACGCTCCGCATGCCTTTGGAGAGCAGCACGTGGCCGGTGCCGCCGATGAGCGCCGCCAGGGCGACGAGCAGAAGCGTCTTCAGCATCAGAGCGACTTCCCGATGGCCGCCAGGACCTCCTTCTCCACCGTCTGGTCGGTCGTCGTCACGGGCTCGTCGTTGTCCATCCAGAGGATGCGCTCGCGCTTGAAGACCGTGCGCTCCACGGTGACCGTGGCCCGCTTGTCCCCCTCCGCCTTGACGTTGACGCGGAGCTTGTGGCGCGTGCCCTTGGCGTAGACGCCGTAGTCCTCGCCCTCGACCCTCCGCGAGTCGGTCGTCATCCAGCCGACGCCGCGGTCGGCCTTGTCGATGTCCCAGCCGAGCACCTTGAGCACGCGCTCGATCGTGGTCCAGGCCTGGTCGGCCGAAACGCCGAACGTCTGGGAGACCGACCCGGCGGCGGCCGGCGCGGTCAGGGCGAGCAGCAGGAGCGTCAGCGCGACGACGGCTTTCATGGGAAACCCTCCAGCGGTCGCAGGGGCACGCGTCACGATTCGAGCCGGCCCCCGGAAATGCGGTGGACCGCGGTCGCGAGGGCCGCGGCGTCGGGCCGGTGACTCACGAGGACCACGGCCGCGCCCGCCCGCGCCCGGCCGCGGAGCGCCTCGAGGATGACCGCGCTGTTGGCCTCGTCGAGGTTGCCCGTGGGCTCGTCGGCCAGGAGCAGCGGCGGATCGTTCAGCACGGCGCGGCAGAAGGCCACGCGCTGCTGCTCGCCGCCCGACAGTTGCGGTGGCCGGTGGTCCTTCCGGTGCGCGACGCCGAGCTCGTCGAGGAGCTCCAGCGCCCGCCGCCGCGCGGCGCCCGCGTCACGCCGCGCGTAGCGCGCCGCCAACAGCACGTTGTCGAGCGCCGTCAGCGACGGCAGCAGCAGGAACGACTGGAAGATGAAGCCCACCCAGCGCGCCCGCGCGCGGCTCTTGGCGTTCCGGCCGAGCGCGCTCACCCGCTCGCCCTCGTACCAGACCTCGCCCGCGTCGGGCTCCTCGAGGAGCCCGAGCACGTTCAGCAGCGTGCTCTTCCCCGAGCCCGACGGTCCGGCGACGACGGCGAACTCGCCCCCCTTCACGGCCAGGTCGACGCCGGAAAGCACGACCACCGGGGCGCCGGACGGCGCGCGGAACGTCTTGACGAGACCGAGCGCGCGGAGCATGTCGCGCCCGGGTCACACACCGCCGCGCCGGATGGCTTCGGCGGGCGGGAGGACCACGACGCGCCAGGTCGCATACGCGGCGGCCAGCACGCCCAGCCCCGCCGAGAAGACGAGCGCGCCGCCGAGCAGCCGGCGCGAGAAGTAAAAGAGTTGCTGGCCCGAGCGGGCCGCGTAGGCGTCCACCGCGATGCCCAGCGCCATCGCCAGCACGACGCCCGCGAGCCCGCCCGCGAGCGTCACGGCCAGCGACTCGCCGAGGACCTCCCGGCCGAGCGCCCAATCGGTGGCGCCGAGCGCGCGCTTCACCCCGAAATCGCGGATCCGCTCGAACACCGCGGCGGCCATCGTGTTGGCGAGGGAGAGCCCACCGATGACGAGCGCGAGCGCGCCCATGCCGGCGAGCAGCGCCGAGAAGAACGCCGTCGAGGTGCGGAGCAGCGAGGACAGCTCGCTCGGCAGCTGGACGTTCACGCCGGGCACGCGCGCCAGGATCCGCCGCGCCACGACGTCGGAGTCCTCGCCCTCGCGCCAGCCGACCGCCGCGCCGGTGTTGAGGTCCGCGGCGGTGAGCGCCGCCGCGCCCGACGCGAGCAGCGTCTGGAGCATCTTGTCCTTGGCCACCCATTGCCCGCGCGCGTCCTCGATCGGCACCATGACGAAGCGATCGGGCGCCGTGAGCATCCGGTCGAGCACGCCCACGACCTCGAAGGGTTTCCCCTCCAGCGTCAGGCGCGAGCCCGCGGCGAGGCTCCGCGAGGCCGCGAACGAGGCGCCGACGACGGCCACGCCCCGGTCGCCCGGCCGCAGGAAGCGGCCCTCGCGCACGGGCAGGGCGCGGTAGTGGCGGTTCGGCATCGGCACGGCCAGGTCGAGGCCGAGGACGAGCTCCTGGGTGAGGGTCACGAACTGCGAGGTCGACGGGTTGAGCGGCAACATCACCTGGGCCTGCACGCCCGCGACGCCGGGGACCTCGGCGATCTTCGCGAGCGTCGCCGCGGGCAGGAGACCGCCCGCGGTGAAGCCCGCGCCCATGCCCATCCCCTGCCCGGCGACGGAGATCTGGCCGAGCACGAAGCGGTCGCCGCCCTCGATGAACCGCACGATCCGCTCGCTCATCGCGCCGAGCGCGACGAGTCCGGCGACGCCGATCGCGATCCCCGCGATCGTGAACGCGTAGCCGCGGAGAATTCTTCGGAGCCCCATCATCGAGCCATTTCACCGCTCGCCTCGGACGGCGGGGCCCCTGCCCCGCGACGCCCTGCGGCTCGCACGACCCCGCGCCCCATCTCACCGCTCGCCTCGGACGGCGGGGCCCCTGCCCCGCCACGCCCTGCGGCTCGCACGACCCCGCGCCCCATCTCACCGCTCGCCTCGGGCGGCGGGGCCCCTGCCCCGCGACGCCCTGCGGCTCGCACTACCACTCGAGCTTCGACTCTACGGGGCGGCCGGCGCGCCGGCGCACCCACACGTTGATGCGCGCGATCGAGAACAGGAGCGCCAGGGAGGCCCGCGTCCGCCAGCGCATGCCGAGGAACGAGCCGCCCGAGAGGACGCTCAGCACCGCGTCGATCATCCCGAGCGTCCCCTTCGGCTTCAGGAACAGCTCGAAGAACGCGGGCTCGTAGTACTTGTGGATGAACTTGAAGAACGGTCGGAGCCCGCCCCAGACCCGTCGCTCGTACGCGGCGAAGCGCCGGGCCTCGAAGCGCCCGTCGGCGAGCGCCCGGTCGGCCGCGCGCGCGGCGAGCTCGCCGGACTGCATGGCGATGTGCACGCCGCCGGAGAAGATCGGGTCCACGAATGCGATCGCGTCGCCCACGGCGAGGAAGCGGTCGCCGACGATCGGCTCGTTGCGGTAGGAGAAGTTCGCCTCGCTGTGGATCTCGGTCGCCCGCTCGGCGCCGCGCAGCTGCTCGGCGACCCTCCGGCAGCGCCCGATCATCTCGTCGTAGAGCGCCTCGCGCGACCCGTTGGAGGCCCGCACCGTCTTGGCGTGCATGACGCAGCCGACGCTCGTCCGCTCGGCCGACAGCGGGATCCACCAGAACCAGCCACCCTCGAAGACGAAGATGCGGATGTTGCCCTCGTCCGGCGCCGGCGCCCGCCAGGCGCCGCGCCAGTGCGCGAAGAGCGCGACCTTGCCGAGATTCGGTACGCGCTTGCGGGCGCCGACCTTCTGGGCAAGCAGGCCGGCACGGCCGCTCGCGTCGATGAGGAAGCGCGCGCGCGCCGCCGTCCGCTCGCCCTGGCTCTCCGCGGTGACCGTGACACCGGCGGCGTCGAACGCGACCGACTCGACCGTGGCCGGCTGGCGCACGTCCACGCCGGCCTTCCGCGCGTGCTCCAGCAGCAGCGCGTCGAACTCCGCGCGGGGCACCTGGTAGGAGTAGCTCGGCCACGGCTTGTCGCGCAGGAAGTAGAACGTGTGCTCGAGTCCCGACTCCTGGTCGTGGAAGCTCGCGCCGTACTTCACCTGGAACCCGCGCGCCACCACCGCCGGGTGGACGCCGAGGCGGTCGAGGATCGGCAGCGTCGCGGGCAGCAGCGATTCGCCGACGTGGAAGCGCGGAAAGGGCTCGCGCTCGAACAGGAGCACGCGGCGCCCGGCCTTCGCCAGAAACGCGCCCGTCGTCGAGCCGCCCGGCCCGCCGCCGACGACGATCACGTCGTAGGGTTCCTGGAGCGTCACCGGCGGCGCTCCTCGGGCGCCGTAAGCGTCATGAGCGGCTCCGGCGCGGGCCGGGCGTCGAGGCGGTCCTGCGAGCAGAGCCGTGTCACGAGCGGCGAGGAAAAGTCGCGCCGCTCGGCGAGGGCCTGCGCCGCGAGCAGGGCCAGGACGGCGGGCGCCCCGAGCGTCGCCCGCGCGGCCACCGCGGCGCGCCGGCGGCGTGGATTGCGCCACCACCCCGCGAGCGCGGCCACGAGCCGACGCAGGTGCGCCTGGCCGATCGCGAGCGTCCAGGCGGCCGGCGACCCGAGGTGCGGCGCGGCCTCCTGGAGGATCTCCGCATGCCGCGCGCGGCGCGCCACCGGCCCGAACGGGCTCACGAGGGCGCCCGCCGCCGCGGCGGCCTCGAGCGCCCAGCGCGCGAGCACGCGCCGGGCGAGATAGGCGCCGATCGCCACGCCGTCGGCGAACGGGTGGAAGCGGCTCCGGCGCGCCGCGCGCGGGATGGTCGTCACCGGCACCTCGCACACCCGCCAGCCCTGGAGCGCGGCGACGACGAGCACCTCCGTCTCGAACACGAAGCCACCGCGGCGCGGCCGGATCGCGTCGAACAGGGCGAGCGGATAGGCACGGAAGCCCGACTGCGTATCCGCGAGCGCGAGTCCGCTCGCCCAGTTGACGAAGAAGCCGGCGACCCGGATCGCGTTCAGCCGGTCGGGGGGCAGCAGGCTCGCCTCCCGGAGCCGGCTGCCGATGACGATCGTGTCCGGGGCGCCGCGCGCGGCGGCGAGCACGGCGCCCAGGTCGCGCGGATCGTGCTGGCCGTCGCCGTCGAGGGTGACGACGAGCGAGACGCCGCGGCTGCGCGCGGCGGCGATGCCGGTGCGGATCGCCTGGCCCTTCCCGAGGCGGCGCGGATGGCGCACGACCTCGGCCCCCGCGCCGCGCGCGATCGCCGCGCTGCCGTCACGCGAACCGTCATCCACCACCAGCACGGGGGCGTGCGCCCGGGCCTCCCGGACCACGCGCCCGATCGTCGCGGCCTCGTCGAGGACCGGGATGACGACGAGCGCGTTCACCGGACCACCAGCGCCACGTGCGTTCCGCCCCGCGCGACGGCGTGGACCAGCGCCGCCTTGCCGCGATCATCGAGGGCCGCGGCGCCGATCGCGAGCGCGCCCGTGCCCGCGTGGCGCCCGAGGCGCTGCGCCAGCGCCACGCGCGGCGGCCGGTGGGGCGCCAGCGCCGCGTCCAGGAGCGCGCCCTCCCAATGCTCACGCGGCCCGTCGGCGCTCGCCGAGACGAACACGCGGCCGATCGCCCCGGCCGCCACGCCGGAGGCCTCGAGGGCGGCGGCGATCGCCCGCGAGCCGGTGCGCCGCCCGACGCCGTGCGGGGGCGCCGGCAGTGCGCGCGAGGCGGTGCCGAGGATCTCGCCGAGCACGCGCGCGCCCCGCTCGCGCGCCGCGGCCTCGGACTCGAGCAGCAGGAAGCCCGCACCCTCGCCGCGGAGCTCGTCGCGCGCGCCCATCTCGCGAAGCGTCTCATCGACGAGCGGGTCGAGCTCGTCCACGCCGCCCGCGAGGACCGCCTCGACGCGGCCCGCCCGGACCAGCGCGGCGCCGCGCGCCACGGCGAGCTCGCCCGCCACGGTCGGCGCGTTCAGCGTCAGCGAGAGCTCGCGGGCGCGGACGGCGATGGTGGCGGTGGCCGCCATGGCGTTCATCACGGTGTTCGGGAAGAGGAGCGCGGAGAGCCCCTGGGGTCCGCGCCGGAGATAGCCGTCCACGAATTGGATCGTCGACGCCAGGTCGCCGAACTCCGTGCCGACGACCATCCCGAGGCCGTCGCCGGTCTCGCGTCTGGCATCCGTGAGGGCGAGCCGGCAGGCCGCCACGGCGAGCCGGCAGGCCCGCGTGAGCCGCCGCGCCTCGGCAGCCTCGATCAGATCGGCAAGCACGTCGTCGGCCACGCGTTCCGGCCGCAGCCCACCGCCGGCTCGAGCCGGGCTCCCGCTCCCCGCGAGGATCCGCGTGAGGGCCAGGCACCCGCCGGTCGCCGCGCCGGTGACCATGCCCACGCCCGTGATGAAGACGCGACTCACCGCTCGGCCCGCCCGAAGAGCAGGGTCACGTTCTGGCCCCCGAAGCCGAACGAGTTCGAGATCGCGAACTCGAGAGCGGCCTGGCGCGCGACCCGCGGGACGCAGTCGAGCGCCACCTCGGGATCGGCCGTCGTGAGATTCGCCGTCGGCGGCACCAGCTCGTGGCCGAGGGCCAGCACCGTCGCCACGGCCTCGAGCGCGCCGGCCGCGGCCATGGTGTGCCCGATCATGGACTTGGTCGAGCTGACCAGGAGCGGGCCGTCGCCGAAGACCTGGCGGATCGCGCGCGCCTCGATCCGGTCGTTCTGCGGCGTCGCCGTGCCGTGGGCGTTCGCGTAGCCGACGGCGCCGGGCGGCACGCCCGCAGCCTCGAGCGCCGACCGCATCGCCCGCACCATGCCCTCGCCCTCGGGATGGGGCGCCGTCACGTGAAAGGCGTCGGTCGTCATCCCGTAGCCGGCCAGCTCGGCGTAGACCCGGGCGCCGCGGGCCCGGGCGCGCGTGGCGTCCTCGAGCAGAACGAACGCGGCGCCCTCGCCGATCGACATGCCGCGGCGGGCGCGGTCGAAGGGGCGGCACGGCTCGGGGTCGAGGAGCCTGAGCGCGTTGAAGCCCATGAAGCAGATGCGCGTGAGCGCGTCCACGCCGCCCGCGAGCGCGGCGGGCGCGATGCCCTCCGCGACGAGGTCGGCGGCGACGGCGAGGGACGCCGCGCCCGAGCTGCAGGCGGTGACCAGCGTCTCGCGGGGACCGCCCAGGCCGAGCGCGCGGCCGACGACGGCGGCGTGCGAGGCGGGGAGCATGGACCCCAGGCCGCGCCAGCCCCGCGGGCGCGCGCCGCGGGAACGCGCCCAGTACCAGGCCTCGGCCTCGAGCATACCGCCGCCGACGGCGCCGACGATCAGCGCCGTCTCCGCGCGGTCTTCCCGCCCGAGGCCGGCGTCGTCGAGCGCCTCGCGCGCCGCGGCGAGCGCGAAGCGGTCCGCGCGCGAGCGCCGCGCCGAGCCGCCGGTGCCGTCGGGCACCTCGGCGGCGAGGCGGCAGCGGAAGCCTTCGGTCTCGATCAGCGTGACGGGCCGGATCGCGCAGGCCCCGGCGGCGAGCCCGTTCCAGTAGACCTTCACGCCCGTGCCGAAGGGGCTCACGGCGCCGAGGCCGGTGACGGCGACGCGCCTCACGCGCTCCCCAGCTGCGCGACGATGAAGCGGCAGAGCGCCTCGAACGAGGCGAAGTGCGCGGTGAGGTCCTCGGACTCGTCGATCACGAGCCCGAAGCGCTCCTCGATCGCGATCGAGAGCTCGATGAAGTCGAGCGAGTCGAGCCCGATCGATCCCTCGACGCCCTTCGGCAGCGGTGTCTCCATCGCCGTCTCGCTCGCCCGCCGCGGGTCGAACTTGAGCCGCGCCACGAGGATCGTCTTCAGCTCGTCGAGGACTTCCTTGGGCTCCATCACCCTCCTAGTGTGCCTCAAGCGCGAGGCCCGCGTCGCCGGCGCGGGAGAGCGCCAGGGCCACGAGCGGCGCGCACGCGAGGGTCTCGCCCGCCCGCCGCCGGACGCGCGCTTCGAGCTCCGAGTCCCGCGGCGCCGGCGCCGCGGTCGTCGTCGCCGCCAACGGCAAGAGCAGCGCGCACGCGGCCGCCTCGACGAGGGGCGGCCGGACGAGGCCGCGCGCCCGCGCCCAGAGATCCTCACACTCGGCGAAGGTCTCCACCGCGAGGACGAGCGCGCGCCGACAGCGGCCGGCCGCCAGGAGCCGCGCGGCCTGCCGGAGCGCGGCGAGCGTCGCCGCGGCGCCGCCGATCAGGATGACATAGGGCCCCGTGAGCACGAACTCGATCGCCACCTCGCCCGGCACCGCGCTCGGCGCCGTATAGGGAAAGTGCAACGCGCCCGCCCGCTCCTGAAGACGAGTCGGACTTGGAGCAGCGGAGCCCGCGGGCTCCTGCCTCGGGCCACCTGCGGCCGAAGCCGGCCCCTGGGTCCCCGCTTCAATAAACTGCACATTCGACGCGCCGTACGCCGCGGCCGTGACGTAGATCAGCGCGGTCTCGCTCCCCTGGATCGCCGCGCGCGTGAGCCCCGTCTCGCGCAGCAGTGCTTCGACCGCCGCGACACCGAGCAGGCACTCGCGCGTCGCCCGCCGGAAGCGCTCACCCGCGAGCGCCGGGCGCCGCAGCGCCACGACGCGGCGTCCGCCCGCGGCGGCACGGGCGTCGGCCGGGAGCGCGGCGATACCCTCGCCCCACCCGGTCAGGAGCCCGACGCCCGCAACCGTCGCGCCCCTCACGCCCGCGCCCCCTCGACGACCAGTGCGGCGTTGCAGCCGCCGAAGCCGAGCGACGTGCTGAGGCTCAGGCGCGGCCGCGCGGCGCGCGGCGTCCCCGCCACGAAGTCCAGATCGCACTCGGGATCGCGCGTCTCGAGGCCGAGCGTGGGCGGCACGACGCCCTCGCGCGAGGCGAGCAGGCACATGATCGCCTCGAGCGTCGCCGCCGCGCCCATCGTGTGACCCAGTCCGCCCTTGATCGAGTTCATCGGGATCGCCG
>JBGQET010000135.1:0-9949 GCA_041496545.1 Binatia bacterium | reverse complement strand
GCCGGCGCTGCGGCCCGCCCACAGGTTGAGCGGCGCCATCTTGAAGAAGACGAGGTCGGTCTCCGCCGGCTCGAGCAGGATGATGTCGCCCTGGAAGTACGGGTCGTCCTGGTACTGGCGGATGGCGAGCTGGAGACGCGAGTGGAGCAGCGTGCGGAGCACCTGGTTCAGCACCATCAGCATGCCCTGGTCGGCGAGCGGCCGGCCCTCGAGGGCGTAGGTGTTCCGTTGCGGGTCGTAGCGGCGGACGACGCGGTTCGAGAACGGTCGGAACGGGTTGTAGCAGATGACGAGATCGGCGCCGTGCTCGATCGCGACGTCGATGTTGGCAGTCCGCCGCACGCCGCCGTCGACGTAGTCGACACCCTTGATGCGCGCGGGGCGGTAGAAGCCGGGGAGGGCGGTCGACGCCTGCACCGCCTCGGAGACGGTGAGCGAGGTGTCCTCGTCGTGCCCGAAGACGACGCGCTCGGCGGTGTCGAGGTTCATCGCCACGATGTAGAGCTCGACGCCGCGGGCGCGGTAGAGGACGCGGAAGTCGTTGGTGAGGCCGCGCCGCTCGATGTTGTGCCGCAGGTACCGCTCGATGCTGCTGTTGTCGAAGAGGCCCGAGGGTAGATAGGCGAGCGGGAAGGGGAACTCACGCGCCGAGCCGATCGCCTCGATCACCGGCTTGGCGCACTCGATCAGGTTCGCGAGCGAGGGCCGGTGGCGGGCGCGGGAGAGTGGCTCCTGGAGCGTCCGGATCAGATCCGGGGTGCGCACCATGAACTCGTAGAAGGCGTTCGGGAAGTACGTGATCAGGTCGATCACGAACTCGAGCGGCTTGCGGGTGAATTCGGCCAGATTCAGGTTGTAGAAGTCGAGCGGCGAGAGGTACGTGAAGTCCTCGGAGGAGCCGTCGAGCGAGCGGAGCATCTCCGGGGGCGTGACCCCGCCCGCGAGCGGCGCGGCGAGGAAGGCGCCGGCGGAGAGGCCGACGTAGACGTCGAAGTCGGTGGTCTTGCGGTTGACGAGGAAGTCGTCGAGGGCCTTCAAGCCGCCGAGCTTGTACGCGCCGCCGGTCACCGCGCCGCCGGCGAGCACGAGGGCGATCCGGGGGTTCTTCTTCCGGGTGGAGAGATCGCTCTTGTGAACGATGGTGAGGCCCATGCCTATCGCCCTCGGGGAGCTACCGCGCCCCTACACTCCAGCAAGGCATGTGCCAAGAACCCCATCCACCGCATGCCTCCACCCGCATCGAGCCCTGACGCAGCCGACAGCCTCAAAGGCTGGGGCTCCCGCCTACTAAAGAGAGGGTACTGAGTCAAGAAAGCCCACTCGGACGAAACAGCCGAGGTGTGAACTTTCGTGCACAGGTCCATGACCTTGCCCGTCCGCCCGGTTCAGAAGCGGAACGGCGCGCGGGCGAGCAGCCGGTCCGCGGCGGCGAGCGCCTCGGGGGTGTCGATCGTCACCCAGCGTGCGTTTGTCGCGAACCCGTAGACGGGCGCGTCGGCGGCGATGAGCCGCGGGTACGTCACGTGCGTGACGCTGAATGGGCCGCCGGATTCCATCCACGAGAAGATGGCGGGCTCGAAGACGTGGAGCCCGGGGAACATGAACGGGCGCAGCCGGCCGGTGGCGTGCGCCGGGCGGCCGGCGACGCGGCGGACGCGGTCGTCGTCGTCCAGCTCGATCAGACCGTAGCGCGCCGCCTCGGGATCCTCGCGGACCGCCATGGTCGCGAGCGCGCCGTGCGTGCGGTGGAAGGCGACCACCTCGCCGAGCCGCAGCTCGAGCAGGCTGTCGCCGTTCACCACCACGAACGGTTCGCCCTCGAGGAGCGGCTCCGCGTGCTTGATGCCGCCGCCCGTGTCGAGGATCGGGTCCTCCCAGGAATACTGGATGCGGACGCCGAAGCGGGCGCCGTCCTCGAGATGCGCGGCGATGCGGTCGCCCAGGTGGTGGAGGTTCACGACCACGTCGGTGATCCCGCCGGCGCCGAGGAAGTCGAGCAGGTGCTCGATGAGCGGGCGCCCGCCGACGGAGACGAGGGGCTTCGGCACCGTGTCGGTGAGCGGGCGCAGGCGCTGGCCGCGCCCCGCCGCGAGGATCATCGCGCGCCGGATCACGCCAGCTCCGGGACGTGCGCCGCCGCGAGGCGCCGCGCCTCGGCGAGCGCAGGCACGGCGTCGAAGCAGCGCCGCGCGACCGCGTAGACGTCGGGGAGGTACGCGAGGTAGCCTGGCTTCCCCTTCACGCGCTCGAGGAAATAGAAGCGGCCGATCACCTTGAGCGCCCGCTGGAGGGCGCACAGGCGATAGCGCGCACCGAGGTCACCCCGCACGGGCAGCCCCACCGCGGCGCGGCGATCGCGAAAGCGGCCGACGAGGTGCTCCTCGAGCTTCGCGCTCACCAGGCCGGGCATCTTGCGGTCGGTCAGCAGCCCGGCGAGGTCGACGCCGTCGGGCGCGAGCAACGCGTCCTGGAAGTCGATCAAGCGCAACCGGTCGCCCTGCACGTGGATGTTCCACGCCATGAAGTCGCGGTGGGCGAGCACGGGCTCCGCTTCGTCGAAGGGCGCCGCGATGGGCGCCAGCGCCGCCAGCAGCGCCGTCCGCTCGGCGGGCGGCAGCGGGCGTCCGTGGCGCGTCTCGATGCCGTGCTCGACGAAGTGCTCGAGCTCCCAGCGCGCCAGCCGGCCGTCGAACCGCTGGCGGAAGGCGTAGCAGGCGGGATCGGGATCGCGCGCGCCGGCCGCCTGGAGCGCGACGAGGAGGTCGACCGCCGCGGCGAGGAGCGCCGGCGCGCGTGCCGGCTCGGCCGCCATCGCGGCGTAGAGCGAGGTGTCGCCGACGTCTTCCAGGAGGAGCAGGCCGTCGGCGAGCGTGGCGTCGTGGTAGAGCGCGGGCACGGGGAAGCCGTGCGCCGCGAGGTAGCGGCCGACGTTCACGAACGGCAGCTCCGTCGCGCCTTCGGCGCCCCCGTGCTCGTCGGAGCCGAGCGGCGCGCGGTCGGTGCCGAGCAGCATCGCGATCGCGGTCGCGGTCTCGGGTGCGTCGCCGCCCGCGAGCCGCAAGCGCACGTAGCGGCGGCTCGAGGCGTCGCCGGCGAGCGGCTCGGCGCCGACGATCTGCGTCGCCGCGCCGAACGCCGCCCGCGCAGCGCGCGCGAGGGCTTCGTGCGGAATCGGCGACGCCATCGACGTGGCGTCCGGCTAGCAGAGGGATCCGAGGGAGTCAAAAGCGCGCGCCGCTCGACCTTGACTTGCTCTCAGGCTTGTCTTTAGCTAGCGGTTTCGCACGGTCTCGCGCATGCCGCTCCCGTACGTCGCCATCCTCGTCTCGTTCGCCATCGCCGCGCTCGTCGCCGGCATCCTGCTCGGCGCCGGCGCGCTGCTCCGTCCGCGCCGGCCGTCGGCCGTGAAGAGCGAGGCGTTCGAGTGCGGCAACCCGCCCAGCGGGCCCGCCTGGCGCCGCTTCGACGTGAAGTTCTACCTGACCGCCATCGTCTTCATCGTCTTCGACGTCGAGGTCGTCTTCATGTACCCCTGGGCGCTCGTGTTCCGCTCGCTCGGGATGTTCGGCTTCGTCGAGATGGCGGTCTTCGTGCTCGTGCTCGCCCTCGGCTTCGTCTACGTCTGGCGCAAGGGCGCGCTCGAGTGGGACTAGGACGCCGGCGTTGACCCCCGACGCGCTCATCGAGCGGGTCCCGGCGCTGGTCTCGGGGGCGAGCGTCTTCTCGCCCGAGGCGGCGCGCGGGCAGGCCGTCGTCCTGATCGAGCGGACGGCGCTCGCGCGGGCCCTGGCCGTGCTGCGCGACCATCCCGACCTCGCCTTCGACCTGCTGGTCGACGTGACGGCGGCGGACTACCTGGGGCGCACGCCGCGCTTCGAGGTCGTCTACCAGCTCTACTCGCTCGCCCACCAGCACCGGCTGCGCGTCAAGGTCCCCGTGCCGGAGGACGACCCGAGCGTGCCGAGCGCGGCGCCGCTCTGGAAGAGCGCGCTCTGGGCCGAGCGCGAGGTGTGGGACATGTTCGGCATCCGTTTCAGCGGCCATCCCGACCTGCGCCGCATCCTCATGTACGAGGAGTTCGAGGGGCACCCGCTGCGCAAGGACTACCCCTTGATGAAGCGCCAGCCGCTGGTGCCCGAGCGCGACCCGATCGGGCGGCCGTGGCCGCGTCGGACGGAGGCCTGATGGGGACGGTCCCCTCCGTCGAGCCCGATCACTCGCGTGAGATCATGGAGATCCAGATGGGGCCGTCCCATCCCGCGTCGCACGGGACGGTCAAGTTCAACCTGCGACTCGACGGCGAGACCATCGTCGACATCGACGTCGAGATCGGCTACCTGCACCGCGGCTTCGAGAAGATGTGCGAGCAGGGAACGTGGAACCACGTCTTCCCCTACGCCGACCGGCTGAACTACGCCTCCCCGCTGCTCAACAACGTCGGCTTCGCGCTCGCGGTCGAGAAGCTGGCCGGCGTCGAGACGCCGGAGCGCTGCACCTACATCCGGGTGATCGTCGGCGAGATCTCGCGCATCTGCGACCATTTGACCTGCCTCGGCATGGCGGCCAACGAGATGGGCGCGATCTCGGCCGGTTTCTACATGCTCGAAGCGCGCGAGTTCCTCTACGACCTGGTCGAGGCCATCACCGGCGCGCGGCTCACTGTGACGTACTGCCGCCTCGGCGGCGTGACCAACGACCTGCCACCGGACATGGCGGCGCGCATCGGCTTCGCCTTCAAGCAGACCCGCCGCGTGCTCGTCGACTGCGACCGGCTCCTCTCCCGCAACCGCATCTTCGTCGACCGCATGGCCGGCATCGGCGCGCTCCCCCGCGAGGACGCCATCTCGTGGGGCCTGACGGGCCCGCTGCTGCGCGCGACCGGCGTGGCGTACGACGTCCGCAAGGCCAACCCCTACCTCGTCTACGACCGGATGGACTTCGAGGTCCCGACCGGGACGACGGGCGACAACTACGACCGCTTCATGGTCCGCTTTGCGGAGATGCACCAGAGCATGCGCATCGTCGAGCAGGCGCTGGCGCAGCTCCCCGACGGCCCCATCGCCATCACCGACCCGCGCTTCTTCCTGCCGCCCAAGCAGGAGGTCTACGGCTCGATCGAAGGCTTGATGAACCACTTCAAGCTGGTCATCGAGGGCCAGAAGGTGCCGCCCGGCGAGGTCTACGTCGCGACCGAAGGCGGCAACGGCGAGCTCGGCTTCTACCTGGTGAGCGACGGCAGCGGCCGGCCCTACCGCGTGCGCGTGCGCCCGCCGTGCTTCTACGGCATGGCGGCGCTGGGCGACATGCTGCGCGGTCGCATGGTGGCCGACATCATCACCACCTTCGGCCAGATCAACATGATCGGGGGCGAGTGTGACCACTGAGGGGGGCGAGACGCCCCCGCGCTTCTCCGAGGCCGTGCTCGCCGAGTACCGCGCGATCCTGTCGCGCTATCCCACCCGGCGTGCCGCCCTCATGCCGACCCTCTGGATCGCGCAGCGGGAGTTCGGCTGGCTTTCCCTTCCGGTGCAGGAGTACGTCGCCACGCTGATGGAGCTGCCGCTCGCGTGGGTGACGTCGGTGGCGTCCTTCTACACCATGTACTGGAAGGAGCCGAAGGGCCGCTTCCACATCCAGCTCTGCCGGAACCTCCCGTGCCAGCTCCGCGGCGCCGACGCCATCCAGCGCGCCGTCGAGGGACGGCTCGGCATCCGACACGGCGAGCGCACGGCGGACGGGCAGTTCTCGCTGGAAGAAGTCGAGTGCCTCGCCTCGTGCGGCACGGCGCCGTGCCTCCAGTTGAACAACGTCGAGTACCACGAGAACCTCGATGTCGAGAAGACGCTCGCCCTGGTCGAGCGTCTGGCGCGCGAATAGCCCGTGGGCGTCGAGGTCGCGATCGTCGCCGTCAAGGCGCTGTTCGTCATCCTGCTCGCGCTCCAGGTGATGGGGCTCGGCGTCTTCTTCGAGCGCAAGGTCAGCGCCCTGATGCAGGACCGGATCGGCGCCAATCGGGCGTCGATCTTCGGCGTCGCGGCGCTCGGGCTCATCAACACGCTGGTCGCCGACCCGATCAAGTTCCTCATCAAGGAGGACGTGGTCCCCGCCGGCAGCGACCGCTTCCTCCACTTCCTGGCGCCGGTGATGTCGGTGGTGCCGCTGCTCGTCACCTTCGCGGTGGTCCCCTTCGGCGACGTGCTCACCATCGGCGACCGCGTGATCAACCTCCAGGCGGCGGAGCTGAACGTCGGCCTCCTCTACGTCCTCGCCATGGCGTCGCTCGGGGTGTACGGCGTGGTGCTCGCGGGCTGGGCGTCGAACAGCCGCTGGTCGCTGCTCGGCGGCATCCGTGGCTCGGCGCAGATGATCTCCTACGAGGTCGCGATGGGGCTCGCGCTGATCGGCGTGGTCATCACCTACGGTACGCTCGACCTCCAGACGATGGCGCGCGCGCAGGGCCACTTGATCTGGGGCTTCCTGCCCGGGTGGGGGATTCTCTACCAGCCGGTCGCCTTCGTCGTCTTCATGACGGCCGGCATCGCGGAGTCGAAGCGCATCCCGTTCGACCTGCCGGAGAGCGAATCCGAGCTGGTGAGCGGCTACTTCACCGAGTACTCGGGCGCCAAGCACCTCATGTTCATGATGAGCGACTTCGTCGAGGTGGTGCTGGTGGCGGCGCTCGTGACGACGATCTTCTTCGGGGGGTGGCAGATCCCGTACCTGTTGCGCGACGGCTTCCACCTCCCGGGCGGCGCCGCCTTCCGGCTGCCGTCGATCGTCGTCGCGCTGCTCCAGGTGACGTCCTTCACCGTCAAGCTGCTCTTCTTCACGCTGCTCCAGATCATCATCCGCTGGACGCTGCCGCGCTTCCGCTACGACCAGCTCATGCGGCTCGGCTGGCAGGGGCTGCTGCCGATCTCGCTCGCCAACGTGGTGGCGTCCTCGCTCCTCGTGGTGCTCTTCGGGGGACGGACGGCGTGAACCCGGTCGTCTTTCTGCTCCTCGCCCTCGGCGCGGTCGGCGGCGCGCTCACCGTCGTCTTTCACCGGAACCCGGTCCACAGCGCGGTGGCGCTCGTCGTGACGCTCTTCTTCCTCTCGGTCCTCTTCGTGGGACTCGACGCGCAGCTCCTCGCGGTCCTTCAGGTGATCGTCTACGCGGGCGCGATCGTCGTCCTCTTCCTCTTCATCATCATGCTGCTCAGCCTCCAGAAGGAGGCGCGCGCCCTCGGCGGCGGCTCGCTCGTTGCCATGGCGGGCGCGGGCGGGCTCGCGCTGGCCGCGCTGGTCGTCCCCACCGTGCTGCGCAGCGCGGGCGCCGGCGTGGCGTCCGTCCCCGCCGGCTTCGGCGAGACGACGGCGATCGCCGACCGGCTCTTCACCGTCTACCTGCTGCCCTTCGAGCTGACCTCGATCCTCCTCCTGGTCGCCATCGTCGGCGCCGTCGCGTTGGTGCGGCGCGGACTCTGACCGTGGGTCCGACGCCGCTCTCCTGGTATTTGGTCCTGTCTGCGGTGCTGTTCACCGTCGGCGTGCTCGGCGTGCTGGTGCGCCGGAACATCATCGTCATCTTCATGGCGATCGAGCTGATGCTGAACGCGGTCAACCTGACCTTCGTCGCCTTCGCACGCAGCCTCGGCTCGGTGGACGGGCAGGTGATCGTCTTCTTCGTGATGACGGTCGCCGCGGCCGAGGCGGCGGTCGGGCTGGCGATCATCCTGGCGCACTTCCGAAACCGCGAGACCACCAACGCCGACGAGATCGCGAGCCTCCGATGGTGATCACGCCCACGACGTGGCTGCGCTGGATCGTCGCGCTGCCCGCGCTCGGCGTCGTCTTTCACCTGACGGTCGGACGTCGCGCCACCGGCGCCGTGAAGCTGGTCGGTCCCGGCGTGCTGCTCGCGTCCTTCGGGGTCGCGGTGGCGGCGGTGATGGCACTCGCCGGCGCACCCGAGCACGCCGTGCTGCGCGACCACGTCTACACCTGGATCGCCGCCGGCCCGTTCACCGCCGAGGCGGCGCTCCGCCTAGACGAGCTCTCGGCCGTCATGACGCTCGTCGTGACCGGCGTCGGGTTCCTGATCCACGTCTACTCCGTCGGGTACATGCACGGGGACCAGGGTTTCACCCGCTTCTTCACGTACCTGAACCTCTTCATCACGGCGATGCTCATCCTGGTCCTCGCCGACAACCTGCTCCTCCTCTTCGTCGGCTGGGAGGGGGTCGGGCTCTGCTCCTATCTATTGATAGGGTTCTGGTACGAGAAGATGGAGAACGCGGCCGCCGGGAAGAAGGCCTTCCTGGTGAACCGGATCGGCGACGCCGGCTTCCTCCTCGGCCTCTTCCTCATCTGGACGACGGTCGGCACGCTCGACTTCGCCGGCATCGAAGCCCACCTGGATCGGCTCGCGCCCGTGGCGCTGCCGATCTGCCTGC
This sequence comes from Binatia bacterium, assembly GCA_041496545.1. Lineage (GTDB taxonomy): Bacteria > Desulfobacterota > Binatia > DP-6 > DP-6 > DASRHG01. Next base: position 1,512 of record JBGQET010000135.1, on the reverse strand, counting down.
TGCTCTTCCTCGGCGCCTGCGGCAAGTCGGCGCAGATCCCCCTCTACGTCTGGCTGCCCGACGCCATGGCCGGCCCGACGCCCGTGTCGGCGCTCATCCACGCCGCCACCATGGTGACGGCGGGCGTCTACATGGTGGCCCGCCTGCATGCGCTCTACGCGCTCGCGCCCGCGGCGCTCGCCGTGGTCGCGACGGTGGGGACGGCGACGGCGCTCTTCGCCGCCGTCATCGCCACCGCGCAGACCGACATCAAGAAGGTGCTCGCCTACTCGACCGTGAGCCAGCTCGGCTTCATGTTCCTCGGCCTCGGCGTCGGGGTCGCGGGCGCCGCCATCTTCCACCTCGTGACGCACGCCTTCTTCAAGGGTCTCCTCTTCCTCGGCGCGGGCAGCGTCATCCACGCCATGAGCGGCGAGCAGGACATGCGCCGGATGGGCGGGCTCCGCGACAAGCTGCCGGTCACCTTCTGGACGATGTCCGCCGCGACGCTCGCCATCGCGGGCGTGTTCCCCTTCGCCGGCTTCTGGAGCAAGGACGAGATCGTATGGGGCGCGTTCGCCGGCCCGCACGCGCAGCCGCTCCTCGGCGTCCTCGCCTACGTCGCGGCTTTTCTCACCGCCTTCTACATGGGCCGCCTCCTCCTCCTGACCTTCTGGGGTGAGTGCCGCGCCTCGCACGAGGTGCAGCACCACCTGCACGAGTCGCCGACGGTCATGACGCTGCCGCTCGTCGTGCTGGCGGCGCTGTCGGTCTCCGGTGGGTTCATTCCCGTGCCGGCCATCCTCGAGTCCGTGCTCGGCCACGAAGCCGAAGCGCCGGCGGCGCCCGCAGCCATGCTCGCGCTCGCGACCGCCGTCGCGGTGGCCGGTCTTGCGCTCGCGTGGACGGCGTACGTGCAACGCCCCGAGCTGCCCGCGCGCGTCGCCGCGTCGCTCGGCGGCTTCTACCGGCTCGTGTGCGACAAGTTCCGCGTCGACGAGCTGTACGACCGCGTCGTCGTGGGGCCGCTCTTCGGTTTCGCCGAGCTGAACGCGCGCCACGTCGACCCCGAGCTCATCGACGGCGCCGTCAACGGCGCCGGCATCCTGGTGGCGACGACCAGCCGCCTCTGGCGGCGGCTCCAGACGGGCAACGTCCAGCACTACGCGCTCTCCTTTCTGGTGGGGGCGCTCGTGCTGGTGGCGTGGTTCGTGAGGTGACGCGGTGCTGCTGAGCTTCATCGTGTTCTCGCCGCTCGTCGGCGCTCTCATGCTGGCGCTGCTGCCGCGCGCGGAGGTGGCGGGCATTCGGCGCGCGGCGCTCGCGTTCGCGCTCGTGCCGTTCGCGCTCTCGCTCCTCGTCCTCGCCGGGTTTTACTCCATCGCGGAGTTCCAGTTCCCCGAGCGCGCGGCGTGGATCCCGGCGTGGGGGGTCGAGTACCGCCTCGGCGTCGACGGCGTGAGCCTCTTCCTCGTGCTGCTGACGACGTTCCTCACGCCCGTCGTGGTGCTCGCCTCGTGGGGCGACATCCAG
>JBGQET010000134.1:0-10057 GCA_041496545.1 Binatia bacterium | reverse complement strand
CATGGCATGGGCGAACGAGCCCTACACGGGCGGCGGCTACGCGGTGTATCGGCCGGGGCAGATGGTGCCGTTCTGGCCGGTCCTCCGTGACGGCCTCTCCCGGATCAAGTTCGCGGGAGAGCACACCGAGACGCTCGCCGGTTACATGGAGAGCGCGGTCCGCAGCGGCCACCGCGTCGCGGCGCTGCTGGGCAGCGCGCTCTCGCGGGCGATCCGGAGGGAAGCCGAGCGGGTAGGATAGTCACCGGGCGTCCGAGATGCGGCCGTTGTGCTGCCTACGCCCCGAAGGAGCACCGCGCGCGCTACTGCAGAGACCGCAACGGCCTCTCTCCGGCGGATACGATCCACATCGCTCGTGCGCAGATCGCCGCGCAATTGGGCGCACGCGCCGTTGACAGCCGCACCGGCCTGCAAGACAAGAGAGCCGTCAAGATGACGGGAACCGTAGAACGGGCGCCGCGCCCGACGTCGATTGGGTGCGCCGCCGCGCGGGGCGATCACGCCGCACGGGAGGGCGAGCTCCGTGAGGCGCACCGCTTGTTCGTCGCTATGGGCGCCATGCCGCGCGCGGAGAAGGTCGCGCAGGAGATCGGGCAGTGATCTGTGGCTCGCGCTCAGACCCAGACGCGGCCGAGGTCGATCTCGAGATCGGGGAAGAGCGTGGTGCGCACCCTACCCGCGCCTTCGTGCCTGGCGACGAGTCGGTACGCTGCGCCCTCCGCCTCGTACACCTCGAGCGTGCGGGCGACGGGATCCGCGATCCAGTAGTGCCGGATGGCGTACCGAGCATAGAGCCCCGCCTTGGCGACGCGGTCTCGGCGATCCGACCCAGGGGAGAGGATCTCGACGGCGAGATCGGGCGGGCCCTCGATCGCGCGCTCGGTGACGATCGACTCCCGGCCCGCGGCGACGAAGACCAGGTCGGGCTGCACGATGCTGTCTGGCGCGAGAATGACGTCGATGGGGGCGCAGTAGACGATTCCGAGCCCCCGCTCCTGCACGTGGCCGTGAAGGATGAACAGCAGGTTCCGGGACACCCCTTGGTGCCTCGGTGCTGGCGCCGGGCTCACCTCCAGCTCCCCATCGAGGATCTCGTAGCGCCGGCCGTCATCCGGCAGGCCCACGTAGTCTGCGTACGTGAGGTTGCCTGGGGGGAGTCGCCCGGGCACCCGGCTCATACGCACCAACTACCACCCGCCCCGCGGCGACGACAACCACACCGTGATGGATATGTGCGCTGTGCCAGGCTCACGCCAGACGCGCGATCTACCTTCAATCCGAGTACCATCGGGCAACAGGTGCGCCACTGCACACAAGCTGCTGATCCAGTTGAACGTCGACGACGACGAACTCGCCCGCCGCCGCGCGCGCTGGAAAGCGCCCCCGCCGCGCTACACGCACGGCCTGCTGGCCAAGTACATGCGGCGGGTGTCGACGGCAAGCAAGGGCGCGATCACCGACGGCGTCGAGTGATGTCGGCGAACGATGAGAATGACGGCGGCGAATGGGCTCGACTGCAAGCGGCGCCCATGTGAACGGTTAGGAACAACGATGCGTGCCTGGTCGCTCGATCGCCCTCGGCCGGTCACGGAGCGCCCGCTCCGGCTCGTCACCCGCGATGCGCCCGAACCGCGCGACGGCGAGGTCCGGGTGGCTGTGCGCGCGTGCGGCATCTGCAGGACTGATCTCCACGTCGTCGAGGGCGATCTCGCGGTGCGCCGGCCCGGCGTGATCCCCGGCCACCAGGTGGTCGGCGTCGTCGAGGCGATCGGCGCCGGCGTCGATCGCGGCCTGATCGACGCGCGCGTCGGGGTCGCGTGGCTGCACCGGACCTGCGGCGCGTGCCGGTTCTGCCTCTCCGATCGCGAGAACCTCTGCGATGCGGCGGAGTTCACGGGTTGGACCGCGGACGGCGGCTTCGCGGAGAAGGTGGTGGTACCGGCCGCGTTCATTCATCGCCTGCCGGACGGCTTCGGCGATCTCGAGGCCGCACCGCTTCTCTGTGCGGGCATCATCGGGTTCCGCTGCCTCCGACGCACCGGCCTCCGCGACTGGCGCGGAGCGCGGCTCGGGATCTATGGGTTCGGCGCCGCCGGGCACGTCGTCATCCAGCTCGCGCGCGCGCGCGGAGCGGACGTGTACGTCTCGACGCGCGATCGCGAGCGGCATCAGGCCCTCGCGACCGAGCTCGGCGCGCAGTGGGTGGGCGGGACGTTCGATCGGCCGCCGGTCCCGCTCGATGCCGCGATCGTGTTCGCGCCGGCGGGCGAGATCGTCCCCGCGGCGCTGGGCGCGCTCGACAAGGGCGGGGCACTCGTCCTCGGCGGGATCCACATGAGCGACTTGCCGTCGTTCCCCTATGCCGCGATCTACGGGGAGCGCTCCGTGCTGAGCGTCGCGAACAACACGCGAGAGGACGCGCGCGACTTTCTCGCGGAGGCCCCCGGCCGCGTGCGCACGCACGTGCAGCCCTTCGCGTTCGAGCAGGCGAACGAGGCGCTGATCGCGCTGAAGCATGACGCCATCCGCGGCGCAGCGGTCCTCCTCGCGCCGGGCGCGAGCTGAGCGCTACGCGTCGGCGCTCCGACGTTCGCTGGGTGGCGGGGTACAAGTCTTCGCTGGCGCGCGAAGAGGGGGCCTCTTCCTTCCCGCGGATGAGATGACTGGGCCTGGGGCACACGTCCGCTGCATGCCACGACGGATGGCATGGTCGTTGCTTTCAACACCGTCTCGGGAGGAGCTGTCATGACCAGTGAAAGGAGCGTTGAAGGGAAGGCGCTGGTCAAGTTCATCCAGGACGCCGTCGACAAGGGCGCGACGACGGTCGAGGAGGTCCACAAGTCGATCGCCGACCTGCCGCTCAAGATTTTCGAGGAGAGTGAGCTCCTACGGGGGCCCGCCAAGGAAGTGAAGCGCGTGCAGGATCACACGATCGGGGCGATTTACGATCTGATTCGGGGCATCAACAAGCGAGTCGGGACCCTTGCGTCGGAGTTGCTGACCGAGGCGGCCAAGCGTAGGGGCGCGCGGGCGGACACGGACGTCAAGCACCACGGCGCTGCCAAGTCGGCATAGGCCCCCACCAGCGAATCAACCCCGAGCCGCGGCTTCGGACCGGCGAACATGGACCACCGCCCTTCTACCTCGCCCGCTTCACGCCCCACAGAGCCCCACAGGTACGGCGTTCCGTCAACTCTCCAGCATTGTCGCATCTACGGGCGGAACCTGGCGTAGGCACCGTCCGGCAAGGTCGCGAGCGGAATGGCACGCGAGAGCCGTCGTGTCGAATCCGCGAACCGGTTTTGCCTCGAGCACTTTGTCGATGATACTCGACGGGACGAGAGGTACTCATGATCGGCGCCGTCTTCTCGGACATCACGAAGCCCTTTGGCGCCGTAGAGGCGTGGTTCTACGACAGGTTTCTTGCGCCGGCCGTCGCGGCGCTATCGCGTGCGGTGGAGGATCGCGTCGCGCGCGCGATCACGCCCGGGGCGCATATCCGTTGCGTCTCCGGCTACCATTGCGTCGCGAGCGGTGGCCGCGCGAGCTGTGTGCCCAACGAAGCCGCCGGCTCCTGCGCCGAGATTCGCTGCGTCAGCGGCTTCCGCTGCGTCGAGGCTGGGGGAACCGCGAGCTGCGTTTCCGACTGCGCCGCAACGGGCGGGCCCTGAGCCCGTCCCCCCCCGCTCAACCGTCGCGGTACATCCGGCCGCGCCGCCGGACCGGGTCGAGGAGCGACAGGTCGTCGGGCGCCATGGTGTAGCCCTTCGGATGCGGCGCGCGCGCCTCCAGCCCGAGCGTCTCCACGACCCGCGGATGCTGGTAGTACCCCGTGTAGACCAGGAACAGGAATGCCGGCAGGAAGAACTGGTCGGCGGCGGTGAACTCCGCGACCACCGCCGTCCGCTCCTCCCGGGAGAGCGCCGCGAAGCCCTCCGGGCTCCGCCTCTCGGCGAGCGCCGCCAGGGCCGAGAGCCCGTACTCGAGGACGGGGCGCAGCATCGGCATCCGCCGCACCGTCCGCTCGACGTGCCCGGCGAGGTCGAGCTCGCCTGCGCCGGGGAGCCGCCCGTCGCCGCTCGGCGGGACGAGGACGTCGAGGAGGCTCGTCACCACGCGGGCTTCGTCCGCCGTGAGTCCGTCGTCCGTCATGCCCTTCACTCCGCCTCGAAGAGGTTCGCGAGGTTCTTCTTCATCGTGTCGGCGACGTAGAGCGCCAGCGCCTGGATCGTGTTGGTCGGATTCACCGCCGCGGCGGTGACGAAGATGCTGCCGTCGACGATGAAGAGGTTGCGCACGTCGTGGCAGCGTCCCCACGGGTTCACGACCGAGGTGCGCGGGTCCGTCCCCATCCGGCACGTCCCCATGAGATGCCACCCGGCCATCCGCAGCGGCGACTCGACGACGGTGGCCCTGGCGCCGGACGCTTCGAGCACCTCGCGGCCGCGCGCGACCGCGTGCGCGAGCATCTTCTCGCTGTTGTCGCCGAGCCGGTACGTCACCTTCGGCGCGGGGATGCCGTCGGAGTCGACGAGGTCGGGGTCGAGCGTCACGGAGTTCGCGGGATCCGGGAGGTCCTCGCAGATGGCCACCATGCCCGCCGTCCGGTCGAAGAGCTCGGCGTACGCGCGATGGTGGTCCGCGCCCCACGACACCTGTCCGGCCTGCATGCCCCAGAGCGCGGTGTACACGGGGCCGAAGCCGCGCAGGATCTCGAACGAGTACCCGCGGACGAAGCCGCGCGACGGGTCGGTGTCGTAGAACTCCTGGCTCATGATGCAGCAGCCGGTCGGGCCCTTGTAGCCCTCGAGCGGCTCGTCGAAGAGGCCGGTCATCATCGCGTAGGGATGGAACATGAGGCGCTTCCCGACGAGGCCGCTGCGGTTCGCGAGCCCGTCGGGGAAGTGCTTGGAGCGGGAGTTGAGGAGGAGGCGCGGCGTCCCGATGCCGTTGCACGCGAGCACGACGACCTCCGCCTGCTGCCGACGCTCGACGCCCTCGGCGTCGTAGTAGACGGCGCCGGTCGCCATGCCGTCGTCGCCGACGGTGATCTCCCGCACGCGGCAGCGCGTCTTGAGCGTCACCCCGCCCCGCAGCGCGGGCGGCCAGTACGTGACGTCGGTCGAGGCCTTCGCGCCCTGCGGGCAGCCGACGAGACAGGTGCCGGCGTTGATGCAGGGCGCGCGGCCGTCGTGCTCCAGCGTGGCGATCGCGCTGTCCGACGGCCACCAGTGCCAGCCGAGGCGGTTGAATCCCTTCGCCAGCGTCGTGCCGAGCTTGCCGAGCGGGACCGGAGGGAGCGGCACCTCCTTGGGCGGATACGCGGGGTCGCCGGCGAGCCCGGAGACGCCCATCATGCGGGCGTTCACGGCGTAGTAGGGCTCCAGGCGCGCGTAGTCGACGGGCCAGTCGTCGGCGACGCCGTCGAGCGTCCGCGCCCGGAAGTCGGAGGGGCGGAAGCGCGGGAAGTGCGCCGCGTACATGATCGTCGAGCCGCCGACGGCGTTGAACATCGAGACGGCGATCGGCGACTCGCCGTCGTTGACGGGATAGTCCTCGCGCCGCCCGCGGGAGTTCGGGCTGAAGGCGAAGTCGCCGACCATGCGCGCCTCCCAGTCGGTCGACATGCCCGGCAGCGTGGTCGGGTCCACCCAGTCGCCCTGCTCGAGGCAGACGACGTTCATCCGCGTGTCGGCGAGGCTCCACGCCAGCGCGGCGCCGGACGCCCCGGCGCCGATGATGAGCACGTCCGCGGTCGTCTCGGGCATCGGCAGGCTCTCCTTCGTGCGGGGGCGCGGATTGTACGACGTCCGCCCGCCGGGTGCGATGGCCGTTGGCAGTTCTTGTCCCCATCGCGGTCATCGTGACCGGAGCCGCCGATTTTCGGCTGGACGACTGATCCGCGCTATGCGACACGTGCCGCGCGTCCAGGAGGGAGGTGTCGCATGTGCGGCTTCGTGACAGGTGTGTTCCGCGACGCGGCGGATCCGGCCAAGCTCGATCGCGCCATGGCGGCGCTTCACCATCGCGGCCCCGACGCGACCGGCAGGTGGATCTCGCCCGACAAGCGCTGGGTCCTCGGCCACACGCGCCTCTCGATCATCGGCCTCGGCAACGGCGCCCAGCCGATCTCGGACCGCACGCTCGATCTGCACCTGGTGGTCAACGGCGAGTTCTACGGCTACCGCGCCATCCGCGAGGAGCTGCGCGCCCAGGGCCACGTGTTCTCGACGGACTCCGACAGCGAGATCGCCCTGCACCTCTACAAGCGCGAGGGCATGGGGCTGGTCCGCCACCTGCGGGGTGAGTTCGCCGTGGTGATCGCCGACCGTCGCAACGACGCGATGATCGGCATTCGCGACCGGTTCGGGATCAAGCCGCTCTTCTACGCCGTCCACCAGGGCAACGTCTTGTTCGCCTCGGAGATCAAGGCGTTGCTGGCGATGGGCGTGCCCGCGCGATGGGACCACACGTCGGTCTTTCAGGAGGCGTTCTTGGTCCGCCCGCACGAGCGCACACTGTTCGCCGGAATCCACACGGTTCCGCCGGGTCACTATGCGATCGCCCAGGACGGACACGTCGCCGTCTACCCCTACTGGGACCTTTCGTTTCCAACGCAGGAGACGTTGGCCAAGGACGGACGCTCCGATGCCGAGATCGTGGATGGTTTTCGCAAGGTGCTGACCGATGCGGTGCGAGAGCGCTTGGTGGCGGACGTGGAGGTCGCTGCCTACTTGAGCGGAGGCATCGACTCCTGCGCCGTCCTCGGGCTTGCGCAGCAGCAGCTCGACCGGCCCATACGGGCCTACACCCTCACCTTCGAGGACGCGCTCTACGACGAATCGGCCTTGGCTCGGCAGCAGGCGGAGCTGGTGGGGTCCACCTTCCATCCGATTCCCGTGACCTCTCGAAACCTGGCCGACGCCTACGCGGACGCCGTCTGGCACGCCGAGACGGTTTTCGTGAACGGCCACGGAGTCGCCAAGTTCCTGCTCAGCCGCGCCGTCCGCGACGCCGGCATCAAGGTCGTCTTCACCGGCGAGGGTGCGGACGAGATGCTCGGCGGCTATCCGCCGTTCCGGCGCGATGTGCTGCTCTACAACAACGAGGGCCAGGATCCCGAGACGGTCGAGCGACTGCTGGCGCAGCTGCACGAATCGAACAAGGCCACACGTGGCCTGCTGACGACGAACGCCGAGCCGACCGCCGCGCTTGCCTCCGTGCGCCGGCGGCTGGGCTGGGTGCCGTCGTGGATCGAGGTCTTCTCCGACCTCGGCGTACGGACGACCGCCCTGTTTCGCCCGGACTACCTGGCGAGCCTCCGCGGGATGGATCCGTACGAGGTGTCGCTCAGCCACTTGCCGATCGACGAGCGCGTGAAAGGTCGTGATCCGCTCAACCAGGCCCTCTATCTGTGGTCCCGCATCCAGCTGCCGAACTTCGTCCTCACCTTCCTCAGCGACCGCATGGAGATGGCCCATTCGATCGAGGGCCGAGTCCCGTTCCTGGATCACGAGGTCGCCGAGTTCGCAGCCGGCATCCCCGTGCGCATGAAGGTGAACGGCATGCGCGAGAAGCACGTGCTGCGCGAGGCCGCGCGTGACGTCATCATCGCGCCGGTCTACAACCGCGAGAAGCACCCCTTCACCACGCCGCCGGCGCAGCGCGACGACGATCCGATGCTCGAGCTGTTCCAGGACACGTTCGCGTCACCCACGCTCGAGGACCAGCCCTTCTACGATCCGACCGCCGTGCGCGGATTGCTCGCGACCCTGCGCGCGAGCGCCCCCGAAGACCGCTTCAGCCTGGAAAGTGTGCTGCAGCGGGTGCTCAGCACGACGTTTCTGCACCAGCGCTTCTCGATGGGAAGCTGAGGAGTGACCGATGAATCAGGAAGACGAGCGCCACCCGCACGGCGGTTGACACCCTCGTCCCGGCCGCGCGACAAGGTCCTCGCGAGAGGCTCCTTGCACGAACCCAGCACGTTTGCCGGCGGCCGCTACGCCGTCCGTCGCTTCCTCGGTGAGGGCGGGAAGAAGCGCGTCTACCTCGCGCGTGACACGCGCCTCGACCGCGACGTCGCGCTCGCCGTGATCAAGACCGAGGGTCTGGACGAGGCCGGGCGGCTGCGCGTCCAGCGCGAGGCGCAGGCGATGGCGCGCCTCGGTGACCACCCGCACGTGGTGACGGTCTTCGACATCGGCGAGGAGGATGGGCAGGCCTACATCGTGAGCCAGTTCATGGCCGGCGGCGACGTCGAGCGCCTCCTGGCCGAGGCGGCGGACCACCGCCTCCCGATCGCGCAGGCGACGAGGATCGCGGATCAGATCTGCCAGGCGCTCGCCCACGCGCACGCGCGCGACGTCGTGCACCGCGACGTGAAACCGGGGAACGTGTGGCTCGCCGCGGACGGCAGCGCCCAGCTGGGTGACTTCGGCCTCGCCGTCGCCCTCGATCGCTCGCGGCTCACCGTGCCGGGGATGATGGTCGGCACCGCGGTCTACATGGCCCCCGAGCAGGCGCTCGGGGGGACCACCGACGGGCGCAGCGACCTCTACGCGCTCGGCGCGATGCTCTACGAGATGCTGACCGGCCGGCCGCCGTTTCTCGGCGACGACAGCGTGGCGGTCATCAGCCAGCATCTCAACACGCCGCCGCTCGCCCCCTCGTGGCACAACCCCGAGGTGCCGCCCGCCCTCGAGGCGCTCGTCATGGATCTCCTCGCCAAGGCGCCCGAGGAGCGACCCCGGAGCGCCGAGACGGTATGCGAGCGGCTGCGGCTCGCCTCCTCCGCCCCGGCTGCGTCGGCGCCGGAAGCCTCGGCCGCGCGCGCGGGCGTGGGGCAGCTCGTCAGCGGCCGCTTCGTCGGCCGGGCCGAGGAGCTGGCCACGCTCAAGGCCGCGGTCGAGGCCGCCCTCGGCGGCCGGGGCGGGCTCGTCGTGTTGGGCGGCGAGCCCGGGATCGGGAAGACGCGGCTTGCCGAGGAGACCGCGGTCTACGCGCAGCTCCGGGGCGCACAGGTGCTCACCGGCCATTGCTACGAGGCGGAAGCGGCGCTGCCGTATCTCCCTTTCATCGAGGCGATCCGGCAGTACGTGCTGGTGCGTCCCGCCGACGCGCTCGCCCGCGAGCTGGGCGAGGGTGCCTCGGACGTGGCGAAGCTCGTCTCCGAGATCCGCCAGCGTCTCCCGAACGTCCCGCCCTCCGCTCAGCTCCCGCCGGATCAGGAGCGCTGGCGCTTGTTCGAGAGCATCTGTGCGTTCCTCGTCAGCGCCTCGCGGGCGAGTCCGCTCGTGTTGGTGCTCGACGACCTCCACTGGGCGGACGCGCCCTCGCTCCTCCTGCTGCGCCACCTGGTGCGGCGACTGGGGGAGAGCCGGCTCCTCGTGATCGGCACCTACCGCGACGTCGAGCTGGATCGGCGCCACCCGCTCGCGGAGGCGCTGGCCGAGCTTCGTCGCGAGCGTCTCTACCAGAGACTCCTCCTGCGCGGCTTCTCCATGGCCGAGGTGGTGTCGCTCATGGAGGCGCGCGCCGAGCACGCGCTCGAGCCGCGTGCCGTGGACCTCGCTCGTGCCATCCACCGCGAGAGCGAGGGCAACCCCTTCTTCATCGAGGAGATCCTGCGTCACCTGGTCGAGACGGGCGCCATCTACCGGCGCGACGGCCGCTGGGTGAGCGACGCCGCCTCGCCCGAGGACCTCGGTATCCCGGAGGGCATCCGCGAGGTCCTCGGCCGCCGCCTCTCGCGCCTCTCCGAGGCGACCAACCGCATCCTCGCGCAGGGGGCCGTCCTCGGGCGCGAGTTCGACTTCGCCGTCCTCGGGCGCATGGCCGGGGTCAGTGACGACGAGCTGTTGGGGGCGGTCGAGCAGGCGCTCGAGGCACGCCTCGTGGTCGAAGCCAAGGGGCGCGTGGCGCCGACGTACGGCTTCACGCACGCGCTCGTCCGCCAGACGCTCTACGAGGAGCTGAGCCTCCCCCGCAAGCAGCGCCTCCACCTTCGCGCCGCCGACGCGATCGAGACCACCTACGCACGCAACCTCGCCCCCCACGT
>JBGQET010000133.1:0-10059 GCA_041496545.1 Binatia bacterium | reverse complement strand
GGACCTTGCCGTGCCGCTCCAGGAGTCCCATGACGACGGCCTTCCCCTTGCCGCCGGTGCCGGTGATCTTCTTCTCGCGCTTGTTCTTGTGCATGTTCCGCGCGAGTCCGCCGATGAACGTCTCGTCGGCTTCGACTTCGCCCGACATCTTATCGGTGCTCTTGTCCTGCATGGCGAGCCGAATGCGGTGGAGCAAAAACCACGCGGTCTTCTGAGTGACGCCGAGCGCGCGGTGGACTTCGTAGCTGCTCACGCCGTTCTTGCAGTTCACGATGAGCCAAATGGCGGGCAGCCACTTGTCGAGGCCGATGGGGCTATCCTCCATGATGGTGCCGACCTTCGCGGAGAACTTCTGCGCGTCGTGCTTGCCCCGACACTTCCAGACACCAGCCTTGGCGAGGTAGCTGACTTCCTTCGATCCGCACCGCGGGCACTTTACGCCAGTCGGCCAGCGCATCGCGATCATGAACTGACGGCAGTTCTCCGGGTCGGCGAAGAAGCGGACCGCGCTCAACAGGGTCTTGGGTGCCTCGGGCTTGCTCATGCCCGGAGAGTACCACCGGGCGGCCGGTCTGTCAAGTATGTTACTACCCTAGTTAGAGCCCGAGTGTCCTAAGTTCAAGGGCTGGGTGTCCTAAGTTCGCGTTCCCAGCCCTCTGTAGGTTAGCTTGCTCCCAGCCTGGCGATGCTGCAGTAAGGGGCCATCCATGGGTCAGCATCGGCATCGGCACGTCGTTCTTCTGGTCGAAGATTATGCCAGCGGGCGCGAGGCCATGGAAGCCCTCATTCGCGCGGACGGCTTCGATGTCATCGGCACGGGAAGCGCCGAGGACGCCCTCACGCGGCTCCGGGACGGCCTCGTGTGCTGTCTCGTGGTGTTCGACTGGCGAATGCCCGGCATGAACGGCGAGCAGTTCCACCAGGCCCTCTCGGCCGATCCGCGTCTCGCCAGGATTCCCCTGCTCGTTCTCACCGGCGATGCGCGGGGAGCCAGCCGGGCGCGCGCGCTTGGTGTCTGCCATGTGGCCTTGAAGCCGATGGATCCGGCCGCGCTGCTCGCGGTCCTCAAGGAGCACTGCACCCGTAGCGCGGTGTGACGCGGATCTGGCCCGTCGGCACGGTAAGGGCCGGCAAGGCGAGGCAGGGAGAAGGGCTGGGAGTGATCCCCCCGCTGAAACGGGTTTGACACTCTAGGTGCTGTCCTAAGTAGAGGCGACCAGCACCGCTGGGCCTTGGTGCTGGTCGGTTTGAGACAGCACCCGGCGTCTGCCCGTTTCCCCGAGCGACGCGCTCCGTCGATGTTCGGGATCAGGTCCCGCGACGTCTGTCCGGCCGCGTTGTAGCAGGTGAAGGTTTCAAGCCGGGGACGCCCGTGTTCCACTTCTGTAGCGTCGTACCCGACTGGTTGACGTCGAAATCCGTGTCCGAGCTCATGATGGCGAAGCTGTCGGAGGGGGCGAAGTAGCCCACGACGTCCACGCTGCCGGTGTACGGACCCGATCCGCGCACCGCGATGTCGGTTCCGGGCCCCGGCGCGATCAGGTAGCCTCCCGCCCGGACGCTCGCAGCCATGCCCAGCAGCAACACCGCCACGAGCGCCACCGCGGCGGAAGGACATGAGGGCTGTCTAGCGTTCCGCATTGTTCCTCCCGTCACGGTCGTGACGTCTTCGCTGTACGGTCCCGCTCGCGCGGCAAGCAACAGAAGAGAGCCTCGCGGCACGCACATAGAGCTACGGTGCCCGAGGACAGTGCTAGGTACTGTCCACGTCGGCAGCTCGCGTCGCGCATCCTTGACTCCTCGACTTTCAGCCGTTAGACGGCGCCGTGGCCGAGATGGGAGCCGCGGTCGATCGACCCGCTGCCCCGAGGTGCGCGGACTTCGCCACGGAGCGCGGCACCCTGCTGGTCGACGACTGCCTGCGGGTGCTTCGCGGTCTGCCCGACGCGACCTTCGACCTCGTCGTCACCTCGCCGCCGTACGACGGCCAGCCGAAGTACGGCAGCGCCGAGCGGTACGGGCGCAACTGGTACGAGGGTTTCTTCCTCGAGGTCACGCGCGAGATCCGGCGCACCCTCAAGCCGCGCGGCAGCTTCGTGCTCAACTACCGCTCCAAGCGCCGGCACGGCGAGCGCGGCACGCTCCAGTACGAGCTCGTCTTCCGCCTGCGCGAGCAGGGCTTTCTCTTCTGCGAGGACTTCGTGTGGGGGAAGCCGTCGCCCCCGCCCGGCCGCTTCGATCGATTCCTCAAGGACGCGGTCGAGTACTGCTTCCAGTTCGCGAAGACGCGTGACTGGCAGTTCTACCCGGAGCACTGCCTGGCGCCCGCACGCTGGGACGCTCGCGACCGCGCCCGCCGGCGCCGCCTCGCCCACAACTACGTGCGCGTGAACGCGCCGTCGGGACAGGGGCGCAAGCGCGTGCAGGCCGGCCCGGATCTCGTGCGACCGTCGACCCTGCTCCACCTCGAGCCCGAGTTCGGCCCCAACCCGACGGGGCACCCCGCCCGCTTCCCGCTGGCGCTGCCGACCTTCTTCATCGCGCTGCTCACGCGGCCCGGACAGCTCGTGTTCGACCCGTTCGCCGGCACCGGCACGACGGCGGTCGCGGCGGAGCGCCTGGGGCGGCGCTGGCTCGTGACCGAGGTCGACCGCCGCTACGCTGCGGCGCTGCCGGAACGCCTGCGCACGGGCCGCTGACGGTGCGCTTCGCCTTCCGCTTCCTGAACGCCGCCGTCGCGCTGGCCACGCTCGCGAGCGCCGTCGTCGTGCTCGTCTCCGACGTCACCGACCCCGCCTACCGGGCGCACTACCGCGACGCGATCTGGTTCGTGGCCGCGTACTGCGCCGTGCAGCTCGGCTTGCTCGTCGAGTTCGCGCGCGGCGGCCCGTCCCAGCGGCTGCTCGTGCTGGCGAAGACGGCGGCGGCATACGGCTTCCTGCTCGCGCTCGCGCACCTCTGGCCGTACTGGAAGGTGTGGACGCCCGCCCGCTACGTGTACCTGATCTTCGAGCTGCCGTCGGGATCCCAGGTGGGGCTCATGGCGCTCGTGCTTCTCGGGCGCGGCGCGTTCAACACCGTGAACGCGATGGTCTACACCGAGGAGTGGTGGTACCCGCTGCGCCTTCGCCGCCCCATCCTCGGACGCGTCGTCACCGCGGCGTTCGTCGGCGTCACCGTCCTCTGCGTCTGGCTCTTCTTCGGGCTCGTGCGCGAGGAAGCGCGGACGTTCTCCGGCGAGGCGCAGGAGGTGGCGGAGATGGTGCTCGCGACGCTCGACTGCGACGCGATCCGCGCGCACACCGGCCAGAGCACCGCCGACGTCCGCCAGCACGGCGATCGCACCTACGGCGTCGCGATCGCGTACGACTGCCCGACGATCCAGGTCCGCGTCCACGCCGAGGACGGGCGCGTGGGAACGGCCGCGGCCACGCGGCCCGAGTGTTGCGGCGAGCCGTCCTGATTCTGCTTTCGTCTCGCGCCCACCCTGTGGTACCCCCGAGACAGGATGCTGCGTCTCCTCCGCCAGGTGAGCGTGCGCGACTACCGGGCCGCCCCGGGCCGCCTCGCGCTCATGATCGGCGGGATCGCGAGCGGCATCGCGCTCATCGCCGCGCTCGGCATCATCAACTCGAGCGTGCTCTTGAACTTCCGGGCCATGCTCGAGCGCGCCGCCGGCCGCGCCGCGCTCCAGGTCGCCCTCGGCACGGGTGAAGTCGGCTTCGACGAGGCGAACGTCGCGGTCGTGAAGTCGGACCCCGGCGTCAAGGACGCCTTCGGCCTCGTCCGCGGCACGCTGGTCGCGACCGACGGCTCCAGCGAGGTCCTCCAGCTCTACGGCATCGACCTCACGACCGAGGCCGCCGACTCCTACGACGTCCGCGTCGTCGGGCGCGAGCACATCGACCAGGTGGAGCTCTTGAACGACCCCACGTCCGTCTTCCTGACCGAGGAGTACGCCGCGCGCCAGCACGTCGGGGTCGACGACCGGGTGCCGTTCGCGACCCCGACCGGCATCCGGTCGCTCCGCGTCCGGGGGGTGCTCCACGCCGAGGGCATCGCGACCGTGTTCGGCGGCAACCTCGCCGTCATGGACCTCCCCGCGGCGCAGCGTGTCCTCGGCAAGGAGCGGCGCGTGGACCAGATCGACGTCGTGCTCGACGGCGACGCGGCGCCCGCGCGCGTCCAGGAGCAGCTCGCGGCGTCGCTCCCGAAGTCGCTCACCGTGACCCGGCCGGCGCTCCGCGGCGAACGCTTCGAGCGCGTCATCGCCGCTTTCCAGGCGATGCTCGACAGCCTGTCGCTCCTCTGCCTGCTGGCCGGCGTCTTCATCGTCTACAACACGAGCGCGACGGCCGTGTCGCAGCGCGCCCGCGACCTCGCCATCCTGATCGCGCTCGGCGCCGAGCGGCGCGGCATCTTCGCGCTGCTGCTCATGGAGTCGGCGGTGGTCGGGCTGGTCGCGTCGGTGATCGGCATCGCGGTCGGCATCGGCATGGCGCATCTCCTCACCAACCTGGTGGCCCAGTCGATGGGCGTCATCTACCAGGCGCGCTTCTCGGTGGACACGCTCCAGCTCACCTGGCGACAGGTCACCTGGTACGCCGCGCTCGGCACCGGCGCCGCCCTTGCCGCGACGATCCAGCCGGCGCGCAAGGCGAGCCGCCTCGACCCGCTCGAGCTCATGCGCCCCGACTTTCGCGACCGCTTGACGATCGGCTCGCCCAACGGCCTGCTGGTCGGCCTGGCGTTCGTCATCCTCGCCGTGGCGGGTGCCGCGGTCTACGTCGAGTACACGCAGCGCTCGATCCTCTGGGGCAACGTCGGCAACACGCTGTGGCTCGTGGCCACCGTGATCCTCACCATCCCGCTGATGACGTGGATCTCGAGCCTGCTGCAACGCGCGCTGCCCCGGATGTTCGGCGTCGACGGCCGGATCGCCGCCGAGAGCCTGACGCGGGCGCCGGGACGCACGGGCGTGACGACGGCCGTGATCGCGCTCAGCCTCGCGGTCGCCGTCGCGATCGCCTCGATCGCCCGCAGCTTCCGCGAATCGGAGCGCAACTGGTTCATCCTCATGGGCGACCTCGTCGTCTCCGCCGTCGCCACCGAGGGCGGCTGGCTCGAGACGCCGCTCAGCGCCGAGGTGGGTGCCGTGCTGCGCGCGCTGCCCGGCGTCGCCCGCGTCGAGACCTATCGCGCCGTGCCCGGGCAGACGTACCAGGACGCGCGCATCTCGATGGTCGCGGTGAGCCCCGGGCTCGTCGACACGCCGCTCTTCCGCCGCCAGATCGTCGCCGGCGATCCGGAGGACGCGGTGCGCGCGCTCCGCGAGGGGCGTGACGTCGTCGTCTCGGACAACCTGGCCGACCGCTTCCACATGCACACCGGCGAGCCGATCACGCTCGGGACGCCGGCCGGGCTGGAGACGTTCCGGATCGCCGGCGTCGTCTCCGCCGACTACACCGCCGACCTGGGCTCGGTGCTCATGAACCGGGACGCCTTCGTCGCCCGCTGGCACGACACGCAGGTCAGCCACTTCAACCTGTTCCTCGAGCCCGGCACCGACGTGGAGCAGGCGCGCACGGCGGTGGTACGGGCGCTCGGCGCGCGCCACATGGTGAAGGTGCTGACCGTGCCGCAGACGCTCGCCTACCATCAGATGATGGTGGATCGCGCCTTCGCCTTCACCTACGCGATCCAGCTCCTCGTCATCGCGGTCACCCTCGCCGGCATCTTCGACCTCCTCACCACGCAGATCGTGGAGCGGCGGCGCGAGATCGGCATCTTCCGCGCGCTGGGCGCCGACGACGCGCGCATCGCGCGCGCCATCCAGCTCGAGGCGATCGTGATCGGGGCGGTCGGGGCGCTGCTCGGCTGCGTGGTGGGGATCGGCACGTCCCGGCTCTGGGTGCACGTCAACTTCCGCATCCTGATCGGCTACATCCTCGAGCACCACTTCGCGGCGCTCACGGCCGCGTGGTGCGTGGTGCTCGCCGCCGGGATGGCCATGCTGGCCGGCTTCCTGGCGACGCGCTCGGCGCTCAAGCAGCCGGTGCTGGACGCGATTCGCTACGAGTGAAGGCGGCGAGGCCGTTCTTCGGGAAGAACGCGTTGCGGCAGCTCGAGAAGAATTGCCCGCTCTCGCGCAGCCGCAGGTCCTTGCAGCCGCAGGTGTTGAACCACAGACCGTGGGCCTCGGCGAGCGCGGCGATCCGCCCGTAGGTCTCGACCTTCCGCGCGAGCGGGACGCTGAACGCCGCACCGCCCTCCATCGGCGCCTTCTCGGTCACCAGCGCGACGGACTCGGCCAGCAGCGGCAGCTCCCGCAGCCGGCGCAGGTAGTGGCCCCACGCGAAGACGTAGGTGGCGGTGACGGCGAGCGCGCCGCGCCGGGCCCCCTCGACCACCAGCTCCTCGAGCGCCGCCGGCTCGTCGTCCACCAGCGGGAAGAGGGGGTCCATGCGCAGCGCGGCCGGCAGCCCGCGCGCCGCGAGGCGGTCGAGGTTCTCGAGCCGCGCGCGGGCCGGCGGGCAGCCCGGCTCGAGCAGGCCGTTGCGCGCGTCGTCGAGGCTGGTGACGCCGACACCGACGCCCTCGATCTGCGAGCGGTGCGCGGCGAGCAGCTCGAGCGTGTCGTCGGGGATGACGCCCTTGGTCACGAAGGCCACGCCGGTGCCCTGCGGCAGCACGTGCTCGAGGAGCGCTTGCGTCCCGGCGACGGCTTGCGGCGCGAACGGGTCGCTCGCCGGCGAGAGGAACAGCGACGGCGGGGCCGCCACGCTCGCCACCCCGGAGAGGTCGACCGCCGTCGGGCGCTCGACGCCGCGGCGGCGCGCCGCGAGGTCGGCGAACGGGCAGTAGACGCAGCCGAAGCTGCAGCCGACCGTGACGTCGGCGGCGTGCGTGCCGCAGAACCGCGGCTCGTACTCGACGGTGAGGGCCGGACGCGCGCTCATACGGCCTTCCCCGCGAGCCCGAGGGGCCGCAACTCGGGCAAGTCGCCGGCCGCGCGGTCGCTCACGTCGATGTCCTCGACGATCCGCCCGTCCGAGAGGCGCACGATGCGGTCGCCGTAGGAAGCGCAGACGGGGTCGTGGGTCACCATGAGCACCGTGACGCCGAGCTGCTCGTTGCTGCGCTTCAGGAGCCGCATGATGCCGTGGCTGGCCGACGAGTCGAGGTTGCCCGTGGGCTCGTCCGCGAGGAGGAGCCGCGGGTTGATCATGAGCGCGCGCGCGATCGCCACGCGCTGCAACTCGCCCCCCGACAGCTCCGAGGGCTTGTGGTGGCGGCGGTGGAGCATCTCGACCAGCTCGAGCACGCGCTCGGCGCGGTCGCGGGTGGTCTGGTCCGAGTGCCCGTCGAGGACCAGGGGCAACGCGACGTTCTCCTCCGCGTCGAGGTAGGGGAGGAGGTGGAAGAACTGGAAGATGAAGCCAAGCTCCCGCCGGCGCATGTGCGCCGCGTCGCGCTCCGCCATCTGGGAGAGCCGGCGGTCGCCGAGGTAGATCTCGCCGGTGGTGAGACGCGTCAGGCCGGCGATCAGGTGGAGCACGGTGCTCTTCCCCGAGCCACTCGGGCCCATGATGCTGCAGAACTGGCCGGCGGGGATGTCGATCGAGAAGTCCTTCAGGACGTCGACCTGCGTGGGTCCTTCGCCGAAGGTCTTCCCGGCGCGTTCGAAGCGGATCATCGGACGGCCCCGGTCAGACGGCTCGTGACTCCCCGACTGCACTCCCACCAGGGTAGCGCTTGCGGACTTCCTTCTCCACCATGTCCAGCCAGGCCAGGTCGCTGCGCACCCGCATGTCGGCCTGGAGAAGGAGCAGGTCGGTCACGAACTGGTCCGGGCCCCGGCCCTCGAGCCGCGACCGACACTTGGTCAGCCGGGCGAGGTGCTTCAGGTAGAGGGCGCGCTGGCTGCGGACGAGCGCGATGGTCTCCGCGACACGGGCCTCGGTGAGGAAGAGCAGCTTCACCGACAGGTCGTCCCGCAGCGGGCGCGGCTGGTCGCTCGGCGGGAGCAGCAGCCAGTCGTCGAGGCTCTTCTTGCCGTTCGCGGTGATGCGGTAGACCTTGCGATTGGGCCGGCCGCTCTGCGGGATCTCGGCGCCCTCGATCATGCCCGCCCGCTCGAGACGGTCGAGCGTGCGATACATCTGGCCGTAGTTCAGGCTCCAGAAGTCGCCGAAGAGCGAGTCGAACTCGGTCTTGAGCTGATAGCCGTGGATTCCGTCGTCACGGGAAGAGATGAGTCCCAGGACTGCGTATTGAACGGCATCCGTCGCCATGGTGGTCCCTCCGCGCCGGGGGGCGCTGGTGCTCGGCCCGGCAGAACCTCGCAGGCCAAGGCGCGGATGGTCAAGGAAAATGAAGCGGAATGGACCCTATAGTTATGCAATATACAGCATCAATATGGTCAGTGAATATAGTGTGCGAGGGGCCATGTCGGTCGTCACGTCAGGGCGTGTGCTCACTGCCCGGGCGGCAGGGCGCGAACCCCTTCACGCTCGATCACCCATACGACCCTCTTCTCGGGGGCGACGTCGGCTCGAAGTCGCTCCAGAGCGTCGGCGTCGAGACGGAAGAGCACCTGATCCCGAGTCGCGACTTCGAGGTGGGTGAGTCGCACTCCTTCGCGCGGCGACGAGATTCGCGCGCCGGCGGGAAACTCTCCCGAGAAGGAGTGCCCATCCGAGTAGACCGCGCGTATCTCGACCGGCCGACCGAGATTGTTCTGAAGCACCGGATAGTGAGTCCCCTCGCACACGAATCCCATCAGAGGGAACGCGAGGAGCAACAAGCTCGTGCGGTTCGTGCGACGCATGATCTCCTCAAGGGAAGAAGCCGCCTCCGAGCGCGTAGCGATTGGCGGCCAGCTCGAAGGGATTGCGCGCGCTGACGCCGCCAGAGAGAAAATACGTGGGCAGGAACGCCGGGCCCAGCACTTCGTACTGGAGCGCGTGCCCCTGCTCGTGCAACCCGAGGTTGATCGGCACGGGGGAGCCGTAGAAGAACCCGGAGTCGGTGGAGGGATTGGATCCCACCGGAAATATCTGAACGTTACCGAGCGTCAGTCCGTCTCCCGCTTGGCCGAGCGGGAAGTCCAGGAATTGAATTGCGTTGTTCGCGAACCGAAGCCGTGCGCCGAAGGGCACGCCTGCCAGGCCCACGAGGGCACCGATCAGCGTGTTCGGCGACGTCCATATCTTGCCTGCGAGATCTGCGCCGAACCTTCCCGCGGCCCCCAGCAATCCGCCCGTGACACCGACGCTCGTCTGGAGCTGCCCGCCGAGGCTACTGCCTGACTCACCCTCCGCGTGCGCGGCCGGCAGCTGCTCCCGCGTCCCTCCGGCGCCCTTCTCGCCTTGAGCCGTTGCGCGGCCGGCGGCGATGCCGGCGAGCGCCACGGCCGCGGCGAGCACCGCGTACGACCCGACGACGTACTGCCCGGACTGGAAACTCTCGATCGCGGATTGGATCGTCGTGGCGACGCGATAGCCTTCGAGTGCGACCTTGGCAAGAGTGGCCGCGGTGGCGCCGAGCTGGAGACCGCTGCCGACGATCCCCGCCGCGCCGCCCGCGGCGAGCGTGCCGAGGCCGACGCCGAGGTTCTTCAACGCCGCGACCGTCGCCTGTCCGGGTGACGCGCCCTTGAGCCCTGCCTGGACACCCGCCGCCGCCGCCCCGAGAAGCACCAGACCGATGGCGATCGCGGCGCAGACGAGTTCGCACGCGCCGTCCGGGTCCGTCCCGTTCAGCGGGTTGCCGCCGAGGTAGCTGTAGGGGCTCGGGAACTCCCGCGCGGGATCGTGCGAGAGGAACAAGCCGAGCGCGGCGTCGTAGTAGCGGGCGCCGAAGTAGAGGAGGCCGGTGCCGTCGTCGGCGCGATGCCCGGTGAACTGGAACGGGCTGCGCGACGCGGCGAGGCCGGCGCCGGCCGCATCGTACACGCCCGCCGTCGCGCCGTACGGCCGATGGACCAGGTGCTCGAGTACGTTCCCCGCCCGGTCGGTCAGGAGTTGGGGGCTGCCCAGGTGGTCGACGTGGTAGAAG
>JBGQET010000132.1:0-10089 GCA_041496545.1 Binatia bacterium | reverse complement strand
CGATCACCACCGGGAGCCCGATCGCCCGCGCCTCCGCGACGCCACGGGCGAGGATGCGCTCGACGTCGTCGCTGGTGAGCGCCGCGGGCGCTGCGCTCGAGAGCGCGATCGTGAGCAGCACGGCCGCGACGGTCGGCCGTCGGAGCATCGCGCCTCTTTATCGTGAGTTGGACCGCACCTCCAACGCTGTGCTATCCGCCCACCGCTCCTTTGCGCATCCCCGCTCTCCTCGCGCTCTCGATCGCGATCGTCTGCGGACCGATCGCCGTGGGGGCCGCGTCGGCGCCGTCCGAGAGCGACGATGACCTCCCGCGCTGGACGCCGCCGCGGCGCGAGCCGCCGCCTCCGTCGCCGCCCCCACAGCCGCCCGCGGACCTGCCGGTGCCGTCGGCGGGCCGGCCGACGGGGTTCTCGGGCCGCGCGGCGCCCGCGGAGTTCCCGCCCCGCGAGCTCGTCCCCCTGCCCGACCGCTGGCGCGTCGGCTGGCCGGCGTGGGACCGCTACCCGGGGACGGCGCACGAGCGCCAGTACATCCGCGGCCACTGGTGGGACCCGTACGACCTGAACCTGCTGAAGGGCGACTACCCGCTCCTCGGGCAGCACACCTTCCTCGCCTTCACCGCCGAGAGCGACACCCTGGTCGAGGGCCGCCGCCTCCCCATCCCGAGCGACGTCAGCAGCGCCCGTCCGGACAGCCAGCCCTTCTTCGGGCGGGGCGAGGTCTTGACCGTGCAGCAGAACTTCCTCCTCTCTCTCGACCTCTTCCACGGCGACGCCGGCTTCAAGCCGCGCGACTGGGAGCTGCGCGCGACGCCCGTCTTCAACCTGAACGACACCCGGGCGCGCGAGAACGGCGTCGTCGACATCGACCCGCGCGAGGGCAAGAACCGCTTCGACGGGCACGTCGCGCTCCAGGAGCTGTTCGGCGACGTGAAGCTCGCCGACGTGAGCCCGTACTACGACACGGTCGACCTGCGCGCCGGCGTCCAGGGCCTGGTCTCCGACTTCCGCGGCTTCCTCTTCGTCGACCAGGCGCCCGGCCTCCGCCTCTTCGGCAACTGGGGCGCCAACCGCACGCAGTGGAGCGTGGCGTACTTCCGCGAGCTGGAGAAGGACACCAACAGCGGCCTCAACACCGTCTTCGCCGACCGCCGGCAGGACGTGGCCGTCGCCACCCTCACCCGCCAGGACTTCCTCTGGCCGGGCTACTCCGCGCAGGCGTCGCTGCACTTCGACTGGGACCACGCGAGCACCCACTACGACGACAACGGCTTCCTCGTCCGCCCGGCCAACATCGGCAGCCCGCGCCCGCACGACGTGCGCGTCGGCTATCTCGGCTGGACGGGCGACGGCCACATCGGCCGCATCGACGTGAGCCACGCCTTCTTCTGGGCGCTCGGCCACGACGACTTCAACCCGATCGCCGGGCGCGACGTCTTCGTCAACGCGCAGATGGCCGCGCTCGAGCTCGCCTACGTGCGCGACTGGCTCCGCTTCAAGGGCTCCTTCTTCTTCGCCTCCGGCGACGCCAACCCCACCGACGGCACGGCGCGCGGCTTCGACGCCATCCTCGACGACCCGAGCTTCGCCGGCGGCCCCTTCAGCTTCTGGCAGCGCCAGGGGATCAAGCTCACCGGGACGAACGTCAACCTGGTGAGCCGCGCGAGCCTGCTGCCCACGCTCCGGAGCAGCAAGGACGAGGGGCAGCAGAGCTTCGTCAACCCGGGCGTCCTCATCTCGAACCTGGGCGTGAGCGGGCGGCTCACGCCCAAGCTCTCCTTCGACGCCAACCTGAACTGGATCCGCTTCCACCACACGGAGCCGCTCCAGGCCGTGCTCCAGCAGCGCGACCTACCGCACGACGTCGGGCTCGACTACGGCGTCGGCTTCCGCTACCGGCCGCTGCTCATCAACAACGTCGCCGCGGTCCTCGGCGTGGGGGCCCTGACGCCGCTCGACGGCTTCCGGGACGTCTTCACGGCGCGCACGCTCTGGCAGGCGTTCGGCGCGCTCACGGTGACGTACTGATGCGGGCGGTCGCGCTCGCGGCGCTCCTCGCCCTAGCCGTCGCCCCGGCGGCGGCGCGCGTGCCCGAGGAGGGGGTGCTCGAGCGGGGCGAGCCGCGCGCGAGCGGCGGCTGCACGAGCGGCGCCTGCCACCCCGCGATGGACGCGCCCACCATGCACGCCTCCGGGACCTTCCCGCTGGCGTGCGCCGACTGCCACGGCGGCCATCCCGAGGTCGCGACCGACGCGCCGCTCGACTCCGTCGAGTACCGCCGCGCCGAGCGCGCGGCCCACGTCGCGCCCGCGCACCCGGAGAGCTGGCCGCGCCGCGACGGCGACGTCGCGTCGAGCGCCAACCCGGTGCGGAGCTACGCCGCGCTCAACCAGGAGAGCTGGGAGTTCATTCGCTTCTTCAACCCCGGCGACCTCCGCGTCGCGGACGAGACGTGCGGGCGCGGCGGCTGCCACGCGGCCGAGGTGGCGCGCGTGCGCTCGAGCATGATGACGCACGGGGCGATGCTCTGGGGGGCGGCGCTCTACAACAACGGCGCCTACCCGCTGAAGAACCCGGCGTTCGGCGAGAGCTACGTCCTCGCCAAGGGCGCGGCGCGGAGCCTCCCGGCGCGCCTCCAGACGATCCCCGCGCCGACCGCGGAGGAGACGCGACGCCACGGCGTGCTGCCCTTCCTCGACCCCCTGCCCCGCTTCGAGCTGTCCCAGCCGGGCAACATCCTGCGCGTGTTCGAGCGGGGCGACGACCGGCTGAGTCTCCGTGGCCTGGGGACGATCAACCGCACCGACCCCGTCTTCCAGGGCCTCCAGCGCACGCGGCTCCTCGACCCGCTGCTCTCCTTCCTCGGCACCAACGACCAGCCGGGCGACTACCGCTCGTCGGGGTGCAGCGCGTGCCACGTGCTCTACGCCAACGACCGCGACCCGTGGCACTCGGGGCCCTGGGCGCGCTTCGGGAACCGCGGCACCGCCTCGCCCCCGCCCGACGGCGCGCCCCCCGACTGGCGCCGGCGCATCGCGGGCGAGCCGGGCCACCCCATCCGCCACCAGTTCACCCGCGCCATCCCGACCAGCCAGTGCATCGTCTGCCACGTCCACCCGGGCACGGTCTACGCGAACACCTACACGGGCTACATCTGGTGGGACAACGAGACCGACGGCGAGGCGATGTACCCGCGCGTCGCGCAGCAGCCGACGCCCGCCGAGGAGTCCGCGCAGCTCTCCCGCAACCCGGAGGCCGCCGCGCTGCGCGGGCTCTGGTCGGACCTCTACCCCGACCAGGCGAGCCACCGCGGCGACCTCGCCGGGCGCGACTTCCTCGAGCGGACGTGGGAGCTCGACCCGACGCTCACCCGCACCAAGTTCGCCGACTTCCACGGCCACGGCTGGCTCTTCCGCGCCGTCTGGAAGAAGGACCGCAAGGGAAACCTGCTCGACGCGCGCGGCGACGTGGTGCGCGACCCGACCCCGGAGACGACGCAGCGCGCGCTCGAGCAGCCCGGCCCCGGGCTCCCGGTGCACCTGAAGGACATCCACCTCGAGAAGGGCATGCACTGCGTCGACTGCCACTTCGAGCAGGACGCGCACGGCGACGGCCGGCTCTACGGCGAGACGCGGGACGCGATCGAGGTGGAGTGCGTCGACTGCCACGGCACGGTGCGCGGTCGGGCGACGCTCCGCACCTCGGGCCCCGCGGCGCCCCCCGGGGGGACGGACCTGGCCGAGAAGCGGACGCCGTTCGGCACGCCGCTCTTCCACCAGGAGGGCGACCGGCTCTGGCAGAGCTCGATGGTCGAGCCGGACAAGCGCTGGGAGGTGGTCCAGGTCCTGGACTCGATCACGCCCGGCGACCCGCACTACAACCCGCTCTCGCACCTCGCGAAGACGATCCGCGCCGACGCCCAAACCTGGGGCTCGCTGCCGCCCGGCACGCCCGACGTCCGGGCCGGCGGCGCCAACCCACCCGAGTGGGGCACGCGCGCCGCGCTCGACCCGGGGCCGCCCGCGTCGCGCCTGGCGCACCCCGACGACGACATGGCCTGCTACACCTGCCACAGCTCGTGGATGACGAGCTGCTTCGGCTGTCATCTCCCGATGCGCGCCAACCAGCGCCGCCCGAACCTCCACGCCGAGGGCGAGCCGAGCCGCAACTGGACGCAGTACGACTACCAGGTGCTGCGCGACGACGTCTTCATGCTCGGCCGCGACGGGACGGTGAAGCGGAACCGCGTCGTGCCGGTTCGCTCCTCGAGCGCCGTCCTCGTCGGCTCGCAGAACCAGAACCGCGAGTGGCTCTACTCGCAGCAGCAGACGGTGTCGAGCGAGGGCTTCAGCGGGCAGGCCTTCAACCCGCACTTCCCGCACACCGTCCGCGCCACCGAGACGAAGACCTGCGTCGACTGCCACCTCTCGCGCGACGGCGACAACAACGCCTGGATGGCGCAGCTCCTCCTCCAGGGGACGAGCTTCACGAACTTCCTCGGCCGCTACGTCTGGGTGGCGGAGGGCGAGGAAGGTCTGGAGGCGATCGCGGTGACCGAGGCCGACGAGCCCCAGGCCGTGATCGGGAGCCACCTGCACGCCCTCGCCTACCCCGACCGCTACGCGGCGCACGTCGCGCGCGGGCGCGTCGGAGAGACCTCCGCCATGCTCGAGCATCCGGCCGCCGACGTCCTCCACCTGCCCTGGAGCCGCGACTCGGTCGAGGGCGTGCAGCTCCGCGGAGAATACCTCTACGCCGCCAACGGCCGGGGCGGGCTCCGCGTCTACGACGTCGCCGACGTGGACAACAAGGCGAACGCCGAGCGGATCACCACCTCCGTCCTCTCGCCCCTCGGCCAGCGGCTCGCCGTCCCCACCGCCGACGCCGCGGCCGTGGTGTCCCCGGCGACCGTCGCGCTCGACCCCCAGCGCGCTCGCCGCGCCGAGAACGAAGAGCGCCCCATCCACCCGCTCTACGCCTACCTCTACGTCCTCGACCGGCGCGAGGGCCTCGTCGTCGTCCCCGCCGGCACCCTCCTCGACGGCGACCCGCTGAACAACTTCCTCGACCGCGCCCGGCTCGACGACGGCAGCACCGCCTTCAACCCCGACGGCGCGCTCGGAGGCGCGCGCGCGGGCGCCATCGCCGGCGACTTCCTCTACGTCTGCGCCGACCACGCGCTGGTGGTCGTCGACATCGAGCGCCCGACCGCGCCGCGCGTCGTCGCCACCGTCCCGCTCGACGGGCCGCGCGCCGTCGCGGTGCAGTTCCGCTACGCCTTCGTGATCGACGGCGGAGGCCTCCGGGTCATCGACGTGACGGCGCCCGAGCGGGCGCGCGTCGTCCCCGGCGCCGCCGTCCCCATCGCCGACGCGCGCGACCTCTACGTCGCCCGCACCTACGCCTACGTCGCGGCCGGCGCCGAGGGTCTCGCGATCGTCGACCTCGAGCGGCCGGAGGCGCCGCGCCTCGACCAGGTCTGGTCGGCCGGCGGCCTGATCGACGACGCGACCGCCGTGAAGGTCGGGATGACGGACGCGAGCGTCTTCGCCTACCTCGCCGACGGGCGCCACGGGCTGCGCGTGATCCAGCTCGTCTCGCCCGACACGCCGGGCTACGCCGGCTTCAGCCCGCGGCCGCGCCCGGACCTGCCGGAGAACGGCCTCGTCGCCACCTACCCGACGCGCGGCCGGGCGATCGGCCTCTCCAGGGGGCTCGACCGCGACCGCGCCGTGGACGAGAGCGGCAACCAGGTCGCGGTCTTCGGGCGGCGCGGCGCCGGGCCGCTCGACCTGGCCGACCAGCGGCGTCTCTACCTCCGCCCCGACGGCACGCTCTACACCGTGCCGGCGATCCGCGGCCCCGCCGACGTCGAGCGCCTCTTCCCGCGCCGGCTCAGCGCCGGAGCGAGCGCAGCGCGCTGAGGTCGCGCGCGAAGCGCGCCGCGTCCCAGCGCCGGGCGCCGACGTCGGCCTCGAGGCGGGCGAGGACGGCGCGGACGCCGGCCGGGACCGGCCGGCCCGCCGCCTCCGCCTCCGCGGTGACGAGGTCGTCGGCGGCCCAGTAGGCGTGCAGCGCCGTGCCGCGTCCCAGGCCCGCGAGCGCGGGCGGCTCGAGGAGCGCGCGCAGCATCGCCGGGGCGTCCTGCCTGCCCTCGAGGCGCGCGAGGACGGGGCGCGGCCCGGGGTCGAGGGGTGGAAACCCGGCGACGACACCGTTCGCGTCGCGCCCGGGCTCGCGTCCGAGGTGCCCGTAGTCGTGGTGGCACGCGCCACAGTCGAACGACGCGAAGTCCGGCCAGCCGGCCGCCGGACGGGGCTCGAGGGCGGCGGCCGCGCGGAGGATGGCAGCGTCGCCGGCGACGAGCGCGCGGCCGCCGCGCCACGCCGCGTTGCCGTCGTTCCACGTCCAGTGGCGCGGGAGGTTGCGGGCGAAGTAGTCGAGCTCGAACACGAGCGGCGGATGGCCGGCGGCCAGCACCTCGTGGTCGACGCGCCGCTCCGCCGTGCCCACGTGGCAGCGGACGCACGTCTCGGCCGCGCGCTCGGGCGCCATCGTCTCGACCATGCCGGCGCGGAGCGAGTCGGCGCGAGCGGCGCGGGTGTGGGTCTGGAGCCAGCCGCCCGCCGGGCCGTGGCACGCTTCGCAGCCGACGCCGTCGGCGCGCCAGTCGTCCTCGGCCGGCGTGCCGCGCCCGCCCTCGGGGACGAGCGCGTGGCAGCCGAGGCAGCGCTCGCGGCCGGGCGCGCGCGTCGCCCAGGCGGCGTCGCCGGGGCCGGCGAGGCCGAGCCGGCGGGCGATCGCCACCCCACGCGCCCCGGTGAGCGCGCGGTAAGCGCGCCGGTGCGGGTCGAGCCGGCTCCAGACGGTGTACTCGTCGCCGCGCCGGCCCGCGCCGCGCGACGGCGCGGCGCCGCCGTGGCACGTGCGGCTGGCGCACGCGCCCGCGCCCGCCCAGTCGGCGCCGGCGGCGGCGGAGGCGGAGAGGAGCAGCAGGAGTGCTGTGCGCGTCATCCCCGCAGCCGGTACATGGGGAACACACCGTAGCCCTTGGCGAGCGGGATCTGGCCGACGTATTCGCACCCGAACTCGCGCGCCCGCTCGAGCGCGGCGAGCGCGGCGAACTCCTGGCTCGCCCACACCTGCCCGGGCGGCGTCACCGGCTCGATGCGGGCGGCGCGGTTCACGTGCGTGCCGACGTGCACCATGCGAGCCGTGATCGGGTCGTGCACCCGGTAGACGACGCCGGCGTGGAGGCCGATCCGCATCACGACGTCGGCCGGGAAGCCGCGCGCGGTCCAGTCGACGCGCGCCAGCCCGTTGCTCAGCGCGAGCGCGAAGCGGCCCGCCGCACGGGCGGTCGAGAAGACGAGGTAGAAGCCGTCGCCGCGCGACTCGCGCCCGATCGGCGCCAGCGCCGGCCGCTCGGCGAGGCGGCCGGCGAGCCCGAGGACGTGCGTGACGAAGGGCCGCACCGTCTCCTCCGGCATGGTGCTGAAGTTGCGGACGTCGGCGAAGAGGAGCGCGCGGACCGAGCCGGGGTCCCGGGCCCGTCGCGACGGGGCCCGACCCGGCGGTCGCAGCCGCGCCCGCGGCGCCGTCCCGCGGCGGAGCGCCCCGAGGTCGACCCACTGCCACTCGACGCCGTAGCGGTTCCAGAGGGCGAGCGTGGCCGCCGTCCCCCCCGTGCCGTCGCCGCGCCGCCCGTCCCACACGGCGAGGCCGACGAGGCGCGTGTCGAGCTGTCGCGCCCGCAGCGTGGCGAGGCCGAGCAGCACCTGGTTGGCGAAGTCGTAGTACGTGCCGCCGAAGGTCGTGCGCTGGTTCGAGACCGGCGGCAGGACCTGCGCGTGCGCGAGCGCGGCGTCGAAACGCGCCCCCCAGCCGGGGACGAGGTCGACGCTGTGGGCGCGGAAGCCGTCGGCGCGGTAGGGCAGGACGACGACCGCCTCGTGGCGGCGCGCGAGCGCCGCCTCGAGGAACAGGAGGTCCGAGCCGCAAGCCGCCGACCCGTAGCAGACGAGCGGCCCCATGCCGTCGAGCCGCTCGGCG
This sequence comes from Binatia bacterium, assembly GCA_041496545.1. Lineage (GTDB taxonomy): Bacteria > Desulfobacterota > Binatia > DP-6 > DP-6 > DASRHG01. Next base: position 2,037 of record JBGQET010000132.1, on the reverse strand, counting down.
ATGGCGCGCGCGACGGCGGGCTCGAGCGCGGGCGGGAAGCGCGGCCGCGGCCGCTGGGGGCGGTCGAGCATGTGGCCGCTGAAGACGACGACGGTGGGGAGCGGCAGGCTGGCGGCGACCGTCTTCCACGGCAGGCCCAGGTGCTCGGCGATCAGCTTCGCGTTCCGGCGCGAGCTGGCGATCGAGCGGAAGTCGGCGGGCGCGGCCGCGACGGCGCGCGCGTACCAGTCACACGCCTCCGCGTGCCGCCCGCCGACGAGCGCCGCCTCGCCCAGGGTCGCGAGCAGCCAGTAGCGCTCCGCCGCCGCCGTCTCGCCCTCGAGGCGGGCGCGGCAGCGGGCGGCGACGTCGGCCGCCAGCGCGCGCGCCGCCCTGGTGTGCCCGCCGAGGACGGCGAGCGTGGCGGCGTTGATCCCCGTCCAGTACCCGCCCGTGCGGGCGAACGCCGCGGCGTAGGCGGCGCGCGCCTTCTCGAGCCACGCGCACCGCCGGGCCGGTTGGCGGCTGGCGAGCGCCAGGTCCTTGTAGACCCGTGCGACGACGCCGAGCGTCTCCTCGAGCGCCGCTTCGCCGTCGCGGGTCTCGCGCTCCAGCGGCTCGAGGACGCGGAGCGCCTCCTCGGGACACCCCAGGTCCGCCAGCACCATCGCCTGGAGCTGGCGCAGGGGGACGTCCGCGGGCCAGCGGGCCAGGCCCTCGGTGACGACGTCGTACGCGACGAGCGGTTGGCCGGCGCGACGGAGCCCCGCGGCGCGCGCGGCCGTCGCGCCCGCGGGGAGGCCGGCGTCGGTCCCGGCCGGTGACGCGACCGGCGCGCCGTCCGCCACCGGCTCCAGTCTCCAGCCGAAGCCGAGGAGGGTCTTCAACGACTCGATCGCCGCGTTCCGGTCGTACTGCTTCTCGCTCTCCGGCAGCTCGTCGTAGGGGACGAGCTGGGGATGCGTCTTCCTGCGGTCGTCGCGCCGCGGGCCCCACGTCCAGCCTTCGCGCAGGCGGCCGCGCGCCCACACCTCGTGGTTGTTCCGCGCCAGCTCCTCGATGAGCGCGGCGACCGGAGGCGGGAGCTCGACGCGGGACGTGTCGATGGGGCGCGGCGTGTACGGCACGACGTCGGGCGCTCTTATAGTGCCCCACCCGGGCCACCCGCCAGCGCCGGAAGCTTGCGGCGTCGATCCGATCTCCGTACACAGGCGCCGGTCGTCACGCTGCGATGCGGGTCACCGTCCTCCTGGCGCTCGGCGCCCTGCTTTCGGCGACGGCGCCCGCGTCCGCCGAGGACGCGGGGGAGGCGCGCGCGCGCGAGCGGTGCGGGACGCCCGTCTGCCACAACTCGGTGCGCCCCTGGCGCGGCACGGGCATGCGCCTGGACGAGGTCCGTGTCTGGCGCGAGCGGGACGCGCACCGTCGCTCGTACGCCGTGCTGCTCGACCAGCGCTCGCGGCGCATCGCGCGACGGCTCGGCTCCGAGCCCGCCGAGCGGCGAGCGGACTGCCTCGCCTGCCACGCGTCCGGGACGCCCGCGGGGAGCGTCGCCTGCGAGGCCTGTCACGGCGACGGCGCCTGGGTCGAGACCCATTCCCGGCCCGGCGCGTCGCACGCGGACAGCGTCGCGCGCGGCCTCCGGCCGCTCGGCGAGCCGCGCCAGCGCGCGGACCTCTGCGTGTCGTGTCACCTCGGCGGCGCGCCGCCCGAGGTCGTCGACCATCGGCTGCTCGCGGCCGGGCATCCGCGGCTCGGCTTCGAGCTCGACAGCCTGACCGCGCTCGAGCCGCCGCACTGGCGCACGAGCGCGCCGGCGGTGGTCGTGTGGGCGGTGGGACAGGGGCTCGCCGCGGCGCGCCTCCTCGACGCCGTCGCCGGCGAGTCGCCCGATGCGCCGTGGCCGGCGCTCGAGCTGTTCGACTGCCAGTCGTGTCACCACGAGGTCGGGACGCACCGCGCCGCCGGCGGGAGCGGGCGCCCCGGCGTCCCGCGCCGCGCCGTCGGCGCCCTGGTCGCGTACGCCGCGGTGCTGCGCGCGACGGACGCCGACGAGGG
>JBGQET010000131.1:0-10147 GCA_041496545.1 Binatia bacterium | reverse complement strand
GACCGTCGCCGGCGTGTCCGGCGCGATGAAGTCCGCCTGCTGCTTGTCGAGGCGCGTGTACATGTAGTCGCGCATCTCGAAGACGGTGTCGGCGCCGGCGCGCATCGCGTAGTACTTGGCGCCCTGCTTGGCGAGCAGCACGGTGCCCATCGGCTGGCCGTCGGCGTCGGTGAGGGTCACGCGCAGCGCGGGCGCGTCGAGCCCGAAGGGCTTGAGCTTGCCGCCGGCGGGCTCGGCGGCGACGTCCGAGCCGCGGAGCTCGCGGAGGTCGTCGAGGAAGCGGGTGATGTTCTGGTCGTTCGGCTTCTTGCCCTCGGCGCCCTGCACGCTCCAGGTGCCCCCGGCGCGGGCGAGCGTGAGCGCGGCGCCGTCCTTGTGCTCGAGCAGGATCTCCTTCACGCGCGCGGGGTCGAACCCGAGGACGGTCTTGTCGCGGAGCTGCACGGCGGTCTTGCCGAGCGACTTGAAGCTCCAGTCGGCGATCGCGTAGACGCTCGGCGCGTTGGCGCGCTTGGCGTAGACCTGGGTCTGGCTGCCCTCGGTCTTGTCGCCGCCGAAGAGCAGCGTCTGCGACTCGGCGCCGTCCTTGCCGGTCGCGACCGTGATCGCGAGCCGCGGCTTCGCGAGGCCGTACTTCTGGAGGTCGGCGGGGGCGTCGTCGGGGAAATCCAGCGCCCGCACCGAGCGCAGCGAGGCGAGGAAGGAGCGCGCTTCGGTGGCGTCGGCGGGCAGGTCGCCCGGCTCGACGGTGAAGCTGTCCTTGTCCTTGCGGACGAGCGTGACGGTCTTCCCGTCCGCCGGCGCGATCTCGACCCGCGCCACGTCGTCGTCCTGGAAGTGAAGGATGTCCTTCTCGCGCAGGTCCTTCGCCTGCTTGTTGAGGCCGAAGCCGATGGTCGAGGCGGTGAGGTAGACCTTCGTCTCATCGCCACGGCGGACGTACGTCTTGCCGCCGATGACGGTGTTCTTGCCGACGGCGATCGCCGGCGGGCTCTGCCCGCTCGCGACGGTGAGCGTGACCCTGGGGCTCGGCTTCTCGAGGCCGAAGGCGTCGGGGTCGGCCGGCGCTTCGTCGAGCGTCTTCTGCACCTCGGCGTCGGCGAGCGTCGAGATGACGGCCTTGACGGCGGCGTCGTCGGCCGGGGCGTCGACCGGCTTCACGAGCCGCCACCCCTTGTCGCCCTTCTTCAGCTCGAGCTCGCGGTCCGGGTACGTGAGCGTGACGCCCGTCACCGCGTCCTTGTCGAGGGTGACGAGCTTCTCCTTCTTGGCCGCCTTCTCCGTCTGGGGGACCTCGTAGAAGTAGAGGTACGCCCCGAGCCCCGCGACGAGCACGAGGAGGACGAAGATCCGACCGAGCTTCACCGCGACTTCCGAACGAACCAGACGATGATGCCGATCAGGCTGAGCAGCTCGGGCATGATCCCGACGGAGAGGTAGAAGAGCTGCTTCGTCTGCCCGCTGGTCAGCTCCGCCTTCGAGGTGCGGATGCTGCGGCTGCGGATCGAGACCAGCTCCTCCTGCCCGACGAGCCAGCCGATCGCGTTCTGGAAGAGGTCAGCGTTGAGCGGGTTCTGCGTGAGGCGCTGGTTGTCGGCGAACTGCTCGGTGCCGAAGACGACGAGCCGCGCCTGGGCCGGCGGTGTGGTGTCCGCGACCTTCGCCTCGACCGCGACCGCGATCGACAGCGGGCCCTTCTTGTCGCTCGGGTCGACGGCGGCCGTGCCCTTGCTGAACAGCTCGTCGACCTTGCCGAGCGCCATGCTGGTGGGGCTGGTCTTCACCAGCTCGGTCGCCTGCACGCCGGTCTTGCCCGCGGCGTCGGCCTCGACGGTGCGGGTGGACGGGTAGATCGTGTAGTCGTGGAAGCTCTGCGTGATCGGGTGCGTGCCGTAGGTCTTGGTGAGCGGCTGGATGCCCATGCTGGGGCCCTGGAAAAGGCGCAGCTCCTGGTCCACCACGATGTTGCTGCCCAGCTTCACGCCGTAGTCGGCGAGGAGCTTGGTGAGCTTCTCGTCGCCCTCGCGCGGTCCCACCATCACGAGCAGGTGGCCGCCGTGCTTCAGGTAGGCCTGGAGGAGGTCGATCTCGTGCTCGGTGAGCGCGCGCTGCGGTCCGGGGATGGCGACGACGCTGGCGTCGTCCGGGATCTTGTCGGCGACCCCGGGTAGGACGAGCGTCTTGACCTCGTAGTTCTCCTGCTCGAGGGCGACCTTCGCCGCGGAGAAACCCTTGGCGTCCTGCGTGTTCGCGACGTCGGCCTCGCCGTGCCCCTCGACGAAGTAGACCGTCTTCTTCGCCGTGCCGGTGACGCGGATGATGCCGTTGGTGACCGTCTCCTCGCTGGGGCTGGTGACGACGAACGACTCCTTGCCGTACTGGAGGTTCACGCTGCGCAGCGCCGTGATCTTCATCTGCTGGGCGAGCGGCGGCTCCTTGTCGGGGTCGACCAGGCGAAACTTCACGTGGTCGGGGGCGGCGTAGCGGTAGCCGTCGAGGAGCGTCTCGAGCCCCTGGTCCTGCCCGCCCTCGACGAAGCCGGTCATGGTGAGGTCGTCCTTGAGAGCCTGCACGACCTTCTTCGACTGGGGCGCGAGCGTGTAGACGCTGGCCTCGGTCAGGTCCCAGCGGTGGTGGTGGCGGTAGGAGAGGTAGTTGCCGCCGGCGGCGAGCACGACGAAGAGCACCGTGTAGACGAACGCCCCCGCGCCGTAGCGCGTCGAGCGCTGGCCGAGCATCGAGCGGAAGTCTTCGAAGCCGACCGCGAGGTAGGTGACCAGCAGCGCCAAACCGATGACGAGGTTGGCGAGGACGAAGGGATCCCGCCCCGCGCGCTCGACGACGAAGACGAACGCGAAGCCGAAGGCGAGGGTGACGAGACCGAGGATGCCGAAGAGAGACGCCGAGCGACGCACTGCTACCTCCAGCGAACCGACTCGACGGAGCGGTGCGTGAGAAAGATGCCGATGACCAGGAGGGTCGCGAAGTAGACCAGGTCCTTCGTGTCGATGATGCCCTTGGTCAGCTCCGCGAAGTGGTCGGTGATCGACGCGTAGCGGATGATCCCGCCGAGCGGGCCCTGCACCGTCTCTTGGGCCCAGCCGATCGTGTAGAGCACGAGGAGCGCGAACAGCGTGCCGACGTAGGCGACCACCACGTTCTCCGTGAACGACGAGATGAGCGTGCCGATGGCCAGGAAGGCGGTCGCCATCAGAAGAAGGCCGAGGTAGCCGGCGAGCATGAGCGGCACCTCGGGGTTGCCCCAGACGGAGAGCAGCACGCCGAAGAAGCCGGAGAGCACCGTCATGAGGACGACGAGCACGAACCCGCCGAGGAACTTCCCGAGCACGATCTCGCTGGTGCGGACGGGCGAGGTGAGCAGCAGCTCGTAGGTGCCGGACCGCTTCTCCTCGGGGAACATCCGCATGGTGATCGCCGGCACGATGAAGATGAGCAGCACCGACATGTTGTGGAGCAGCGGCGCGATCACCATCTGGTTCAGGTTGAAGCGCTGGAGCTCCGGGTTGCGCATCAGCGTGTACATCTGGAGCGCCTGGTTGAAGTTGGTGAGGAGCGCGAAGAAGAAGTACCCGGAGAGCGCGAGGAAGGCCGCCATCAGCACGTACGCGACCGGCGAGCCGAAGTAGGACCGGACCTCCCGGCCCGCGATGGTGATGACGTTGCGCACTAGCCCTCCGCCTCCACGCTGGCGACCGCGCGGCCGCCGGTGCCGAGGTCGCGCGAGATGGCCTCGATGAAGACGTCCTCCAGCGTGCGGCCCTTGGTCAGGTTGCCGATCTCGTCCTCGACCACCACCTGGCCGTCGTTGATGATGACGACCTTGTCACAGACCTGGGAGACCTCGGGCAGGATGTGCGTCGAGAGGACGACGGTGCGCTTGGCGCCGAGCGTTTTGATGAGGCTCCGGATCTCGATGATCTGGCGCGGGTCGAGGCCGATGGTGGGCTCGTCGAGGACGAGGACGGGCGGGTCGTGGATGAGCGCCTGCGCGAGCCCGACGCGCTGCCGGAAGCCCTTGGAGAGGTGGCCGAGGAGGCGGTCGCGCACGGACGTCAGGCCGCAGGTCTCGATCACGCGCTCGAGGGCGGGGCCGATGTCGGCGCGCGCCATGCCCTTCAGGCGGGCGACGAAGCGGAGATAGGGCACGACCGACATGTCGTTGTAGAGGGGCGGGTTCTCGGGCAGGTAGCCGATCCGCTTCCGCACCTCGGTGGACTGCTCGAAGACGTCGAAGCCCTCGACGCGCACCGTGCCGCTGGTCGCCGGCAGAAAGCCGGTGATGACCCGCATGGTGGTGGTCTTCCCGGCGCCGTTCGGCCCGAGGAAGCCGACGATCTTGCCCGTGGGCGCCGTGAAGGAGACGTCCCGGACCGCCGCGATGTCGCCGTAGCGCTTGCTGAGGTTGGCGACTTCAATCATTCAAGCAAAATTCGACGATCCACCGGAGGAAAAATTCGGGCCGGTACCTATCGGCCGCCCTCCCGGAAGTCAAGATTGCCGCCGCCCGGACCCTCTGCTAGCGTCCCGGCGCGGGGATGCGGCCGCGCCTGCACCTGATCGACGGCAGCGGCTACGTCTACCGCGCCTTCCACGCCATCCCCGGTCTCGGCACGACCCGGGGGCTGCCGACGAACGCCGTCTACGGCTTCACCAACATGGTGGCGAAGCTGCTCCGCGAGGAGAAGCCGACCCACGTGGCGGTCGTCTTCGACGCCCCGGGCGAGACCTTCCGCGACGCCCTCTTCGCCGGCTACAAGGCAAGCCGCGCGCCCATGCCCGACGAGCTGCGCCCACAGCTCGGGTACGTCCGAAAAGTCGTGGCGGCGCTCCGCCTGCCGGTGGTCGAGATCGCGGGGGTGGAGGCCGACGACGTGATCGGCACGCTCGCCCGCCAGGCGAGCGAGGCCGGCCTCGAGACCGTCATCGTGACCGGCGACAAGGACATGATGCAGCTCGTGGACGAGCGGACGACGCTCCTCGACTCGATGCGGGAGCGCCGCTTCGGGATCGCCGAGGTGCGCGAGCGCTTCGGCGTGGATCCGGCGCTGGTGCCCGACGTGCTGGGTCTCATGGGCGACGCGATCGACGACATCCCGGGTGTGAAGGGGATCGGCGAGAAGACGGCGAGCGCGCTCGTCGGCGCCCTCGGCCCGGTGGAAACCATCCTCGAGCGGCTGGACGAGGTGGAGAAGCTCCCCATCCGCGGCGCCAAGAAGGTGCGCGAAGCGCTCGTGCGCGAGGCCGAGACCGCGCGGCTCTCGAAGCAGCTCGCCACCATCGAGCGCGAGGTGCCGGTGACGCTCGAGCTGGAGGAGTTCCGGTATCCGGGACCGGACCTCGCCGCCGTGCGCTCGCTCTTCGCCGAGCTGGAGTTCTTCTCGCTGCTGCGGGAGATCGCGCCGGGGGGCGAGACGGCCGAGGTCGAGCACCGCGAGGTGAGGACGCCGGAGGAGATCCGCGCCGCGCTGCCGGCGCTCGACGCCGGCGCGGCCGTCGCCGTCGTGTCGAGCCTGGACGGGCCGCGCGCCACCACGGCGAAGCTCGTGGCGCTCGCCGTCGCGGGGCCGAGCGGGCCCGTGACGCTCCTCGCCGAGCCCGACGCGCCCGGCGCGCTCGCCGCGCTGGCACCGCTCCTGGCCGACGCGCGCGTGCCGAAGCTGGGCGAGGACCTGAAAGCGCTCCGCGTCGCGCTTGCGCGCCGCGGGCTCGCGCTCGAAGGGCCCGGCTTCGACCTGGCGGTCGCCTCGTACTGCTTGAACCCGTCGCGCCCCGACCACGGCGTCGCGGCGCTCGCCGAGGAGCTGCTCGGCGAGCCGCGCGACCCGAACGCCGCGCCGGGTCTGGCCGCGTGTCGCGCGGCGCGCGCCGCGCACGCGCTCCGGCCGCTGGTCGAGGAGCGGCTCCGCCTCTACGAGATGGAGCGCCTCTTCCACGACCTCGAGATGCCGCTCGCGCGCGTGCTCGCCGACATGGAGCTGGCGGGCGTGGCGCTCGACCTCCCACTCCTCGCCCGACTGTCCGCCGAGTTCGGCGCCACGCTCGAGCGGCTGATGGCGGAGATCTACGGCCTCGCCGGCTGCGAGTTCAACATCGGCTCGCCGCCGCAGCTCCGCACCATCCTCTTCGAGAAGCTCAAGATCTCGTCGCGCGGCGTGCGGCGCGGGAAGACGGGGCTCTCGACCGACGTCGACGTGCTGACGCGGCTCGCCGCCGAGCACCCGCTGCCGGCGAAGATCCTCGAGTGGCGCGCGCTCTCGAAGCTCAAGTCTACATATGTAGACTCGCTCCCTGCGCTGGCCGACCCGGCGACCGGCCGCGTGCACACCTCCTTCAACCAGACCGTCGCCGCGACGGGCCGGCTCTCCAGCTCCGACCCGAACCTCCAGAACATCCCCATTCGCACCGAGGAGGGCCGGCGCATCCGCTCGGCGTTCGTCGCCGCGCCGGGGCATCGCCTGCTGTCGGCCGACTACTCGCAGATCGAGCTGCGCGTGCTGGCCCACCTCGCCGACGACCCCGTGCTGGTCGACGCCTTCACGAAGGGCGAGGACATCCACGCGCGCACCGCCGCCGAGGTCTTCTCCGACCGGCCGCCGGCGGAGGGTCGGCGCCTCGCCAAGGTGATCAACTTCGGCATCGTCTACGGCATGGGGCCGGCGCGGGCGGCGCGCGAGCTGGGTGTCGCGCAGGACGCGGCGGCGGCCTACATCGAGAGCTACTTCCGCCGCTACCCCGGGGTGCGCGCCTTCGTCGACGGCACGATCGCCGAGGCCCGCAGCCGGGGCTGGGTGTCCACCGTCCTCGGCCGCCGCCGCTACCTCCCCGAGCTGGCGGCCCGGGACCCCGCCGTCCGCCAGTTCGCCGAGCGGGCGGCCACCAACACGCCCATCCAGGGGTCGGCCGCCGACCTGATCAAGCTCGCCATGCTGGCCGTCGACCAGCGCCTCGGGAAGGACGGCCTGGGGGCGCGCATGCTCCTCCAGGTCCACGACGAGCTGGTGCTGGAGGTCCCGGCCGGGGAGCTTCCGGCCACCGCAGCCGCCGTGCGCGATGCCATGGAAGGGGTCTGGCCGCTGCGGGTCCCCTTGAAGGTGGACGTGCACGACGGCGCCAACTGGACGGAGGCCCACTGACCCCGCGCCGATTGAATACGGTCGCCGGAACGTCGTCTCAGCCGAGAGCGTTTCGTGGCCGATAGCGACTGGGAGCTCGTCCAGCGCACGCGGGCGGGTCGGCAGGAGGCCTTCCGCGAGCTGGTCGAGCGGTATCAGCGCCGGATCGCCGCGCTGGCGCTCGGGATGCTTCGCGGTCGGGAGGACGCGCTCGACGTGGTCCAGGAGACCTTCACCAAGGCCTACCAGAACCTCGAGCGCTTCAAGGGCGACTCCAGCTTCTACACCTGGATCTACCGCATCGCCTTCAACCTCTGCGTGGACCACCAGCGGCGCGAGACGAAGGAGGCACAGGTGCCGCTCGAGCCCGACGAGCGGGGCGAGACGATCGTCCTCCCGCAGCCCGACGGCGTGCCGCAGGATCAGCCGTTCGATCGCGCGCGCGACTCCCAGATCGCAGAGCGCCTGCGCGAGGCGATCTCAGAGTTGACCCCCGATCACCGAGCGGTCATACTCCTCCGCGAAGTGGATGGCCTCTCCTACGCGGAGATCAGCGAAGTGCTCCAGTGTCCGAAAGGCACCGTGATGAGCCGACTCCACTACGCGCGCCGCCAGCTCCAGGCGCGCCTGCAAGGCTTGCTCTGAGCGCGTCATGACGTGCGACGAAGCCGGTGAGCTGCTCGACGCGTTCATCGACGGCGAGCTCCCGGGCGAGCAGCTCCTCGACGTCGCGCGGCACGCCGGCGGCTGCGCCGTGTGCGACGCGACGGTGCGGAAGCTGAGCGCCGTGCGCCACTCGCTCGCCGGCTCGCTCGACGCCGAGGCCGCGTCGCTCGACCTCGCGGGCGTGTGGTCGGCGGTGTCGTCGGGCATGGCGCGCGAGGACGCGCGGCGCACCTCGATCCGCCGCTGGCGCGCCGCGCCCGCGTGGGCCGCGGGCCTGGCCATGGCAGCCGGCGCGATGCTCTGGCTCAGCACGCCGCCCGCGCACGAGGTGCAGCGCGTGGCCGCCGCGCGCCCGCGCGCGAACCAGACCGTGATCGACCGCCTCGACAGCGACAGCGCCCGCCTCGAGCTGCGGCGCGAGCGCAAGTACGGCACGACGCTCATCATGGTGAGCGCCGAGGGCGACGGGCAGTGACCCGCCGGCCGCTCGGCGCGGCCTTCGGGTCGGTCCTGGGTTTCGCGACCGCGCTCGCGGCCGCCCCGTGCACGGCGACCGCGCTGGACGTGAAGGTGACCAGCGTGCGCGCCTTCGCGAGCGGCCCGTCGGACGCGCAGTTGATCGAGCTGCGCCCGCGGCTGCGCCGCCTGGTCGGCTACCGCTCGTTCCGCGTCGTGGGCGAGGAGAGCCGCCGCTGCACGTGGGGCATGCGCGAGTCGTTCACGGTTCCGGGCGGGCGCGTGATGTACGTCGTGCCGAAGGGCATGCGCGAGCAGGCGGTCGTGATGCAGGTGAAGCTCCTCGACGGGAGCCGCGCGCTGGTGGACACCGACGTGCGGCTGCAGAATCGCGGCGTGATGCTGTTCGGCGTCGACCAGCAAGCGAAGAGCAGCGACGGCGCGCTCATCATCATGCTGCGGGCGGAGGACTGATGGCGAACTGGGTGGAGGACCTGAAGGCGCAGCTCTGGTCGGTGGCGGAGGCGTTCGGGGCGGAGGCGCGGCAGCACGGCCTCCTGGCGCTCTTGCGGCCGGTCGCGCCCTTCAACCGCCCGGGCTTCCTGGTGCCGCTGGTCACGATCGGCGCGCTGGTCACCTTCCTCATGCTCTCGGGCGTGGCGGTGACGGCGCTCGGCGCGCTCTTGACGGCGATGTTCGCGCTCTACGTCCTGATGGTGCAGGTGTTCGGCGTGTCGGTCGAAGTGCACCCGTTCGGCGGCCCGCGCTAGTCGCCGAGCGTCGTCCAGTCGACCTGCCAGAACTCCGGCACCGGCGGCCGCGTCTCGAAGTGCCCCCCGAAGCACTCGAAGCTCGGCCGGTGCGCGAGCCGCTCCTGCAAGAGGTGGACGTACTCCTCGACGCTCTGCCCCGCCGCCGGCGTGCCGACGTCGAGCCGCTTCCGTTGCCCGCACTTCGTGCAGGCGACGTCGACCCTCACTGCCCCTTCATCGCGGCGGCGAGGATCTTCGACGTCGTCGGCCGCATGATGCGCGGGTCGACCTCGCGGCCCTCCATCAGCGCCTTCCGCACGTCCTTGCCCGAGATCGACACCGGCTTCTCGCTCGGGTGGTTGTCGGTCAGGTCCACGCGGCCGACCGACTCGTAGAACGCGGCGAAGCCCACCTTCACCGGCTTGATCTTCAAGTCGCCCTTCAACGACGCGAAGATCTCCTGCGCGTCGAAGTCGCCCCAGATCGAGGTGCCGTCGTGGTAGGGCGCGTCGGCGTGCTTGCGGCCGACGATCAGGTCGGTGAAGCCGAAGTTCTGGCGGTAGATGCCGTGCATGACGGCTTCCTTCGGCCCGCCGTAGAACATCTTGATGTCGAGCCCGAGGAGGATGACGCGGTCGGGGACGGATTCCTTCCGCGGCCCCCAGAGCGCGGGGTCGCTGTCGCCCTCGCCGAGGGCGCGCGTCTGGATGAGCGCCTCGTAGGTCTGCATGCGGACGTCGGCGTGCACGTCGTCGCCCTTGGTCTCGCCGATCAGCGGGTTCAGCGCCGCGCCGGCGTTGTGGCCCTGGCGGAGCAGCGCCTCGAGGCCGTAGACGAGCGCGTACTCGTGCGCGCGGTGGAGCGGGTTGCGGGTCTGGAAGGCGACGGCACGGCTCCAGCCCTTCTGTGCGAGGAGTGTCCGGACCTCGCGCGGGGTGAGCACGTACTTGCCGAACTTCGGGTGCTTCGGCTGCGGCAGCACGCGGATCGTGCCGCCGAGGAGGTGCGTCTTGTCGGCGTCGCCCTTCAGCACCATGTCGCCGCCGGGGTGGTCGGTGCGCTCGGTCTGGTAGACGCTCTGGAGGTACTTCGTCTTGTCCCACGCGAAGACGTCGTTGATCGCGAGCGTCGCGACGATCG
>JBGQET010000130.1:0-10385 GCA_041496545.1 Binatia bacterium | reverse complement strand
TTCGTCACCGAGGAGTAGGTGGCGTTGTCGAAGCGCAGGGTGCCGTTGCCGGGGTCGGCGTCGGTGGTGGTGGTGCTGAAGGTGAAGGCGAAGGCGTCGCCGCCGAAGGCGCCGGTGGGGCCGGTGGCACCGGTATCGCCCGTCGCGCCGGTGAGCCCGGTGTCGCCCGTGGCGCCGGTCACGCCGGTGGCGCCCGCGGCCCCCGTGACACCGGCGCTGCCGGTGGAACCCGTGGGGCCGGCCGTCCCCGTGCTGCCCGCGCTGCCCGTGGCGCCGGTCGGCCCCGCCACCCCGGTGGGCCCGGTGCCGCCGGCTGCGCCGGTCGGCCCCGCCGTCCCGGTCGGCCCCGTCGCGCCCGTCGGGCCCGTCGCGCCGGCGCCCGGCGTGTCGGTGGGCGCACAGGCGAGCACCAGCTCGGGCGAGTGCGCGCCCGCGTCGGCGCTCGCGAACTCGAACAGCGTGCGCGCCGCGCCGAGGAGCGCGAGGCCCTGGTTGGTCGGCGGATCGGCGAGCCAGCCCGCGACGAGCGGCGTCACGTCCCACTCGATCCAGTCCCCGACCTGGCTGCCCTTGAGCACGTTGGTGCTCACGACCTCGGAGTTCACGCGGGGCGCGGTGGCGGCGGTGGTGGTGGTCTCGTCCCAGGCAGAGAGGAGCGCGTGCGCGGTGATCGGGGTCACGGCTTGCGTGCGGCGCGCGGTAGTGAGCCACAGGCGGAGGGTCGCGGTGCGCAGCGTGGTGGCGGCGGGGAGGGCCGTGAGCGGGAACTGGAGGAGGACGGTGTAGCGCGCGTTGACGGTGAGGAAGGCGTTGTGCCCGACCGGGAACCCGCGCCGTCCGCCCACGAAGGTGTCCTGCGTCGGGTGCAGGGTGGTGATGGTCACGGGGTCGGCGGCGACGACGGAGCGCGCGAGCGCGAGCACAAGAGCGAGCGCCGCGGCGCACGGTCGACGAACCCCCACGCGTGACGGCGAATTGTCGTCCGCGCTCGAGTGGCGGCGGGCTTGTCGGGCGTACATGGCGACGGCTCAGTTGCCGTGCGCTGTGCTATGCGGCCGCGGGGGCGTGGAGCGACCGAAAGACGGCAGCGCAACGGGGGCACCCACGTGAGGAGCAACCAATGTGCCCGCGGGGGCCGGGCGTTCGGAGCGCGCGCCCGGGCTCGATCCTGCTGCGAAAAAGCTCACAGCGAACACCATGTGACCAACTCAGACGACACCGACTTGCCGCGGCGTCATCGGCGTGACGGCAGAGGGCGCGCGCGCGGCGCGCTTCAAGGCAACCCGGATATGGATTTCACGGACTTGGCGTGCCGGATGTGAATGGGCGACCATGACTCACTGCGCGCGGACGTCGTGCCCCGGTTGACACCCACGCGCCCGCCGGCTACACGGCGTTCGACTTCGGTCGGGACAGGGAAGGGGGTGTAAATCCCCCGCTGCCCCGCAGCTGTAAGGGGTGACGACCCCGGTCACATCCACTGCCTCGCGAGAGGTGGGAAGGGACCGGGGAAGGACGATCCCCGAGCCAGAAAACCTACCCGGCCGACGCCAGCAGTGAGACCTTCCGCGGGGAAGGAGCTGGGATCGGTCGGCGCCCGACGCCCGTCGGGCGGCGGTCTCTCGCCTCCGTTGTCGCGGACGGAGGGAGGTGAGAGAGACGCCGAGACCGTGCGCATCGCTCCTCGCGCTCGCGCTCGCGCTCGCGGTGACGCGCGCGCGCGCCGCGGACGAACGTCGCGGCGAGACGCTCGGCGAGGTCGTCGTCAGCGCGCCCGCGGTGCGCGACGCGGCGACCGCGCATGACCGGACGGCGTTCGCGACCGTCGTCGACACCGCGTCCGCGCCGACGTCCGTCACCACGCTCGCCGAAGCGCTCTCCGACACGGTGGGCGTCCAGGTACGGCGCTTCGGCGGCCTCGGCGACTTCAGCACCGTGTCGATCCGCGGCTCCTCCGCCGGCCAGGTGCAGGTCTACCTCGACGGCGTGCCGCTCAGCCGTGCGGACAACGAGGTCGTCAACCTGAGCGACCTGCCGCTCGACGCCGTCGATCACGTCGAGGTGTACCGCGGCACGACGCCGCTCGCCTTCGCGCAGTCGGGCCCCGGCGGCATCGTGAACGTCGTGACGCGCCGGCCGGGCGACACGCCTCTCACCGCGGGCAGCGCGTCGTACGGCTCCTTCGAGACCCGGAAGGCCGACGTCGTCCGCAGCGCACGCGTCGGGGCGTGGGAGTACCTCGCCTTCGGCCACTACCTCGGCAGCGCCGGCGACTTTACCTTCACCAACGACCAGGGCACGACCGCCAACCCCGCCGACGACCGCGACGAGCGCCGCAAGAACAACGCCTTCGACCTGGGCGACCTGACGACGCGGCTCGGCTGGCGCCCCGCGGGTCCGCTCTCGGCGACGCTCACCAGCGACACCTTCGTGAAGCACGAGGGCGTGCCGGGCGTCGGCAGCGTCCAGGCGCTCCACACCGGGCTGCAGACCCTGCGCGAGGTCGCGCACCTCGACGCGCGCCTCTCGCCGGTCGCGGGCCTGCCGGCCGAGGCGGACCTCAAGACCTACGTCGTGCACGAGCGGCAGCACTTCGAAGACCCCCGGCACGAGATCGGGCTCGCCGCGACGGACGTCGTGGACGGCACGACAGCCGCCGGCGTGCAGGCGCTGCTGCGCGGTGCGCTCGGCGCGCATCAGGCGCCGGGCGCCTTCGCCGCGCTCGGCCACGAGCGGTTCACCGAAGATGAGCGCCTGCGCGCGGGGCCCGACGCGCCCGCCCGCACGCGCCTCCGCGGCACGCTCGCGGCCGAGGACGAGGTGCTCTTCTTCGGCGAACGGCTGTCGCTCGTCCCCGGCTTGCGCTGGGAAATCTTCCACGACGACTTCCCGGGCGACCCGTCGCTGCCCGCCGTGCTCGCGGTCGGCGGCACCAGCACACGCGACTTCTGGTCGCCGCGCTTCGGCCTCCGCGCGGAGGTCTGGCCGCGGATCACGCTGCTCGGCAACGTCGGCCGCTGGGCGCGCGAGCCGAACCTCTCCGAGCTGTTCGGCAACCGCGGCGTCGTGGTGGGGAACCCGCGGCTCAAGCCCGAGACGTCGCTCAACGGTGACGTCGGCTTCCGCTGGACGCCGCTGCCCGTCGGTGTGCTCCGCAACCTCGCCTTCGAGTACGCGTACTTCGACAACGCGATCGACGACCTGATCCAGCTCGTCCAGAACTCGCAGCGCATCGTCCGCCCGGAGAACGTCACCTCGGCCTCCGTGCAGGGGCACGAGGTGAGCGCGCGCGGACGGATTGCCGATCGGATCGGGCTCGCCGTGAACTACACACACCAGGACGCGCGCGACGACGGCGACGTCACCTTCCTCCGCGGCAAGCAGCTCCCCGGCCGCCCGGCGGACGAGGCGTTCGCGCACGTGGAGCTCGCCTGGTCGCCGCGCCATCCGCTGCCCGGTCTCGCCCGTCTCTGGCCCGGGCGCCTGTTCTACGAAGCGAACGTCATCGCCGACGACTTCCTCGACCGTGCCAACGTGCGCCGCGTCGGGAGCCGCGTGCTGCACGACGTCGGGCTCGAGCTCGCCCTCCCACTCCCCGGCCTGCGCGCGACGCTCGAGGCGAAGAACGCCGGCGACGACCGCACCCGCGACGTCCTCGGCTTCCCACTCCCGGGGCGTGCGCTGTTTGTGACCCTCGCGTACGGCTTCGGGCGCGGTGGAGACGACGATGCGACGCGCTAGCCTTGCACTCGCCGCCGTGCTGGCGGTCGCCGCGGCGGCCGGCGCCGCTCCGTGCCTCGACGGCTGGCGCGTCGCCGGCCGCATGGTCGGCTCGCGCGCCACCTGCCGCGACGGCGACCCCACGTGTGACCTCGACGGGATCGCCGACGGCGCCTGCACCTTCCCGGTCGCGCTCTGCGTGGCGGCGGCGGGCTGCGCGGCGCCCGTGCGCGTGCACGGCGCGGACGCGGCGCTCCTCGGCGGCGCCGTCGCCGCGCTCGGCACGCCGGGCGCGGCGGGATGCAGCACCGAGGCGCCCGTCCGGGTGAGCCTCGGACGTCGGGCGCGGCGGACGGCGGCGGTGGTCGCGGTCGGGCATGGACGGAAGCTCGAGCGCGCGCGACTCCGCCTCGTGTGCCTGCGCGCGGGCGGCGTGCGATCCGCGCGGGCCGTCGTCGTGACCACGGACTTCGAGACCGGCGCGCTGGTCACGGTCGGCGTCGCACGCCGCACGGTCACGCATCTCGACACCCCGATCCACTCCGACGCGGTGGTGCGCGTCGCGGGTGACCGCGTGTACGTCGTGAACCGCTACCTCGGCGACAACCTCCAGGTGCTCGATCCCCGGCACGGCTTCGCGACGCTGCTCGAATGCTCCACCGGGCCGGGCTCCAACCCGCACGACGTCGCGGTCGTGGACCCGCACAAGGCCTACGTGACGCGCTACGGGCGGACGGAGCTGTGGATCGTCGATCCCGCGGCGCCCACCTGCGCGGGGTTCTTCCGCGGCGCGATCGACCTCCGCGCCTTCGCGGACGCCGACGGGCTCCCCGAGATGGACCAGATGGCGGTCGTCGGGGACCGCCTCTTCGTGAGCCTCGAGCGTCTCGACACCAATCGCCTGTTCGCGCCGACCGGGCCGAGCCTGCTCGCGGTGATCGACACCGGGACCGATCGCGTCGTCGGCAGTGTCGAGCTGGCGGGCGCGAACGCCTTCGGCGACGCCTCCGGGCTCGTCCGCGAGCCGGGGAGCGGGAAGCTCGTGGTGGCGACGGTGGGGAATTTCTTCCGTGTGGGCGACGGCGGCCTCGAGCGGATCGATCCGGTGGCGCTCCGCTCCGAGGGCATCTTCCTCGACGAGCGAACGCTAGGCGGCAACGTGACCGACTTCGTCCTCGTCTCGCCCACCAAGGGCTACGCGGTGGTGTTCGTCCCCACGGCCCCGCCACGCAACGTGCTGGTCGCCTTCGACCCGAGCCGCGGTGTCGTGACGCGCCGGCTCCTCACCAGCAACTACAACCTGCCCGACATCGCGCTCGCGCCCGACGGCACGCTCTGGGTCGCGGACCAGGCGCTGCCCGCGCCCGGCATCCGCATCTTCGACCCCGCGAGCGATCGGCAGTTGACGCGCAACGTGATCGACGTCGGGCTTCCACCTTTCGCGATGGGGTTCCTGCCATGAGACACGTCACACTCGGGGTCCTTCTCCTGGTCGCGGGCGCCGTCTCCGCGCGCGCCGATCGCTTCGCCGATCAGGTCGCGTCGTACACGAGGGGGCTGGGTGGCGGTGGGGGTGAAGGGGCGCTGCCCGGCGTCGTGCTCGGGCCGCCGCACGGTGGCGGGCCGTTCCAGGGCTCGACCGACACCCTCTCGCTCGGCCTCGGCGGCTCGATCGTGCTCGCCTTCACCGACAACGTGATCGTCGACCGGCCGGGCCCCGACTTCACGGTCTTCGAGAACGCGTTCCTCACCCACGGGACCCTGACGGGCCCGCCGTTCGCCGAGCCGGCAACGGTGTCGGTGAGCGCCGACGGCGTGCACTTCTTCGCCTTCCCGTGCGCGCTCGACATGCCGCCGTACTACCCCGGCTGCGCGGGCGTCTATCCCGTCTTCGCCACCGACGACGCCTCGGCCGCGGTGCCGAGCACGACGCCGATCGCGTCGCTGGTCGGCCTGCCGTTCGTGGGCTTCGTGCCGCCGGCCGGCTCGGGCGGTGACTCCTTCGACCTGGCCGCCGTCGGGCTCACCGCCGCGCGCTTCGTGCGAATCGACGCCGGCCCGCTCACGCCCGGCCTCGGCGGCCTCTCGGGCTTCGACCTCGACGCCGTCGGCGCCGTGCACTCGGTCGACATCGCCGGGCTCCCGGACACCGACGGCGACGGCTTCCCCGACGTCGCGGACAGCTGTCCCACCGTGCCCAACCCCGACCAGCGCGACGCCGACCACAACGGCGTCGGCGATGCGTGCCAGCCGGGCGGCCCGCCCGACAGCGACCACGACGGGGTGCCCGACGCCGTCGACAACTGCCCACACGTCGCCAACCCGGACCAGGCCGACGCCGACCGCGACGGCGTCGGCGACGCCTGCGACAACTGCCCCACGACGGCGAACCCGGCGCAGATCGACAGCAACGGCAACGGTGTCGGCGACGAGTGCGAGACCGGCCCCGCCCCGGATGCGGACGGCGACGGCGTGCCCGACGCGACGGACGACTGCCCCGTCGTCCCGAATCCCGACCAGGCCGACGCCGACCACGACGGCGTGGGCGACGCGTGCGACAACTGCCCCACGGTCGCCAACCCCGCGCAGGCGGACGCCGACGGCGACGGTTTCGGCGACGCCTGCGACCCGTGCCCCAACGACGCCGCCTGCGGCCCGCTCGAGCCGCCGCTCTTCGGCGGTGGCGGCAACCGGCGCCACGGCGACGAGCTGCTCACGTACGTCGTCCCGAGCGCGGCGACGACGCACGCGGGTGCCGGGGCGCAGAGCGCGACGCTCGTCGTCGTGATCGCACCCGACGTCGTGCCGGGGAGCGTGCGCCTGCGCGTCGGCACGCACGACCTGACGGCGGCGGCCGGCCCCTTCGTGCCCGGCTCGACCCGCACCATCACCATCCCGCTCGCGCCACGGCGCACGATCGTGCGGCTGACCGCGAGCGGCCCCCGCAACGGCCGGCGTCGCACGAGCGACACCGACCGCTTCACCTTCATCGTGCCCTGAACGGCGAAAGGAGATCGCAATGACTCGACGGCTTCTCGTCTTCCTCCTGGTCCTCGGCGGCGTGGCCCGCGCGGCGGTGGTGGCCGTGCCCGGCTACGCGGTGCACACGATCCCCACCCCCGACACGGTCGCGGGCGGCGTCGTCCAGCACGACGACGCCGTCTTCGTCGGTCAGGGGCCGTCGTTCACCGCCGGCGCGCAGTCGGTCATCCGCCTCGACGCCGGTGTGGCGACCACGATCGCGACCGGCTTCAACTCGCTCGGCGGCTTCGACCTCGACGCCGCGTCGGGCACGCTCTACGTGGTGGACAACGCCGGGGAGCTCGCGGGCGCCACGACGGGCGACACCGTGTACGCGATCCCGAACGCCGCCACGCGGACGAGCGCGGTGACCGCCAAGGGGCAGGAGGTGGTCCCCGCCGGGACCATCCCGGCCGCCATGGACGTGCTCGTCCTCCCCGACGGCTCGCTCCTCGTGGTCGACGCGGCGGGCCCGGGCAGCGGGCGTATCGTCCACGTCTCGGGCGGGTCGGCGACCGACTTCATCACCGGCCTCAACTACGCGGGCGGGCTGGCGCGCGCCTCGAACGGCGTCTTCTTCGTCGGCGACGTGAGCGCCAGCTTCGTGGACTCGATCTACCGGTACTCGGCCGCCGGCATGCTCCTCGACACGTTCGTCACCAACCTGCCGGGCGAGTACGCGCACGTCTTCGACAACGACGGCAACCTCCTCGTGAGCGGCGAGTTCTCGGCCGGCTGCATGGGCCGCATCCTCGCCATCCCGCCCGGTGGCGGCACGCCCGGCGAGCGCGCGCACGGCTTCTGTTTCTCGGCCGACATGCACTTCGACGCCGCGCGCGACGAGCTGCTCGCGCTCGACTTCGGCGTGACGGAGATCGCCGCCATCTGCCGCGACCGGGACGGCGACGGCGTCTGCGACGCGGACGACGACTGCCCCGGCGTCGCCGACGCCGACCAGACCGATACGGACGGCGACGGCGTCGGCGACGCGTGTGACGCGTGCACGGGCGTCGGGCTCACGCAGGCCACGGTCGCGATCGGCAAGCTCGCGAACCAGCTCCACGACGACAAGCTGGGCTTCACGGGCGTCATGACGCTTCCGGCGTCGCCCCCGCTCGACCCGGCCACGACCGGCGTCCGGGTGTTGCTGAACGACGGCGCCGTGCTGGACGCCGTCATCCCCGGCGGCGACTTCGACGAGACGACGAAGACCGGGTGGAAGGTGAAGAAGGACACCGCGACGTATCGCAACGGCGCGGACGGGATATTCGGCATCGACAAGGTGGTGATCCACACGCCGGCCAAGACCCCCGGCCTGGTGAAGTTCAGCGTGCACGGCAAGACGGGCCACTTCTCGATCGACGCCGGCAGCCTGCCGCTCAAGGCGACGTTCGTCCCCGGTCCCGCGGCGGGACAGTGCGGCGAACGGACCTTCGTCGATCCGCCGTGCAAGCCGAACGCGAAGAAGGGGACCCTCCGCTGCAAGTGAGACCCTCCCTCATCGCCGCCGGCGTCCTCGCGACCATCCTCATGGGCTGCGGGGGCGCCGTCCCCCGCGCGCCGGTCGGTCCGCCGGCGCGGGTGGTGACGCTCGCGCCGTCCGTCACCGAAGTGCTCTTCGCGCTCGGCGCGGGGACGCGGCTGGTCGGCGCCTGCGCGCAGTGCGACTGGCCGGAGGCGGCCGGCCGCGTGCCGCGCGTCGGCGGCTACCTCACGCCGAGCGTCGAAGCCGTGCTGGCGCTCCGGCCCGATCTCGTGCTCGCCGTGCCGTCGCCCGGGAACCGGGAGGTGGTGCGGACCGTCGAGCGCGCCGGCGTGCGCGTCGAGGTCGTGCAGGACCGGACGCTCGCGGACCTCTGGGCGTCGATCCGGACGATCGCCCGCGCGCTCGGCGTGCCGGAGGCGGGGGAGGCGCTGGTGGGCGACGTCCAGGCGCGACTCGACGCCGTGCACGCGCGCGTCGCCGGGCGCCCGCCGCGGCGCACGCTCGTCGTCGTCGGGCACAGCCCCCTCGTCGTGGTCGGGGGCGGCACCCTCCAGGACGAGCTGGTGACGCTCGCGGGCGGCGTCAACGTGGCGGCGGACGCCGGCCAGGTCTGGCCGACGATCACGCTGGAAGTCGTGGTGGCGCGCGCGCCCGAGGTGATCCTCGACGCGGCGATGGGGACGGAGGCCGGTGCCCGCGCGCTCTTCGCCGGCTTGACGACCGTACCCGCCGTGCGCGACGACCGCATCGTCGTGCTCCCCGACGACGCGATCTTCCGGGCCGGGCCCCGGGTGGTGGAAGCGGCCGCCGAGCTGGCGCGCACGCTGCATCCCGACGCCTTCGCCGCGGGTGAGGAATGACTGGCCGCGTGCCCTATCTCACCGCGCGACGTCTGGTGGTGACGCTCGGCGTGCTGGCGCTCGGGCTCGTCGCGTCGCTTGCCGGCGCGGCGCTCGTCGGGCCGGTGCACGCGAGCCTCGCGATCGCGCTCGGCCCCGGCGGCGCCGCGACGCCCGACTACGCGATCCTCGTGCAGACGCGTCTCCCGCGGGTGCTGCTCGCCGCCGTCGTCGGCGGCAGCCTCGGGGCCGCCGGCGCGGCGCTCCAGGGCGTGCTCCAGAACCCGCTGGCGTGCCCGCACGTCCTCGGCATCTCGGCCGGGGCCGCGGTGGCGGGCGCGACGGCGCTGGTGGCGGGGGTCGACAGCGTGTCGCCGGTCGTGCCGGGCGTGGCGTTCCTCGGCGCGCTCGGGGCGATGGTGCTCGTGTCGTCCGGCGCGCGCGCGGGCGGACGGACGACGCCGCACGCGATCCTCCTGGTCGGCGTCGTCTTCAATGCCTTTGCGGCCGCGCTCCTGATGCTGATCGAAGCGCTCGCGAGCTACACCGCGGCGCCGGGCGTGCTGTTCTGGATCATGGGCTCCCTCTCGACGCAGAGCTACCCGCTCGTCGCCGCGGCGGCGGCGTACAGCCTCGCCGGCCTCGGCTGGCTCGCGTGGCACGCGTACAGTCTCAACCTGCTGACGGCCGGCGAGGAGGACGCGCAGCAGCTCGGCGTGGCGGTCGATCGCACGCGCCTCGCCGTCTTCTTCGCGGCTTCGTTGCTGATCGGGGCGGCGGTCGCGGTGAGCGGCATGATCGGCTTCGTCGGGCTCATCGTGCCGCACCTCCTGCGGCTCGTCCTCGGGCCCGACCACCGGCTCCTCCTGCCCGCGTCGTTCCTCGGCGGCGCCATCTTCCTCGTGTGGGCCGACGCCGTCGCCCGGACGGTGCTCGGCTCGGCGGAGCTGCCGGTGGGCGTGGTGACGGCGCTCATGGGCGGGCCCTTCTTCCTCTGGCTGCTGCGCCGGAGCCTCCGCGGTGCGGTCGCATGAGCTTCGTCGACGTCGAGCGCGTTTCGTTCGCGTTCGGGCCGCGGATGGTGCTCTCCGGCGTCGACCTCGCCGTCGCGCGCGGCGAGCTGGTCGGCGTGATCGGCCCCAACGGCTCGGGGAAGACGACGCTGCTCCGGCTCTGCGCCGGCGCGCTCTCCCCGGCGACGGGCCACGTGCGGCTCGCCGGCCGCGAGCTCGCCGCCTACCCGCGCCGGGAGCTCGCGCGGCGGCTCGCCGTCGTGCCGCAGGACGCGAGCTTCACCTTCCCGTTCACCGCGCTCGAGG
>JBGQET010000129.1:0-10521 GCA_041496545.1 Binatia bacterium | reverse complement strand
TCCGATCCGCCTCGACCTCGTCCCGCTCGGCGTCCCGCCGGCGAAGTCGCGGAAGGCGTCGAACCTCCGAGGTGCGCTCGTGCGCGAGGGCGGCGCGAAAAACGGGCGGAGTGTCGTCGTGCGCGCCCGACCGAACCTCGAAGGTTTCGTTTCCGGTTCGACGAACACCGAGGCGGCGGCGGGCGAACCGTACCAGCCGGGTTCCTTTTCTAGCTAGCGGGCCGGCGCCCGACTCGCGCGTGCGCCCGCACCCGCGTCCCGCGTCGGGATCGGCGCCGGCACGCTCGTTGCACGGGTGACGAGCCGGGACCGCGCCGCGAGTCCGACGGGCTGACGCGCGATGCGATCGGAGGGGACGATCGTGAAGTGCCCGTGTCTCTACAGCGAACAAGCCCCAATATGTCGAGCAGACACCGAAGCAATGCGGGTACCGAGCGCTGAACAATTGAGCCGATTCTGCTGTAGCGCGCAGTACCGGCGGTGCGAGCTGTTCCGGACGTTCCTCGGGCAGGTCGCGAAACGTCCGGAGCGCTGGGCGCTCCCGCGTGCGATGGCACGGAGGGGAGGGGGTCGGGGTGGCGATCAGCGCCCTTGAGCGACCCTGCAGCCACTGGACCTTGAACAGGAGGAAGATGCGCATGCGAACGATGAAGGGCATCAGGCTGTTGACCGTCGGCCTGCTCATGGCCGGCCTCGCCGCCGGCACGGCGTCGGCTGCCGATCCGACCTGCGGCCGCGGTGAGACGCAGGTCGGCCCGCTCGAGACGAAAACCTGTCCGCCCACCCCGCGCCGCGGCGCCGTCGTCGTCAAGCGGGCCTGCTGTAAGAACAACGCCGGCCGCGTGCACTGCCAGTCGTTCCATCAGTGCCCGAGGCGGTCGACCTCCTGACGTCGTACCTACGGGCTCAGCGGTGATGCTCGATCTTCCCACACGGGTGGGGTGGGGGCTCCTCGCCCTCTCCCTCGCCGGCGGATGTGCGGCCGACCGCGGGGCGCACGTCTCGCCGGCTTCGACCAGGGTGCCCTCTGCGGCCGCCGCCGGCGACCTGATGAGCGCCCACGACCGCGAGGCCCTCGCCGCGCTCGCCAGCGAGCGTGAAGCGGCGGCACCGGACGGGGGCTACCGCATCGGACCCGACGACCTCCTCGACGTTCGTATCCCCGACGTCATGGACGCGGGGGGGTCGGCGCCGCCGTCGCACCCGGCGACGGCACCGGGCGGGGCCGCGCTGCCAACCGTCGCCGAGGCCCCGGTCGGCCAAGGTCTGCGGGTGACGGCGTCGGGTGACGTTACGATCCCGCTGATCGGCGCGGTCCACGTGGAGGGGCTCACGCCAGCCGAGGCGCAGGACGAGATCGGCCGCCGCCTGCGGACGGCGGGCATCCTGCGTGCGCCGCAGGTCTGCGTACTGGTCGTGGAGTACCGCAGCCGGGTGGTGGCCGTGCTGGGCAGCGTCGAGCGGCCCGGCCTCTATCCGCTCACGCGACCGCGCGCGACGCTCTCGGACCTCATCTGGGCGGCCGGCGGACCGAGCGAGAAGGCGGGCCGGGTCGTCCGGCTCGTACCCGCTGCCGCCGACGCGCACGCGCCGGCGCCCGCCGATATGGCGGCGGCCGCGGGCGCCGGCATCCGGATCGACCTCGACGTGCTGCTCCAGGCGAGCGGCGCTCCGGCCGGGGCGCTCAACCCGCGCGTCCGTCCGGGTGACGTCGTTCAGCTGGCGCCGGCCGGCGTCGTCCTCGTCGACGGCTGGGTCGACAAGCCGGGGTCGTACCCGGTGACGCGCGGCTTGACGCTCACGGGTGCGGTGACGGCGGCCGGCGGGCGACTCTTCCCGGCCGACGGCCGGCGCGTGACGGTGCAACGAGTCCTCGGTCCCGACGAGCAGGGCTACTTCACCGTCGACCTCGACGCGGTCTCGCAGGGCCGAGCGCCCGACTTCCCCATCACCGACGGGGACGTCGTCCGCCTGCCGGCGGCGACCGTGAAGATCATGCCGTACGGTCTCTGGATCGTCGCCAAGGAGGTCATTCACGTGGGCGGAAGCTTCCCGCTCTTCTGAGGCTTCGCATGTCGAGCAACCAAAGACTGCCCGCCCCCGCGGTCGTCGCGAACGGCCACCCGCAGACGGCGCCGCTCCCCGCCACGGTCGACGTCTTCGACGCCGAGTACAGCGAGGCGCCGGCGCGCCACCCGCGCGACTACCTCCGCGTCCTCTACAAGTACCGCTGGCTCGCGACGACGTGCTTCGGCCTGGTCTTCGGCGCGACCCTCTTGCTCACGCTCCTCACCACCCGCACCTACACCGCCACCACCCGCCTCCAGGTCGAGCGCGAGTCGTCGATCCAGCTGCGTCTCAAGGAGAACGTCCTCAACCTCGACGACAGCGACCGCACCGTGAACGGCACGTCGAGCTTCCTCGCCACGCAGGTCGCGACGCTTCAGAGTCGCGATCTTGCCGAGCGCGTGATCCGGAGCCGCCGGCTGTCCGAGAACGAGGGTTTCCTGCGCCCCGACTCGGCCCGTCCGGGCTTGCTCTCGGTGGGCGGGCGGGTGCTCAACGCGCTCCGTCCCCGCGGCTGGGAGAGTGGTGCGGAACCGGCGACTGAAACCGGATCGGCCGGCGGGGGACAGGTCGAGCGGACGCTCATCAATCGTTACATGCGTTACCTCTCGGTCCAGGACGTGCGGGGTACCGATCTGATCGAGATCGGGTTCACCACGCCGAGCCCCTCGCTGTCCGCGTTCCTCGCCGCCGCGCACACCGAGGCGTACATGGACGCCAACGACGAAGCGCGCGTCGCGACCAACGTGACGGCGAAGGACTTCCTCGGCCGCCAGCTCCAGGAGTCGCGCGACCACGTCGAGGCGGCGGAGGCGGCGCTGCGGCAGTTCGCGTCCGAGCACCCGGACGTCGCCGTCAACCAGGAGCAGAAGGTCCTCGCGCAGCGCATCGGCGAGCTGTCCACCCTGCTCAGCAAGACCGAGGGCTCGCGCGTCGGCTTGCAGAGCAAGTACGAGTTCCTGACCCAGCAGGGCGCCGACCCGCTCGCGTACTTCCTCGACAAGCCGGGCGTGCAGAAGCTCCACCTGGGGCTCCTCGACCTCCGCGCGCAGCGTGCGGGGATGACGCAACGGCTCGGCCCGAATCACCCGCAGATCCTCGAGCTCGCCCGCCAGGATGCGGAGGTCACCCGCCAGCTCGGCGCGGAGGTCGAGCAGGAGACGGCGGCCGTGCGCGCACGGTTCGACGCCGCGTCGCTGCGCGAGGAAGGCCTGCGCCGCAAGATCAGCCACCAGGAGCAGGCGGCGATCGAGCTGCGCGAGCTGGGCACACGCTACGACCTGCTGAAGAGCGACGTCGACAGCGCACATGCCCTCCACGAATCGCTCGTGAAGCAGCAGATGGAGACGGCCGTGAACTCGGAGCTCGCGGCGTCGAACATCCGCGTGGTGGAGCGCGCGGAGGTGCCCGAGGGACCGAGCCGCCCGAACGTTCCCTTCAACCTGGGCCTCGGCGTGCTGTTCGGGCTGGTCACGGCGGTGGGCGCCGCGTTCGCCTGCGAGTACTTCGACAGCAGCGTGAAGAGCCGCGACGACGTCGAGGGCCTCCTGCAGCTCCCGACGCTCGCCACGATCCCCAACTTCGACCTGGCGCGCCGCCGCGGCGACATGCAGCGCGCCAAGACGAACGGCGATGGCAACGGCAACGGACACGTTCCGGGCGGCCACGAGCTCGTGGTGCTCCACGAGCCACGCTCGGCGGTGGCCGAAGCCTTCCGCAGCTTGCGGACCTCCGTCCTTTTCTCGGCGCCGGGCGCGCCGCCGCGCGTGATCCTGTTCACCAGCGCGGGCGCGGGCGAGGGGAAGACCGTGACCTCGCTCAACCTGGCCACCGCCCTGGCCGCGTCGGGCTCGCGCGTCCTCCTGCTCGACGTGGACCTGCGGCGACCGAACTGCCACCCGGCGCTGGGCGTCGACAACGCGCGCGGACTGTCGAACTTCCTGGCCGGACAGGCGGAGCTCGACTCGCTGGTGCACGCGCTTGAGGTGCCGCCGATCTTCTTCGTGCCCGCCGGGCCCACCCCGCCGAACCCCGCGGAGCTCGTCGGCTCGACCCGGATGCGCGATGCGCTCGAGCAGCTGCGCGACCAGTACGACTTCGTGATCCTCGATTCGCCGCCGGTGCTGCCGGTCACTGATGCCTGCGTGCTGTCGCGCGAAGCGGACGGCGTCGTGCTCGTGGTCAAGGGCAACGACACGCCGCGCGACCTGGTCAGGCGCGCGCGCGACCAGCTGGCGCAAGCGGGGGCGCACTTTCTCGGCGCCGTGGTCAACAACGTCGACCTCGGCTGGGGCGATCTGTACTTCTACGATCGGTACTACGGGTACTACCACCCGAAGCAGGCCGCGGTGGAGGAGCCGGCATGAGGGCCGCGCCGCGCCGAGAGCGCTTCATCCTCCGGGTCCTGCAGGGTCTCGTCCTGGGGCTACCGCTCGTGCTCGGCGGCAACCAGCCGCTCGTCGTGGCGCTGGCGTGCGCCGTCGTGCTCGTGCTGCTCGCGCTCACCGTCGACGCGCGTCGCGGGCAGGCCGACGCCCCGGCGACACCGGGTCTCGGCGCGCTCGCTACGTTCGTCGCGCTCGCGCTCGCCACCACGGTCCCCCTGCCGCCCGCGCTGCTCGGCGTGCTCGCGCCCGCGACCGCGCAGCTCTACCGTGACACGCTTCCCGGCTGGCCCGGCGGCGGCTGGTCGACGTGGCGTCCGCTCGCGTTCGACGCCTACGCGGTGTGGGGCGAGCTGGTGCGTCTCGCGATCGGCTTCGGGACGTTCGGGGTGCTCGTCGCGTATCCCTGGTCGGCGAGCGACACGGGCGAAGACGGGCGCGATCGGGTGTTCGGCCGCCTCGTGCTCACCCTGTTCGTGGGTGGTGCGCTCCTCGGCATGCTGGCGCTCGTCGACCGCGTAGCCGGTAACGGGATGGTCATGTGGGTCACCGCGGTGCCGGCCACGAGCGGACGGGCGTCGGGGCCGTTCGTGAACCCCAACCACTTCGCCGGCTGGCTCGAGATGGTGATCCCGGTCGCGTTCGCCTACGTGGCGCTCCTCTGCGGGCAGATGCGCCGCCGGCTGCTGCGCGCCGCCGACGCGGGACGGGGCATGGGCGTCCAGCGGCGCCGCGCGTGGGCCGTGGCCCTGATCACGCACCAGCGGCGGCTCTGGATCCCGCTGGTTGCCGGAGCGGCGGCCGTGACGATGATCGCCGCGCACCTGGCGACGGGATCGCGCGGCGGCGCCGCGGCGTTGCTCGTCGGGTTGGGGGTCGCGGGCGCCGGCGGACTTCGCGCCACGAGACGGCGGGAGGGTCTGGCGCGGTGGCTCGCCCCGGCGACGGCCGCCGCACTCGTGCTGGCGAGCGTCCTCTCACTCGCCCTCTGGGCGATCGCCGACAAGGACGACGGGGCGGTGAGCACCGCGGAGGCTGCCGACGTGAGCCTCGCCAGCCGGCTGGCCGTGGCGGTCGAGGGTATCGGCGTCGTGCGCGATCACGCCCTGCTCGGCACCGGGCTCGGCTCCTGGCTTCACGCCTTCCGTCCGTATGCGGCACCTCCCGTCGAGGGCGGCATCTGGGATCACGCGCACAACGACTACGTCGAGTTGGCCGCCGAGACGGGTGTCGTCGGCTTCGGCGTGATGTTGCTCTTCGCTCTTGCCGTGGTACGCGCGTCGCGCGCGCGTCGCCCGACCACCACCGCGGTAGCGCGCTCCGGTAAGCGCCCGGCCGGATTCGAGCGGCCCGACTGGGAGGTGGCGCTCGCAGATCGTAGCGCGCTACGCTGTGGTCTTCTGGGCGGCGTGGCCGCGATGCTCGTCCACAGCCTCGTCGATTTCGGGCTCCACATCCCCGCCAACCTGCTCGTGCTGATGGTCCTGCTCGCGCTCCTCGTCCTCGACGGTGCGCCGCGGGTGGGCCGCAGGCTGGCCGCCACCCCGGCGCTCGTCGTCCTGCTCGGCGTGGCGCTGGTGCCGCAAGTCGCGAACACCGTGCTTGTGCTCTCCGGTCGTGTGCCGCTCGCCGCCCGCGACTGCCGCGAGCGTGCCGAGCGCCTGCTCGCCGAGCGTGGCGAGACGGCGCGAGCAGAAGCCGTGGCACTCGTGCATCGGGCGCTCGACCGCTCGCCCGCGGACCGCGAGAACCACGAGGCGCTCGCCGAGATGCTCGGCCCTGGCCCCGAAGGCGACGCGGCGCTCCGCCGCGCCGTGGCCCTGGAGCCCTGGGCCGTTGAGGTACGCGACCGGCTCGGACTCCGCCTGCTCGCCGCCGGCGCGGGCGCGGAGGGCGTGGTGGAGATCGAGGAGGCGATGTTCCGCTTCCCGTACCTCGTTTCGCACGCCTACGTGGGTCCCGACGCGGACCTGGGCGAGCTGCGCCGCGAGGGGCTCATCCGCGAGATCGCCGACGGCAACAGCATCCCCGTCCATCTCGCCGTGCTCGACCCGCAAGCGGCCGGCGCGATCGAGAAGGGGCTGCGCCGGGCGCTCGAGCAGGCGCAGGGCGGCGAGGAGCGGGCGGCGATCGTGGACGACCTCGCGACCCTGCTCGAGGCGCGCGAGCGGTGGTGGGAGGCCGGGGCGCTGCTGCGCTCCGAGGCGGAGCAGAGCACGGCCGTCGACGAGCGGTTGGCGCGCGCCGCGCGGGACTTCATGAAGGCGAAGGACGACTGGAGCGCCGAAGAGGTGCTGCTCGCCGCCGTGCTGCACGCACCCGAGCGCGGCGACCTCTACCAGCAGCTCGCGGTCGACGTCTACGCCGCCCGCGGAGACTTCCCGACCGCGGAGACGGTGCTGCACGCCGGGCAGCGCAACGCGCTCGACATGCGCCCGGTGTACGAAGGCGTGACGGAGGTACTCTCGCAGCGCGAATCGGCCCGCGTGCGGGAGCTGGCCGTGGCGCGCGGCACGCCAAGCCGCCCAGCCGGTGCGGAGGTGGTTCCGTGACGAGCGAGAGCGCCGCCGGTCGGCTCGCCGGGGCGCCGGCGGACGAGGAGCGGTGGTTCGCGGTCTGGACGCGAAGCCAGTGCGAGCCCAAGGCCGAGGAGGCTTTGCTCCGCCGCCGGCTGGAGGTGTTCCTGCCCCGGGTCCGGGTCCCGAGCCGACGGCGCGACCGGCGCGTCGTTCTCTCTCGGCCGCTCTTCCCCGGCTACCTCTTCATCCGCTTCGTTCCGTCACGCGACTCCTACGTGCGCGTGGTGAGCACCGACGGCGTCGTGCGCATCCTCGGCGAGCGCTGGGACGCGCTGCACGTCGTTCCGGAGGAGCAGGTCGAGGCCGTGCGGCGCATCGTCACCGCGAGCGCCGACGCCCGTGCCGTGCCCTGGCTCCGAGTGGGTGACCGCGTGCGCATCGTCGACGGGCCGCTCGCGGGCCTGGAAGGCTTCGCCCAGGCGTGGCGGGCCGGACGCGCGACCTTCGTGGTGAGCGTCGATCTGTTGCAGCGCAGCGTTGGAGTCGAGGTCCCCGGCGACCTCCTCGAGCGAGCCGCCTAGCGAGCGGCTCGGCTTTTTCAGCAGCCCCGACCGGCAGGACCGCCGGTCCGTAAATCGCGGGGCGAAGCTACGCCCGCCGAAACCCGATGATGGAGACCTCATGAAGTCCGTGGTGCGCGACGGCCGCCGGCTGCCGCGGACCGAGGACGTGCCGCTGCCCGCGGCGCGACCCGGCCACGTGCTGGTGCGGACCTGCGTGTCGCTCGTCAGCGGCGGCACCGAGCGTGCCGTCGCGGAGTTCGCTGGGCTGTCGCTCGCCGCCAAGGCGGCGCGCCGTCCCGATCTGGTGCGCCAGGTCGTCGAGAAGGTCCGGCGCGACGGCGTGTGGGAGGCGCAGCGCGCGGTGCGGACGCGTCTCTCTGTCGCCGAGTCGCTCGGATACAGCTGTTCGGGGCTCGTGGAGGAGGACGGCACGGGCGAGCACGCCGCGGGGTCGCTGGTCGCCTGCGCCGGGGGCGGGCACGCCGCGCACGCCGAGTTCAACCTCGTGCCGCGGAACCTGGTCGCGGGCGTCCCGCCGGGCGTCTCGGCGGAGCAGGCCGCCTTCGCCACCGTCGGCTCCGTCGCGCTCCACGGCGTGCGACTCACGCGCGGCGGCCTCGGGGACGCCGTCGCCGTCGTTGGCCTCGGCCTCATCGGCCAGCTCGCCGTGCAGCTTCTGCGCGCGGCGGGCTGCCGCGTCTTCGGCATCGACCCGGACCCAGTGCGTGCGCGACTCGCGACCGAGGCGGGCTGCGAGCGGGTCGCGACCGAGCCGGCGGCGCTCGTGCGGGCGGTGGCCGAAGCGACGCGCCGGCGCGGCGTCGACGCCGTGCTCGTCGCCGCCTCGACCGCGGACGCGATGCCCGTCGACCTCGCGACCGACCTCGCGCGCGGGCGGGGCCGCATCGTGGTCGTGGGCGACACGCAGCTCCACCTCGACCGCCGCCGCTTCTACGAGAAGGAGCTGCGGCTCGTGGTGTCGCGCGCGTACGGACCGGGACGGTACGACCGCGACTACGAGGAGCGCGGCGTCGACTACCCGTACCAGTACGTGCGCTGGACGCTGCAGCGGAACATGGAGGCGTTCCTCGGGCTCGTGCCGCAGCTCCGCCTCGACGCGCTCGTCTCGCACCGCTTCGACATCGGCGACGCGGCACGGGCGTACGGGCTCCTCGTCGGCGAGCCGCGCGAGCCGCACCTCGGCATCCTGCTCTGCTACCCACACGCGACGCCGGCGCCTTCCGCCACGGTCGCGCTCGAGACACCCGGCGAACGGCCGCCGGTCGCGGACGGCACGCTCGGCGTGAGCCTCGTCGGCGCCGGTGCGTACGCGCGCGCCACCTTGCTGCCGGCGCTCGCGAAGGTTCCGGGCATCCGTCGCGTGGCCGTGGTGAGCGCGCGCGGGCTCAGCGCCTGGGACGCCGGTCGGCAGTTCGGCTTCGAGCGGTGCTCGGGCGATCTCGGCGACGCCGTAGCCGACGATACGGGGCTCGTCGTGGTGGCGACGCGGCACAGCCAGCACGCGCCGCTCGTTCGTCGGATGCTGGGCGAGGGGAAGGCGGTCTTCGTCGAGAAGCCGCTCTGCGTCTCGGAGGAGGAGCTCGACGCGATCGTCGCCGATCACGCGCGCGCGCCGCGACCCTTCCTGATGGTCGGCTACAACCGACGCTTCGCGCCCCTCGTCGCGCGCCTGCGCGCGTGCCTGGCCGGCGTCGGCCGGCCGCTCGTGCTGAGCTATCGCGTGAACGCCGGCACGCTTCCCGAGGGCAGCTGGCTCCTCGACGCCGCGGAGGGCGGCGGGCGCCTGGTGGGCGAGGCGTGTCACTTCGTCGACCTGCTCATGCACCTGGCCGACGCCCCGCTCCGGCGCGTGCACGCGGTGCGGCCCTCCGTCGCCGGGCGCGCGCCCGACACGGAGACGTTCACGGCGCTCCTCGAGTTCACGAACGGCGCGGCGGCGACGCTCGTCTATTCGGCCGACGGCGACGCCGCGCATCCGAAGGAGCGTCTCGAGGTAATCGGCGGCGGCGCGGTTGCGGTCCTGGATGACTTCCGCGCGCTCACCTTCACGCATCGCGGGCGCCGCCGGCGCTTCCGGACGTGGGGACGGGACAAGGGGCACCTCGCCGAGCTCCACGCGACGGTCGACGCCGTCCGCGCGGGCGCGCCGCCCCCGATTCCGTTCGCCGAGATCGAAGCCGGCATGCGCGCGACGTTCGCCATCCGGACCGCGCTCGCCACCGGCGAGCCGGTGGAGCTCACATGAGGCGCGTGCTGCTGGTCGCGGGCGCGCGGCCCAACTACATGAAGATCGCCCCCATCTACTGGGCGATCCGCGAGTCGTCGACGGCTTTGAGCGCCGACCTGATCCACACCGGACAGCACTACGACGGCGACATGTCGGCCAGCTTCTTCCGCGACCTCGACCTCCCCGAGCCGAGCGTCGACCTCGGCGTCGGCTCGGGCTCGCACGCCGCGCAGACCGCAAAGGTGATGGTCGGCTTCGAGGAGGTGCTCAACGAGCGGCGGCCCGACGTGGTGATCGTCGTCGGTGATGTGAACTCCACCGCCGCCTGCGCGCTAGTCGCCGCCAAGGCGCTCTTCGACGGCGGGCGGCGTCCGGTGCTCGCGCACGTCGAGGCCGGTCTCCGCAGCCGAGATCGCACCATGCCGGAGGAAGTGAACCGGATGGTGACCGACGCGCTCTCCGACCTCCTCTTCACGACCTGCCGAGACGCCGACGAGAACCTGCGCGCCGAGGGCACGGCGCCCGAGCGCATCCGGTTCGTCGGCAACCCCATGATCGACTCGCTCCGCCGGTGCCTGCCGGCGGCGCGACGCGTCGGCTTCCTCGAGCGACTCGGGCTCGCCGGGGCGCGCTTCGGCCTCTGCACGCTCCACCGTCCGTCGAACGTCGACGTGCCGGGCGTGCTCGAGAGCCTCCTCGACACGCTGGCGGAGGTCGCCGCCGACCTGCCCGTGCTGCTG
>JBGQET010000128.1:0-10869 GCA_041496545.1 Binatia bacterium | reverse complement strand
TCCTGCCGAATCCGCCGGGCAACGCGACGCTGTCGGGCACCGCGAGCGGGATGGTGACGTTCACGCTCGACTAATCACCACAGCATCCGGGTGACCGTCGACAGCTACGGCCACCTCGTGCCGGGCGGGAACAAGGCCGCGCCGTCGATACCGTGCGCCGGCAGGAGCCGCCGCTCACCGGCGTTCAACAGCGAGCGGGACATCCCCTGTAGACGGAAGGCGACAGGTTAGAGGGATTCCTCACTGACACTGCGTGTCGGTGAAGCTCGCGTTGCAGCCTATAGCCTGCTGGCAGGAGCCAACGAAACCAGTCTCCTGCACGCATGATCCAGCACAGCAACACTCGGGGCTCCCTGAGGGGATATCACAGGGTCCGAACTGCCCACTACAACAGGTGGCGAAGTGGCTAGCAGTGCCACCACAAGGCCGAAAGTCGGCATTTCTTACTACACAGAGCTGACCCTGGCATGACTGTCCATTGCAGGCAGTCGCCGGGTCCACACATCCGCAGGGGGTGAAGCATTGTGACGTATTGCCAGAAATACTACAGCCTGAATCGACTACGACGTACTGCTGGCAAATCATACCGCTTGGGCATGTTCCGCCACATTGTGCGAAGGGACCGGAGCAGGTGAACATGGTGGTTGTCGTCGTACTGCCGGCCACAGTGGTGGTCGTCGTTGTTGTCGTACCGCCGGGCAGCGTGGTTGTAGTCGTTGTCGTCGTCCCGCCGCCGCCCGTGGTGGTCGTCGTGGTCGTCGTTGTGGTCGTCGTCGTGGGTGCGAACGGCGCACAGAGCAGGGTCGCCTTGGACACGGTTACGGTCCGGGCGCCGAACTGATCCACGCCGGCGACGGTGGGCAGGGGTGTTTTCGGGCACTTGATCTTGTAACAGAGGAACTGACCCGCTGGGGTGCCAGACGGCCCGCCGCCAGGAGGGGTCGGCGTCACGCCGCTCTTGACCGCTTCGGTACAAAGCACCTTCGCGGGCACGCTGATGCGACAACCTGATTCCGGTGTAAGGCCATCAAGCTCGGCCGTGTACACGGCCTTTGCCTGCGGGTCCTTGATCGCGTAGCACTTAAGATGGTCCGCGACGGGCACCGCCCGCACTGGAGCGACGAGCGTGAGCGTAACAGTCAGCGTGGCGAGCAGCGTCCTCATGTCGTCTTCCCGGCCTTGCAAGCGCCCGGGGGGTCCCCCCGGTGAGGTTTTGACCGGTTAGGTTGGCAAGCCTGCCTCACCTCTAGTCGCAACGTCAACAGAAAAGACACGCCGACGGACTGGCGGTACTGGGCCGCTGTCCGAGTTCGGGATGGACAGGGGGAGGGGCGTGTCGCGATCCGGGAAAGCCGAAGGCACTCCCAATCGCGGGCGACCTCGCGGCCATCATGGAGCGCCGTCTCGCCGCGCGCGACCTCACCTGCCCCTACGTCTTCCACCGGAACGGGCGGCGCATCGGCGACTTCCGGAAGCTGTGGACGAAGGCGTGCAAGGCTATCGGCGTCACGGGTCACATCGTCCACGATCTCCGGCGCTCGGGCGTCAAGCATCTCATCGAGACGCCCGGGAACGACCCGCACACCGTGATGACGTTCTCAGGCCACAGCACCCCGTCGATGCTGGCGGTATCACATCATCGACCTCGACGTGATGCGGCAGGCAGCGGAGCGGGCGAGCGCTCGGCGCAATGAGCCGGGGACGGTCACGCCGCTGCGCGAGCGCCCTACTTCCGCCCTACCTAGCTGATTTCACCGACCGTGGTTGAGTCGAGCGAGCGCTAAGTGACGGGAATGACGGGGATGGCAAAGTGGAGCCGAGCGGGATCGAACCGCCAACCTCTTGAATGCCATTCAAGCGCTCTCCCAACTGAGCTACGGCCCCACAGTGGCGGGACGGACGAGGCGGGAGTTCGTCGTATACGACGCGCCTCGCAGCCGGTCAACGTCTCCGGGCCCGCTGCTCGTGAGGTACGGCATCGGATCGACCGGGCCGCCGTGCACGCGCACCTCGTAGTGGAGGTGGATGCCGGTGGCGCGACCCGAAGCGCCGACGGCGCCGATCGACTGGCCGCGGTGGACGCGCTGGCCTTCGTGCACGTAGAGCGCGGAGAGGTGGCCGTAGAGCGTCGCGACCTCGGCGCCGTGGTCGACGACGACGAGGCCGCCGTAGCCCGGATCGCGCCCGGCGAAGACCACCGCGCCGTCGCCGGTGGAGGTCACGGGCGCGCCGTAGCTCGCCTGGATGTCGACCCCCGGGTGGTTCTCGCTTCCGTCGCCGTACGGCGAGGAGCGGAGGCCGAAGAACGAGGTCACGATCCCGTGCACCGGCCACATCGACGGCAAGCCGCCACGCACCGTCGCCGTCCGGTCCTTCAGCAGGACGGTGAGCACCGCGACGGAGTCGCCCACCGACGCGGTCTCCGACTCGAGCCACTGGAGCCGATCGAGGACGCGCGCGGCGTCCTCCGAGATCGGCGCGCCGCTCGGCTCGTACCCCGACGCGGGCGCCAGGTGCTCGGACTGCGGGTCGCGGCTCTCTTCCATGTTCGCGAGCCGGCGCGCGGCCGTGGCGCGGTCGCGCAGCAAGACGGCGCGGCTCGCGATCCGCTCGACGACGCTTCCCACCTCCGCCAGCTCGCGCTGCTGGCGGAGCATCTGGTCCCTCTTCTCCGCGAGCCGCACGCGTAGCGCGTGCACTTCTGCGTGCAGGCTGGCGCGCCGCTGCTCGGTGCTGGTCAAGACGATCGCGAGCACCGCGAAGGCGACGGAGGCGACGACGGTGGCGAGACGCCACCCGGCGATTGCGCGCAGGGCAACGAGCATGGGAACCCCGAAGAGGGTGGGGTCCGAACCGGCTACTCGACTTGCGCTTGCGCTGTCAAGACACGGCGTGCGGAACACCGCCTTCACGTGCTGCCTCCCGGAGAAGCTGCTCGGCGTGCTGCCGGACCTCGCGGCTGAGCTTCTGGCCCCCCAGCATGCGGGCCAGCTCCGCCACCCGCTCGCTGGAGGTCAGGGGCCGCGCCGAGGACAGCGTCCGGCCCGCGCGCTCGCGCTTCGCGACCGCGATGTGATGGTCCGCGAAGGCCGCGATGAGCGGCAGGTGCGTGATGCAGAGCACCTGCCGCGTCCGCCCGAGCTGGCGGAGCTTGCGGCCCACGACCTCCGCCACCGCGCCGCCGATGCCGGCGTCCACCTCGTCGAAGATGAGCGCCGCGCTCCTGTCGTCGGCGGCGCCGAGGCACTTGAGCGCGAGCATGATACGCGACAGCTCGCCGCCCGACGCTACGCGCGCGAGCGAGCGCTCTTCCTCGCCCGCGTTGGCGGAGAGGAAGAACTCGACCTCGTCCCAGCCGGCGGGACCGAGCGGGCGCTCCTCACCCTCGGCGAAGCGCGCGGTGAAGCGCGCGTTGTCGAGCGCCAGCGCGCGCAGCTCCTTCACGAGCGCGCGCGACAGCTCGTGCGCCACGCGCCGGCGCTCGACCGAGAGGCGGCCGGCCCACTCCGCCGCCGCGCGCCGCGCCGCCTCGACCTCGGCCGAGCGGGCGCGGATCACGTCCTCGCCGCCGCTCGCGGCGGCGACGTCGGCCGTGACCGCGTCGCGACGGCGGATCAGGTCGTCGACGTCGCCGCCGTACTTGCGCTTGAGCCGCGCGATCACGGCGAGCCGCTCCTCGATCACCTCGAGCCGCTCGGGATCGGGTTGCAACGAGCGCGCGTACGCGCCGAGCGCGCGGCCGGCCTCCTCCAGCTCGGCGAGCGTGGTCTCGACGAGGGCGCGCATCGGCTCGACACCCGGGTCCAGGCGCACGGCCTCCTTGAGCGCCGCGAGCGCGCGGCCGACGGTCTCCACCGCCGCGCCCTCACCGGAGTAGAGGCCGGCCTCCGCGTCGCCGGCGAGGATCGCGAGCCGCTCGGCGTGCACCAGCCGCCCGCGCTCGGCGAGGAGCGCTTCGTCCTCGCCGGGGACGAGCGCGGCGCGCTCGAGCTCCTGCACCTGGAACTGGAGCAGCTCGAGCCGCTCGCTGGCGGCCTCCGCCGCGCCCTTCGCCGCCGCCAGGGCCTCACGCGCTTCGACCAGGCGCTGGAAGCGCTCGCGCATCGGGCCGAGCGTCGAGCCGAGCCCGCCCACGGAGTCGAGCAGCTCGCGGTGGCTCTCGACCTTGCGCAGCGCCTGGTGCTCGTCCTGGCCGTAGGCGCGGAGGAGCTGCGGCGCCAGCTCGCGCAGCAGCGCGAGCGAGCCGAGGGCGCCGTTCACGTACACGCGCGTCCGCCCGCCGCGCGCGATCACGCGGCGGACGAGCAGCTCGTCGGGACGATCGTGCGGCGGGATGCCGGCCGCGGTGAGCGCGTCCCGCACCGCGGGCGCGATGCCGGCGAACACGCCCTCGACGACCGCCTCCTCCGCGCCTGTGCGCACGAGGTCGGCGTCGGGCCGGCCGCCGAGCAGAACGTCGAGCGCCTGGAGGAGGATCGACTTCCCGGCCCCGGTCTCGCCGGTGACGACGTTCAACCCGGGCTCGAGCGTGATCTCCAGCTCCTCGATGATGGCCAGGTCCTGAACCCGGAGCGTGCGCAGCATCAGCGTGCCCCCCAGCCGAGCTTCGAGCGAAGCACGTCGTAGTAGGTGCGATGGGGCGAGCGGACGAGCGACACCTTGGAGCGTCCCTGCCGCACCTCGACCACATCGCCGCCGGCGAGCGGGACCACGTCCTGCCCGTCGATGGTGAGGACGGCGTCCTCCTCGCGCGCCGCGAGCGTGATGCGGACGACCGCCGAGGGGCGCAGCACCACGGGCCGGTTCGAGAGCGTGTGCGGCGAGATGGGCGAGAGGAGCAGCACCTGCACCGTCGGCTCGACCACGGGACCGCCGGCGGAGAGCGAGTAGCCGGTCGAGCCGGTCGGCGTCGCGATGATGATGCCGTCGGCGCGGTAGGTGGTGAGCGCGAGGCCGTCCACCGAGACCGCGAACTCGACGATCCGCGCGCGGGCGCCGTTGGTGATGACGACGTCGTTGAGCGCGCGGAAGCGACGCAGCACCCGGCCGTGGCGCGCGAGCGTCGCGGCGAGCGTCATGCGCCGGTCGAGCTCGTAGCGGCCGGCGACGACGCGGCCGAGCATCGCCATCGCCTCGTCCTCGGCGATCTCGGTGAGGAAGCCGAGCTCGCCCAGGTTGACGCCCAGGATGGGGACGCTCGCGTCGGCGCGGCGCGCGATCGAGAGGAGCGTGCCGTCCCCGCCGAGCACGACGATCAGGTCGGACTCGCGGGCGAGCGCGTCCTTGGAGCGAGACGGCGCGGCGTCGAGCCTCGCCTCCGCGTCGAGGAGCACGCGGAGGCCACGGCGGCGGCACCAGGCGACCATCCGGTGCGCCAGTCGGACGGCGCGCGGGCGGTCCCGTTTGACGACCAGCCCCACCGTCCGGATGCGCGCCATCGCCACCGCCCGCCGCCTCCTAGCACGCGACCGGCGCGTATGCCAGGCGCGGACGGCTGTGGTAGACCGAGATGGATGGCGCGCCAGCCCGAGCTGTTCCCGCGCGCGCGCGAAGCGCCCGCCGCTGCGACGCGCGCGCCCCTCGCCGAGCGCATGCGGCCGCGCACCCTCGACCAGTTCGTCGGCCAGCAACACCTCCTCGGCCCGGGCCGCGTGCTGCGCGAGATGCTGGAGAGCGGCCAGGTCGAGTCGCTGATCCTCTGGGGCCCGCCCGGGAGCGGCAAGACGACGCTCGCCCACCTCCTCGCCGGGGCGAGCGGCGCGCACGCCGTCTCGTTCTCCGCCGTCCTCCAGGGCGTGAAGGAGCTGCGGCAGATCGTCGAGGAGGCGGCGAGCGAGCTGCGGCAGGGCGGCCGCGCGACGGTCCTCTTCGTGGACGAGATCCACCGCTTCAACAAGGCGCAGCAGGACGCCTTCCTGCCCCACGTCGAGGCGGGGACGATCACGCTCGTCGGCGCCACCACGGAGAACCCGTCCTTCGAGGTGATCCCGCCGCTCCTCTCGCGCACGCGGGTCCTCGTCCTCGAGCCGCTCGAGCCCGAGGAGGTGGGCACGGTCGTCGACCGCGCGCTCGCCGACGCCGAGCGCGGGCTGGGTCGGGACAAGCTGACCCTCGCGTCGGACGCGCGCGAGTTTCTCGTCGCGCACGCGCAGGGCGACGCGCGCATCGCGCTCGGTACGCTCGAGGTGGCGGCACGGCTCGCGCGCGGGCGTCGCACGGGGGCGCTCGACCTGCCGCTGGTCGAGGAGGCGGCGCAGCGGCGTGCGCTCCGCTACGACAAGGCGGGCGAGGAGCACTACAACGTCATCTCCGCCTTCATCAAGAGCCTCCGCGGCGGCGACCCCGACGCCGCGGTCTACTGGATGATGCGCATGCTCGAAGCGGGCGAGGACCCGCTCTTCATCGCGCGCCGCATGGTGATCTTCGCCGCCGAGGACGTCGGCAACGCGGAGCCGCAGGCGCTCCAGGTCGCGGTCGCGACCAAGGACGCCGTCCACTTCGTCGGGCTCCCGGAGGGCCGCATCCCGCTCGCGCAGGCGGCGACCTTCCTCGCCACCTGCCCCAAGTCGAACGCGTCCTACCGCGCCATGCTCGCCGCCACCGAGGACGTGCGCGCGACGGGGTCCCTCCCCGTCCCGCTCCATCTCCGCAACGCGCCGACCCCACTCATGAAGGGCCTCGGCTACGGCGGCGGATATCGCTACCCGCACGACTACGAGGGCGCCGAGGTCGAGCAGGAGTATCTGCCCGAGCGGCTCGCCGGCCGTCGCTACTACGAGCCGTCCGACCGCGGGCGGGAGCGCGAAATCGGCGAGCGTCTGGGCGCGACGCGGGTGCGCCGCGCGCGGTCTTCGAAGACACCACCCCGCTGACTCCCACCCCACACCCGATTCAGCAACCGCGGTGCCAAACGGGGATCCTCGCCCCGGCGGCGGGGCAGGACACCATCCGCACATCGTCGCACGCGAGCGTCATCGCGACCGCCTCGCATCGCCCGCGGCGCCCGCCGCGGCGCCTGCAACGCGCCGTTGCGCGGGGTCAGTAACGCACGCAGACCAGCACCAGCCCGTGCGGCGGCGCCGTCGCGCCGGCCTGCGTCCGGTCGCGCCCAGCCAGCAGCGCGGCGATCGAGTCGGCGGGGCGTTCGGCGCGACCGATCTCCGCGAGCGTGCCGACGATGTTCCGGACCATGTGCTTCAAGAACGCCGTCGCCTCGACGCGGTACGTGACGAGGCCGCCCGCGTCGTGCTCCAGCCGGCTCTCCAGCACGCGGCGGACGGTCGAGCGTGCCGGCTCGGCGTCGGCGCCGCGGAAGGCGGCGAAGTCGTGCTCGCCCGCGAGGCAGCGCGCGGCGTTGGCCATCGCGGCGACGTCGAGCGGCGCCGGCACGTGCCACGCGAAGCGGCGCCAGAAGGGCGAGGGCGCGGGCGCGTTCAGGAGGCGGTACTCGTAGACGCGGCTCCTGGCGTGGCGGCGCGGGTCGAAGGCGTCGTCCACCACCGTGACGTCGCGCACCGCCACGTCGTCGGGCGTGAGGGCGTTGAGGCTCTTCAGGAGACGGCCGAGGTCGTCCGGGACGCGCAACACCCGCACCGCGGCGACCTGGCCGCAGGCGTGCACGCCGGCGTCGGTGCGCCCGGCGCCGCGTACGCGGACGGGCTCGCGGAGCGCGGTCGCGAGCGCGCGCTCGAGCACCTCCTGCACGGTGGGGCCGTGCGGCTGGAGCTGCCAGCCCTGGTACGCCGTCCCCTCGTACTCGACCGTGAGCCGGAGCTGCACGCTAGAGGTGGTCGCGCACCAGGATCTCGGCGATCTGGAACGCGTTCAGCGCCGCGCCCTTGCGCACGTTGTCGACCGCCACCCAGAAGACGATGGACCGCTCCCCCGCCGGGTCGTCACGCAGCCGGCCGACGTGCGTCACGTCGGAGCCGGCGACCTCGAGCGGGGTCGGGTAGGCATCGTCGGCCGTTTCGTGGATCACGATACCCGGGGCGCCGCGCAGTACGGCGGCCGCTCCGGCGGCGTCGAGCGGCTGCTCGGTCTCCAGGTGGACGCTCATGGCGTGACCGAAGAAGACGGGCACGCGGACCGCCGTGACGCTCATCGCGAGCCCGCCGTCGCCCAGGACCTTCCGCGTCTCCTCGAGGACGCGCAGCTCGTGCGTCGAGGTACCGCCCGGCTCGAGATCGCCCACCTGCGGCACGCAGTTGAAGGCGCGACGGCGGCCGAAGCACGCGCGGCGCACGCCGCGGGCGTTCAGGAGGTCCAGCGTCTCGCGCGAGAGCCCGTTCATCGCGCGTCGCCCGCCGCCCGCCGCGCTCTGGTACGTCGAGACGACGACGCGGCGGATCCCGGCCGCCGTGGCGAGCGGCGCGAGCACGACGGAGAGTGCCACGGCGGTCGCGCTCGGGCTGGCGACGATGCCACGCTCGCGCCGCTCCGCGATCGCCTCCGGGTTCACCTCGGGGACGACGAGGGGGACCAGGTCGTCGAGGCGGAAGCGGCTCGAGAGGTCGATGACCGCGGCGCCGGCGTCGGCGGCCCGCGGTGCGTGCTCGCCCGCGACGCCGGGCCCGGCCGCGAAGAACGCGACGTCCACGCCGGCGAACGAGTCCGGACCGAGCAGCTCGATTCGCTGCCGCGGCACGCCCTCGCGCTGGAGGCCGGTGCCGGCCGTCTTGGGCGAGCCGAGCAGCCGCAGCTCGCCCACGGGAAGCCGCCGTGCCCCCATCACGTCGAGCAGCTCGCGTCCGACGAGACCCGCGGCTCCGACGACGGCGACCGACAGCGCGTTCATACCGGGTCCCCATACAAGGAACCCGGCCGCCTGGCGAGCCTATCCGCGCCGGGTGAGCTGCGCCAGCTCGATCACGTTCTGGTCCGGGTCGCGCACGAAGACGGCGATCTCGCCCCCGAGGTCCACCGGGCCCTCGGTGATCGCGATGCCGGCGGCCCGGAGCGCGGCCGCGGTGTCCTCGGCGGAGGCGACGCGGAAGGAGGCGTGCGTGTAGCCCGGGTGCTTCGTCGGCTCGTCCATCAGCACGTTCCGCCCGTCACGCGCGTCGGCGTTGACGATCAGGTTCAGCTCCACACCGGCGGAATTGCGCAGGAACGACACGCGGGGCCCCTCGGCCCAGCCGATCTCCTCGAAGCCGAGGAGGCGGTAGAAGGCGACCGACCGTCCCCGATCCGCGACGCGGATGCCGACGTGGTTCCAGCCGAGAAGGTCAACGCCGGCCATCAGCTCACCAGCCGCTCGCGCACGAGACGTCCCATCGCGCGGCAGCCGACGACCTTCTCGCCCGGCCGCGCGATGTCGGCCGTGCGGTGGCCCGCGGCGACGACCGCCGCGACCGCGGCCTCGATCGCCGCCGCCGCCTCCGGCGCCGCGAGCGACCAGCGGCAGAGCATCGCCGCCGACAGGATGGCGGCGAGCGGATTCGCCTTGTCCTGCCCCGCGATGTCTGGCGCCGAGCCGTGGATCGGCTCGTAGAGCCCGCGGCACCGCGTGTCGGGGTCGGGGGCGCCGGCGAGCGACGCCGAGGGCAGCATGCCCATCGAGCCGGCGAGCATCGACGCCTCGTCGGTCAGGATGTCGCCGAAGAGGTTCTCGGTGGCGATGACGTCGAAGCCGCGCGGCCGCCGGATGAGATGCATGGCCATCGCGTCGACCAGCACGACGTCCATGGTGACGTCGGGATACTCGGGCGCGACTTCCTTCGCGACCTCTCGCCACAGCCGCGACGAGGCGAGGATGTTCGCCTTGTCGACGAGCGTCACGCGGCGGCGGCGCTGGCGCGCGAGCGCGAACGCAGCGCGCATGAGCCGCGCGATCTCGTGCTCGGTGTAGATGAGCGTGTCGACGGCTTCGCGCCCGGCCGCGGTGACGCGGCGCTCGCTCGGCTTACCGAAGTAGATGCCGCCCGTCAGCTCGCGCACGACCACCAGGTCGACGCCCTCCAGGATTTCGGGACGGAGCGGCGAAGCCGGGACCAGCTCGGGCACCGTCCAGACCGGGCGGAGGTTGGCGTAGAGGCCGAGCCCTTGACGCAGCCCGAGGAGCGCCTGCTCGGGCCGCACGCGCGCGCTCTGGTCGTCCCACTTGGGCCCGCCGACGGCGCCCAGCAGCACGGCGTCGGCGCCGCGGGCGCGCGTAAGCTCCGCCGGCGGCAGCGGGTCGCCCGTGGCGTCGATCGCGCCGCCGCCGATGGTGCCGGTGGAGAAGGCGAGCGCGAGGCCGTGGCGCGGGGCGATGGCTTCGAGGACGGCGACGGCCTCGCCCGTCACCTCGGGGCCGATGCCGTCGCCGGGGAAGACGGCGATCGTGGCGCGCGCCGCCATGTCAGCTCGCATGCCCGACGAGGCGCGCGCGAAGCATCTCGAGCGCCTTGGCCTTGTTCTTGTGCTGCGACTTCTCGTCCTGGCAGGTCACGACGATGCCCGTCGGGAGGTGCGTGAGCCGCACCGCGCTCGCGCGCGATCCATCCGGCCGGTCGACGAGATAGATGTCGAAGCGCAGGTCCACGTTTCTGAGCTGCATTCGACTCGTGATCAGTCTTCCGCCCCCGCGCTCGGCCCCGCGACCCCTTCCGCTGTCCCGGTGCCGCCCGAGGCGATCATCCCCGTCTGCCGTGCGTACGCGAAGAGCCCACCCGCGGCGATGACGGGGCCCGCGTCGCCGAGGGGGCGGAGGCGGTGCACCGCACCCGTCCTCCGATTCGTCAGCGTCGCGGCCTCGAGGTCGATCTCCGCCTCGTCGTCGGTGCGGAAGGCGTCGACCAGCCGCTCGGTCGCCTCGACGGGATAGAGCTCGCCGGTGGCGACGCAGTTGCGGAAGAAGATGCGGGCGTAGGACTCGGCGACGACGGC
>JBGQET010000127.1:0-11533 GCA_041496545.1 Binatia bacterium | reverse complement strand
TCGGATCCCGCTCACCTTCCTGGTCATCGCCCTCATGCTGCTCCTCTCCTTCCGGAGCGTGCAGGGCATGCTCATCCCGATGCTCACCGCGACGCTCAGCACGGTCTGGGGGCTCGGGCTCATGGGGTGGACCGGAATCCCAATCGACAGCTGGAACGTCGCGGCGCCGATCCTGCTGATCGCGGTCGCCGCCGCCCACTCGGCGCAGATGCTGAAGCGCTACAGCGAGGAGGTCGAGCGCCTCCACGACAACCGCGCGGCCGTGATCAGCTCGACCGTGTCGATGGGTCCGGTCATGGTGGCCGCGGGCGCAACGGCCGCGCTCGGCTTTGCGTCGCTCGCCCTCTTCGGCGTGCGCTCGATCGGCAATTTCGGTCTCGCCTGCGCGTACGGCATCGCGAGCGCCGTCGTGCTGGAGAT
Organism: Binatia bacterium; assembly: GCA_041496545.1. Classification (GTDB taxonomy): domain Bacteria; phylum Desulfobacterota; class Binatia; order DP-6; family DP-6; genus DASRHG01. The sequence goes on along the minus strand of JBGQET010000127.1, from coordinate 11,113 downwards.
GACGTTCATCCCCGCGCTCCGCTCGCTGCTGCCGGCGCCGCGGCGGCTTCCCGTCCACGGCGGGCTGACCAACGCGTTCTTGACGCGCCTCCAACGCGCCATCGTGCACGAGCGCGGCCGGCGCATCCTGATCGGCACGGGGATGGTCGTCGCCGCCGCGATCGCCGGCATGTTCCTGATCCGCGTCTACGGGTCAACCCGTGAGTACCTTCCTGCGGACGGCCTCGTCCGCCGCCACCTGGCCGAGATCGAGAAGCACTTCCCCGGCACGATCACCATGACGATCCTCTACGAGGGCCCGCCCGGCAGCGCGCGCACGGTCGGCGTCCTCCAGCACATGGCGGCGCTCCAGGACGAGCTCGGCCGCGACCCGCTCGTGCTCCGCACCGCGTCGCTCGCGGACCTCGTGAAGTCGCTCCACAAGGTGTTCAACGCCGACGACCCGCATCCCTACCGCATCCCCGACGACCAGGAGCTGGTCGCGCAGCTCATGTTCCTCGGCGAGTCGCCCGCCTTCGAGCGCTTCACCGACCGCGCGGGCTCGAAGGCGTTGGTGCTCGCCTACCTCCGCAACGACGACTCGGCGGTCGTCGGCCCGCTCGTCCGCCACGCACAAGCCTGGGTCGACGCGCACCCCGCGCCCGCGGGCACGAGCGTCCTCGTCGCGGGCGGCGTCGGGCCGACGATCCTCGCCGTCAACGAGCACACGACGCACGGGACGATCTTGAACATGATCGTCGTGCTGGTCGTGATCGCGCTCGTGTCGTCGGCGATCTTCGGCTCGGTCGTCGGCGGCCTCTACGTCGCGAGCCCGATCGCGCTCACCCTCGTGATCCTCTTCGGCGTCCTCGGCTGGACGGGCATCCGGCTCGACATGGGCTCGGCGTCGGTGATCGCGATGGCGGCGGGCATCGGCGCCGACTACGCGATCTACTTCCTCTACCGGCTTCGCGAGGAGCGCGCACGGGCGGCAGACGACGCGGCCGCCTTCGACGCCACGCTCCACACCTCCGGCCGCGCCATCCTCTTCGTCGCGGCCAGCATCGGCGCCGGCTTCGCGGTGATGGGCTTCACGAAGTACCTTGGCCTCCGCCTCTTCGGAACGCTCATGCCGATCGCGATGGCGGTGTCGTGCCTGGCGGCGCTGTCGGTGATGCCGGTGCTGGTGCTGCGGACGCGGCCCGCGTTCGTGTTCGGGAAGGACGAGGCAACGACCGAGAAGCGCGCTGCGGCGAGCAGCGGCTAGTTGCTCTTCGCGGTGAAGCGGTTGTGGCGGTTGCGCGCCACGACGGTTTCGTCAGCGCCCCAGCAGATCGCGGTGTCCGTGCGCTTGAGCTGAATGGTGATCTTGGGGGTGCTGAGGGGCAGCTCCGGAAGACCGAGACGCCCCCCGCTGCCCCACACGTGGATGCGTGCGCGGCCGCCGTGACGGGCGCGAAGCGAGGCGCCCGCAATGCCGGTCGGCGTGAGCGCGGGATCTCGATACTCGAAGCCCCGGGCGGTCGCCCTCCAGCACTTCGTTCCCCCGCATCGCCCACCCGCGGGCGCGACGAGTGGCGTCACGGCTTGATCGAGTCCGTTGTCGCGGTACAAGCAGAGCGCGTATCCGGTCGCCGCGCGCGGATCACCGAGGTCGGCCTTCACCGTGCCCGCGGTGCTGCTCCACGTCCACGACAGCGCGTCGGTCCGACGCGCGCGACCCCGGCGGAGGTCCACGGTCTCTCCCTGCGTTTCTCCGGGGACGCGACAGTCGGACGGCGTCGCGAGGCATCCCAGTCCTGGATCACAGACGCCGCACGGCTCACAGGGGACAACCCCATGCCCGACGCACGAGCCGCCCCGGCACACGCCATCGGTCGTGCACACATCGCTGTCCTGGCACGCGAGCCCGTCGGACCCGCTCGTCTGGCATGCGTTCGAGCAGCAGTCGCCGTCGGCGACGTTGCCATCGTCGCACTGCTCCCCGGCGTCGCGGATGCCGTCGCCGCAGGCGTCCAGCGCGCCGCTCGCGCCGTCGAAGCGGAGCACGCTGAAGACCACCGGCCCCGCGCCGACGCTGCCCCCGACGACGACCTCACCGGATGGGCCCACCGTCGAGGATCGCGCCTGGAAGCCACCGAGCACCGCGGTCCGCCCGTCGTCGATTCGGCGCCACATCTCGGCGCCGTCCGCGCCGGCCAGCCGTACGCCGATGAAACGGCGAACCCCGCTGGAGCCGCTCGCCTCACCGGCTGCGAAGAGGCCGCCGGGAAGGAGGGGCGTGACCGTGGTCCCTGGCCCGCCGTCGAAATCACGCCGCCATCTGTCGGCGCCGTTGGTGCCGGAGATATCGACGACACCGAATCCAATCAGCGTGTAGTGAGTCGTGGAGGGCGACCGACCGGTCGCCTCGAGGCGCTCCTCCACCAGCACGATGTCGCCCGACCCGAGGACCGCCACGCGCTCCGGCACGCCGGTCAACCGCGACCACAATGGGTGGCCATCCGACGCCAGGTGCACGAGGTAGCCCGCATCCGCCACGAGCCCGATGACATTCATATGGATGATCGAGCTCGTCAGCACCGGATCATCGAACGGACCCAGCACGACAGAGTAGTCAGACACCAGATCACCCTTGTCAGTGTAGCGCCACAGCTCTCCGCCGGTCGATTTGTCCAGCCTGAGGACGATGCCCAGTTCAGTCGGTGGAAACATACCGGTGAACAACTGCCCATTGGCCATGACGACCACGTCATCGGTGCTCGTCACGGCAAGGGAACCCGGCAAGAAAAGTACGCCCATGGGCTTCGCCCGCCAGATGTCGCCGCCGGTGGCGCCCGTGAGCTTGACGATCGTGAACTCCGGTTTGTTGGTGTCGACGATCATCCCCACCACGACGACGTCTCCCGCCGAGTCGAGCGCGGCCGGCGCGCCCCGTCTGCCGTCCAGCGTGCCCGGGAAGTCACGTCGCCAGAGGATCGCGCCCGTCGTTGCCGCGAGCCGGACGACCGTGACCTGTCGTCCAGCGTCGGCGGACGTCTGGCCGACGGCGACGACGTCATTCGTCGTCCGGTCGACGAGGACCGCCATCGCCGCGTTCGTGACGGTGAGGTCGGTCGACAGCAGCACCCGGCGCCAGCGCTCCTGCCCCGTGCTCCCGGCGAGCTTCACGACGGCGAACTGCGTGCCGGCCATCCCGGCGCCCGTGTAGCCGCCGGCCAGCACGTCTCCCGCGCCGTCGACCGCGACAGCGAGCGCGGCGGCGGCGGACGTCCCCGAGTCCGTGACTCGGGCCTGCCAGCCGCGAGCCGCGTGCGGGACAACGAGGAACGCACACGCAACCCCGAGTGCGACCGCATGAACACCTGCGCGCCCTGACGCGAGCATCACGGCCCGTCTACTCGACGGGCCGAAGCCGGTCAATGAATGCGCGAGGAGCAACGGGGGTATCGATCCGCTTCAGACGGCCAGCACGCGCACCCGGGGGATGCGGCATCAGATCTCCGCGCCGTCCGCACCCGCGAGCTTGACGACGGCGAACGACGCAAACCGGTTAGGGCGACGGTGGGGTATGGTTCTTCGTGCCCCGTCACGCTCCCGACTCGAGAAGCCGTGCCAGATCCTTTGCGTTCCGCACCGCCGACTCCCGGTAGCAGTTGTTCATCAGGACGTGCACCTCGCGGCTCCGCCGCGCCAGCGCACGGATGCGCGGCACCCACTCCGCCAGCTCGTCGTCGCGGTAGGTGTAGCCGAAGCGCTCGTTCGTCGTCGCGCCGCGCTTTGTCCAAAATTCCGTACTGCGCCCGTGGAAGCGGACGACGGCGAGCGCGTCCGATGTCGCCTCCGCGATCGGCGGGACGCTCGCTCGCGTGCCCTGCGGCTCGTCGACCGAGACGTAGACGAGCCCGTGCTCGCGCAGGAAGGCGAGCACCCGCTCGCGCCGCGTCTCGGCAAGCCAGCCCGCCTGGCGGAACTCGACCGCGACCGCCAAGCCGGGGAGCCGCGCGGGCAGCGTCTCCAGATACGCGCGATTCTCGCGCGTCGGCGCGCACCACGCGGGGAGCTGCATCAACACATAGCCGAGCTTGCCGGCCTCGACGAGCGGGGCGAGCGCGGTCCGAAAGCGCGTCCAGATCTCGTCCATGATCTCCGCCGGCAGCTCGCGCGGGTACGCGCGCCGCTTGCGGCGCAGCTCGGCGGGCAAGGTGAGCACTAGGTCGCTGTCGAGGCGGCTCACCTCGAACGAGTGCTGCGTGAGCGCGGCGTACGCCTTCACGCCGAAGCGGAAGTCCGCCGGCGTCCGCTCCGCCCACGCCGCCGCGTTCTTGACCGACGGCAGCGCGTAGTAGGTCGAGTCCACCTCGACGACGGGGAAGTGCCGCGCATAGTAGCGAAGCCGTCGTTCCGGCGTGCTCGCCGTCACGGGGTAGAAGGCCCGCGAGGCGAGCAGCGTCTTCTCCGTCCACGACGCCGTGCCGATGAGGACGTTCCTCACGCGCGCCGGCTCCGGCCCGCGCGCGAGCGTCGCGTCGGGCGGCGGCGCGGCGAGCCAGTCCGGGGCGGCGACCGCGCGCTTCACTCGCCGAGATAGCGCGGGTTCGCGACGCGGAGCTTCTCGACCACCGTCGCCCGCACGTGAGCGCGCACCTCGACGGCGAACGGTCCGGCGTCGGCGTCGCCGCGGCGAATGCGCTCGGCGAGGTCCACCGTGGCCGCGCGCACCATCGCACGGAGCGCTTCGCGACCCGGCGGCGGCGCTTCGCCCGCGCGCTCGACCAGCGGTGCCAGCCGCGTCCACTCCGCGATCAGCTCGGACTCCTCGCGCGCCAGCTCGCGCGCGACGATGGCGAGCACGTTCGCCGTCACGCGGGCGTGGAACGCTCGGCGCCCCTCGAGCGCCGGGACCACCTCCGTCTCGAGGAAGTGGCGCGCGACGTCGAGCAGCTCGAGCGCGGTCGGTCGGTCCTGCATGTTCAGGCCTCCGTCAGCTCGAGCAGCTCGAGCTCCGTCTCGGCGACGCGCCGACCGAGGCTCGCGAGCTCGACGTTCTGGAGCCCGCCGGTGAGGAAGCTGTTCGCTTGCATGATGCAGATGACGCCCCACTTGAGGTTCCCGAACACCTCCCACCAACGGACGATCTCCGGATCGGGGGCGTGCCCCGCGGCCCGCGCGTAGGCGTCGAAGAACGGCGCGCGCTCGCACAGACCGCCCACCGGCTTGTCGTCGGCGCCGAAGCGCCAGGAGCGGACGCAGAGCCAGCCGAGGTCCTCCATCGGGTCGCCGACGTGCGCCAGCTCCCAGTCGAGCACGGCGCGCAGGCCCTCGGGCCCGAAGATGACGTTGCCGATGCGGTAGTCGCCGTGCACGACCGCGAGCGCGCGCGGCGGCGGCAAGCGGCCGGCGAGCCAGCGGAAGCCCAGCTCGAGCGCGGGGTGCGGGTCGGGCGCGATGGCGCGGTAGATCTGGTCGTAGCGCGCGAGCTCCGCCGCGGCGGGCGAGTCGCCGTCCGGTGGACGGACGAGCGTGCGGAACGCCGCCGCGTCGAGCCGGTGGATGCGCGCCAGCGCGTCGGCGAGCTGCGCCGGCAGCGCGGCGCGCGCGGGCGCGTACTCGGCGTCGCGCAGGAGTCGGCGCGCGAGCGTCTCGCCCTCCACGAAGTCCATGACGAAGAAGGGCGCGTCGAGGACCGCCGGGTCGTCCTCGCACCAGCGGACGCGCGGCACCGGGATGCCGGCGGCGGCGGCGGCGCGGAGCAGCTCGAACTCGTCGCGCCGGCTCGACTGGATGGTGTGGCCGGGCGGGTCGCGGCGCAGGACGAGTCGGCCGGTCCCGCGTAGCTCGAAGGCCCAGCTCTCGCGCGACGCGCCGCCCGGCAGGCGGCGGAGAGCCTCGACGGCCACCGCGTCGTCGCCGAGCCGCGCGCCGAGCCAGCCGGCGAGGCGCGCGGCGAGATCGGCGCTCCGCTCAGGCGACGTGGTCCAAGTACTCCGACCAGCCGTAGCCGGTCCGATCGCCCCAGCGCCACTCGGTGAGGCCCTCGGCGATGCGCGTGTTGACGCCGTTGCGGCGGTTCCTGAGCGGCACCATCGAGAGTACGCGGCCCTCGACGCGCTCGGGCGGCCCGCCGTCGAGCGGCTGGAGCACGGCGGTCAAGCGCTCGTGGAGCTTCTCCGGCCCACCGAAGACCGACTCCACCTCGACCCCGCCCACGAGCCGGTTCGGCTCCCCCCTCCTATATATGTAGCCCCCCTGGACCTTGTGGCCGTCGCGCTGGACGGTGAGGGCCGCGGCGATGCCGGCGTCGGGGCCGAAGTTCATGGTGAGCCAGCGGTAGTGGTCGGGCGCCTGCCAGTAGCGCGGCCCCCAGGAGTGGTCGCGGAGCCCGAAGCCGTCGATCGGGTGCTCGACCCCGTCGACGACGACGCGGCCCGTGGCGCGCACGTGCTGCTCGAGATGCCCGCGCGCGAACTCCTGCCCCGCCCGCTCCGCCTTGACGCTCACCCACTTACCGTCGCGCTCCTCGCGCGGCTCGCCGCCGAAGCCGGGCGAGAGCCCCTCGTAGCGCAGCTCGAGCGAGACGGGGCGGTGCGGGTTCTCGGTGAAGGCGCGGCGCGGGTCGATCAGGTCCAGCGGCTTCGTCATCAGGACGCACGAGCCCTCGTAGCGCACGTGGTGCTCGACGAACGGTTGCTTCACCGCGAAGCGGAGTCCGCCGGCGTCGTGCCCGGCGTTGTCCGCGATCTCCGGCCGCTTGAACATGAACGCCGCCGTGCCGTCGGGGAGGTAGAGGCAGACCGTCATCTCGGCGTACCGCTCGTTCGGCCGGTTGCCGACGCGGACGAAGCCGCCGAGCCGCCGCGCGGGGTCGTAGAAGTTGTAGTAGGCGCTCTCGTTGAAGTTCGGCTCGCCGGTGTTCGGGTGCATGAAATCGTCGGCGTCGAGCAGCACGGGCTTCGGCATGGAGCCTCCTTCAGGCGACGGGCACCTCGAGACTACGTAGCACATCGGCGAGCGTATCGTACTCCTGGTGCGCGATGCCCTGGGCGCGGCAGTGCGCGGCGAGGGTGCGGCCACTCCGGGCGAAGACGAGATCCGCGGTGGCCGCGGCCTCGCGGTCCGAGGAGCCGTCACCGATGAAGGCGGTGCGCTGGCCCGCGGCGCGGGCGGCCCGGATGGGCGCCGCCTTGTCGTGCCCGTACGCGGTGTCGTCCCGGAACACACAGCGCCAGCTTCCGGGCTGGAAGCGGTTCGCCAGGACGTCGACGTCCGGGAACTCGGCCGGCGTGACGAAGAGCTCGATGATCTCCGTGAAGCCGGCGCTCAGCACCGTGAGCGGCACGCCGCGTACGCGACACCACGTGGCCAGCGGCGCGAAGCCGGGATCGACCCGCACTCCGTCACGCAGCACGGGGACCGCGTCGGCGAACGGCACCCGGATGCTCTCCATGCAGCGCACGATGGCCTCACGGACGGTGAGCTTGCCGTCCCAGATGAGGCTTCCCACCTCGGCGTAGAGGGCCTCCCCACCGCCGACCCGCTGGGTGAGGAGGCCGAGCGTGTCGGGGACCGCGATGGTGCCGTCGAAGTCCGAGAAGACGTGGAGCGGCACGCTCACCGCGGGAACGCATCCGCGACGCCGCCGTCGACGGGGAGGGTGGCGCCCGTGGTGGGCGTCTGCCCGGAGGCGAAGAAGACGACCGCGTTGCCGACGTGCTCGGGCGTGACCGTCGCCTTCAGCAGGTTCCGCTCGCGATAGAACGCCTGCAGGTCCTTCGGGTCGAGCCCGCGCGAGCGCGCGCGCGCCGGCCCGACCTCCTGCCAGAGCCCCGACGGCCGGCTGCCGTCGCCGAACACGGCATCGGCGTTCACCATGTTGACGCGGATGCCGGCCGGGGCCAGCTCGAGCGCCGCCACCTTCGCGAGCTGGTGCGCGCCCGCCTTCGACGCGCTGTACGCGCCGAAGTCCGCGCCCGGCGCGAACACGTTCTTCGACGAGTTGACGATCACGTGCCCGCCCGTCCCCTGCCGCTTCATCAGCACCGCCGCCTCCCGCAGCACGAGGAAGTTGCCGACGAGGTTCACGTCGACGACGCGGCGGAAGGCCGCGGGGTCGGTCGATTCGATGGGGCTCACGTGGGCGATGCCGGCGTTCAGCACGACGACGTCGACGCCCCCGTAGAGCCGGCAGACCTCGGCGAAGCCGTCCGCGATCGCGCGCTCGTCGGTGACGTCCATCACGACGCCCGCCGCCACGCCGCTCTTCTTCGGGTCGAGCTCGACGACGGCGGCGTCGACTCGGTCCCGCGCGAGGTCCGTCACCGCCACGTGTGCGCCCGCCTCGATCAGCTTCTTGCAGATGGCGAAGCCGATCGCGCCCGTCGCGCCAGTCACCACCGCGACCTGGCCCGCGAGGGGCGCCTCCTTCGCCTTGCCGAGCTTCGCCTGCTCGAGGCTCCAGTACTCCATGTCGAAGAGGTCCGCGTCGGAGAGCGCGGTGTACCGGCCCACGTCGTTGGCGAGCGACTTCGCGCGCACCGTGTGCTCGGCGATGTCCGCGGCGATGCGAGCGTCCTTCTTCGAGCGTCCCGCGGTGAAGATACCGACGCCGGGCACGAGCATGACGCGGGGAAGTGGGTCGAGCTTGGTGATCTTCGTCCGCGCCCGACTCGCGTTCGCACCGACGTAGGCGTCGTACGTCGCGCGGTAGCGCGCGACCTCGGCAGCGAGGCGGTCACGGAGCGCGCACTCGTCGTCGAGGGGGAGATCGGGGAGGAAGAGGGCGGGCCCCTTGGTTCGGATGACGTGGTCGGGAGTGAGTGGACCGGCCGTCGCCAGCGAGGGCGCGTCGGGGCGATCGAGGGCGTCGACGATGTCGGGCGACACGCGGTGCTCGAGCACGACGCGACCCCAGAGGCGATCCCCCGACGTATCTCCGCCCCGCGGCTCGGCAAGCGCTGCGCGCAGGGCGGGAGCGAGCTGCTTGATCGTCCGGGGCGAAATGCGGAACGCGCCGCCGACCGTCGCGGCCGGGCTCTCCATCCCTGCTCGGGCCGCGGCGCGCTGCCGCAACGCTGCCATCGCCTCGTCCCTCGCCGGTTCGAGCTCGCGAGCGAACTGCTGGAGCTCTGGCGTCGGGACGCCATGGCGGATCGGTCGCCGCTCCTTCGCACGCGAGGCCACGAACTTCTCCGCGCGGTCGACGCCCGCGATCATCCGCTCGTACGCCGTCGGCGCGTCGTCCGCGAAGGTGAAGAGGCCGTGGTTCAGCAGCACGAGCCCCTCGACCGACGGGTCGCGCTCGTACACCTCGGCGGCGAGCTTGGCGAGGGCGAAGCCGGGCATGATGTACGGCACGATCGCCCACTTGGGGCCGAAGCTCTCGCGCACCATCTCTTCCGCTTCCGCGCGCGGCTGGTTGGTCAGCACGAGCGCGATGTCGGCGTGGGTGTGGTCGATGAACCGGTGGGGCAGGAAGGCGTGGAGGAGCGTCTCGACCGACGGGTTCGGCGCGCCGGCGTCGAAGAGGTGGGTGCGGAGCTGGTTCACCATCTCCTCGTCGGACAGCTCGCCGAGGGCGCGGAGGCGGCGGAGGTGCGCGAGGTCGACGGCGGGGAGGCCGGGCGGCTCGATCGAGTCGAGGTCCCAGCCGCTGCCCTTGACGAAGAGCGCCTCGACGCGGTCGCCGACCAGCGTCGTCACGGTGCCCTTGAGCGAGGTGTTGCCGCCGCCGTGCATGACGAGGTCCGGGTCGCGCCCGATGAGACGCGAGGTGTAGACGCGCAGCGCCAGCTCCTCGCCCCAGCGTGGGGCAAGGCGGTCGACGTACTCCCGGGCTTCTCGATCGGACCAGCGGCTCTCCATCGCCGGGCACAGTAGGCGTCCCGCCGCCGCCTTTTCAAGCCGCGGGCGAGCGCGGTATCAGGGGCGACCATGCACGCCACCGTCTTCGCCATCGTGGGCGTCCTCACCGCGGCGCCGGCGATCGCGGCGCCCTTCGACCACTCGGCCTGGGAGAGCGTCCTCCGGCGCTTCGTCGACGACGACGGCCGCGTCGCCTACAAGGACCTCGCCGCCGACGGCCGCGGCGCGCTCGACGGCTACCTGCACGCGCTCGCCAGCGCGCAACCCGACGGCTGGCCCAGCGCCGCGCAGATCGCGTTCTGGCTGAACGCCTACAACGCGATGGTCGTGAAGGCCGTCCTGGAGGGCCAGACCGCGGAGTCGGTCACCAGCCGCTACCAGCTCTTCTCGCGCTTCGCCCTGCCGATCGCCGGCCGCTCCTGCACCCCGGACTACGTCGAGAAGCACGTGCTGCGCGCGTTCGGCGAGCCGCGCGTGCACTTCGCGCTGGTGTGCGCTTCGTCGAGCTGTCCGAAGCTGCGTCGCCACGTGTGGACGCGCGAGACGCTCGAGCACGACCTCGACGAGGAAGCGGCGCGCTTCGTGCGCGACCCGCGCCGGAACGAGATCCTCCCCGGCTCGCCCGACGTGCGCTTGTCGATGATCTTCCGCTGGTACGCCGACGAGTTCGGCGACGACGAAGCCGCCGTCCGCAAGTACGTCGCGCGCCATGCGGCGGAGCGGGAGCGCCGCTTCCTCGAGGACGACAAGCCCGCCCTCGACTACCTGCCGTACGACTGGACGCTCAACGCCCAAGAGGGCCAGCGTCCCAAGTGAGAAAGGACGACCGATGAGCGACCTCACAGCGGACGACCGGCTCGCCATCGCTGAGCTGCTCGCCGTGTACTGCCATCACCTCGACCAGGGGCGCTGGGAGGAGCTGCGCGCGCTCTTCGTCGAGGACTGCCGGCTCGACTTCGGGAAGCTGCTCGGCGTCTACGAGGGCGCCGACGGCCTGCGCCGCTTCACGGATACGCTCGCGAAGATCGGCATCGTCATGCGCCACTACACGACGAACGTCGTGATCCACGGCGACGGCACCCGGGCGCACGCCGACTCCTACGTGCTCGCGTTCACCGGCGGTGGCGACTCCCGCAGCCACGCGACCGGCCGCTACGAGGACGAGCTGGTGAAGCGCGACGGCCGCTGGCGTCTCCGGAACCGCCGCGCCGTCATCGAGCGCTGAGCGTCGGCGCTATTCCCCGGCGCATCCCACGACGCGCCGCCGGCGGCG
>JBGQET010000126.1:0-11603 GCA_041496545.1 Binatia bacterium | reverse complement strand
CGCGGCCCCCGCCCCCCCCCCCCACCGCCGGGGCCCCCGCGGGGGCCACCCGACGCGGCGGGGGGGGGCCCCGGGCGGGCCGGACCCGCGCTCAGACCCCCAGGTTCGACGGCAGCAGCGAGCGCCAGAGCGCCACCGCTTGCTCGGTCATCACCAGCGCCGAGCCGAGCAACACGGCGAGGATGTACCCCAGCACGAGGAAGTCGCCGGAGCGCACGCGCAGACGCCGCGCGGCGACGGCGTAGAGCACCGTCACGGTGAGCAGCGAGCCCACGCCGAGTACGGGGATCGGCCAGCTTCGCCCGCGATCCGGCGGATAGAGCAGCCAGATGCCGAGCGCGGTGAACGTTCCGAGGGCGGCGCCGACGAGGCCGGAGAGGACCGCGTCGCGCTTCACGGCGTCAAGCGCTCCGCGGCGACCGCGCACAAGCGACGCACCGTGCCGAGGAAGACTTCCGCCAGGAACGGCTTCGCCAGCAGCTCGAGGCCGAGCGCGCGGGCGTCGGCCCGCGCCCGCGCGTCGGGATGGGCCGAGACGAGCAGCAGCGGCACGCCGGGGTATCGCGTGCCGATCGCCGCCGCGAGCTCCGTGCCGGGCATCTCCGGCATCTGGAGGTCGCAGACGACGAGCGCATAGCCTCCGCCACGGACCCGCTCGACGGCGGAGCCCGCGTCGGTCGTCCATTCCGCGCGGAAGCCGCCGACGGCGAGCATCTCGGCCATCACCTGGCAGCAGGTCGGGTCGTCATCGACCACCAGCACCGGCTTGGGGCCGTCGGCGTCCACACGCACACCCGCAGCAAGCGCGGTGCCAGCGAGCGCCGGCGACGGGAACCTCGCCGGTGCGGCGGCGCGCGAGGAGCGCCGTGACACCGCGCCCCGCCGCTGTGGCAATGCGTCCCGGCTACTCACCGGTGCCGCCGCGCGGCGCCATGCCGTAACGCTGCAGCATGCGATAGAGCGAGCGGCGATCGACGCCGAGGACGGCGGCCGCGCGGCTCACGTTGCCGCCGCTCTCCACGAGAACGCGCTGGATGTAGCGCCGCTTCAGCTCGGCGAGCGTCGGGCGGCCGGCCATGACGGCTTCCGCGGCCACCGGCGCGCGCTCGTGCAGCTCCGCGGGCAGGTCCTCGGGGCCGAGCACGTCGTGCTGCGCGAGCGCGACGCCGCGCTCGAGGACGTGCGCCAGCTCGCGGATGTTGCCGGGCCAGTGGTACGCCGTGAGCATCGCCAGGGCGCTCTCCGACACGCCCCCGATCCGCTTCCCGCACTGGGCGGCGGCGCGTCGTGCGAGGTGGTCGACGAGGAGCGGGATGTCCTCGCGTCGCTCGCGCAGCGGCGGGACCGTGATGGTGACGACCTTCAGCCGGTAGTAGAGGTCCTCGCGGAAGCGTCCGTCGGCGACCGCCCCAGCCAGCTCGCGGTTGGTAGCGGCGACGACGCGGACGTCGACGGGACGCCACTCCGTGCCGCCGACCGGGCGCACCTGGTGCTCCTGGAGGACGCGCAGGAGCTTCGCCTGGAGCGCGGTCGTGATGTCGCCGATCTCGTCGAGGAAGATCGTGCCGCCGCTCGCTTCGCTGAAGAGACCGGGCGTGTCGCTCACCGCGCCGGTGAACGAGCCGCGCACGTGGCCGAACAGCTCGCTCTCGAGGAGCGTCTCGGTGAGCGACGCGCAGTCGACGGCGACGAACGACCGCTTGCTGCGCGCGCTGTGCCGGTGGACGGCGCGCGCGATCAGCTCCTTGCCGGTCCCGCTCTCGCCGAGGATCAGGACCGTGCTGCGGCCCGCCGCGACGCGCGCGATCGTCTTGTAGACCTCGACCATCGCGGGCGAGCGGCCGACGACCTCGCCCAGGCCCCCCCCCGCGGCGGGCAGCTCGGCCTGCGTCTCGTCTCTCCGCCGGAGAGCGCGCGCGACGGTGAGTCGGATCTCCTCGACGTCCATCGGCTTGCTGACGTAGTCGACGGCGCCCGAGGCGATCGCCTCCACGGCCGTGCCGATCGAGCCGAAGGCGGTCATGACCACGACCGGCAGGTTGGGCAACAGCTCGCGCAGCCCCCGCAGCAGCTCGAGCCCGTCCATCTCGGGCATCTGCACGTCGACGATGGCGAGGTCGATGCGCTCCTCGGCGACGCGCCGGAGCGCCCGGCGCGGGTCGGTCTCGCCGATCACCGAGATGCCGTCGCGGCCGAGGACGTCGGCCAGCAGCCGGCAGGTGACGGCGTCGTCGTCGACGACGAGCGCGCGCGCCGTCATGCGGCCGCCTCCAGGGGGAGACGGACCCGCATCGTCGTGCCCGCGCCCGGCGCGCTCTCGACCACCATCTGCCCGCCGTGGGCGCGCACGATGTGCTCGACGATGGCGAGCCCGAGGCCCGTCCCGTGGCCGGGCCCCTTGGTGCTGTAGAAGGGCTCGAACACCCGCCGTTGCTCCTCGGGCGTCATGCCGTGCCCGCTGTCGCGCACGGCGATCTCGAGGACGCGGCCCGGCCGCCCGTTCGGCGACACGACCCGCGCGCTCACCATGATCGAGCCGGGCGGCGTGGTGGCGTCGATCGCGTTGGTGAGCAGGTTCAAGAGCACCTGGCGCAGCGCGATCGCGTCCGCCGGCACGGACGGCAGGCTCGTCCCGATCTCGCTCTGCAGCGCGATCTCGCGCCCGTCGAGCCGGGCCGAGACGATCGCCAGCGCGTCGGCCACGATCGGCGCCACCGCCACGGGGACCCGGCGGAGGTCGCGGTCGCGGGTGCGGTCGAGGACGCTGCGGATCGTCTCGTTCATGCGCTGGACCTGCGACTCGACGATCGTGAGCTTGGCGGCGTGCTCGGGCGCGAGCGGCTCGCGCAGCAGGAGCTGGGTGTAACCGAGCACCGAGTTGAGCGGCGTCCCGAGCTCGTGCGCGATGGTGGCGGCCATCTGTCCGAGCGCGGCGAGCCGCTCGCTGCGGCCGATCTCGAGCTGCGCCCGCCAGAGCTTCTCGTTCGCCTCCTGGAGCTCGCGGTTCTTGACGGCGAGCGCGCGGGTGGCCGCGCGGACGCGCGACTCGAGCCCCGCGGTCAGGTCCTCGATGCGGGACAGCATGCGGTTGAGAGCGCCCCCCAGGAAGGAGAACTCGCCGCCCCCGGCGCTCTCGACGCGCGCATGCAGGGCGCCCGCTTCGGCCTGGCGCATGCCGCCCACCAGGGCGGCGACCGGCCGCGCGACGCGCCGCTCGAGGAAGAAGGCGAGCGCCATCGAGATCATCACGGTGGAGAGCACGAGGAACATGGCGTTGATCACCCGGAGGCGGTGCCGGAGCCCCGCGGCCTCGGCGAGCGACACGTCCACCTGCGCCGCCCCCACCACCCGTCCTCCGCGTTGTAAGGGCACCGCAACGCGCCAGAGCGACGTCCCGTCCGTGCCGCGCACCGCGGTGGTCACGGGCGAGGCCGCGGCCAGACGCGCCACCTGCGCGGGCGTCAGGCGCGGCTGGTCCGCGCCGGCGGGGTCGCGCGTCGTGACGTCGACCTCGGGTGCGGTGCCGTCGAGGCGGAAGACGTCGATGGCGGTGATGTCGCGGTTGCTCTCGTTCAGGCTCGCCAGGGTGCGCGCCAGCACGGCCGGCTCCGTGCGTCCCCAGAGCGAATCGATCGTCCCCAGCGCCAGCTCGGCGCGCTCCTTCAGATCGCGCTCCATCGCGCGCTCCGAGAGCGTCGTGTCGAGCCACTGGTCGATGGCGAGGACGCCCGCCACGGTCAGGACGACGATGGCGACGAGCTGAAAGCGAAGGGTCCGATACACCGCAGTGCGCTTCACGCTAGCGGAATCCCCGCGAGCGCGCGAGCGGTCGCCACGCTAGCCGAGCGGGACGGCGTCTGCGAGCGCGCTGCGCAAGGCATCGAGCTCGAAGGGTTTGTCCAGCACGACGGCCCCCAGCTCGCGGGCCTCGGCGTGGGTCTCGGGGTCGCCGTAGGCGGTGATCAGGACGACCGGGGCGACACAGTGGGCGCAGCGCAGGATGGCGAGCACGTCGAGGCCCGTGAACCCCGGCATGTGGACGTCGGCGACGACCACCACCTGCTCCGCGCGCTCCCAGCAGACGACGAGGCTGGCGTCGATCCGCTCGAGCAGCTCGGTGCCGTCGCGCGCCTCCTCCACCTCGTAGCCGTCCTGGCGCAGCACGTCGGCCAGCAGCCGGCGCAGGGTCTCGTCGTCCTCCGCCAGCAGGACCCGTGCGTGTCGCTGCGTCATGACCAGGCCTCGATCCCACCCTGCACGGGGCGTGCCCGCGGGGCGGGCGCACGACGCCCGGTCGGACGGCGCTCGGTCGCCGGGGGCGGAGACCGATCGCCACACCGTCGGGGCAACGGGTCTCAGTCCCGCTTCAGGATCCGGCGGCGCGCTCGCGGGCGGCAGCCTCGCTCTCGGCGCGGCGCGCGGCGGCGTGGTCGATGGAGAACTGGAAGCCGGGGAAGAGCTTCGGCAGCCGCATGATGTTGGCGACCAGGACGCCGACCGCGAGCCGGTCGAGCCACGAGGAGGTCGGCCAGCCGAAGTGGAGGTGGACGTCCCGCCCCTCGAGCTCGTCCTGGAGGAGGGCCAGGAGGGCCGTGATGCTGCGGTAGAGGCTGCCGCCCTGGATGGGGAAGCGGTAGTGGTTGGGCGCCCGCTTGTCCGGGATGGTCTGGCGGCGCGAGAAGAACGTGACGAAGGCGCTGCCGGGTCGTACCTCGATCGCCTCGTGCTCGCCGGGGCGGCGGAAGTAGACGTCGATGGGGCCGTCGGTCTCGCCGACCGCGAGCAGCATCTCCATCGGGTAGTCGCTGCGGCGGACTTCCTTCACCTCGGGCCCGTAGCGACGCGAGAACGGGATGCCCGCGACGAGCAGCACCGTGACGACGCCGGCCCAGAGACCGGTGCCGTACGGCTTGTGGAGCGCGAGGTAGATGAAGCAGGCGACCAGGATGACCTCGAGGAGCAGCGTGCCGAGGCGCGAGGTCGAGTACTCGCGGATCTCCTTCGTGCCCTGGAAGTAGCGGTAGATGAGGAGGCAGCCGATGTTGATGCAGAAGCTCGCCAGCAGACCGACCGCGTACATCTCGGCCAGCACGCCCTGCGACCCCGACGTCAACCAGATGATGCCGGTGTACATGAGACCGTTCAGCACGTGGATGCGGTAGAGCGAGGCGCGACGGTTGGTCGCCGTGAGCCAGTGGAAGTTGTAGCGGTGGGCGACCCGCTCGAGCAGCTCGCTCGACGCCACGTAGGCGGTGTTCACGGCCATGATGAGGATGACGCTGCCGAAGAGGCCGACCACCGTGCCGAACAGCGGGTTGCCGACGAGCGTCGCCCAGTAGGTGATCAGGTCCTCTTCGTGCGCGCGGACGTCGATCCGCGCCGAGAGCGCGAGCGCCGACACGAGCGGCGTCACCACGCCGACGGTCAAGGCGAGAAAGACGTAGGCCTTCTTGATGTCGCGCCAGCTCTCCACCAGCCCCGCCGTCTGGATCACCGACTCGATCCCCGAGTAGGCGAGGATGCAGCTCGCGACCCCGACGGTGATCACGGAGATCGCGGTCGCGAGTCCGCCCTGGGTGACCGCGTGGGTGACGTCGGTGGCGCTCTTCAGGATGACACCCCCGCTCGCCGGCGAGGCGTGCAGGACCCCGAGCGCGATCAGGTTCACGAACACGAACGCGGCGCCGACGAAGATGCCGAACGTCACACGCGCGTTCTCGCGGATGCCGAGGATGTTGAGCCAGGCGACGCCCCAGATGATCAGGAGCACGAGCCCGAGGTCGAGCCATTGCGGGAGCGCGGCGTTGGCCGTGCTGCCGTAGAGCGCGCTCACGCCGTTCGACACCGCGCTCACGGTCGAGATGCACGCCGTGAGGATGTAGTCCACCATGATCGAGGCGACGGCGACGAACGAGGCGACCGGCCCGAGCACGAAGTACGAGAACGAGTAGACGCCGCCGCCCCGGATGTCGTGCCGCTCGAGGATCTGCGCCACCTCGACCATGCGGCTCGAGAGCACGCGGATCAGGAGCGAGGTGAAGGCGATGAAGAAGATCGCCTGCATGCCGATGAAGCGGTGCGCCTCGGCCGGGGCGTAGAAGACCGAGGTGAGCTCGTCCATCAGCGTGATGACGCCGATCGAGAGCCAGGTGAGGTACCACTTCCCGCCCTTCGCGAAGCCGAGGAGACCCGGCCGCTGGAGGATGATCGCGAAGACGACCAGCAGCCCGATATTGAGCCAGAACAGGGTGATCGTGGTCACGCGAGCTCCAGCACCTCGAAGAGCCGGTCGAGCGCGCCGACGCCGTACGGGACGGCGCCGTCGGTCGCGGTGAGGCCGCGAACGTTGCCCGCGGGCAGCACGCAGCGGCGGAAGCCCTGCCGCCCCGCTTCGCGGAGCCTGGCCTCGGCGCGCGCGACGGCGCGCACCTCGCCGGTGAGCCCGACCTCGCCCCACACGACCACGTCCTCCGCCAGCGCCCGCCCCCGCGCCGAGGAGGCCACCGCCGCGACGATCGCGAGGTCCGCCGCCGGCTCGTCGACGCGGAGCCCGCCCGCGACGTTGAGGAAGACGTCCTGGTCGTGGAGCGCCACGCGCATCCGCTTCTCGAGCACGGCGAGGAGGAGCGCGACGCGCCCGGGGTCGAGGCCGATCGCGGTCCGGCGCGGCATGGCGAGGCCCGAGCGCGAGACGAGCGCCTGGATCTCGACCAGCACCGGCCGGCTCCCCTCGAGCGTCGCGAGCACGGCCGAGCCCGGCGCGCCGACCGGCCGCTCGGCGAGGAACGCGGCGGAGGGGTTCGGGACCTCGACCAGCCCGCCCTCGCCCATCTCGAACACCGCCACCTCGTTGGTCGAGCCGAAGCGGTTCTTCACCGCGCGCAGCACGCGCAGCGCGTGCGCGCCGTCGCCCTCGAAGTAGAGCACGGTGTCGACCATGTGCTCGAGGACGCGCGGCCCCGCGAGCGCGCCTTCCTTGGTGACGTGCCCGATGATGAAGCACGCGACCCCGCTCGCCTTGGCGCGGGCGACGAGGAGGCCGGCGGCCTCGCGCACCTGCCCGACGCTGCCCGGCGCCGAGCCGAGCGCCGCGGTGTGGAGCGTCTGGATCGAGTCGACGACCACCGCCGCCGGGCGCTCGGACTCGATCAGCTCCGCGATCGCCTCCGCCGACGTCTCCGGGCAGACGAGGATGCCGCTCTCGCCGAGCCCGAGGCGGTCGGCGCGGAGCCGGACTTGCTCGGGCGACTCCTCGCCCGCGACGTAGAGGACCGGCAGCGACTGGCGGGCGAGCGCGCCGCACGCCTGGAGCGCGAGCGTCGACTTGCCGATCCCCGGGTCGCCGCCGATGAGCACGACGGAGCCGGCGACCAGGCCGCCGCCGAGCACGCGGTCGAGCTCGGCGAGGCCGGTGGAGCGCCGGAGCGCCGGCCCGGCGGTCACCGCGGCGAGCGGTCGCGTCCCGGCGTTGCCGGACGCCGGCGCGCGCCCGCCGCGTCCCCGGCGATCGGGCAGCGCTTCCTCGACGCTCGACTCCCACGCGCCGCACCCCGGGCAGCGCCCGAACCAGCGCGGCTCCGCGTGCCCACACTGCTGGCAGACGAAGGCAGAGCCTCGCGCGCGGTCAGCCACGGGCGCGATCGACGCGGCGGCGCGTGCGCCGCGGCGCGAACCGGTCTGGGTTTTCCATGAACCGCGACCGGCGAGCGGTCGCGCGGGCGGGTCATAGCACGCCGGAGGCGGCCGACACGAGGGGCCGCCGAACGTCGGGGCGCGCGGCGGCCGACGCGGCATTGTCAACCGAGACTTACACCGGAGTTGACAAGACGTCGGGGCGTCGGGCATGACGCCCGCGTGCCGCGCGCCGCCGTCGTCGTCCTCCCGCCGCCCTCGCTCGACGCCGAGCTCGCGGCGCTCGACGCCGCCGGGCTGCGCCGCCGGCTGCGCGCGCTCGAGGGCGCGCCGGACACGGAGGTGCTGCTCGACGGGCGGCCGGTCCTGCTCCTCTGCTCCAACAACTACCTGGGGCTCGCCACCCACCCGGCGCTCCGCGCCGCAGCCGCGGCGGCGATCGAGCGCTGGGGCTGCGGCGCGGGCGCTTCGCGGCTCGTCTCCGGCCACAGCGCGCTGCACGCCGAGGTCGAGGCGAAGCTCGCCGCCTTCAAGGGCACCGAGGCGGCGCTCCTCTTCCCCTCCGGCTACCAGGCGAACATCGGCGCCATCACGACGCTGGTCGGGCGCGGCGACCACGTCTACAGCGACGCGCTCAACCACGCGAGCATCGTCGACGGCTGCCGGCTCTCGCGCGCGACCGTGCACGTCTATCCGCACCGCGACACGCGGGGCCTCGAGGCGATGCTCGCCGCGACGCCGCCCGGCGGCCGCCGGCTGGTCGTGACCGACTCCGTCTTCTCCATGGACGGCGACCGCGCCCCGCTCGCCGCGCTGGTCGACGTCGCCCGGGCGCACGGCGCGGAGCTGATGGTCGACGAAGCGCACGCGACCGGCGTGCTCGGTCCGCGCGGCGCGGGGCTCGCCGAGGAGTGCGGGCTGGTCGAGCGCATCGCCGTGCACATGGGCACGCTCGGCAAGGCGCTCGGCGGCGCCGGGGCCTACGTCGCGGGGTCGCAGGTGCTGGTCGAGCTGCTGGTGAACCGCGCCCGGAGCTTCGTCTACACGACGGGGCTCGCGCCGGCGGCCGTCGCGGCCGCGGGTGCGGCGCTCGACGTCGTCGCGGCCGAGCCCGAGCGCCGCGCCCGGCTCGCCGAGAACGCCGCCCGGCTGCGGGCGGGGCTCCGCGCGCTCGGCCTCGACGCGCGCGGCGACACGCAGGTCGTGCCGGTCGTCATCGGCGACAACGCCCGCGCCATGGCCTTCGCGGACGCGCTCCTTGCACGCGGCGTGCTGGTGAGCGCGATCCGTCCGCCCACCGTGCCCGCCGGCACGGCGCGCCTCCGCGTCACACCCATCGCGACGCACACCGCGGCGCACGTCGCGCGCGCGCTCGACGCCTTCGCCGCCGCCGCACGGGCCACGGGGCTCACACCGTGACCGACCCCGCCACGCTCGCCGCCTGGGATCACCGCTACCTCTGGCATCCCTTCACGCAGATGGCGGACTGGCTCGCCGAGGAGCCGCTCGTCATCGCCGAGGCCGAGGGCACGACGCTCGTGGACGTGCAGGGTCGGCGCTACCTCGACGGCGTGTCGTCGCTCTGGTGCAACGTGCACGGGCACCGCCACCCCGCGCTCGACGCCGCGCTCCGCGCGCAGCTCGACCGGGTCGCGCACACCACACTCCTCGGCCTCGCCAACGTGCCCTCGATCGAGCTCGGGCGGGCGCTGGTCGGCGTCGCGCCCCCGGGCTTGACGCGCGTCTTCTACTCCGACGCCGGCGCGACCGCGGTGGAGGCCGCGCTCCGCATCGCGCTCCAGTACCAGCAGCTCCGCGGCGCCAGCGGCCGCACGCGCTTCGCGTCGCTGGTGGAGGCCTACCACGGCGACACGCTGGGCGCGGTCGGCGTCGGCTACTCGGAAACCTTCCACCGCTTCGTCGCGAGCGCGGTCGAGCCCGCGGTGCGGCTCACGCCGCCGCACGTCTTCCGCTGGCAGCGGGGCCTGGAGGCGGACGCGGCGCTCGGCGCCGCGCTGGAGGACGCGGAGCGGACTCTCGCGGCGCACGGGCCGACGCTCGCCGCGCTGATCGTCGAGCCGCTGGTGCAGGGCGCGGCCGGCATGTGGATCCATCCGCCGGCGTACCTCCGCGCGCTCCGCGAGCTGGCGCGTCGCCACGGGGCGCTCTTCATCGCCGACGAGGTGGCGACCGGCTTCGGGCGCACCGGCCGGATGTTCGCGTGCGAGCACGCGGAGGTCACGCCCGACGTGCTCTGCGTCGCCAAGGGCATCACCGGCGGCTACCTGCCGCTCGCCGCGACGCTCACCACCGAGGACGTCTTCGCGGCCTTCCTCGGGCCGTACGAGGAGTTCCGCGCCTTCTTCCACGGGCACACCTACACCGGGAACGCGCTCGGCTGCGCGGTCGCGCTCGCCAGTCTGGAGGTCTTCCGCTCCGAGCGGACGCTCGAGCGCCTGACGCCGAAGATCGCGCGGCTCGCCGCGCGCCTCGCGGCCGACGTGGCGCCGCTGCCGCACGTGGGCGACGTCCGCCAGCAGGGCTTCATGGTCGGCATCGAGCTGGTCGAGCGGCCGGGGACGCGGGCGCCCTACCCGCCCGCGGCGCGCATCGGCCAGCGCGTCGTCCGCGCCGCGCGCGCGCGCGGCGTCGTCATCCGGCCGCTCGGCTCGACGATCGTCCTCATGCCGCCGCTCGTGATCGCACCCGCGGATCTCGACCGGCTGGTCGACGTGACCCGCGACGCGATCGTCGAGGCCACCGAGGCGTGAGCGGCCTCTTCATCACCGGCACCGACACCGGGGTGGGAAAGACGTACGTCGGCTGCCTCGTCGCCACAGCACTCCGCGCGCGCGGGAAGCGCGTCGCGGTGCTGAAGCCGGTGGAGACCGGCGTCGAGGAGGCGCCCGAGGACGCGCTCCGCCTGCGCGCCGCCGCCGCCGACCCGGCGCCGCTCGACGAGGTGTGCCCCTATCGCCTCCGCGCGCCGCTCGCGCCGTCGGTGGCGGCGCCGCTGGAAGGCGTCGCGATCGACGTCGAGCGCCTGATCGCGCTCGCGCGGCGGCGCGCCGCGGCGGCCGACGTGCTGCTGGTCGAGGGCGCGGGTGGGCTGCTCGTGCCAGTCGTCGGCCGCACGACGTTCGCCGACCTCGCGGCACGGCTGGGGCTTCCCCTACTCCTCGTCGCCGCCAACCGCCTCGGCACCGTGAACCATTGCGCGCTGACCGCGCGCGTCGCGGCTGCGGCAGGCCTCCGCGTCGTCGGCTTCGTGCTTTCGCACCCGAGCGCGACGACCGACCCGTCGGCCGCTACCAACGCGGAGACGATCGCGGAGCTGACGGGGCTGCGCTGCCTCGGCGTCGTGCCGCACGGCGGCGGTGCAGAGGCCCTCGCGCTCGACGCGATGGTCGCCTAGCCCGGCCGACGCGGATACTTCGGCAGCGCGGGGTCCATGTGGTCCCACGGCTGCGCGCTCGACGTGAAGATGTCCATCGTGGCGCGATACCCTCTCGGGTCGTCGAGGCTGGCGGCGTAGATGATGAAGAGCGGAAGGTCCGCTTGCGTCGCGACGACGGGAGAGCCGCAGTCGGCACAGAAGCCGCGACCGACCTGCTGCCCACTGTCCGACGTGCTCATGTAGTACCTCGGCTCGCCCTTGGTGAATCGGAAACCGCTCGCGTGAACGAAGAGGCCCGCGGCGTACGCCGTACCCGAGAAACGCTGGCAGTCACGACAGTGGCAGTTGCCGGACATGAACGGCTCCGCGCTGCACTCGTAGCACACCGCGCCGCAGGCGCACCCGCCCGTGAAGGGAATCTCCATCACGCTCACCCCTCCGCGAACCAGGCTTCGAACATCCGCTGCGTGCCGAGCGCGGGGCGGAACTCGCCGATCGTGCGCGTCTCGCCCTCGTCTCCCTTCCAGACTGCGTGGGGCATGCCGGGGGGTATGGTGAGCGCGGCGCCGACGCT
>JBGQET010000125.1:0-12006 GCA_041496545.1 Binatia bacterium | reverse complement strand
GGCATCGAATCCCAATGCAGCGCTGGTCCTGACTGGAATCCTGACGCTGATGCTCACTGTCTGCGTGGCCGCGGTCGTCGGTGCGGTAGTCGCGGCAGTTGCTGTGCAGGCATCGAAGAAGTGATGCAGCATGAGAGCCGCAGCCGACCGGTGGCTGGGTGTTCGCTAGATCGGGCTTGATCCGCACGGCCGCGACCTCCTTGGCGTAGAGGTCGGACACCCACTTGAGCATCCCGCGCCCCCCGTCCGACGGCTCGGCCGAGACGAGGCAGCCGCAGACGGCGTTCGCCACGTCGTCACGCCTGCCCCGAGTTCGCGGGCGACTGGGGGGGTGGCGCGGGTGCCGGTCACGGGCCCGTGATCGTGAACGGCCCGTACCTCGTGCTTCCCTGGAAGAGGAAGAGCTGGCCGCCGAGCTTGCCCAGCGGAGCCGGCTGCGTCTGGATGCGGCCGCTCAGGTCTTGATTGCCGGGCACGTTGCCGGTGCAGACGAGCGCATCCTGGGGCGACGTCACCGTCCCCGGCTGGCACGAGAAGCCGGGCGGATGGATGAAGTCCGTTACCTGCCGATTCGGCACCTGGAGCGCGAAGCTGCCCAGCGCGATCGGTGTCTGCTCTTGGCAGGAGAAGACGAAGTCGGCCTCGTTCGGGATGCCGATCGTGGCGGTGAACGAGCCCGAGCAGACGAAACCGGCGGCTGGCAGCGTCGTGGAGGTCGTGGTCGTCGGTACCGTCCGCGTCTTGTTCTTGCAGCAGTGATCCGGACACTTGACGCCCGCTTTCATGATGATCGCGTCGATCCCGGACGGCTGGTACATCCCGGAGAGGGTCGCCATCTTGTCGTTCGCGTGACCTGGCTTGGGCGTCGACGTGCGTTTGCCGTTCGCGTCGCGGCCCTCGTTGTATTCGTCCTCGAGGCCCATCAGATGACCGGCCTCGTGTGCGTAGGTGTTCTTCGCCTCGTGATCGTCCCACGCGCCGCCCGTCTCGGTCTTCCCGTCGGGGGTGCCGACGGCGTCGCAGTGCGAGGTGAACGTGCCACCGACGTCGTCGTCGTTCGGGTCCGCGATGATCTCGATGTGATGGTAGCCCTTGCGGGGCTTGTTGCCGCGCCGCACGACGACGCTGGTGTTCAGATGGACGGGGCACCAGTCCTTGAATTTGTATTTCTTCGGGAAGCAGCCGTCGATGTCCTTCTTGATCTTCTTCGCGATAGCCTTGTTCGCAGCGGCACCGAAGACCTCGATCTTGAGCGTGATCGTGATCTTGCAGCCGCTGTTGCGGACCTTGGTGGTCGCGGCGGCGGGACGGCCGAGGACCGCGACCGCGAGCACGGCGAGCAAGAGAACGCGGCTCAGCCTGCGTACCGGCGTCATGGGCACGCCGGGAGAGCCGCGGCGCCGGTGATCGCGTCGTAGTGGAGCTGAGCGGCGCCGGGGATGAGGCCGTTCAGGCGCAGCACGACGCGGTCGAGCGGCGCGAAGGGAGCCGAGCGCGTTTCGATGCGCGTCGTCGTGCCGTTCGCGGTTACCGTGACCTCGGCGTAGGAGCCGTCCTGCACGGTGTTGAACGCCGGCTGCGTCGCGGTGGAGAAGCCGGCCGCGAGGATCTCGTCGTAGAGGCACTGGAGCGCGGAGGCCGAGAGGGTGGCCGAGCCGGTCGGCGTACCGGTCCCGGGGCCGCGGTCCGCGATCGCCACCGTGGAGAAGGCAGCCGCCGTTCCGGTCACCTCGACCCGTCGCACGGCCTTCCACGGCAGTCGCGGGCCCGCCTCCGCGACGAGATGAAAGTCAGGGGGGACCGGGCCCGCCGCCAGGGCAACTGCGCCGAGCAGCGCGAGCCATAGCACGACCGACCATCCCCTCATGTGCGGCCCCCAATATACCATCGCGCTGGGATGCGCGAGGGTCTTCAGGGGCTAGGGAAACGTGGTCATCCACATCCGAACGGGCTCCTTTGGCTCTGTAGCGTCAGGCGGCGTGGCGGGGTGGGAGGGCGGCGGTAGATCGGATAATGAGAGAAGATTCGGTCAACTTGGGGCTTTATGGGGACTATGCCCTCCACCTCAGAGCGTCAGGTCGGGAAATCCGTCCGAAGCGAGACCGAAGACGAGGCGCCTTCTCTTGTCCTGATCAAAGAGGGCTGTAACCGGTGCACCGTCGGACTCGACCGCGAGTTGCACACGCGCCTGCTCGTTCTTGTCGAAGAGATGCACGAAGGCACTTCCGTCGGGATCTACACCGAGCTGCAGTCGCCCCTTGCCTTCCTTGTCAGGGAAGTCGAGGACCGCGCTGTCCTGTGACGTCACCCCCAGCTCGGCCCGCGTCTTGCCATCTACATCTCGGAGAAGGAACCTTGAGCCAGAGTCGATGATGGGGTCATAACAGGACACCTGGACGGCTCTCCAGCTCCGTAGATTGGCCCCGTAGCCCAGGTACAGCTGGCAGGGACACGGGTCCTTGCTGGCCGGCCGGATTGGGAGGGGCAATGGTTTGCACTGCGACACTCGTGGTACGCTTGTCGTGGCTATGGCGCGGCGCCTCACAGTGAAGCAACGGAAGTTCGTGCTGGGGATGCCGCGCGCATGTGCGCTCCGTCTTTGCGGCGCGAGTGCGGACTGGTTCACTTCCGAAACCCGGAAGAGCCCCTTGATCTAGCTCGCGAACGACCGAAGACTCACGGAGATGCAAACCACAGGAAGAACCACCGGCTCAACGCGCGTAGAAAACGCCTCCAGGCACATTCTCGAAAACGTCGAAGCCGTTTCCACTCTTTACCAGCGCGCGGAGAAAGAAGTCGACTGGCATCAGCGCGGGGTCGAATCGGTGGTCGCCCTTCTCGGACGTCCCCGTTTCCTTTATCTGACGATCGTCGGCATCGCCATTTGGGTCACCCTCAACGTCGTCGGACCGATGCTCGGTGTGCGCACGCCTGACGCCCCGCCCTTTTATTGGCTGCAAGGAAGCTTGGGACTGTGCGCGCTATTGATGACGACGGTCGTGCTCATCACCCAGAATCGACAGGGGAAGCTCGACGAACAGCGCGCTCACCTCGATTTGCAGGTGAATCTCTTGGCGGAAAAGAAGATCGCGAAATTGATCTCACTCGTGGAGGAGCTGCGTCGCGATATCCCATCGGTGAAAAATCGTTATGACGCGGAGGCCGAAGCGATGGGGAAACCGGCGGATCCGCACTTCGTGGCGCGCGCGATCGAAGAAAAAACGGAACCGTAGATCCTTGCTTACGGTTTTCGGCGGACGTGTTGGCAGATAGTCTTCACGGACGACGAAGTTGGCGACGGTCCATTTGCCGAACGGGCTCCTTTGGCTCTGTAGCGTCAGGCGGCGGTAGATCGGATAAGAGGAGATTCGGTCGACTCGGGGCTTTATGGGGACTATGCCCTGCCCCGCTGTCGCCGGCCGACGCCGCCATGGCCCTCTCGCTCGAGGAGCAGACCCGCAAGGTGTCCTCGCCACGCTGACGAAGGGCGAGCCCCGTCCCCGCCGACCCGCTGACCCGCGGGCCGCGTGGCTAACGGCCGGGGTTGGTGGTCACGCGGGCGCCGTCGTGGAGCGGGGGTGGGTCGCCGACGACGACCCGTTCGGCGCCCTTCAAGCCCGACGTCACCTGGACTTGATCGCCGATCTCCTTGCCGACGGTGATCCTGGTGCGACGGACGTGGGCGTCGTCCACGACCCAGGCGAACTGGTCCTCGGGCGTGCCGCGGACGGCGCTCTTCGGGATCAGGACGCCGGGGTCGCCGCTCGGGGCGGGGAGTGAATCCAGGAACGTGATCCGGGCGCTCATGTCGGGCCAGAGGAACTCGTCGGGGTGCTCGATCTGGACCTCGACGCGGAGCGTGCCCTTCTGGCGGTCGATCTGGGGGTAGAGCTTGATGACGTGGGCGGTGTAACGGCGGTCGGGGTAGGCGTCGGGGACGACCTCGGCCTGCTGGGAGAGGTGGACCTTGGCGAGCTCGCTCTCCGTCACGTCGACCTGGCCGCGGAGGTCTTCCAGGTTCGCGATGCGGATCAGGTCGCCGGAGCCGGAGAAGCCGCCAGGGACGGCGATCTCGCCCACCTCCTTCAGCTTGGCGAGGATGACGCCGCTCGTCGGCGCGCGGAGCGTCGTGTAGTCGAGCGCGATGCGCGCCGTCGCGAGGTCCGCCTCTGCCTGCTGGACCGTGGCGTCGGCGACCGACGCCTCCGCTTCGCGGAGGTCGAGATCGTCGTGTGACATCACACCCTGGTGGCCGAGCGCCCGGGCGCGCGCGACCTGCTTGCGCTTGAGCGCGGCGGTGGCCTTCGCGACGGCGACGCTCGCCTCGGCGCGGCGGACCGCGGCCTCGTAGTCGCGGGCATCGAGCTGGACGAGGGCGTCGCCGGCCTTCACGTGGTCGCCCTCCTCGACGAAGTAGCGGTCGATGCGGCCGCCGACGCGGACGCCGATGGCGATGTAGCGGTCGGCGCTGACGACGTAGCCGGCGCCGGAGAGCACGGCGACCGCGCTCCCCTGCGGCACGGAGGCGGTGGCGACCTCGACCACCGGCGCGCCGCCGGCGAGACGCAGCGCGACGACGCCGAGCACCACGAGCGCGACCGCGGCGAGCGCGAGCCGGCGCCACCGGCGCGGGGGCGGCGCCGCCGTCTCCACGCGCTCCAGGCGCAGCGCGCCCAGCTTGCGGCGCATCTCCTCGGCCGGCTCGGACATCGTCACGGGCTCTCAGGCGCGGTGGAGGGCGTCGACCACGCGCAGGTTCGCGGCGCGCCACGCGGGCGCGAGCCCGCCCAACGTGCCGATGACGGCGGCGAGCGCGCATCCGAGGAGGACGCCGCCGGGGGAGATGTGGAGGAGCACCGTCGCCACGCTGAAGGTCATCATGCTGAACTGGACACCCGAGAGCAACGTGTTGATGGCGACGACCGCGAGCGCGGCGAGCACCCCGCCGGCGACCAGCCCGGCGGCCGCGAGCAGCAGCGACTCGAGCAGGAAGGCGGTCAGGATCGCGCCGCGCCCGAAGCCGAGGGCGCGCAGCGTCCCGATCTCGGGCGTGCGACTGGTTACCGCCGCGTACATGGTGTTGAGCGCGCCGAACACCGCGCCGGTCGACATGACGACGGCCAGGACCAGCACGAGGACGTAGAGCGTGCTCGCCGTCTCGGCCTGCTCGCGGTAGTAGTCGAGCTCGGGCTTGGCCTCGAGGGTGAAGCGACCGTCGCCTTCGATGCGCCGGACCAGGGCCCGGCGGTCGGCGCCGGGCGCGATCCGGAGGCGGACGCCCGAGTAGCCCTCGCGGCGCGTGTCGTCCTGGACGTCGCGCACGTCGGCCCACACCTCGCTGTCGAAGGACGTGCCGCCCGAATCGAAGACGCCGACGACCCGCCACGTCCGCCGCCCGAAGCGGATCGCGCCGCCCACGCGCGCGCCGGCGTAGCGTGCCGCGATCCCCGAGCCGATCACGACCTCGCCGAGCTTCGGCTCGAAGATCCGGCCTTCCACCAGGCGGACGGCGCGGTGGACCACGAAGGCGACGGGCTCGACACCGCGCACGAGGACGTTCTCGCGCCCGCCGTCGCGCGTGATGATGAACGGCTGGTTCACCAGCTCGGGCGACGCGAGCGGCTCGCCGGCGGCGCCGCGCGCCACGCCCTCCATGGTGCGGAGCGCGCGCGCCGCGTCGCGCGGGATTTGGCTCGAGCCGTCGTTCGTCGCGCCCTTGCGCATGACGATCAGGTTGTCGGGCTCGCCGGTGGCGACCAGCATGCGCTGGAGGCCGCTCACCAGCGCGGTGAGCAGCATGGTGGCCGCGATCACGAGCGCCACCCCGCCGGCGCTGAAGGCGCTCGTCCAGCGACGGACGAACAGGTTCCGGAGGCTGTAGGCGAAGGGGATCCGCATGTCAGAAGAGCCGGCGGAGCGCGTCCACGACCTGGAGCCGTGCGCCGTTCCACGCCGGCACGGCGCCGGCGACGAGCCCCACCAGGAGCGCGATGGCCACGCCTTCCGCGGCGATCCCCGGCGACATCATGAAGCTCCCGAACGGCCCCAGCACGCGGTTGCCACCCGTCTTGCCGGCGGCGTGGAGCGCCTGGAGGATGGCGTAAGCGGAGCCCGCGCCGAGCAGCCCGCCGACCCCGGCCTGGAGCGTCGACTCGGCCATGAGCGAGAGGAGGATCGTGCGGCGCGAGAAGCCGAGGCTCTTCAGCACCGCGATCTCGGGCACGCGCTCGCGGACGCCCATCGCGCTCGTGTTCGCGGCGATCAGCACGACCGCGCCGACGCAGAGGAAGCCCACGGCCAGGATGACGCGGATGAAGGACCGGAAGGAGGTGAAGAACGAGCCGAAGAAGGACTTCTCGGTCTCGGCCGCGACCTCGGCCTCGGAATTCCGGAAGAGCGCGTCCACCGACGCCATGATCTGATTCACCTGCTCCGGGCGCTCGGCGCGGATCCAGATCATGCCGACGTTCTTGATGCCGCCGCGCGACTCCATCGCCTCCTCGAAGTACTTCCGGTTGAACCAGAAGACGACGGGGTTGCCGCTGTCGGCCGGGATCACGCCGACGATCCGGAACGTGAGATCCACGGGGAAGATGGTGCCGCGGAGCGTGACCTCCTGCCCCACCCGCCAGCCGAACTTCGTCATGGTGTCCACGCCGACCAGCGCGCCGTTGCGCATCGTCCGGAAGCGCTCCAGCGCCTCGGGGTCGATCTTGTACTCGGGCCAGACCTGCGGGATCGTGTCGGGGTCGACGGCGAAGTTGGGGAACATGTTCTTCGGCTCGTCGTAGATGCCCCCGAACCAGGTGTAGTGGTTGACGCCCGCGACGCCGGGCAGGCCGCGCACCTTGTGCACGAAGGCGAACGGCAGCCAGTAGGTGAGGCCGGCCTTGTGGTGCACGGTGATGCGGACGTTCGAGGCGGCGCGCGCGAAGATGCGGTCGAGGGCGCCGGGGAGCGTCAGCACCGCGCAGACGAGGAAGATCGAGAGCGCGATCGACAGCATGGTGAAGACCGTCCGCAACGGATGCCGGAACAGGTTCCGGAAGACGAAGCGGGGATACGTCAAGCGCCCCGCGCCCCGTTCACCAGCACGCCCTTGTCGAGGTGGATCACGAGGTCGACGTAGCGCTCGGCGCGCGGATCGTGCGTCACCATCACGATCGACTTGCCGAAGGCGCGGTTGAGCTCGCGGAGCAGACCCAGGACCTCGACGGCGTTCTTCGCGTCGAGGTCGCCGGTCGGCTCGTCGGCGACGACGAGGTCCGGGTCGGTCACGACGGCGCGCGCGATGGCGACCCGCTGCTGCTCGCCGCCCGAGAGCTGCTGCGGCCGGTGGTCGCGGCGCGGCGCGAGGCCCACGATGTC
This sequence comes from Binatia bacterium, assembly GCA_041496545.1. Lineage (GTDB taxonomy): Bacteria > Desulfobacterota > Binatia > DP-6 > DP-6 > DASRHG01. Next base: position 4,638 of record JBGQET010000125.1, on the reverse strand, counting down.
GAGCGCCAGCTCCGCGCGCCGCCGCCGCTCGGTGCGGGATAGTGACGTCAGGAGGAGCGGCAGCTCGACGTTCTCGACCGCGCTCAGGACCGGCAGCAGGTTGTAGAACTGGAAGACGAAGCCCACGTGCCGCGCCCGCCACGCGGCGAGCGCGTCCTCGTCGAGCGCGGAGAGCGCCTGACCGGCCACCACGACCTCGCCCGTGTCGGGTCGGTCCAGCCCGGCGAGCAAGTTCAAGAGCGTCGACTTGCCGGAGCCCGAGGGGCCCATCAGCGCCACGAACTTGCCGTCGGGGATGTGGAGGGTGACGTGCTCGAGCGCATGCACGAGGTCCGCCCCACGCCGGTACAGGCGGGAGACGTCGCGCACCTCGATCATCGCACGGAGCTTAGCAAAGCGACCGGCACGTACCAGCGGCGTCCTCAAGTTTCCTCACGGACCTGCCGACACTGGGATCGAGGATTTCTCGCCATGACCAATGCCATCGGCAGCGCACAGGATCCGGCACTTCAGCCGGCCGCCGCAGCCGCTCGGCCGATCGAGGCCGGGGTGGCGGCGACCAAGGAGTCGCTCGATCAGCAGCAGTCGACGGGTCGGCTGGCGGTGCAGCTCATCCACGAGGCGGCGAAGGCCGCTTCCCCGACCTCCGAGCCGCACCCCCGCCGCGGTAAGCTCGTCGACCGGACCGCCTGAAGACGAAGGGTGCCGGTGTCTCGCCGGCACCCTTCGTCTATCCGCGCGCTGCGCGAATGCGCGGGCGGGCGACGTTGACTCCGAGTCGCGGCTCGCTATGCTGCCCGCGCGTGCCCGACGCCGCGTCACCTCGTCCCTCGAGCACCGTGATCCTCCTGCGCGAGGAGCGAGGCGAGGACGGGCCGTTCTCGGTGCTGATGCTCGAGCGACACGGGAGCATCGCGTTTCCGGGCGCGCACGCCTTCCCGGGCGGCGTCGTCGATCCGGGTGACCGCGACGCGCCCGGTGCCGTGCTCCCCGCGACGCAACGCTGGGCGCCGGCGACCGAGGGCGATTGCCCGCCGGACGCGCTGCCGTACTGGGTGGCGGCCGTGCGCGAGATGTTCGAGGAGGTCGGGATCCTGCTCGCCTGCGGCGCCGACGGCACGCCCGCCGCGCTTCCCCGCGACGACCTCGCCGCGCTGCGCGCCCGGTTGCACGCCGGCGAGCCCTTCGGGCGCCTGCTGGTCCAGGCGGGCCTCGCGCCCGCCACCGACCGGCTCTTCTACTTCGCGCGCTGGATCACGCCCGTCACCAACCCGCGCCGCTGGGACACCCGCTTCCTGGTGGGCCGCGTGCCGGGGGGCGCGGAGGCCGTCGTCGACGGCACGGAGACGGTGAGCTGCGAGTGGTTCACACCCCGCGCCGCCCTGGCGGCGTACGAAGCGGGGCGCATCACCTTGATCCCGCCCACCGTGCGGACGCTCGACGACCTGGCCCGCTTCCCGTCGGCCGGGGCCGTGCTGGAGGACGCCGCCCGGCGGGTGGTGCGCGCTCTCACCCCCGAGCTGGTGCAGGGCGAGGGCCAGACCGCGATCAGCTACCCCGACAACACCGGCGCGGCCCGGGTCCCGCCCCGCCGCCTGGTGCTGGTCGACGGCCGCTGGCGGCCCCGGGACGACTGATCGGACGCCCTTCCCGACCGCACGGGCCGGCTCCGCCTGTCACTTAGATGCAGGCTTGACTGTTTTTATCTCCGCCGGTAGACAAGCATCATGACGGCCCGGAGGCGAGCCCGGCGGACCCAGGAGGAGCGCACGGCGTCCATGCGCCAGCGCCTCGTGGACGCCACCGTCGACTGTCTCCTGCGCCTCGGCTGGGCGGGCACCACCACGGTCGAGATCGCCAAGCGGGCGCGGGTGTCGCGGGGCGCCCAGTTGCACCACTTCCCCACCAAGGCCGAGCTGGTGACCACCGCCGTCCAGCACCTCTTCGACCGCCGCGTGACGGAGTTCCGCATCGCCTTCGCGACCCTCCCCAAGGGCGCCAACCGCTCGGAGACGGCGATCGACCTCCTGTGGAGGTTCTTCACCGGACCGACGTACTACGCCGCCCTCGAGCTTATGGTCGCGGCGCGGACCGACGCCACGCTCCGCCGCAACGTGAGCGAGGTACACCGGCGGTTCGTCGACACCATCCGCGCGAACTTCCGCGAGTTCTTCCCGCCGCCGGAAGAGCCCATGCCGTTCTTCGACGCCGTCCCGCACGTCGTCTTCGCCTTCATGGAGGGCATGGCGCTGCAGCGCATCGTCGATCCCGACGACGCGAGCCGCGAGCAGTCCTTCGCCCTCCTGAAGAGCCTTTCCATACTCATCGAGCGCCCCTACGCGCCCGGCAAGGAGGCTTCATGAACACCGCCCTTCCGCTCGAACCCGCCGCTTCGCTCCCCGACGAGGAGCGCCCGCGCGGCACCCGCCGGCTGGAGACGTATCCGGAGTTGCTCCAGCGTCTCAGCCACCAATCCGTCGTCAAGCACTTCGACGCCTACGGCGACATCCCGTGGGACGATCCGGAATATCGCGTGGAACCCGAGGACCCGCGCTGGGACCTGTCGGTCGACGACACACTTCGGGCGACGACGTGGTTCCGTGCGCAGCCGGCCGGCGTCCGTGCCCGCATCGGGCTCCACATGATCGCCACCTCCATGAAGGTGGGAGTGCAGTTCGAGAACGTGTTGAAGCGCGGGCTCCTCGAGTTCGCCCAAACCCTGCCGAACGGGTCGCCGGAGTTCCGCTACGCCTACCACGAGGTGATCGAGGAAGCGCAGCACTCGCTCATGTTCCAGGAGTTCGTGAACCGCACCGGCTTCGACATCCCAGGGTTGAGGTGGTGGGAGCGGCTCACGACTCGGTGGGTAGTCTCGTGCGGTCGGCGTTTCCCTGCGCTCTTCTTCATCTTCGTGCTCGGCGGCGAGGACCCGATCGACTACGTGCAGCGCACCGCGCTGTCCAGCGACACGCCGCGGCATCCGCTGCTCAAGCGCATCATGCAGATCCACGTGACGGAGGAAGCGCGGCATCTCTGCTTCGCGCGCCAGTACTTGAAGGAACGTGTGCCGCGCCTCGGACGGATCGGCAAAGCAGCACTCGCCGTCGCGGCGCCGGTCGTCCTCGGCCAGATGGCGAAGATCATGATGCAGCCGTCGGGACAGATCATCCGCACCTACGGGATCCCGAAGGCCGTAGTGGCGGAGGCCTATACCCGGAACCCCCAGCACCGCGCCGAGACCATCGCGGCGCTGCGCAAGGTTCGCGCGCTCTGTCAGGAGATCGGACTCATCACGCCGGCCTCGGTCCCGCTCTGGTCGGCATTCGGGCTGCTGAATGGATACTCAGCCTCCTGAGACGCTGCGTTACAAAGGGGAAGCCATGCACGCATCACCTGCTCGGGCGCAGGAGCCCTACACGGAGCTGCTCCAGCGGCTCAGTCGTCAATCGGTCGTGAAGCACTTCGATGCCTACGCCGACGTCCCGTGGGATGCCGCCGACCATCGCATCGATCCCGAGGACCCGCGCTGGGAGCTCGCTTCGGACGACGAGCTGGGCGCCACGGAATGGTACCGCGATCAGTCGCGCGAGGTGCGGACCCGGATCGGCCTGCACCGATACGCAGACTTCATGAAGACGGGCTCCCATTTCGAGAACGTGGCCTCGCGCGGACTCCTCGAGTTCGCGCAAGGCCGGCCCAATGGCTCGCCGGAGTTCCGCTATGCGTACCACGAGGTCGTCGAGGAGGGGCAGCACTCGCTGATGTTCCAGGAGTTTGTCAATCGCTCGGGGCTCGACGTGAGGGGCCTTCCCGCGACCCTGCGAGTCGCCTCACGCTGGGTAGTGGCCCTCGCCCGGTTCTTCCCCGAGCTCTTCTTCGTCTTCGTGCGGGGTGGGGAGGATCCGATCGACTACGTGCAGCGGAACGAGCTCGCTAGCGCGCGCCCGATGCATCCCTTGCTGCGCAGAATCATGCAGATCCACGTCACCGAAGAGGCGCGCCACATCTGCTTCGCGGGCGCGTACCTGCGCCGGAACGTTCCGGCCCTTGCTCCGGTGCGTCGTCTGCGGCTTGGCATCTGCACCCCGATCCTTCTCGGGGTCCTGGTTCGGGTCATGCTCCGCCTCTCTCCGCGCCTTACCCGGACCTTCGATGTCCCGGCGGATGTCGTGCGCGGGGCGTATGCGAGCAACCCCCGCCATCGTGCCAAGGAGTTCGCCTCGGTGCGAAAGTTGTACGAGCTCTGCGGCGAGATCGGTCTGATCACGACCCGCTCCGCTCGGATCTGGAAGATGGCGGGCCTCGCCCCGATAGCGGCCGCCTAAGCGCTTCAGCCCGCCACTTCCGCCGACCGTCCCCGATGCCGGCGGTATGTCTCCTCCGCCCAGCGGAAGGCTGGGTGGGCGGCGAACGTCGCGCACAGCGCGGCCGCGGCGCCGGGGTACGGGCCAGGGAGCGGGTAGGCGTACTCCGGGGGGGTGGTGATCGGGGAGAGGAGGGCGGCGGCGGTGAGGTCGGCGACGGTGAAGGCGTCGCCGTCCAGGTAGCCGCTCGGCCCGAGCTCGGCGGCGATGCGGTCGAGGGCGGCGGTGACCTTGGGGTGGGCGGCGGCGACGCCCTTGGCGTCGATGCCCATGT
>JBGQET010000124.1:0-12037 GCA_041496545.1 Binatia bacterium | reverse complement strand
GAAACCTGGACCATCCCGTTCTCGGACATCTACGACCGCTCGGGCGAGCTGTGGAAGATCTGGGTCAACGACTTCAGCTTCCGGAAGAAGGCCGAGGGGACGAACGCCATCGAGTATCCCGACGAGATGGGCTTCGCGCCCGCGATCGTGATGGTCGACATGCAGCTGGAGCACGCAACGAAGGCGTCGCTCCCGAGTCCGCGCTTCCCGGGCGAGCAGGGCTGGTACTTCAACCAGGGTGAGAAGGGCGGGATCACCGACGACTGGTTCACGGTCGCGGCGCTCGTCAACGCGGGGCACTGAATGCTTGCGGCGGGGCGCGCTTCTGTGAGGTAGTACGCAGGCCATGTGGCGTTCGCCGCCGAGCGGGGACCCGGTCGCGCGGCAGGTCCGCCGCGTTCGCCGGCGGCGGAACCTCCACGCCGCGCAGCTCGGGCTCTACGGCGTGGCCGCGGCGCTCGGCGCCGCGAGCGCCGCCGTCGTCGTGCTGGCGCTCACCGCGGGGACCCGCGGCTTCGCGCTCGGCGCGCTCGCCGCCGGCGGGGGCGCGGTCGCGGCGGCGAGCGGCGCGGCGCGCGCGGCGGCGCGACGCTGGACGCCCGGGCGTCGCGCGGCGCGCTGGGTCGACGACACCGCCGGCCTCGGCGGCCGGCTCGCGACGCTGGTCGAGCTGCGCGGTCGCGACGGCGCCTTCGTTCCACTGCTCGTCGCCCAGAACCTCGAACGCCTCGACGCCTGGCGGCCCGAGCGTCTGGTGCCGCGTCGCGTGCCGTGGCTCGCGCTCGGTGCGGCGCTCGCCGGCGTCTACGCCTTCCTCCTGGCGCTCGCCGTGGCGCCCCGGCTGGTACCGCCGGCGACGGAGCTCGTGTGGAGCGAGCAGCCGCTCGCGCCGCTCGACCTCGCGGGCGACGCGGAGGGCGGCGAGGCGCCGCGCCGTCTCGTCGTCTCCCCGCTCGCGGGCGAGGCGGGCGCCGGCGGCGGCGCGGCCCTCCCGGGCGCCGGCATCGCCCCGCGCGAGCGCGGGGCCCGCGCCGGCGCGCCGCAGACGCTCCAGGATCGCATCCGCCGGAGCCTCTGGGGCGAGCGCTTCACATCGGCCGCAACGGCCGCCGCGACCGGCCGGCCGGGGACCCAGCACGGCCGCGGCGCCGAGCCCTCCGCCCCGGGCGCGCGCGGCGAGCGCGAGGGGCGTGCCTCGCGCGAGGGCGCCACCGAAGGCGCTGCCGCCGGGACGAACGAGCCCGCCACCGCGTCGGGCGCCGGCACCGGGACCGACCCCGAGCTGTTCGCCGTCGACACCGACGACGAAGCCGCCGCCGACGGCCGCTTCGCACTCGGCCTCGCGGCGCGCGTGCACGGGCCGCGCGGCGCGCCGCGCCCGCCCTCGGGCGAGGCGCCGCCCGCCGAGCCGGACGCCCGCCCGCCGCTCGCCCCCGGCCCGCGCGACGCCACGGCGCCGAGACGGCCCGCCGTGCCCGCGGAGTACGAAGCCGTCGTCCGCACGCTCTTCGCGCATCGACCGGAGGAGGACCGATGACACCCACCGTCGCCGCCACCGCCATCCGCGACTTCCAGGACACCTTCGCCGCCGTGCGCGGCGAGATCGCCAAGGTGGTGATCGGCCACGAGCGCGCGATCGAGCTCATCCTGACCGCGTTCTTCGCCGGCGGCCACGTGCTCATCGAGGGCGTGCCCGGGATCGGGAAGACGCTCATCGTGCGCTCGCTCGCCGAGGCCCTGAACCTCTCCTTCAACCGCATCCAGTTCACCGTCGACCTGATGCCCGCCGACATAACCGGCACGCGCATCCTGAACGAGACCGCGGACGGGCGGCGCGAGTTCCTCTTCGTGCCGGGCCCCGTCTTCGCGCACGTCGTCCTCGCCGACGAGATCAACCGTGCCACGCCGAAGACGCAGTCGGCGCTCCTCGAGGCGATGGCCGAGCAGCAGGTGACGGTCGCCGGCACGAGCCACCTCCTGCCGCCGCCCTTCTTCGTGCTCGCGACCTTGAACCCGATCGAGATGGAGGGCACCTACCAGCTCCCCGAGGCACAGCTCGACCGCTTCTTCTTCAAGGTGCTGCTCGACTACCCGTCGGCGCCGGAGCTGGAGCGCATCCTCGGCGCGACGACCACCGCCGAGCTTCCGACCGTCTGCCCCGTGCTCGCCGCCGACCGCGCGCCCGGCCGCGTCGAGGACCTGAAGCACCTCGTGCGCGAGGTGCTGGTCGCGCCGCACATCGAGCGCTACGCGGCGGGGATCGTCATGCTCACGGTCCCGACGCGCGAGGGCGCGGCCCCGGACGTCGCGCGCTACGTGAGCTACGGCGCGAGCCCGCGCGGCGGCCAGGCGCTGCTCCTCGGCGCCAAGGTGCTGGCCCTCCTCGACGGCCGCCCCCACGTCGCGCACGCCGACGTCGATCGCGTGGCGCTCGCCGCGCTCCGCCACCGCCTCGTGATGAGCTTCGCGGCCGAGGCGGCGGGCGTCGACCCGGCACGCATCGTCGACCAGGTGCTCGACGGCGCCCGCCGGCTCCGCACATGAACCGCCTCTACACGAGACTCGCCCTCCGCGTCCGCCGCGGCATGGGCGAGCGACTCGGCGAGCGCCGCTTCCCCGGCCGCCCGCAGGCGTCGGGCACCGAGGTCGAGTCGTGGAACGCGTACGCGCCCGGCGACGACCTCCGCCACCTCGACTGGAACGCGGCCGCGCGGCTCGACGTGCTCCTCATGCGCCGCTTCACCGCCGAGCGCGAGGTGCTCTTCCACTTCCTCGTCGATCGCAGCGCCTCGATGCTGCTCCCGGCGCCCGACCGCAAGCGTGCCGCCGCGGACGAGCTGGTGCTCGCGCTCGCCTGGGTGGCGCTCGCCGCCACCGACGCCGTGCGCGTAACGCTCCTCCCCGGCGACCGGCCGCCCGAGCCGTCGCCCGTCTACCGGCACCGGGCGAGCGCCCACGCCGCGGCCGCCTGGCTGGCGCACGCGCCGGCGGGCGGCGCGCTCGACCTCGGCGCGGCGCTCGCCGAGCACGCGCGCCGCCACCCGCGGCCGGCGGCCACCGTCGTCGTCTCCGACTTCATGGCCGACCCGGCGGCGCTGGAGCCGGGCGTGCAGGCGCTCCGCGCCCGGCGGCACGAGGTGGTGCTCCTCCAGGTGATTGGCCGCGGGGAGCTCGACCCCGATGTCGGGCACGGCGAGCTGCGCGACGTCGAGTCGGGGGCCACCCATCCGATCGCGCTCACGTCCGCCGTCCGCGCGCGCTACCAGGCGCTGGTCGCGGAGCATGAGGCGGCGCTCGCCGCGCTCGCGGTGCGGAGCGAGGCGCTCTGGGCGCGCCTGGTGAGCGACGAGAGCGTGGCGGGCTTCGTCACCGGCGAGCTGGCCCGCCTCGGCCTCGTGCGACGGCGATGACGCTGCTCCGACCCGCCGGCGCCGCAGCGCTGCTCGCCGTCCCGCTCCTCGTGGCACTCTGGCTCTGGGACCGGCGCCGGCGCGTGGTCGACGTCCCGACCCTCCTCTTCTGGCGCCAGCTCCCCGCCGCGCCCGCGACCGCGCGCCGCCTGCCGACCGACCCGCTCTTCCTCCTCGAGCTGGCGCTCGTGCTCGCCCTCGCCGCCGGCTACCTCCGTCCCGCCCTCCCCACCGACGCCGCGCGCGGCAGCTCGCTGGTCGTGGTGCTCGACGTGTCGGCGAGCATGGGGGCGCGCGAGGCAGCCGGGACGCGCTTCGCGCTCGCGCGCCGCCGCGCCCGCGCGCTCATCGCCGAGCGCGCCGAGGAGGTGATGCTGGTCGCCGCCGCCGAGCGCCCACGCGTGGCGCTCCGCTGGACCGACGACGCGGCACTCGTCCTCTCCACCCTGGAGACCCTCGAGCCGCTCGACGTCGCGGGCGACCTGACGCCCGCGCTCGCCCTCGCGCTCGCCGAAGCACGCGTGCGGCCGGGGGCGCGCGTCGCCGTGTTTACCGACCTACCGCGGGCGGCGGCGGGCGTGGCCCCCGACGAGCTGGCGGCCCTCCACTGGGTGCAGATCGGCCGCACCGACGACAACGTCGCCATCGCGAGCCTCGCCGTCGACGCGCCGCCGTTCCACGACCGCGCCGAGGCGACGGCGACGGTCGTCGTCCGCAACCACGGCGCGCGTCCGCGGCGCGCGCGGCTGGAGGGGTCCGTCGGCGGCGTCGCGTGGGAGTACCGCGAGCTGACGCTCGCGGCGCGCGCCGCGGAGACGCTCGTTCTCGCACACCCGCCGGCGGCGGGCGAGCTGGACGTGACGCTCGTCGCCGACGACGCGCTCCCCGCCGACGACGTGGCGCGCGCCTGGGTGCCGGAGCGCGCGCCGCCGCGGCTGGTCGTGGTGGCCGAGTCCGCGGCCCTGGCCCCCGTGCTGCGCGCGCTCCCCGGCGCGCGCGTCGAGGTGGTGACGCCGGCGGCATGGGCGGCGGCGCCGGCGGCCGACGCCGACGTCGTCGTCTTCGACGAGGTGGCCCCGGCGACGGGCGTCGTGAACGCGCTCTGGGTCGCGCCGCCGCCCGGGAGCGGTCCCTGCCCGAGCGACGGCGAGGTCACGGGCGCGGCGGTGGTGGACTGGGAGGACGACCACCCCGCGCTCGCCGGCCTCGACGGCCTCGAGGCGACGCCCGTCGCCCGCGCGCGCCGGCTGGTCGCACCCGAGTGGGCGGCGCCAGTGGTGCTCGCGGCCGCCGCCGGCCGCACCTTCCCGCTCCTCGTCGCCGGCGAGCGCGACGGCCGGCGCACGGCCTGCCTCGGGGCCTCGCTCGACGGCGCGCTCGGCACCTCCGACGGGCTGCCGCTTCTTCTGCTCACGCTCGGCACGCTCGGCTGGCTGGCGGACGCCGGTGCGCCGCTCGTGGTCGACACGGGAACGCCCGTCATCGCCGGCCCCGGCGTGGTGGCGGCGCCCGGGCTCCGCGTCGCGGGCGACGTCGTGGTCGCCGAGCGGGCCGGCACGTACCGCGTCGGCGCGCGGCTCCTCCTCGCCAACCTGCTCGACGACCACGAGTCGGACATCGGCCGCGACGGCGGCGGCGAGTGGGCGCCCGCCGTCGTCCTCGCCGCGAGCGCGGGGGCCGCGGGCGCGCGCGAGCTGGGCGCCTGGCTCTACGCCGTCGCCGCGGCGCTCCTCGCCCTCGAGTGGCTGGTGTGGCTCCGGAGGCGTGCGTGAGCCTGCACGTCGCCTCGCCCGCCGTGCTCCTGGCGCTCGTCGCCGTGCCGCTCTTCGTGCTGACGGCGCGCGACGCGCGCGCCGCGGGCGTCTGCCGCGCGCTCGCGGCGACGGCGCTCGTCCTGGTGCTCGCCGGCGTGACCGCGGAGCGCGACCGGCCGGCGCGCGGCGCGTGCGTCATCGCCGCCATCGACGTGTCGGCGAGCGTCGGCGGGGCGGCGGTCGAGCGCGCGCGCGAGGCGCTCGGCGCGCTCCTCCCCGCGCTCGACGCGGACGACCTCGTCGGCGCCGTCGCCTTCGCCACCCACCCGCGCGTCGTGGCGGCGCCCGCGCCCCCGCCGCATCCGCTCGCGAGCCTCCTCCCCGCCGCGCTGCCCGACGAGGCCGAGGCGGGCGAGACGGACCTCGCCGCCGCGGTGGCAACGGCGGGCGCGCTCTGCCCGGAGGGCAAGCAGGCAGCGGTGCTCCTCTTCACCGACGGCAACGAGACGACGGGCAGCGTGCTCGCCGAAGCGGCGGTGCCCGTCTTTCCCGAGGTGCCGGCGGCGGCGCTGCCCGACGTCGCGCTCCGCCGGCTGCTGGTGCCCGCGCTCGCGCCGGCGGGGACGATCGTGCCGGTCGCGGCGGTGATCGAGGCGCGCGTCGCCACGAACGCCGCGCTCGCGCTCGAGGTGGACGGGCAGTCGACGGTGCCGCAGCCGCTCGCGCTCACCCCCGGCGTGAGCCTGGTCAGCGTCCCGTACCGGACGAGCGCCGCGGGCGATCGGCTGCTCGAAGCGCACGTGCTCGTGCCTCCCGGGCGGCCGCCCCCCGCCGGCCGCGCGCGGGCCGCGCTGACGGTCACCGGGCCCGTGCGCGCTCTCGTGGTGAGCGAGCGGCCGGGAACGCCGGTCGTCGCCGCGGCGCTCGCGCGCCAGGGCCTCGACGCCGAGATCATGGCGCCCGCGGCGCTGGCGGCGCAGAGCGCGCGCCTGGCCGACTGGCACGTCGTCCTCCTCGACGATGTCGGCCACGCCGCGCTCCCGCCGCACGCGCTCGAGGCGCTCGCGGCCTGGGTGGCACGTGGCGGCGCGCTAGTCGTCACCGGCGGCGAGCACCTCTTCGGCGACCCGGGCTTCGTCGGCAGCCCGCTCGCGCGCGTGCTGCCGGTGACGCTCGTGTCGCAGACACCCGAGCCGGAAGAGCGCGAGCCGATCGCGCTCTATCTCTTGATCGACCGCTCCAACAGCATGGCCGAGGTCGGCGCGCTGGGCACCGCGAAGATCGAGTACGCGCGCCGCGCCGCGCTCGCCGTCCTCGACCAGCTCGAGCCGCGCGACCTGGTGGGCGCCATCGCCTTCGACTCGGAGCCGTACGAGCTGGCGGCGCTGGGGCCGGTGGCCGAGGTTCGCCCGGCGCTCGCCGCCAAGATCCGCCAGCTCCGGCACGGCGGCGGCACCGACTTTCTCGACGCCCTCGGCCGCGCCGGGCGCGCACTCGTCGCCGCCGGGCCGGCCGTCCGCCACGTCATCCTCTTGACCGACGGCGACACCAACCGCCACCCCGAGGACCACGACGCCGTGCTGGCCGAGCTCGGCCGCGCGAACGTCAGCGTCACCACCATCCGCATCGGCTCGGACACCGTGAACCTGGAGCTGCTGCACGCGATCGCGCGCACGACCGGCGGCGAGTTCCACCACGTGACCGACATGGAGACGCTGCCCCAGCTCATGATCCGCGACACGCAGCGCGAGATGGACGCCTCCGCCGGCCGGCGCGACGCCCGCGCCCGGCTCGTCGACCCGGGCCCGGTGCTGGCCGGCGTCACCGAAGCCGAGCTGCCGCCCGTCGCGCGCTGGGCCATCACGCGCCCCAGGCCGGGCGCGGAGGTGCGGCTCGTGGTCGAGGCGGGCCCGCGGCGGGACCCGCTCCTCGTCACCTGGCAGTACGAGCTCGGCCGCGTCGCCGTCCTCCCGCTCGACTTCCAGGCGGGCGCCGCCGGCTGGGCGGCGTGGCCCGGCTTCGCGTCGTTCGTCGGGCGCGTGGTTCTGTGGGCGGCGCCGCGCGGGCTAGCCGGCGACCGTCGCGTCGAGGTGCGCCGCACAGGCGGCGGCGCCGAGGTCCGCGTCGAGACGCTGGACGACGCGGCCGGGCCCCTCGTCCTCGCGCTCCCGAGCGGCGAGATCGTGCTGCGACAGCGCGGCCGGCGGCGCTTCGCGGCGCTCGTGCCGGAGCTGCCCGCCGGCACGGTGCACGCCGAGCTGCGCGACGCCGCCGGCGCGCGCGGGCCGCTGGACCTGGTCGTCCCCGCCGGCACGGCGAGCGGGCGCGAGGCGCGCGCGGTCGGGCCCGCGACCGAGCTGCTCGCGAAGCTCGCGCGCGCCACCGGCGGCCGTGTGGACCCGTCGCCGGCGGAGGTGCTCGCGGCGCGGCGCGGGACGACACGCGAGTCGCGGCCGCTCGCGGGCGTCCTCGTGCCCCTCGCGCTCGCGTGTCTCCTGGCTGACGTCGCGCTCCGCCGGCCGGGGCGGGGTGTGTAGCGCCCGGATTGGTTTCGTCGCGGATCGCCTGTGGACGATCTCACCGGTACACCTCGCGACGGTATCCGATCTTGACGACGAGCACGATACGCTCGGCGTCGTCGACGGAGTAGACGACACGGTAGTCGCCCTGTCGAATTCGATATCGATCCGAGTACCCCGACAGCTTTTCGCAACCCGGGGGGCGGGGCTCGGTGCTCAGCGCGTGGATTCGGGAAACCAAGCGCTGGCGGTCACTCTTCTGAGGGACCGTTTCGAGCTCTTTCACCGCGGATCGTTTGATCTGGAGTCTATATCTTGCCACGCCGCCTCAGCGCCTTCACCACCTTCTCGAAGTCCAGCGCAGGCTCCCTTGCCCGGGAATCGAAGGCTGCCAAGTCGTCGGCGTCCTCTGCAAGGCTCAGTCTGACGGCTTCGTTCACGACATCTGAAATGGAGCGGTCGGACGAAGCAGACTTCATCCGGAGCGCGCGATGGATATCGGCGTCGAAATAGACGGTCGCTCTCTTTGCCGAGGTAGCCATGTGTAACACTATAACGTTAAAGCGCTACAACGTCAAGGTGCCACCCATGCATTCCGTTCGTGTCCAGGTGGAAGGCCCGCCAATGTCCACGGGAGAGATGGGCGAGATGGCGCGCCGCTAGGAGAGCGGGAGCATCACGTGCTCTCGAAACGCGTCTCGTGCCTGCAGCCTCTCGTACCAGGCCTCGAGGTTGCCGAGTCGAGCGCGCTCGACACCGAGGGCGTGATAGCGATGGCACAACGTCCCGACCGGGATGTCGCCCATCGTGAAGCGATCTCCGGCGACGAACCTCCGGTTGCTCAGGTGGCCGTCCAGCCTCGACCAGATCTCCTTGAGGTCTCGACCGCCGCGTCGATCGCGCCATGGTTTCGCTTGTCGGGCGGGGTCCGCACGAGGCCCCAGAATACCGTGCTCATGTCCGGCAGCAGCGTGGTCTGCTGCCAGTCCATCCACTCGTCCGCGACGCCGCGCTCGGCGTGATCCTGCGGCCAGAGGTTCCCGGCGCCGAACTTGGCCGACAGGTAGCGCACGACCACGTTGGATTCCCAGAGGACGACGTCGCCGTCGCGAAGCGTCGGGATGCGGCGGTTCGGGTTCATGGCGACGTACTCCGGCGTGTCGAGGCCGCCGTACGCGCGCCCGACGTCGATGCGCTCGTGCTCGAGTCGCAGCTCGCCGATCGCCCACATGACCTTCTGCACGTTGCTCGACGTGGTCCGCCCCCAGATCGTCAGCATTCGTTCGTCTCCTGGGCTCCGCTTCTAGCACGCGGCCCGCGTCACGCGCCCAGCCGGGGTGTCGATCCCCGCCGCACTGGAGGGCCTGAGCGTGCGGCTTCGGGCGGAGGCGTGCTAGCCTCCCGGCTCTGCACGCGCCCCGCGTCATCCTCCACGCCGACATGGACGCGTTCTACGCGTCCGTCGAGCAGCGCGATCACCCCGAGCTGCGCGGCCGCCCCGTGGTCGTCGGCGGCACCTCGTCGCGCGGCGTGGTCACCGCTGCGTCGTACGAAGCGCGGCGCTTCGGCATCCACTCGGCGATGCCGACGGCGCAGGCGCGCGCCCTCTGCCCCGACGCCGTCTTCGTGCGCGGCGACATGGCCAAGTACCGCCGCATCGGCGCCGAGCTGCGCACGATCTTCGCGAGCGTGAGCCCCGCCGTCGAGCCGCTCTCGCTCGACGAAGCCTTCATCGACGTGACGGCATCGCAGGCGCTCCTCGGGCCGCCGCTCGGGATCGGCCGGCTGCTCAAGGCGCGCGTACGGGCGGCGACCGGGCTCACGGTCTCGGTCGGCATCGGGCCGGGGAAGATGGTGGCGAAGATCGCGAGCGACGTCTCCAAGCCCGACGGCCTGCTCGAGGTGCCCGCCGGCGGCGTGCAAGCCTTCCTGGACCCGCTGCCCGTCGGCCGGCTCTGGGGCGTCGGGCCGGTGACCCAGGCGGCGCTGGCGCGCGCCGGGGTCGCGACCGTGGGTGACCTCGCCGCCTGCGCACCGGCCAGGCTCGCGGGCGTCGTCGGCGCGGCGGCCGAGGCGCTCGGCCGGCTCGCACGCGGCGAGGACGCGCGGGTCGTCGAGCCCGACCGCGACGCACGCTCCTACGGCGAGGAAGGCACCTTCGGCGCCGACGTGCGCGACGAGGGCACGGTCCGGGCCGCCATCATCGCGCACGCGGAAGCGGTGGCGCGCCGGCTGCGACACGACGGCGTGCGCGGGCGTGTCGTCGTGCTCAAGCTGAAGCTCGCCGAGCGGCTCGGCCCGGGGAAGTTCCGCCTGCTCACGCGGCGCACGACGCTGCCCGCCGCGACCGACGACGGCAAGGCCCTCTCCGACGCCGCGCTCGCGCTCTGGGATCGCAACCGCCCGCGTCGCGCGCTCCGGCTGGTGGGCGTCAGCGCCGCCGGCATCGTCGAAGCGGGCGGGGGGCAGATGGCGCTCTTCGCCGACGGCGGTGTCACCCGGCGCGCGGCCCTGAACGACGCGCTCGACCACATCGTCGCCCGCTTCGGCGCCGAGGCGATCGCGCGCGGCGGGACGCACCTCGAGAAGAAGGCGCTCACGACGCACTGGAAGCCCGGCGAGTGAAACGCTAGGCGCGCGCCGTCACGAGCCACGCCGCGTACGCGAGGCTGACGCCGCCCGCCGTCCAGAACGGATCGAGCGCCTTCCGCACGGCGCCGCGCACCGCGTCCACGGGCGCGTCCGGGTGCTCGCGCAGCGCGGTCGCCGTCGGGCCGATCTGGAGCACGAACTCCACGACGTCGTCGAGCGTCGCGCCGCCGAGCACGAGCGTGCCCGCGAGCGGCTCGACCGTTACCTCGCGGAAGCCGCCGGCGTCGAGGATGGCGCGCACGCGGGCGGCGTCGGCGAAGGAGAACGGGCCCGGCGCGCCAGGCGCGGAGGGCGGCGGGAGCTGGACGTGCTCGGCCGCCGCCTTCATCGGCACCGTCATCCACGGGTTGTCGGCGAGCGCCTGCCAGCAGACGAAGCCGAGCCGCGCCCCGGCGCGACAAGCGCCGTGCAGGTTCCGGAACGCAGCCGCCGGGTCGGCGAAGAACATGACGCCGAAACGCGAGAAGACGACGTCGAAGGCCGCGGGCGGGAAGCGATGCGACTCGACGTCGGCGGGCTCGAAACGCACCTGCGCCAGGCCGGCCGCGGCGGCGCGCTCGCGCGCGCGCTCGAGCATCACCGCCGAGAGGTCCACGCCGAGCACCTCGCCCGACGGGCCAACGCGGCGCGCGACCTCCAGCGTCGAGTCGCCGCAGCCGCAGCCGACGTCGAGCACGCGCTCGCCCGGGGCGACGGCGAGGCGGTCGATCACCGCCCGCCCGAGCGGCGCCAGCATGCCGTCCAGCGCCGCCTGCAGGTTCACCCACTTGGGGCCCACGGTTTCGTTCCAGTACTTCGCCTGCTCGAGGTTGACGACGGTGTCGGCCATCGCGGCAGAGCATGCGCGAAGCGGCCGAGCGACGCCAGCGTGCGCCGGGAACGCGGGTTGTGGTAGCTCCTGCGGGCGGCATGGAGACGACTCCTCCCCCCGAGCGCGGGCCGGGCCAGCCGGGCGCGCGTCGGCGCCGGCGGCGCGGCCGGCGGCGCGACCGCGGCGGCGCGGGTCCGACGATGCGTCCCGCGCCCGCCATCGTCCCCGAGGTGAGCCGGCTCGCGGCGCCGGCGGCCGCCGACGCGCCGCTCGCGCCCGCGGAGGTCGCCGAGATGCACGAGCACCTCGCCTTCCTCCGCCGCTACAAGGAGGCGCTGCGCCTCAAGCTGAACGCGGGCGAGGACCTGCTGGTGAACGGGCAGCGGGAGCCCACCGACCGCGGCGTCTGCCGCCACCTGATCGGCAAGGTCGACCGCACGGTGATCGAGCACGCCGTCGAGCGCGAGCCGTTCCGCTCCGACCCGGCGGCGCGCGCCCGCATGCTGGCGGGCGCGATCCGTCTCACGGCCGACGTCGGCGTGCTGCTCGCGTACCTGGAGACGCTGCCGCGCGCGCGCTCCCAGGCCGAAGCGGCGCAGGGCTTCTCGGAGGTGGTGCACCGGATCGAGTTCGAGAGCCTGTCGGCGACGCGGGTCGCACGGCTCCTCCAGGTCCTGATCGAGACGTTCGCCGACCACGAGCGCGTGCAGGTGCTGTTCAGCCTGCTCGCCGGGCCCGGCTTCCGGCGCGCCTTCGACGCCGCGGCCGCCGCCTTCCCGCCCGAGGTCGCGACCGTCTGCGCGCCGCTCCGCGCCGTGCACCGCCGGCTCGTCGGCGAGGGCGGGCCGGCCGACCCGGCGCTGCTCGCCGCGGGGATGGAGCAAGTGCTCT
>JBGQET010000123.1:0-12253 GCA_041496545.1 Binatia bacterium | reverse complement strand
GCCTCTGCGTCGATCCGACCAGCTCGCAGAACGACGGCACCATCGGCGGGCGGCTCGCCGCCGTCGCCCACAACATCCACGTAGGCGTCCAGGACCCGGCGCGGCCGGTCGAGTACGAGCTGGCCGCGCTGCTGCCGACGAACAAGTTCATCAACGTCACCGCCCGCACCGTGCGCTGCTTCTCCGGGCGGACCTGCGGAGGCGACTACCGGTCGGGGCACGGTGCGGTGCTCTTCTGGGGGCGTCCGGGATTCACCGCGGAGCGGGGCCGTCAGGCGCAGCTCTATCTGATGGTGCACCGGCTGCCGTTTTTGCGAAAGCGGTCGGGCGCGATCCGGCTCCGGCCCTGGTACTTCGCCGGGCTCGCGGGGGCGACGGGCGAGCCGGTGTGGAGCCGCCACGAGTCGCACGCAGTGCCGCTCGCGCTCGACGGCGTCGTCGGCGGCAGCCCGCGGGAGGAGCAGCCGATCGTCGACCAGATGGCGATCAGCTGGGTCGGCGAGCCGGTGAGCAAATGGGTCATGCTCTACGGTGGCGACCTCGCCGACTACCTGCTCCAGGATCCCGCCGGCGCACGACCCGGACCGGAGCCGGGCGCCGTCCGGATCCGCTTCGCGGATCATCCCTGGGGTCCGTGGACGGCCGCCCTGCCCCACCTCCTCCCGGGCAGCGCGTCGGTGGTCGGCGACCCGTACGGGCCGGGGGGCGTCCTCCACCACTCGGCCTGCGTCGACCAGGGCGCGGCCCGGTGTGCGCCGAGCGATCCGACGCGTCCGCCGGACGTGTTCCTGCCGGGCTGCGCGTCGGTCGGGGCGCTCTTCGACAACGGGCGGTTCTACGCGCCCAACATCATCGACACCTACACCCGACGGCGTGCCGGCGGCGCCGACCTCTTCTGGAACGTGTCCACCTGGAACCCGTACGGCGTCGTGCTGATGCGGACCGCCATCGAGGCCGGGTCTCCCGTGCCGCCGTCTCCCTGCGGGCGCGCACATTCCTCGCCGCGGTCCGGGGCCGCGGGTCGGGTCTCGCGGTTTCGCTGGTGCGCCGCCGGCGAGTGAAGCGAGCGCGTGCATATCCCACCTTGCGCCTGCTGCATGCGGCGTGAGGCAGTCCGCGAGCGCGCGTCGCGGAGAAGCGGGCGGAAAGACCGCGGGGCGCGATGGCACCCGTCTTGCTGAATCCAGCAGGACCAGACCCCGAGCGAAGGGGTCTCGAGACGGCGGAGGTGTGCGCAATGAGGCGTTTCCCCGGTGCGCGACTGCTCGGGCTCGCGTCGGCGATCCTGATCGCCCACGTGGGTGGCCTTCCGCCCGCGCAGGCAAAGGTGGCGAGGCTCCCCGGCGTCCGCTACTCGGCGCACAGCCGCGTGATCACGCTTCAGATCGGTCCGTTCGACGTCCCCGCCGACCGCGACCGGGAGGTCTGCCAGTACGTCGAGCTGCCGTGGCGGCAGCTTCCGGTCTCCTGTTTCCGGGAGGCAGCCGGCGCGCCAAAGCGCTGCGGTCTCTCGATCGTCGGGTCCGACATCGAGATGGGCGGCACGGGCGCGAGCCACCACTTCATCCTGTGGGCGTACGACGGAACCGCGGAGGGTGCGGCGAAGTTCCCGGCCGGCATCCACGACAGCCGGGCCTGTCTCGACTTCGGCCCGGCGGACTCCGTCAACACGCGGCAGGTCTCCGGCTCGCAGTCGCACCTGCAACGTTCGCGCCTCCCGCGCGGCCTCGCGCAGCAGGTGCGCGCCTTCACCGGCGATGACGGCCGGCCGCGCGGCATCGGCTTCATCCTGAACTCACACTTCATCGGCACGGGGGTCCCGTCCCAGGGGTTCGCCCGGATCAAGGTCTACGTGGCCCAGCCGCACACCGTGCGCACCTACGCCAAGCTGATCTTCGACGCGGCCGCCGGATCACTCATCGACGTACCGCCGGGCGAGCAGCGAACGACGAGCTGGGACTGGTTCGTCGGCGGCCCGCAGCTCCCGCCGCCGGTGACCAACCCACCGCTGACCGACGCCTGCGTCCTCGGCCTGAGCGCGCACATGCACAAGCGCGGCGTGAAGTTCACCACCGACCTCGTCGACCAGAGCGGCACGCAGCGCATCTACGAGGCGAGCCAGTACAGCGACCTGCCGTTCCTCCCCTTCTCACCCCCCAAGCTCATGCGGCGCGGGATGCGCTTCCACTACGAGTGCACGCACGACAACGGCGTCACCAAGCCGGTCAAGATGGGGTGTGAGATCACGGCCGGCGTGCCGCCGGGCACGCGCCAGATCGAGGTAGCCTTGCCGAGCAACTTCAAGAAGCTCGACGGCTCGGCTCACGCGTGCAAGACGGACGCCGACTGCGCCGGCATCGGCACCGGCCGGTGCGTGCCGGCCCGGCTGGTCTTCGGCTACACGAGCGACGACGACATGTGCATCCTGCCCGGGCTCTACTACGACGCGATCCCCGACGCGCCGCCCGGGCGCGAGTGCGACCTCTCGCTCCTGAAGCCGCTCTGATCCACGGGGGTCTTCCGACAGCTCGGCGCGCGGCATACACGACGCGTCATGAAGCTCTACTCGGGGCCGCTCAGCCTGTTCACCGCCAAGGTCCGGATCGCGCTCGACGAGAAGGCGCTCGAGCACGAGATCGTGTCGGTGCCCTTCAGTCGCAGCAAGGGGTACGACCCGAAGCACCCCGACGTCCTCGCGCTCAACCCGAAGGCGCAGGTCCCGATCCTGGTCGACGGCGGCCTCACGCTCTACGACTCGACCGTCATCCTCGAGTACCTGGAGGACCGCCATCCCACACCCCCGCTCTACCCGCGGGACGTCGAGGAGCGGGCGCGCTGCCGGCAGCTCGAGGGCGCGGCCGACGAGCAGCTCTTCCCGCTGGTCTTCGAGCTGATCAGCGAGGTCTTCTACAAGCTGGCGGCCGAGCGCGACGAGGCGCGCGTCGCGCGCGCCCGCGCGAGCATCGCGCGGCACTACGACCGGCTCGAGGGCAATCTCGACGGGCGCCCATTCCTCTGTCCCGAGTTCAGCGTCGCCGACATCGGCTACTTCCTCACGGTGACGTTCGCCGCTACCCTCGGCGCGCCCCTCGGCGACGCGCATCCGCGCTTGCGCAGGTGGTACGAGCGGATCGGGGCGCGGCCGAGCGTCACGCGCGAGGTCGGGCGGCTCCTCGCCGCGTCCTCCTGAGCGCGCGGCTCGCCAGCGCCCCGCGAAGCAAGGCAACACGACGGCGTCGGGACGCTTCATCCGGGGGTCCGTCCTGAGGTAATCTGTCGCATGCCCCAACGGAATCCCGGTGCGCCGGGGCGCCTTCGCATCGGGATCAGCTCGTGCCTCCTCGGCGTCGAGGTCCGCTGGGACGGCGGCCACAAGCGCGACCCCTTCCTCACCGAGACGCTCGGCCCCCACGTCGAGTGGGTCTCCGTCTGCCCCGAGGTGGAGATCGGCCTCGGCATCCCGCGCGAGCCGATCCGCCTAGAGGGCGACGCCCGCGCGCCGCGGCTCGTCGCCCCGAAGAGCCGCGCCGATCACACCCACGCGATGGCGCGCTGGGCCCGCCGCCGCGTCGCCGAGCTGGCGCGGCTAGATCTCGCCGGCTACGTCGTCAAGAAGGACTCGCCGTCGTGCGGCATGGAGCGGGTGCGCGTGTGGCGCGGCGCCGGCGCGCCGGCGCGCTCGGGCGTCGGTGCCTTCGCGCGCGTGCTGATGGACGTCCTGCCGCTGCTTCCGGTGGAGGAGGAGGGGCGGCTGCGCGACCCGCGGCTGCGCGAGAACTTCGTCGAGCGGATCTTCGCGTACGACCGCTGGAAGCGCTTCCGCGCCGACCGTCCCACCCGCGGCACGCTCGTCCGCTTCCACACCGCGCACAAGCTGCTCCTCCTCGCGCACGCCCCTGCCGCGTACGCCCGCCTCGGCCGGCTCGTCGCACGCGCCAAGGACGGCCCGCTCGCCGCCGTGCTCGACGCGTACGGCGCCGACTTCATGGCCGCCCTCCGCGTCCACGCCACGCCCGCGCGTCACGCCAACGTCCTCGAGCACATGCTCGGCTACGTCTCCCCTCGGCTGACGCCCCCCGAGCGGCGCGAGCTCGTCGACCTCATTGCCGACCACCGCCGCCGCCTCGTCCCGCTGCTCGTGCCGCTGACGCTGATGAAGCACCACGTCCGCCGCCTCGGCGTCGACTACCTCCAGGACCAGGTCTACCTGGACCCCACACCGAAGGAGCTGATGGGCGGGGTCACGCCCCGAGCAGACCGCGCGCGATGACCTTCAGCTCGAGGATCGGCTTCACGCCCTCGAAGATCGGCAGCACGAGCGCGTCGACGACGTGGCGCGAGATCGCGAACTCCTCCGCGTAGCCCCAGCCGCCGTGGATGAGCTGCCCCTCCTGCGTGACCGAGACGGCGACGTCGGAGGCGAAGAGCTTCGCCATCGAGGGCTCGAGCGACACCGTCTCGTCCGCGTCCATGGCGCGCGCCGCCGCGTACGTGAGCTGCCGGCCGGCCATCAGATACGTCGCCATGCGCCCGAGCTTGTACTGCGTCAGCTGGAAGTCGCCGATCGGGCGGCCGAACTGCTTGCGCTCGGCGGCGTACGTGGCGCTGACTTCGAGCGCCGCCTGCGCGAGCCCCGACGCGCGGCCGCCGGTCTGGAGCCGGCCCGCCGCGAATCCCTGCATCTGGAGGTAGAAGCCCTTCCCCTCGCCGTCCTTCTCTCCGATCAGATTCTCGGCGGGGACGAGGTAGCGCTCGAAACCCAGCGTGAACGAGTGCATCCCGCGATAGCCCGGCGTCGCATCCGCCTTCCCGTGCAGCACGCCGCCGCCCGGCTGCTTCATCTCGAACTCGTGGCCGGGGAACGTATCCTTCGGCACGATGAACAACGACAACCCGCGCGCGCCGAGCTTCACGTCCGCGTTCGTGCGCGCGAGGAGCGCGAGCACGTTGGCGCGGCCGGCGAACGTGCACCACGCCTTGGCGCCGGAGATGACCCAGCCGCCGTCGGTGCGCTCGGCCTTGCAGCGCACCGACGCGACGTCGGAGCCGGTGTCGGGCTCCGTCACCGAGATGCCGACCATCAGCTCGCCGGCGGCGACGGGCGGCAGCCACTTCTTCTTCTGCGCCTCGGTGCCGCCCTTCAGGAGCGCCTTGGTCAGGATCTCCGGCCGCGTGATGAGGCTTCCCGCGCCCGCCAGCGAAGCGGCCGACAGCTCCTCGGTGATGACGATCATCACCAGGTTGCCCATCCCCTGCCCGCCGTACTCCTCCGGCACCGACATGCCGAAGTAGCCGAGCTCGGCCATGGCGCGGAGGATCGACTCGGGCACGAGGTCGTCGTGGCGGTGGAGCTTCTCGGCGAGCGGCGCCACTTCCTTGCGCGCGAACTGGCGAGCCGAGTCGCGCGCCATCTCCGCCATGTCGCCGTCGACCCACGCGTTGTTGGCGCCGCGGGTGCGGATCACCTCGCGGCCGACGTCGCGGAAGCGAGCTTCATGCTGCGCGGCGCGGATGGCGCCCTGCACGTCCGCGTCGGCGAGGCCGCGGGCGAGGACGGCGTCGGGGACATCGAAGTCCTCGCGATGCCCCTCGACCCGCGCCCGGAGCCGGTCCGCCACCTCGGCGGCGAAGGCCGCGGCCATGGTGTCCGTCGTCGCGTCGCCGACGCCGGCTTCGTGGCGGGCGCGCGCGTACGCGGCGAGCGCCTCAGCGGCGGCGACCTCGGTCGCGGCATAGGCGAGCCGCTCGGCGTGGACCTGGTGCTCGTCGATCGCCTTGCCCTGCTCGGTCGTCTTGCGACCGGCTTCCAGCGCGGCGTCGAGCGTCGCGCGGGCGGCGGCGAGGATCGTGCTGGTCGCGTCGGGCATGCGAGCATCTAGCATCGGCCGCGCGACGGAGGCCACCCCCTCTGCGACCTGCCGTGCGCCATGCGCGGTCTCGGCTCTCGATTGACGGCGCGGGCTCACCTGTCGTACCTCCCCGCCCGATGGAAATTCGCACCGTCGGCGTCCTCGGCGCCGGGCAGATGGGGCTCGGGATCGCGCAGGCCGCGGCCCGCGCGGGCTACGACACGATCATGGCGAAGGCCACGCCGGGTGGGCTCGACAGCCAGCGGGGCAAGGTCGAGAAGCAGCTCCAGAAGGACGTCGAGCGCGGCAAGCTCACCGCCGCCGACCACGGCGCGCTCCTCGAGCGCCTGCGCTGGACGACCCACCTCCACGACCTCGCCACCGTCGACCTGGTCATCGAGTCGATCGTCGAGGAGCTGCCCGTGAAGCGCGACCACCTCTCGCGCCTCGACGAGGTCGTGAAGGACGAAGCGATCTTCGCGACCAACACCTCCACGCTCACGGTCGCGGACCTCGCCTCCGCCACCCGCCGCCCCGAGCGCTTCGTCGGCCTCCACTTCTTCAACCCCGTGCACGCGATGAAGCTCGTCGAGGTGGCGCCCAGCCTGCGGACCTCGCGCGAGACGATCGAGACCTGCGTCGCGTTCGCGAAGAAGCTCGGTAAGGTGCCGGTCGTCGTCGCCGACTCGACCGGCTACATCGTGAACCGCCTCCTCGTCCCCTACATGGTCGACGCGATCGTCTGCCTCGAGCGCGGCCTCGGCTCGATCGGCGACATCGACGTCGCCATGCAGAACGGCGCCAACCACCCGATGGGCCCGCTCGCCCTCGCCGACTTCATCGGCCTCGACATCGTCTTCCACATGGCGTCGCTCCTGCAGGAGGAATACAAGGAGTCGCGCTTCGCGCCGCCGCCGCTGCTCCGCCGCATGGTCCTCGCGGGCTGGCTCGGGCGGAAGAACGGCCTCGGGTTCTACGACTACAAGCAGACGCCGGCCGTCCCGAACGACGCGATCGCGGAGCGCAGCCGCTAGCGGGCAATCGATGCGATTCTACGAGTACGAAGCCAAGGCCCTGTTCGCGCGGCACGGCGCCCCGCTGCTGAAGGGTCGCGTCGCGCACACCGGCGCCGAGGCCAGGCAGATTGCGGCGGAGATCGCGGGGCCGGTCGTCTTGAAGTCGCAGGTCCTGAGCGGCGGGCGCATGAAGGCGGGCGGCGTCAAGTTCGCCGACTCGCCCGAGGACGCCGAGCGCGCCGCGCACGCCATCCTCGCGCTCGAGATCAACGGCCAGAAGCCGCGCGGCGTGCTGGTCGAGCAGCGCGCCCCGGTCGCCAAGGAGTACTTCGCCGCCGTCACCTGGGACGGCCGCCGGAAACTCCCCGTGCTGATCTTCAGCGACATGGGCGGCATCGACATCGAGGAGGTGGCCGAGAAGCACCCCGAGCACGTCGCGCGCGTCCATCTCTCCACGCTGCTCCCCTTCCAGCCCTACAAGGCGAAGGAGGCGATCGCCGCCACCGGTGTCTCGGGCGAGGACCTGAACCGCCTGACGCCGATCGTCGCCACGCTGGTCGAGATATTTCTCCGCTACGACTTGACGCTCGCCGAGATCAACCCGCTCGGCAAGACCGAGGACGGCAAGTTCCTCGTGCTCGACGGCCACGTCGACCTCGAGGCCGACGCGCGCGACAAGCACGCCAAGCTCCTCCAGGAGATCGGCATCGGCAAGGAGGAGACGCGCGAGGCCCGTCCGCCGACCGAGTTCGAGATCAAGGGCGCGCAGGTCGACGCGTCGGACCACCGCGGCGTCGCCGGCAACGTGAAGGAGTTCGACGGCGACCTGGGGCTGGTGATCGGCGCCGGCGGCGGCTCGCTCACGCTCTTCGACGCCATCCGCAAGCACGGTGGGCGGCCGGCCAACTACTGCGAGATCGGCGGTAACCCCAGCGTCAAGAAGGCGTGCGAGCTGACCAAGCTCATCCTCTCCAAGCCGGGCGTGAAGAAGATCGCCGTGATGATGAACGTCGTGTCGAACACGCGCGTCGACATCGTCGCCCGCGGCGTCATCAAGGGCTGCGTCGAGGCCGGGCGGAAGCCGGCCGACACGATCGCGATCTTCCGCATCCCGGGTGCATGGGAGGACGACGGGTTCGCGATCCTCCGGAAGTACGGCGTCGAATACTGCGACCGCACCGTGTCGATGTATGAGGCCGCGGGGCGCGCGGTCGCGAAGATGACCGCCTGATGCCGATCCTCATCAACAAGGACACCGCCGTAATCATCCAGGGCATCACCGGCCGCGAAGCCGTGAACATGACCCGCGAGGGCCTGGACTACGGCACCAGGATCGTCGGCGGCGTGACCCCGGGCCGCGCCGGTCGCGACGTCTACGGCGTGCCGGTCCACGACTGCGTGCGCGACATCACGGCGAAGACACGCGTCGACGGCTCGATCGTCACCGTGCCGCCACGCTTCACGCGCGACGCCGTCTTCGAGGCGATCGAGGCCGGCGTCAAGCTGATCGTCGTCGTCACCGAGCGCATCCCGCGCGGCGAGGTGGCGCAGATGGTGGAGCTGGCGCGGCTCCGCGGCGCGCGCATCATCGGCCCCAACTGCCTCGGCATCCTCTCGCCCGACGAAGCGAAGATGGGCGGCCTCGGCGGTCCGGCCGTGAACGTGCGCCGCGCCTTCAAGAAGGGGCCGATCGGCGTCATGTCGCGCTCCGGCGGTATGACGACGGAGATCGCGAACACGCTGACCGCCGCCGGCCTCGGCCAGTCCACCTGCGTGTCGATCGGCGGCGACGCCATCATCGGCTCGACCTACGCGGAGCTGATGCCGCTCTTCGAAGCCGACGCGGAGACGAAGGCGATCGTCATCTACTCCGAGCCGGGCGGCCGCATGGAGGCCGAGCTGGCCGACTGGGTGCGCGAGCACCGCTCGCGCCTCCCCATCGTCGCCTTCATGGCCGGCCGCTTCATGGACGAGATGCCGGGCATGCGCTTCGGGCACGCCGGCACCATCGTCGAGGGCAAGGCCGACACCACCGCCGACAAGATCGAGCGCATGAAGGCCGCCGGCATCTCGGTCGCCGAGCGCATCGAGGACATCCCGGCGATGGTGAAGGAGCGGCTGAGGACGCACTGATGCCGGGGATGTTCATCGACGTTCAGGTCGACCCGAAGGTGGCGAGGGATCCCGCGCTCGCCAAGAAGCTCACCGAGGTCTGCCCGGTGAACATCTTCGCCCAGGCCACGGACGGCGCTCTGCGCGTCGTCGAGGAGAACCTCGACGAGTGCACGCTCTGCGACCTCTGCGTGCAGGCGGCGCCGAAGGGCACCGTCCGAATCGTCAAGCTCTACGAGATTTGACGCGGCCGGCCCCGTGCGGGCGGACGACGAGCGCCGCGCGCAGCGGCTGGTCCAGGCAGCCGGGACCGTCGTGCTGGTCCTGTTCGTCGCGCTCACGGCCACAGGCCCGAGCGCGCCGGTCATCGCCAACCCACCCGGGTTCACGAACCCGGTCGCCGCCATGGAGCTCGCCGGCACGCCCGCCGACGTCTTCGGCATCCTCGGCACGCCGGGCATACCGGGGCGGCTCGATGCCGTGCGGAGGATGCGACTCTCGCTCCTCCTCGACACGGCGTTCCTCGTCGCCTATCCGCTCTTCCACACGGGCGTCGCGCGCTGGCTCCGGGCACGCGGCCGGCTGGCGCCCGCGTTCGCGGCCGTCGTCGTCGGGCTCGCGGTGCTGATGGTCGTCGGCGACGCGCTCGAGAACCGCGAGATCTGGGTGCTGACGGGCGTGACGGATCCCACCGCCATGGGTCCGCCGCTCGCGCGCCTCCGCGTCTTCACGACGCTCAAGTGGCACGCCGTCTTCGGGGCCTCGGCGATCCTCGCGTTCGGCGCCGCCCAGGAGACGGGCTGGTGGCGCTGGAGCGCGGCGCTCTTCGGCACCGGGGCGGCGGTCGGCTTCGCGTCGGTCGTCTACCTGCCCGCGATCGAGCGGTCCCTCTTGCCGCTCGGCCTCGCGTGGACGATGACGTGGGTCCGCGCCCTGCGTGGCCGGTGAGCCGGTTGCAGCGGCTCCCGTCCTCCGTTTAAGAAGATCGCATGCGCAGCCCGCGTGACTTCTTCAAGCCGCTCGCCCTCGGCGCGCCCGCGCCGGTCCGCGAGATCCCCGTCAAGCCGTCGCGGATGGTCCACTTCTTCGACCCCTCGAACCCGAAGATGGCCGCCAAGCTGCCCGAGCTAGCGAAGCAGGTGGACATCCTGCTCGGCAACCTGGAGGACGCCATCCCCGCCGACAAGAAGGTCGCGGCGCGCGAGGGCCTGGTGCAGATCGGCCGCGACGCCGACCTGGGCGACACGCCGCTCTGGACGCGGGTCAACAGCCTCGACAGCCCGTGGTTCCTGGACGACATCCAGGCGCTGGTCGGCGGCATCGGCAACCGGCTCGAGGTGGTGATGATCCCCAAGGTCGAGGGACCGTGGGACATCCACTACGTCGACCGCCTGCTGGCCCAGCTCGAGGCGAAGCACAAGCTCCAGCGTCCGTTGCTGGTCCACGCGCTGCTCGAGACCGCGCTCGGGGTGACCAACGTCGAGGAGATCTGCGCCGCCAGCCCGCGCGTGCAGGGCTTGAGCTTCGGCCCGGCGGACCTGGCGGCGTCGCGCCGCATGAAGACGACGCGCGTCGGCGGCGGCCACCCCGCCTACCTCGTCCGCACCGACCCGGACCCCAAGAACCCCGACGCCCCGCGGGCGACCGCGCAGCAGGACCCCTGGCACTACTCGATCGCGCGTATGGTCGACGCCTGTGCCGCCACCGGCGCCCTCCCCTTCTACGGTCCCTTCGGCGACATCTCCGACCCGCTCGGCTGCGAGGACCAGTTCCGCGCCGCGTTCCTGCTCGGCTGCGTCGGCGCCTGGTCGCTCCACCCGAGCCAGGTCGACATCGCCAGGCGCGTCTTCAGCCCGCCGCCCGACGAGGTCAAGTTCGCCAAGCGCGTGCTCGAGGCGATGCCCGACGGCCGCGGCGTCCTCATGCTCGACGGCAAGATGCAGGACGACGCCACCTGGAAGCAGTGCAAGGTGATGTTCACGCTCGCCGAGCTGCTCGCGCGGAAGGACCCCGAGCTGGCGCGGCGCTACGGCTTCGGTACGTAGTCGACGCCTCCCGAAAGTCGCGCCGCTTGCGTTGCCGCAGTGCACGACGTGCGGCGGTGCGTGCCGCGTGCCGCGTCGGCTCGGCGGTGCGCCACGCCGAGCGCCCTGGCGCGCTCCATGAGCGAGCGCGTGCGGAGCCGCAGAGCCGTC
The DNA here is from genome assembly GCA_041496545.1 of Binatia bacterium. Lineage (GTDB taxonomy): Bacteria > Desulfobacterota > Binatia > DP-6 > DP-6 > DASRHG01. The sequence goes on along the minus strand of JBGQET010000123.1, from coordinate 1,081 downwards.
GCGGGTCCGGCACACGAAGCGCGTGCCAGTGCGTACCTCCGCCTCTCGCATGCCGCAGCCGATGCGCGAGCAACGACGAAAAAATGACGCATGTGCCGCGGGCGGCACACATCTTGAAGACCATAGTCGATCATGTCGAAACGTCTCGGCGCTCTGCGCCTTGCCGTCGCCGCACTCGCGCTGGTCCTCGCGGCCGGCGTCAGGACGGCTGCCGCGCACGGCAGCTCCTGCACGCACGCAACGCTCACCATGACCGCCACACCGGCCAGCGTGCCCGCGAACGGCACGACGGCGGTGCACTACGACATCACCGTCAAGAACGACGGTCCCTCGTGGGCGAACGACCTGGTCCTTCAGGGGCTCGCGCTTTCGAGCCGCCTCTCGAACCCGAGCGTCCACGTCTCGTCCAGCAGCCCGACCGTCACCTGGACCGTCGTCAACGTCGATCCGCTCAAGATCACCGTGCCGCACCTGCCGAACGGCGCGACGCTCACCGTCCGGATCGACGCGACGGCCAAACCCACGTGCAGCGACTACAAGCTCCAGGACGACGTGACGCTCACGGCGTCTAACCTCTGCGACAACGAAGAGGGCCGCTGCAACGACGATGATGATGACGACGACGAGGGGACCACGGTCACCGCGAACGCCAAGGTCCTCGTGAACAAGTCCGGCGTGCCGGAGGTCTGCAACGGCATCGACGACGACTGCGACGGCTACGTCGACGAGGGCGGCGACGCGCTCTGCGGCGACGGCAACGCCTGCAACGGCAACGAGACGTGCGGCGGGCAGGCGGGCTGCAAGCCGGGCCAGCCGCTCGACTGCCACGACACGAACGCCTGCACCACCGACAGCTGCAACCCGAGCAGCGGTTGCGTCCACGACGCGGTCGCGAACTGCACCCCGTGCACGAGCGCCGGCCAGTGCGGCGACTCCAACGCCTGCACCACCGACACGTGCGACGCCGGCGTCTGCCAACATACCTCCATCGCCAACTGCACGCCGTGCACCACCGCCGCTCAGTGTGGCGACTCGAACGCCTGCACCACCGACACGTGCGTCAGCGGCGCCTGCCAGCATG
>JBGQET010000122.1:0-12362 GCA_041496545.1 Binatia bacterium | reverse complement strand
TACTGCATGCCGAACATGAACGCGGGGCGCGCCGCGGCGCGGATGCTGGCGGCCGCCATGGCGAGGAGCGGCATCCACTGCGGCGCGGCCAGGAGCGCGGCCAAGAGCGCCGCCCCGCCGACGAGCGCCACGGCGCCGAGCGGCCGCGCCGTGCGGTGCGCGACGAACGGCCACAGCAGGAGGAGCGCGAGCGCGGTGTCGAAGGCGTACTCCGGGTAGCCGGCGTAGAGCTGCATCGCCGCCGCGACCGCGAGCCCGAGCGCGGGGCCGACCGCCGCCGTCTCCAGCGTGCGCACGAAGCCCGCGACCACGAGCGGCGTCCACGCGAAGGCCGCGAGCCGGCACGGATGGTAGTGCGAGTGGAGCATGAAGGGCTGGAAGGCGACGACCAGCGTGCCGAGCGCGGCGCCCGGCCAGCGCGCGCCGAGCACGCGCAGGAGCGCGAACGCCGACACCCCGAGCAGCAGGTAGTGCAGCACCATGAAGGCATGCAGCGCGGGCAGCGGCGCGAGCAACGCGAAGAGCGCGACGCGCGGCGGGTAGAGCGCCGCCGGCTGCGCCGCGCCGAGCACGGGGATGCCGCCGTACTCGTAGGGGTTCCAGAACGGCAAGCGTCCCGCGGCCAGCTCCGCCGACGCGTACACGTACTTCGGCAGGAAGTAGCCGTCGAGGTCGATCGCGTCGGCGCGCGGCGCGCCGTCGCGCATCGAGGGCACGAACAGACCGAACCAGAAGAGCAACACGAGCGCGATCCATCCGGCGAGCAGCGCTGCCGTCGGTGAGGTTCCCTTGTCGGTCGGGAGGCGCGCTGGTAGCATCGGCCGCTCCTTGCCGTATACGTCCCCGCGCGAACTCGCGGCAAACGCCGTCCTCGCCCTCCTGGCTGTCGTCGCGCAGGCGTGCCACCCCGCACCGGAAGGCCCGCTCACGGCGCTCTTGCGCCCCAAGGGCACCGCGTCGACGGCCGCCCTGCCGCGCGCGCGCATCGGGCTCGAGAGCCGCTTCGTGCTCGCGACGCATCCCGCGTTCAGCCTGCACACCAACGAGATCACGACGCTTCCCGCCGCCGACGAGCTGGCGCTCGACGTCACGCTCCCCGACGCGGTCGGCGACCGGGCCGAGGTGCGGCTCGACGGCTGGCTGTCGATCCGCGACCAGGCGGCGGTGAAGAACGCCGCCGACCTGTTCAGCGGCGTGCGCCTCGGCGTGCGCGCCGCGCCGGCGGTGGTGCGCCGCGACGGCGGCGCGCCGCCGCGGCTCCACTTCGCCCTCCCCGAGGCGGTGCGCGGTCAGGTCGGCCGTCTGACGGTGCGCGCGCGCCAACTCCCGCCCGCGCTCCAGCGGCTCGAGACCGAGCCGATCACCGTGCCCGCGGACGCCCGCCTCGTCTTCGGCTACGGAGTGGAGGAAGCCGGGTGGGACGCGGGCTGGCCGCCGGTGCGCTTCCGGGTGCTCGCCCTCTCGCGCTGGCGCGCGCCCGCGGTCGTGTTCGAGGACGTGATCGACCCCGCGGCGCGCGAGCCCCAGCGGCGCTGGCAGGACGCCACCGCCGACCTCGCGACGCTGGCTGGACGCCGCGTGACCTTCCAGTTCGAGACCCAGGCCCTGGGCGGCGGCGCGGGACACCCGGTCACGAGCTCGTTCCCGCTGATCGCCAACCCGGAGGTCGTCGCCCGCCCGCGTGCGCCGGCGCCGCCGCGACGGAACGTCATCCTGATCTCGCTCGACACGCTCCGCGCCCGCAGCGTCGGCGCGTACGGCTGCCCGGAGGCGACGACGCCCAAGCTCGACCAGCGCGTCGCCTTCGCAGGCGCGCTCGTGCGGCAGGTGGTGACGCCGGTGCCGTTCACGCCGCCGGCCCACATGTCGATGCTCACCGGCCTCGCGCCGTGTGCGCACGGCGTCTTCGACCTGAACACCGCGCTCGCCCCCGGTGCCACCACCCTCGCCGAGGCCTTCCGCGCCGGCGGCTGGGAGACGGCCGCCTTCACCGAGGACGCGTACCTCGTCGACGGCAACGGCTTCGAGCGCGGCTTCGACGCCTACAGCGAGAACCGCAGCGAGGAGTCGGCTTCACCCGGCTTCGCGCAGGAGACGTTCGGCGCGGCGACGCGCTGGCTCGACGGCCACGGCGACCGGCCGTTCTTCCTCTTCGTCCACACCTATCAGGTGCACGAGCCATACAACCCGCGGACGCCGTACGACACCATGTTTCCCGGCCACGACGACCCAAACCCGAACCGGCGGAACCGCTCCTTGTACGAGGGCGAGGTCCGCTACACGGACGACGTCGTGACGCGCTTCCTGACCGTGCTCGAGGCGCGGCAGCTCGCCGAGCGCACGATCCTGGTCGTCACCTCGGACCACGGCGAGGCCTTCGGCGAGCACTTCTGGGGCGGCCACGGCTTCGACCTGCACGACGAAGCGCTCCTCGTGCCGCTCCTGGTCCGCGCCCCCGGCCTGGTGCCCGCAGGCCGCGTGGTCGAGGACGAGGTCGGCCTCGCCGACCTCCCCCCGACGCTGCTCGAGCTGGTCGGTCTTCCCGCGCCGGCCGGCATCGAGGGTCGGAGCTTCGCCGGCTTGCTCACCGGCCAGGGGAGGCCGTTCGTCGAGCGGCCGATCGTGAGCTGGATCTTCGGCGACGCCGCCACGGCGGTCCAGATCTCCGTCCGCACGCGCGGCTACAAGTACATCAAGCAGCTCGACTCGGGCACCGAGTCCTTCGTCGACCTGGGCAGCGACCCCGGTGAGACCGTCGAGCGCTTGGCGGCGGGCGGCATCCGGCTCGACGAAGCGCGCGCGGTCGCGGCGCAAGCGCTCGCCGCGTGCGCCGAGGACCGTAAGCAGCACCCCGCGGACGCGGTCGGCATGACGGGCGGCGAGCCGGGGTGGTTGGTCAATCGCGACGAGCTCCAGAATCGGGACCAGCTCGAGCGGAAGCTGCGCTCGCTGGGTTACGTCCGGTGAGCCGCGTCTTGCCGCCGCGGGGCTGCGTCTATCCTCGATACAAGCCGAAGCGTAGCTTCCACACGTTGAGCAGGGAGAGGAATATCTCCTTGCGGGTCATCTTGGTTCTTCCGTGACGTCGCTGGGTGAAGATGATCGGGATCTCGGTCATGCTGAAGCCGCGGCGCTTGATGCGGTATTTGAGCTCGACCAGGAACGAGTAGCCGTTGGTGCGGATGCGGCTCAGGTCGATGCTGGCGAGCACCGTCGCGCGGATGCACTGGAAGCCGCTCGTGCAGTCCCGGAGCGGCAAGCGGGTGATGGCGCGGATGTAGGCGTTGCCGGCGGTGCTGAGGATCAAGCGGGCGAGCGTCCAGTTGACGACGCTGATGCCTTCCAGGTAGCGCGAGCCCACCACCAGCTCGAAGCGGTCGAGGCCGCCGACCAGCGCGGGCAGGTACGTGGGGTCGTGCGACCAGTCGGCGTCCATGGTGACGACGCCGCGGTAGCGCCGGGCGAGCGCCCACTGGAATCCCTCGACGTAGGCGCTGCCGATCCCCATGCGGCCCGGGCGATGGATGACGTGCACGCGCGGGTTGCGGGACACGAGGTCGTCGGCGACCTCGCCGGTGCCGTCGGGCGAGTGGTCGTCGATCACCAGCAGGTCGGCGTCGATCGGCTGCGCGAAGATGGCGGCGGCGAGCGGGACGAGGTTCTCCCGTTCGTTCAGCGTCGGCACGATGACGAGCACGCGCGGCATGAGAGCGGGAGCCGTCCTACCAGAGCGGGCGACGCCGGGTCGACCGCGCGCCGACCGCCCGGAGACGCCGCCGTCGCGACGGCCCTCGCCACCCTCGCCGTCGCCCTCCACGCCCCCCTCGCCCTGCAGACGGGCGCGGATTGCGGCGAGTGGAGCCTGCTCCAGGCCGCCGCCGACCTGCTCGCGGGTCGGCCCTCGGGCGGCGTCCCCGCGCCCGGCGCGGTCGCCGCCGCCGCGGCGCTGTTCGGCGTCTTCGGCACCCGCTTCGAGGTGGGTCGCGTCGCCATGCTCGCCGTGTTCGGCTTCGTGACCGCCGCCACCTACCTCGGCGCGCGCCGGGTGACCGGCGCGCTGCCCGCGGCGCTGGCGGCGCTCTCGCTCGTCGCCTTCCGGGTCTGGTCGTCGCCCCAGTGGCAGATCCTGGACGCGTCGTCGCTCGCGGTCGCCGCCGCCCTGGGCGCGTTTTTGATCCTCGGCGCGGAGCGCTCGCCCGGCCCCGTGCGTGGCGCGCTCGCCGGCCTCCTCGCCGGCGGCGCGCTGGTCACGCACCCGGGCGTCGGCGGGCTGGGGGCGCTCGGGTGCGCCGCCGCGCTCGTGCTGGCGGCGGGCGCGCGCGGCCGGCGCGCGCCCGCCGCGACGCTGGTCGCGTTCGTCGCCGGCACGGCGCTGGTGCTCGCCGTCTTCGTGTCGCGCCACGGGGCGCTCGCGCTCCCCTGGCAGAGCGCGCTCGACCCCGACGGGCCGCGCTTCCCGCGTCTGCGGCCCGTCGTCGGGCAGGACGCGCTCGTGCGCGGGCGGTTTTTCGGCTACCTGCCCGCGCTCTACGCGGACCTCCACTGGCGCGACCTCCTCTCGAGCCACCTCTTCACCGACACGAACCTCTTCGATCTCGCCGTCAAGCTCGCCTTCCACCTCCCCTACGCCGTCGTCGCCTTCGAGGCCGCGTCCGTCGCCCGCGCCTGGCGGCGCGACGACGACCGCGCCGCGCTCGCGGCGCGCGTGGCGCAGCTCGTCTTCGCGAGCGCGCTCGTCGCCGCGCTGTCGCCGCCGCGCGACTGGGGCGAGCTGTCGATCCTCGTCGTGCCGCTGGTGCCGATCTTCGCGCGCCAGGCGGCGTGCGTCGCCGCCGTCCCATCCCCCGCGCGCCACCCGCTCCGCTTCGCGGGGAGCTTCGCCCTCGCCTTCTACCTCGCGCAGTCCTTCGACCTCGGCTGGCTCGCGAGCCGGACGTACAGCGCGCCGGTCGAGGGCCCGCGCGGGCGGGCGTACGCGCACCCGGCCGACGCCGCGGCGCTCGGCGGCGCGCTGGCCGCGGTCGGCGCGACGCCGGCCGACCGTCCCGTGCTGGCCGTGCCCTGCGTCTCCGCCGCGGCCTTCCTCGCCGGCCGCCCGCTCCTCGGCCGCTTCCCTCGCCCCGACGCCGACGCGACCCTCGCCGCCGGCCTCGACGCCCACCCGGACGCGACCCTGCTCTACACCCTGAGCCACCTGCCGTCCGTCCCCAGCTTCCGGCTCCAGGCGCCCGGGCTCGCCGGCGCGCTCGCCGCGCGCTACCGTCTCGGCCCGGTCTTCGGCCCCGATCCCGAGCGTCTGATCGTGGGCATCGGCGCGCCCGCGCCGCGCGAAGCGGCGCGCGCCACCATCCGTCTGGCCGATCGCCTCGCCGACGCCCGCGCGGAGACGGTCCTGCACGTCGGCGCGCCGGCGCCCGCCGACCCGCGCGTCGTCGCCGGCGTCGCCACCTGGCCGCTCACCCCCGGCGTCCTCTGGATCGAGCCCCCGCTCGACGGCGAGACGCGCCTCGTCGTGCCCGTCACCGTGCCGCCGCGCGCCCGCTTGCGCCTCGCGGCCGGCGTCAACCCCGACCTCTGGCAGACGAGCTGGCCCTTCTCCGTCCGCTTGCGCGTCGGGCTCGAATCGCGCGCGGGGAGCCGCGACCTGCTCGCGGTCGAGCGCGACGTCTTCGCGCGCCCGGGAGAGGACCGCGCGTGGAGCGCGCTCGACGTCGACCTCGGCGCCGAGGCCGGCGAGGAGGTGCGGGTCGTGCTCGCCGTCGCCGCCGGCATCTGGAGCCCGGCCACGCGCGAGCTCGCCGGCTTCGCCGACCCGCGCCTGGTCGTGCCCGAGGGGGAGCCGTGAGCGGCGGCCCCTTCCCCGCCGGCGGGACGCCCCGCGCGGCGGGGCGGTCAGCGCCGTGCACCGCCTGCGGCGGCACCGACTTCGCGCCGCGCTTCCGGAAGTACGGCTGGGCCGTGGCGCGCTGCGGGGGCTGCGGCCTGCTGCGCGTCGACCCGCTGCCGGAGCCGGGGATCCTGGCCGAGATCTACGAGCGCTCGTATCGCGACGGTCTCTACGCCACCTTCGCGCAGGCGGCCGACGTCCGCGCCGCGACCGCTCGCGCGCGCGTGGCCGCGCTCCGCGCCCGCGTCCCGCCCGGGCCGTGGCTCGACGTCGGCTGCTCGACCGGCGCGCTCCTCGAGGCGGCGGGCGCCGCGGGTCTGGAGGCCGAGGGCTTCGAGCAGTCCGCGGCGGCCGTGGCCGTGGCGCGCGCCCGCGGCCTCGCGGTCACGCACGCCACGGCCGAGACGTTCGCGCCCGCCCGCGCCTACGCCTGCGTCACCACCTTCGACCTCCTGGAGCACCTCCTCGACCCCGGCGCTTTTCTCGCCCGCGCGCGCGGCTGGCTCGCCCCCGGCGGCCGGCTCGCGCTCACCGTGCCCGACGTGCGGAGCATCACGGCGCGTCTTATGCGCCGGCACTGGCCGTACTACGCGCCGCCCCTCCACGTGCACTACTTCGACCGCTACACGCTCGGCCGTCTGCTGGCGCGACACGGCTTCCGCGTGCTGACCGTCGGCCCGGCGCCGAAGCGCCTCACGCTCGACTACGTGGCGGTCATGCTGCCCGCCTTCAACCCCCGCCTGGGCGCGCCGCTCGCCGCCCTGGTACGCCTCGCGCCGCGCGCGCTGCGGACCCGGCCGCTGCCCGTCCCGGTGGGCGAGCTGCTGGTCGTCGCCGCCGCCGAGCCCTAGCGTCCCACGACGGACGCACGCCGCCATGGGACGGGTCGAGCGCGTGGGCTACACTCGCCTCCATGCTGTTCATGGTCATCGAGCGCTTCAAGCAGGACGTCCGGCTCGTCGGCGCCCGCTTCGAGCAGAGCGGCCGCATGCTGCCCGACGGCGTCGCCTACCACGCGAGCTGGGTCGACGCGGCGGGCACGCGTTGCTTCCAGATCATGGAAGCGCCGCGCCGGGAAGCGCTGGACGCCTGGGTGAGCCGCTGGGACGACCTGGTCGACTTCGAGATCGTCCCCGTCCTGACCTCCGCCGACTTCTGGGCCAGGACGCCGCGCGACTGAGCGCGGCTCAGCGACCGGGCGCGGGCGGCGCGGCGGCGCGGACCTCGGCGTCGTCGAGCGCGACGTCGGCCGTCGACCCGGCCGGGTTGCCGTTGCCGAGCATGACGCGCGTGAAGTAGCCGCCGCCCGACGGCTGGGCGGCACACGTCGTCGAGTCGAGGACCGCGCCCTCCGCGCTCCGCAGGGTGAGGGTGACGGTGGCCTCGTCCGCCTTCTCGGCCCGGACCTCGACGGCGTACCACACCCCGCGCCGCAGGCGCGCGGCGAGCGGCCCGCAGTGGGCGAGCGCACCCGCGCGACCCAACGACCCCACCCCCAGCCGGTCGCCGTCCACCAGCTCGAGGTAGACGCCCGTCCCGTACGAGTCCTCGAACACGCCGAAGACGTCGTGGCCGTCGGCACCGGCAGGCGGCTCCGCGACCCGCAAGCGGAGCGAAGCGCGCACCGCGGCCACCGGCTCCGCGAGCGGCGCCTGCACGTTGCAGACCGCGCGCTCCGGGTTCCAGCGGTAGCAGCCGGCGCCCTCGGCGCAGCCGGTCGCGATCCGCGCGCACGGTCCGCTCGACGCGCCCGCGTCCGCCGCCGCTTCGAAGCCGATGCGTGCGATCACCGCGTCGACGGCCGGGCCGGCCGCGGCCGTGCCGCCGCTCAAGACGACGGGGACGAGGTCGCGCGCGACCTCGGCGTACATGCGTCCGTTCGGATGCCCCGCCCAGAGGAGCGCCCGCTCGGCCTTCGGCACCCGCTGCGCCACCCGGCCGGCTTCCACCAGCGGCGCGCCGGACTCGGCGGCGACGCGCCGCACGGCGCGGTTGGCGAGGGAGAAGGCGCCCTCGTCCAGCGGATAGGCGATGAACGCGATCGGGATTGCGGCCGCGTGCGCGTCCGCCACCATGGCGCGATAGTCCGCCTCGGCGCGCCGCTCCATCTCCGCGTCGGCGCGAAAGCCGCTGTCCTCGTACTGCACGTGCTCCGTCCGCCCGTCCATCCGGATGACGAAGTTCTTCTCGGGATCGCCGGGGTCCATCGTGATGTCGTAGCGTCCGGCCTCGATCTTGAGGTCGTGCTGCCAGACGCGGACGAGGCGGTAGAGCCGCAGGTGGGAGAGCACACCGTCGAGCGACCACGGCAAGGAACCGGTGGCGGCGGTGGACTCGCGGCGGTTCCAGGCGTTGTTCACGCCGCACCAGACGACGATCAGCTCGGGCCGGAGGCTCCCGATCGCGGCGTGCAGGCGGTTCCGCACCTGCGTGGTGCTCTGGCCCGGGATGCCGAGGTTGACGACGGCGTAGGCGCCCGGCGCTTGCTCGTCGAGCAGGCGCTGGAGATGCCCCGGGTAGGACTCCTCGGCCGGGACCAGGGCGCCGTAGGTGTGCGAGTCGCCGATGCAGAGGACCCGGTGCGCGCCCGCCCGGCCGCCGCCTTCGCGCCCGCGGACGAGGAGCGCGGCCACCTGGAGCGCCGCCTCGGCGACGACGAGCGTGATCAGCAGGAAGAGGAGCGCGCGCCAGAGGAGTCCCCACACACGGCGCACGCGCGCTCCTAGCGGGGCCGGACCGTGTCCAGCCAGCGCACCGCGATGGCGGCCGTCACGCGCACCATGTAGCCGACGGTGGCGAGCCCGCCGATGGACGAGATGCCGGCCCCGCGCTCGTGCATCACCACCGGCACCTCGACGACCCGGAAGCCGCGGCGCGCGAGGCGGACGACGGCGTCCACCTCGGGGTAGTCGGAGGCGTAGCAGTCGGCGAGGAACGCGACGGCGCGGCCCTGCGCGGCGAAGAAGCCCGAGGTCGGGTCGGTGACGCCGCCCGCGCCGACCAGGCGCAGCACGGCCGCAAACCAGCGGATCCCCACCCGGCGGAGGAACGACGAGCGGTAGCCCCCGTGCGCCACCGCGAGGAAGCGCGAGCCGATGGCGCAGTCCGCGCCGGCATCGAGCGCGGCGATCAGCTTCACGACCTCGCCCGCGTCGTGCTGCCCGTCGCCGTCGAGCCGCACCACGCGCTCGGCGCCGCGCGCCGCCGCGAAGCGGAGCCCCGTCTGCACCGCGACGCCGATGCCGCAGTTGAACGGCAAGCGGAGCACCTCGGCGCCCGCGGCGCGCGCTCGCTCGGCCGTGGCGTCGGCCGAACCGTCGTCCACCACCACGACCGTGGCGCCGGGCAGCGCGGCACGCGCCGCCGCCACCACGCGCTCCACGCTTCCCGCCTCGTTGAAGGCGGGGATGACGACGACGGTGCGCGAGGGGTCCATGCGGGAGCGCGGGATGCTACGTCAACGCGCCTCGGGGTGCACGAGGTGCGACCCGAGCAGGTGCTCGAAGAGGGTGTCGGCGAAGACGCGGTGCGCGGCGCGATTCGGGTGGCCGTCCGCGGGGTAGATCCAGTAGCGGGTGCTCGAGTCCGGCGGGAAGACCGTGCTGGTGTCGAAGAAGAGGAGGCCCTCCCGCGCCGTGATCTCGCGCAGCGCGCCGATCACCTCCCCGTAGCCGTGGCTGTTGTAGGCCAGAAACGCGATCAGGAGCGGGATTCCCGTGCGCCGGCTGATCTCCCCGAGCCGCGTGAGCTGGGTGTCCACGTGCTGGCGGAAGATGGGCGCCAGCGGGACCTCCTGGCCGTGGATCCACACGTCGTCGCGCACCAGCTGGAGGAGGCGCGTGCGCCCCCACTGGAGGAGGCAGAGGTCGAAGAACGGGTGGCTCGGCGGCTTCACCACGTACGGGGTCGTGAACAGCCGCTTCGCCATCTCGTCGAAGTAGATGAAGTCGTTGGTCGAGAAGCCGACCAGGATCAGGTCGGGCGACCAGGCGAGCGCGCGCTTGTCGAGCATGGCGACGTACTGCGGGAGCTGGTAGCCGGAGACGCCGAAGTTCACGAACTCGACGGTGGTCGGCCAGCCGAGGGCGTTGAACCGATCCTCGAGGACGGAGTGGTACGCGTCCTCGAGCGCGACGCCGTCGGGCATGGTGAAGGAGTCGCCGATGACCGCGACGCGGAAGGTGTGCGCCGGCTTGTCGACGCGGTACTCCTCGTCCGCGAGCCCCTGCGAGTTGGTCCGCAAGCGCACCTTCTTGTAGCGGACGTCCAGGTTGGGCAGGAGCTCGTACTGGAGCTCGAGGTCGGGCGAGGTGCGGATGATGCCGGCGGTGCCGATCGGACGGATGCTCTCGATCACGGGCGGCCACAGCGCGTCGACCCCGTAGAGGTACGCCCGGAGCGCGAGCTCGCAGAGCGCGAGCGCGACGGTGAGCGAGACGACGACGGTGAGCGCGATCGGGACGATCCGGCGGAGCATGCGGAGCGCCCCGGCGCGGCCCGGGGCAGGCCCTCGCTAGCACGACGCGGGCCGGCGACGCCAAGGCCGGCTGCGGGTCGCCGCCGCTAAGCCGCGCCGTCACCGCGTGCTATGAGGCTCGCCGTGGCCGAGTCGCCCGTCCCGCCCGCCGAGGCGCCGCGTCCGCCCGCCGCCGGCGCGCTGGCCGCGGTGGCGGCGCTCGCGGTCGCCGTCCAGCTCCCCATCTTCGACCGCTGGCTCTCGCTGCTCGACGAGGGATACATCCTCGAGCTGGCCGACGACATCAACCGCGGCAAGATCCTCTATCGAGACGTCTACGTGGACGCCCCCTTTCCCGGGGCGTTCTATCTGATCGCCGGCTGGTTCCGCGTCGCCGGCACCTCGGTGTGGTCGTCGCGCGTGCTGGCGGTCACGGCCTTCGCGCTGTTCGTGGCGCTCGTCTACGCGATCGCGCGTGCCGTCGCACCGCGTGCGTGGGCGCTCGGGCTCACGGCGGTCCTCCTCTGCTACCGCGTGTGGGCGTTCCCCCACTGGCACGTCATCAGCTACTCCTCGCTCGCCGCCACCGCGCTCGCCGCCGCGGTCGTCCTGGTGCTGCGTCACGTGCGCACCGGCTCGGGCTGGGCGCTGGTCGGCGCCGGGGTCGCGGCCGGGCTCGGGGTCCTCTGCAAGCAGGACTACGGCCTCGGCGTCGCGGGCGCGCTCGGCCTGGCGCTGCTGCTGCGCCCGGGTGGGCCGCCGCGGCTCGGCACGGCGGTACGCTTCACCGCCGGCGTGGCGCTCGTCACCGCACCCGCGCTCGCGGCGCTGGCCGCGGCGGGCGCGCTCGGCGCGTTCGTGCAGGCGACCGTCGTCCTGCCGCTCTCGGGCGCGATGCGGTTCCCGTACGTCGGCCTGCCGCCGCTCCGCCCGCTCTTCCGCCAGGATCCGGTGCTGCGCGCCGCCGTCGGCCACTACCTGCCCTCGATCCTCGCCACCGTCCGCTGGGAGGAGATCGCCTACGGGCGTCTCTGGCGCGAGACGGCGGTGTGGGACGTCGTCCTGAAGGCGCTGTATTGGGGCCCGCTCGCGGTGTGGGGCGCAGCGGCGCTCACGTGGGGCGCGGGGTGGCTCTGGCGGACGGCGAGCGCGGAGCGTCTGGTCGTCCTCGCCTGGGCCGGCGGCTTCCTGCTCGCCTTCAACCGCCCGCGCGACTGGGTCCACCTGATGATGATCTACCCGCCGGTGCTGGTGGTCGGGACGGCGCTCGCGGCGGACGCCCTCCGGCGCGCGCCGCGCGCCCTCGCCACGGCCCTGGCCGCCGCGCTCGGCGTCGCGGTGCTCGCCCTGGCGCTCGTCTCCGTCCGGCTCGCCGCCGACCTGCGCGCCAAGTGCGACTACCCCCCCGCCACCGCGCGCGCCGGCGTCACCACCGACGCGAGCCACGGCCCGATCATCGACGACGTGCTCGCGTGGATCGCCGCGAAGGCGCCGCCCGGGGCACCCGTCCCCGTCTACCCGATGCAGCCCATGCTCGAGTTCCTCGCCGGTCGCACGGGCGCGGGCGGCTTCCATGTCATCTGGCCGGTGCAACCCGCCGACCGCGACGTGCGCATCATCGCCGACCTCGAGCGCGAGCGCGTGCCGGCCGTCGTCTACAGCTTCTCCCAGTACGCCCACCTGGGGAGTTTCCAGGAGAACGCGCCGCGCCTCTTCGACTACCTCGTCGACCACTACGAGATCGCGCGCGTCTTCTCGCGCGAGGTGTGGGGTCCACTGCTGGTCGGGCTCACCCGCCGCCCGGACCGGCCGCCGTCCGGCGTCTCGCTGCTCGACGCGGCGCCGGCGGCGCGCGCCCGCTGGCCCTTCGCGGAGGTGCTGGTGGGGCCGATCGGCACGCCGGAGCGTCCCGTCCCGGTCCGCGTCCCGGCCGATGTCCCACCGGGTGCGGTGCGTCTCGTCTTCGGCTATGGCGTCGACCCCGACCGCTGGCTCGCCCTCGCCGTCGGGCCCTTCGCT
>JBGQET010000121.1:0-12485 GCA_041496545.1 Binatia bacterium | reverse complement strand
CCTCGGGCCCGATGGGGGCGCGCCTATCGATGCCCGGTTGGCACCGCTCGCCGACAACGGCGGTCCCACCTTCACGCGCGCACTGGTCGCGGACAGCCCCGCGGTCGACGCGGGCGACCCGGCCGGCTGCACGGACACCGCCGGCCAGCCGCTCGCCACCGACCAGCGCGGCGAGCCGCGCGCCGAGGACGGCAACGGCGACAACGTCGCGGTCTGCGACATCGGCGCCTTCGAGGGCACGAGCGGTGTGATCCCGACGACCACCACGACGACCACCACGACCACGACCCTGCCCCCCTTCGGAGACCCGACGCCCTTGCAGCCCACGACGACGACCGCGACGTCCACGACGGGAATCACGGCGACCAGCACGACGTCCACCACCAGCAGTACGACGACGAGCACGACCCGGACCACCACGACAGCCGCGACGACCACGAGCACGACGCATCCCTCCACCACGACCACGACGTCGCCGACTTCCACCACGACCGCCACGACCACGACGTCGACCACCACGCGGCCGACGGTCTCGACCAGCACCACGACGACGAGCACCACGACGACCACCACCACCGCGCCGTCCAAGGAGATCTGCGGCAACTGCATCGACGACGACGGTGACGGTCTGGTCGACGACGAGGACCCGGACTGCTGCCCCGAAGAGCAACGGACCCCGTTCGCCGTCCGGCTGGTGCGCGTCGAGCCGAGGAAGGGGGGCGCGTTCTACGTGCAGATCGGTGGTGCCTTCGACGCGCCGGCGCCGAAGTCGCTGACGGACGACGTCGTGCTCCAGCTCTCGCAACCCGACACGGGGAGCCTCCTCTGCGCACGGTTCCCCGCGTCGGACTTCATCCGCAAGGCGAAGAGCCTCCGCTTCGACGACCGCCGGACGTCGGCCGCCTCGGCGGAGGGCATCCGCCGCTTGTTCCTCGCGCCGAGCATCGACGGCAGCGGCACGCGCCTCCGAGCGCGGGGGAATCTGGTGCCGCTCCTGGCGACGCCGGCAGTCGGCAGCACCCGCTTGCTGCTCGGCTTCGGTACGCCGGACGGCCGCCGGTGCTTGGTGGGTGACTTCAAGCTGCACCCGGCACGGAGCGGCAGCCTCCGCGCACCCTGAGGCGCCGGGTCGCGATTGCCCGGCCGCCGGCCGCGTGACAGAAGGCGGCGTGCTCCGTTTCGAGGAGGTGGCGCGCGCCGCGGCGACGCGCGCGGGCGCGCTGCTGCGCGCCCGCTACGGTGAACGGCAGGAGGTGTCGTTCAAGTCCGCGGTCGACCTGGTGACCGCCGTCGACCGCGAGTCGGAGCGGCTGATCGTCGACGACTTGACGGCGGCCTTCCCGGATCACGGCGTGGTCGCGGAGGAGTCCGCGGCACGGCCCGGGGCGGGCGCGTACCGATGGTACGTCGACCCGCTCGACGGCACCACGAACTTTGCGCACGCATACCCGCAGTTCGCCGTGTCCATCGCGCTCGAGCACGCGGGGACGCTCGTGCTCGGCGTCGTCCACGACCCGCTCCGTGACGAGACGTTCGTCGCGGTGCGCGGCGAGGGCGCACGCTTGAACGACCGGCCGATCAGCGTCTCGGAGGTGTCCGCGCTCGACGGCGCGCTCCTCGCGACCGGCTTCCCGTACGACCGCCGCGAGCAGGCGGGCTTCTACCTCCACTTCGTCGAAGCGGCGCTCCGCCGCGCCCAGGACGTCCGGCGCGGCGGCTCCGCGGCGCTCGACCTCTGCTACGTCGCGTGTGGACGCCTCGACGGCTTCTGGGAGTGGAAGCTCCACCCCTGGGACACGGCGGCCGGGCGGCTCGTGGTCGAGGAAGGGGGCGGGCGGGTCACCGACTTCGCGGGCGGCCCGCACCGGCTCGCGGGGCTGGAGACGGCGGCGACTAACGGGCTCCTCCACGACGAGCTGCTCGCGCTGCTCGCCGCGACGCGCGCCGAGGTGGACGGTCGTTCGGGCTTGTGATACCCCCCCGGACCCGGACGTCTCCCGCCCTCGTGGTGAAATGGATATCACACAGGCCTCCGGAGCCTGGGGTAGAGGTTCGATTCCTCTCGGGGGCACTCCCCTTCACGCCGCCATTCCGCGTGCTTGAATCCTAGTTGCTGTTTGTCTAGATTCGACGGGCTGTATCGTGTCGTACCTGGGCCCGGCCGGCGGGAGGAGGGGTGATGGATCTACCCAAGTGCCAGAAGTGCAACAACGGGACGCTGATCCCCCTGTCGGACTACGGACAAGAAGGCGCCGCGGTGATCTTCAAGGCTTGGGCCTGCACCAACCCCGAATGCGGCTTCTCGCTGCGCATCGACAAGGGCGAAGTGACGTACGGCAAGAAGATCGATCACAAGCACTAGCACGCACGATGGTCACGCTCGAAGAGGAAGGCGGCTCCCGCTTTCCTCTTTTTTTGGTCCGCTGCGCGGCGCGCTACCCCGCCGGCGCGTCCTTCAGCAACCGCTGTAGCGCCTTGAACTCGGGCGCGTCGGAGGTCCGCACCAGCTCCAGCAGGGCCTGCTCGCTCGAGGTCGGGAGCATACCGGCGGCGCGCATCTTGTCCCAGGCGGGCGCGACGTCGGGCGCGCGACGCGACGAGGTGGCGTCGCGGGCCACGTGCACCTGGTAGCCCGCGGCGAGGAGGTCGTGGACCGTCTGGTTTACGCAGGCGTGCGTCTCGATGCCGGCGACCAGCACCTGCCGCCGGCCGGTGGTGGCGAGCCGGGTGGTGAACTCGGGTACGCCGCAGCAGCTCATGGTCATCTTCTCGACCACGCCGAGCCCGGCCGCAAAGGCGGCGGCCACCTCGGCGGCGGTGTGGCCGAGCCCGCGCGGGTACTGCTCGGTCACGAGGAGCGGCAGACCGAGCAGCCCCGCGCCGCGGACCAGCGTCGCGCACGCCGCGGCGACGCCCTCCCAGCCGTGCAGCACGCGGCGGTAGCCCTCCTGGAAGTCGATCAGCACGAGCGCCGCGGTGGCGCGGTCGAGGAGTGCCGGGTGCCGCATCGGCCGCTCCCTTAGCCGAGCGGCTCCCGGCTGGCAACGCGTGCTTTACAGCGCCGGGCGTGGCGGCTAGATGCGCTGGGTGCATGGTCGGCGGATCGCCGGCGTCCTCGCCGGCGCCGCGGTGGTGCTCGCCGTCGCGATCGCGATCGGCCCGGCGGTCGTCGCGCGGGTCGCGGCCGGGCGTGCCACCCGCGCCCTGGGCACGGCGGTGCGCGTCGGCTGGCTGGGGTGGAACCCTGTCACCGGCTGGTGGAGCGTCGAGGGTGCGCGCGTCGCGGCCGACCGCGGGCCGGCGGCGCTCGCCGCGCGACGGATCGCCGTCCAGGTCTACCTCTGGGACGTGCTCCGCGGCCGCTACCGGGTGCGCGGGCTCGTGCTGCACGGGGCGCGGGTCCGCCTGCGCGCGACCGCCGACGGCTGGGGGATCCCCCTGCCCGCCCGCGCGCCGGCGGAGGGCGGCGGCCCCACCAGCTTCCCCGCCATCACGGTCGACCACGCCTCGGCGCGGCAGAGCGCGATCCGCCTCGAGCCGGCGCGGGGCCGCGGCTCGTCGCTCCGGCTGCGACGCCTGGATGCCTCCGGCTCGATGGACGGCGAGCGGGTCTGGCTCTCGCTCGACACGCACGGGCGCTTCGACCGCGGCGCCCTCACGGTCGCCGCCCGGGTCCGCACCTCGCCGAGCGGGCGCCGCATCCGGGTCCGGCTCGCGGCCGGCGCCGTCGACCTCCGACGAACCATCCACCTCTTCCAGGCGGAGATGGCGCGGGAGGTCGGCGGCGTCGCCGAGGTCCACGCCCGCTTCGACGACGCGGGGCACGGGACGCACCGGCACCGACGGCTGCGGGCGCGCGGTGCGGTGCGGGACGTGGCGGTCGGCGCGCGCGGCGTGACCGGCCTCCGCGCGCGGCGGCTCGAGGTCCCGGGTGTAGACGTCGACCTCGAGCAGCGGCGCGCGACGGTCGGCCGCCTGGCGCTCCGCGGCGCGGAGATCTGGCTGCGACGCGGGGACGAAGGCCCCGGCGTTGCGGGCCTGTGGCCGCCGCCCGCGAACGGCGGGGCGTCGCCGGCGTGGAGCGTGACGGTGGCCGGCGCCGGCCTCACCCAGGGGACGGTCCACTACGCGGACCCGGGGGTACCCGGTCGCGGCCTCGACGCGACCGTCGCCTGGGCGGATCTGGGCGTGGTGGGCGAGCCGTCGGCTCCGATCGGCTTCTCGTTCGCGGCGACGCTCGGCGGAGGCGGCGAGGTGGCGGCGCGCGGACAGCTCGTGCGGGTGCCGTACGCCGTCACGGCGCACGCCGACCTGACGGGCGTGACGCTCCCGCCCCTCGTGCCCTTCGTGGGCGGGCCGCTGGGGCTCGAGTCGGGTCTCGTCTCGGGGGCGCTCGACCTGACGCACGCCGACCGCGGCGCGACCGCCGCGGGACGACTCGAGCTGACGGAGCTGAAGACAATCGCTCCCGATCCCGCGCGCCCGGAGAACGTCATGGCCGCCAAGACCGTGCGGGCGGTCGTGCGTGAAGCACGCAGCGCGCCGCCCACGGCGCGTCTCGATCGGCTCGAGGTCGAGTGGCCGTACGTGCTGGTCGACCGCACGCCCACGTCCATCTTCCCGCTCTCGCTCGTGCCCGCGGCGCGCGGATCCGACGCCGCCGCGACCCCGCTCGCGGTCGGGATCAAGGAGCTGCGGGTGCACGGCGGCCGGATCGACTTCCGCGATGCCACGCTCGAGCCGCCGTACTGGCGGGCCCTCGCCGAGCTCGACCTCACGGCGCAGGACATCGACGTGTCGCCCCCCCGGGTCGCATCCGTGCGCGGCAGTGCGCTCGTCGACGAGCTCTCGCCCCTGCGGTTCGAGGGCACCGTCGGCGCGCGCACGCGGGTGCACGCGACCGTCCAGCGGCTCGCGCTGCGACCCTTCAACGCGTACCTCGCCGGCACGTCCGGGTACTCGGTGTCCTCCGGCGCCGTCGACCTCGATACCGAGGTCGTCCTCGAGCGCTCGCAGCTCGAGGTGACGAACCGGGTCGTCCTCTCCCACTTCGGCATCGCGGGCAGCGGGGGCGAGGATCCGATCGCGCGCGACGTCGGCATCCCGCTCACCCTCGCGATCGCCCTCATGAAGGACTACCGCGGCGACATCGCGCTCGACCTGCCCTTCGCCGGCAACGTCGAGGAGCCGACCTTCTCCACGCGCTCGGTGGTGCTCCAGGCGATCGTGCGCGCCGTGCGCGGCGCGGTGATGGCGCCGCTCAACGCGCTCGGGCGGGTCGTCCTCCGCGAGGGGCGCATCGAGGACATCCAGCTTTCGGGCATCCCCTTCGCGCCCGGAGACCGGCAGCTCGACGCGGCCGGGCGCGAGCGCATGACGCGGGTGAGCCGGGTGGTCTGGTCGCACCCCGAGCTGGGCGTCCGGGTGCGCGGGACGGTCGCGGCGTCCGACGTGCAGTCCGTGCAGGAGCGGGCGGCGCTGGGCGCGCTCGGTGAGGCGTCGGGGGTGGCACCGCTGCGCGCCTTCCTCGCCGCCCGTCTGGGCGGCAAGCCGCTCCCTCGCCTGAGCGACGCGCAGCGCCGTCAGCTCGACACGCTCGTCGCCGCACAGCCGTGGCCGGCCGAGGCCCTGCACGCTCTCGCCGTCGACCGCGGCGCGGCGACGGCGGCGGCGTTCTTCCTCGAGTTCCACCTGGAGCCGCAGCGCGTGACCGTCGAGGAGCCGCCGGCGCCGACGCCCGACACGCTCGCGAGCGAGCCGGAGGCCACCATCGCGCTGCGCGAACGCTGAGCCCGGGGTTGCTTGCGCCTGGCCCCGCCCGCGCGGTAGAGGGGCGACCGCAGCGAAGGGAGGACGGTCATGCGGCTCCGGCGTGGAATGCTCATCTCGGCTGCCCTGCTCACCCTCGCTCCGGCCGCGGCGCGCCCGGCGGCCGCGGCGTCCTACCAGGAGAGCTCGGCCACCAGGCGCGCGCTCTACACGGGCATAGCCATGGTGGCGAACGTCATGCCGATCGTGTCCACCATCTACGCCCCGCGCTGCCTCGTGGGTTACGTCTTCTGCAAGGTCGCGTTCGCGGGCGTGAGCGTGATCGCAGCCGTCGACCAGCTCGCCCTCTCGGGCGGCAACGACCGGCAGCAGACGCGGGGCATCCTCTACCGCGGCTTCGCCGGCGACTGGTTCCTCACCGGCGCGCACGTGGCCGGCGAGCGGACGGCGCAGCCCCTGCCCGACCCGCCGCCGCCGGAGGAGAGCGGCGGCGAAGAAGGCGGCAAGTGGGAGCCGCCGCCGCTCTGAGCGTCGCCTACTCGACGACCTTGGCGGACTGGATCGTCACCGGCTCGGCCGGGGCGTTCTCGTAGGAACCCTTCGTCGTCGTCTGGACCTTCTCGATCTTCCGGACGACGTCCATGCCTTCGACGACCTTGCCGAACACGGCGTAGCCGACCTTGTCGGCCGCGCTCTCGCGGTTGAGGAAGCCGTTGTCCTTCAGGTTGATGAAGAACTGCGAGCTGGCGCTGTCCGGGGCCGACGTGCGGGCCATGGCGAGCGTGCCGGTGTCGTTCTTGAGGCCGTTGCTGGACTCGTTCTTGATCGACGCGCGCTGGCCCGGCTTCTCCTTCAGGTCGGCGCCGAAGCCGCCGCCCTGGATCATGAAGTTCGGGATCACGCGGTGGAAGACCGTGCCGTCGTAGTAGCCGGCTTTCACGTAGTCGAGGAAGTTCTGCACCGTGATGGGGGCCTTGTCGGGGTACAGCTCGACCTTGATGTCGCCCATCGACGTCTTCAAGAGGACCATCGACTTCTCCTTCGGTTTGTCCTTGGACGCCGCGGGCGTCTCGCTCGGCGACGAGCCGCAGGCGCCGACCGCGAGCAACAGAACGAACGCGCCGGTGAACGTCAGCTGGAGTGATCGCATGGCCGCCTCTCATTCCACACGGTGCCGTGGCTCGCAAGTCAGTGCCCGTCGTGGCCGGGCACGGGGATGGTCAGGGTGGGGACCATGCGGCCGAGGTCGCCGCGGAGCTCGACGCAGCGGCGGTCGTAGACGCCGGTGGTGAGCGTCCGGGTCGTGATCTCGACGTTCGTCAGCACGTCGCCCTCGTGGTCGAGGGCGAGGAGCTGCGCGAGGGCGGCCTGGAGGGCGGGCTCGCGCGACCCGAGCGGGACGCCGAAGAGCGAGTCGCGGCACACGCGCGCTCGCGCGCCGGGCCGGAGCAGCTTGACGCCCACGGCGTCCGCGTCGGGGCCGACGACGCCGAGCGAGCCGGTCGAGGTGGCGCAGCCGGCGCAGAGGACGAGCAGCGCCGCCGCGCTGCGGCCGCTCATCCGAGGGCTCCCGCGTCCTTCAGCCGGGCGATGTCGTCCCAGGTGAAGCCGGCTTCGAGGAGCACCTCGTCGGTGTGCTGGCCGAGCTCGGGCGCGGGGCCGCGGACGGTGGCGGGCGTCGCGCCGAAACGGACGGGGCTGCGGACGATCCGCAGCGGACGACCGTCGGGCAGCTGGGTGGGGGCGAACGCGCCGATCGCTTCGGCTTGCGGGTCCTCGGCCACCTCCGCGACCGTCTGCACCTTGCCCCAGTAGCAGCCTTCGCGGTCCAGGACGTCGGCCCACTCCGCGAGGCTGCGGGCGGCGAAGATCGGGTCGAGGATGGCGATCAGCTCGCGGCAGTGCCGGAAGCGCGTGATGGCGTCGGTGAAGCGCGGGTCGCCCGCGAGGTCCTCGCGCCCGACGGCGCGGCAGAAGGCTGCCCAGTGGCGGTCGGGCTGGAGCATGATCAGGTGGAGCCAGCGGCCGTCGGCGGTCCGGTAGAAGTTGAAGATCGGGTTCGGGGCCGCGCGCCGTCCGCCCGGCGTGTGGCAGTATCCCGTCGTGATCGCGACCTGGATGTCGCTCGCCTGCATCCACATGCCCGACTCGAAGAGCGACATGCCGATCTCCTGCCCGACGCCGGTGCGGTCGCGAGCATACAGCGCGGCGGCGATGGCGCCGGCGAGGCCGAGACCCGTCATGTGGTCGCCCATGCCGGGCCGCTGGGTCGGCGGCGGTCCCTCCGGTTCGCCGAGCGAGGCCATGATGCCGGCGCGCGACCAGAAGGCGGCGTAGTCGAACGCGGCGCGGTCGCGCTCGGGGCCCGCCGTTCCGTAGCCGCTGAGGCTCGCGAACACGAGCCGGGGGTTCGAGCCGCGGAGCGTCGCGGCGTCCATGCCGAGCGCCGCGAGCTTCTGCGGGCGCACGTTGGTGAGGAAGACGTCGGCGTCGCGCACCAGCCGCTGGGCCGTGGCGCGGCCCTCCGGGCGGCGGAGGTCGAGGACGATGCCGCGCTTGCCGCGGTTGTCGAGCTGGAAGGCCGGGTTCACGTCGGGCTGGTACGGCACCAGGCCGGTGGCGGCGAGGCCGCGCAGCGGGTCGCCGTCGGGCGGCTCGATCTTCACCACCGTCGCGCCCCAGTCGGCGAGGACGGCGGCAGCGGCCGGGACCGCCACCCAGATGCCAAGTTCGAGGACCCTGATGCCGTCGAGCGGGCCGGCCATGGCGGGCCGCAAGCTGCCACGCGCCCGGCCTTCTGTAAACGGGTTCGAGCGTGCTAGACCCGCCGCATGGACGACGGCCGGGTGCTGGGCCCCACCTCGCACTACTTCTACTCGCAGCGGCTCAAGCTCCACTACGTCGACTGGGGAAACGCGGACAAGCCGCCGCTGCTGCTCCTCCACGGCGGGCGGGATCACTGCCGGAGCTGGGACTGGGTGGCGGCCGAGCTGCGGCGGTCGTTCCACATCATCGCACCCGATCTGCGCGGGCACGGCGACTCCGCGTGGGCCGTCGGCAGCACGTACTCGATGATCGACTACGTGCTCGACGTCGCGGCCCTCTTGAAGACGCTCGACCTCTTCCCGATCACCATCGTCGCGCACTCGCTGGGCGCCTCGATCGCGCTCCAGTACTCGGGCGTCTACCCCGACCGCGTCGCCAAGCTCGTCGCCATCGAGGGCCTCGGCCCGCCGCCGGGGGTGACGAAGCCGCCGTCGGCGGTCGCCCGCATGCTCCAGTGGGTGCGCGAGATGCAGGCGCTCGCGCGCCGTCATCCCCACCCATACAAGACGCTCGAGGAAGCGGTGAGCCGCATGCGCGAGGCCAACCCGCACCTTTCCGCCGAGCAAGCGCAGCACCTGACGGTGAGCGGGGTCATCCGTCACGAGGACGGCACGTACGCGTGGAAGTTCGACAACTTCGTTCGCGCCGTGTCGCCCTATCTCTTCAACCTGGACGAGGCGCGCGAGATCTGGGGGCAGATCGCGTGCCCCGTCCTGCTGGTGCGCGGCACCGAGTCGTGGGCCCCGGACCCCGCCGCCGACGGCCGTGCGAGCGCGTTCCGTCAGGCGACCGTCATGAACGTCGAGGGCGCCGGACACTGGGTGCACCACGACCAGCTGGCGGTGTTCCTGCGCGGAGTGCGCGAGTTCCTGGGCGTCGCTTGAGCCGGTTCGTCGTCGCACTCCCACTCCTGACCGCGCTTGCATGCGGAACACCCGCCGGCACGCAGGCGACCGACGTGCAGGCCTACCTCGCCCACGCGAGGAGCTGGGCGCCCATGGAAGCGGAGACCGCCCGCACGATCGAGCGCATCCTGCGCACGCAGTTCGTCGACGAAGCGGAGGTGCGCCACCAGATCGACGACCTGCGGCCGCGGCTCGTGGCGCACCTGGAGCAGGCGCGCGCCTACCAGCCGCGCACCGAGACGGTCGCCCGCATCCACGAGCGCTACGTCGGGGCGTGGCAGGGGCTGCTCGACGGCTTGGGCGCGATCGGGTCGGGCTTCGACACCGGCGACTACACGCGCCTCGCCCGGGGTCGCGAGGCGATGGCGGCGTGGCGCGACGGGCTCGTCGGCGTGGCGCAGGACCTGCGTGCCCTCGTGCAGCAGCTCGGGGTCGACCCGGGAGGCGCCACCGAGAGCTGAGGGCGCGACGGGTTGCCCCAGGCGCCGAGGCACAGCACGAAGTCGAGCGCGTTGCCCGCCGCCATCGCCTGGTACTTCGACCAGAAGGCGCGGTCGACGGCCCGTTGCGCGCGCGGCACCTTCGGGGCGCGGTAGCGACGGTACGCCGCCGGGCCGCCGTTGTAGGCGGCGTAGGTGGCGCGGGCGGCGTTCTCCAGCAGGTGGGTGGCCTCGCGCGCCCCGTAGCGGGTCAAGAGCTGGACGAGGATCTGGGCCCCGGCCCCGGCGTTGTAGCCGGTGTCCCAGCGGAGCTTCTCGAGGTCGAAGAAGCCGCGCCAGACGCGACGGTTGACCTGCATGATGCCGATGTCGCCGGTGGTCGAGAGCAGGTACGTGATCTGGTCGCCCTTACGGACGAACTGACGCCAGCAGCTCTCCTGCCACGCGACCGCCTGCACGAGGTGTGGGTAGAGGCCGGCGAAACGGCTCTCCACGGCGCTCGTCCTGGCCTCGCGGGTCGCCACGGCGCGCAGCAGGCGGGCCACGACGTCGCGGTAGGCGGACAGCTCGTCGTCGCCCGGCACCCAGCGGTCGAGGCGCTGCGAGAGGGCGTGCACGTCGTCGGCCGAGGCGTCCTCGGCGTGGGCGGCGCGCGGGCCGAGCCACCACCAGGTCTCCGGTGACGGTGCCGTCGTCGGTGGCGGCTCGTCGGGGTCGTGGAAGTGGAAGAGCTCGCGGAGCCCCGGGTCGGGGGCCTCGGAGTGCGCCAGCGGATCGCCCGCGTACGTGGGTTCGAGGAGGCGCGCCAGGCGTCGCAGCCCGTCGGCGGAGATCTCGATGCCGAGCGCGGGGCCCGCCCGGTCGATTGCCGCCAGCGCATCGCCGGCGGCGAGGAACGTCGCGTAGCGGAGCGCACGGTTCTCCACCGGGCCGTGCAGCGCGGCGCGGCGGACCGCCTGCCGCAGGCGATCCCACGAATCGAGGAAGAGCCGCCGGACCGGATCGACGCTCGTCTCGGGCCCGGCGGCGAGCGCCGCGAGCAGCTCTTGGCGCCCGTCGAGGAGGAGCGCGAGCAGATCGTCGCGCAGCTCGGGGTCGTCGTCGCCGAGACCGAGCTGCTTGACGACGAACACGAGGAAGCCGTCCCAGCTCTCGAGCGTGGCCTGCCAGCGCTGGAGATCGGGCGGCGCGAGCGCGGGCTCGGGGACGGCGGGCGCCGGGGGTGCCGGCGGTAGATCGATCGCGACATCGACCCGGATGGCCTCGGCCTCCACGCCGACCGCGCGCGGTCGCAGCGTGTCCAGCGCGGCGAGGATCGGCGCGGCCCGGTCGGGGGGCACGGAGAGGCGGAGCAGCGCCTTCGCCTCGTCGACGGGCGGGCCAAGGTCGTAGGTGAAGGCCCCGAGGCGGTCCTCGAGCCGACCCTTCACCGCGTCCCAGAGCCGGCTCGCGACCGCGGCGCGGCGATGCTCCCGGTCGTGGAGCTGCGAGTCGAGGTCGCGAAAGCGGAGGAGCCAGTCGGGGCCGATCTCCGGCCGCGCGTCGGTGTCGAGGTAGCCGTCCCAGGAGAGGGGCGCGAGGCACAGACCGAGGAACCCGAAGCCGAGGCGCGCCGACCCGCGCATGCTGAGTGTGACGCGCTCGCCGCTCGGGGCCACGCGGAGGTCGCGGACGACGAGGGAGCGGCAACCGCCGGCTGTGCCCCAGAGGGCGCCGCTGGCGTCGGTGGCGTCGTGGAGCTGGCGCGCGAGCGTCGCCTGCAGGATCGGGTAGTCGACGCGGAGCGGAAACGTCACCTCGGCGCCGGTCACCCGCGGCGCGATCGAGAGCGCGGCCGCGGTGAGCCAGGCGAGCTTCCGCATCATGTCCTTCCTAGCCGCGCTGCGATGACGGCTCAATCGATGGAGGGCGGCCGCGAGAGGGGCCATGGCGGCCGACGGGGTCTGGGGCGCCGGGGTCGTCAGAACGAGTGGTGGGCCAGACGGACGAAGGCCCGGCGACGCTCTGCGCGTCGTCGGGCCTTCGAAGAAGATCCGGCGGCGTCCTACTCTCCCACACGGCGACCGTGCAGTACCATCGGCGCTGGAGGGCTTAACGGCCGTGTTCGGGATGGGAACGGGTGTGGCCCCTCCGCTATCGCCACCGGAAACCGGAATGCGAAGTTAGAATCTGGACGGATGGAGTCGATCGAGAGCAAGCGAGTGGTAGCTCACTCCAGGACGAAAATTATGGTCAAGCCTCACGGCCATTTAGTACCGGTTAGCTCCACGCCTTGCGGCGCTTCCACACCCGGCCTATCAACCTCGTCGTCTACGAGGGGCCTTTAGGGGCCTTGCGGCCCGGGGTTGCCTTATCTCGGGGTGGGCTTCCCGCTTATATGCTTTCAGCGGTTATCCCGTCCGCACATAGCTACCCGGCGATGCGGCTGGCGCCACAACCGGAACACTAGCGGTGCGTTCCTCCCGGTCCTCTCGTACTAAGGAGAACTCCCCTCAAGTATCCTACGCCCACGGCGGATAGGGACCGAACTGTCTCACGACGTTCT
>JBGQET010000120.1:0-12757 GCA_041496545.1 Binatia bacterium | reverse complement strand
GACTGCGGCGACTATCATCCACAGCCGTACCAGGTTGCGACTGCTCCGCATCATCGTCCCCTCCGGGAGCCGCGCTATCGCACCAGGCAGTGCTCCGTCAACCGGTGGAGAGGGCACAGGGCTCCGAGATGCCAGGGGAGTACGAGGAAAGACAGCTCAGAGCTTCACCCGCTGATCGCCGGTCTCCTAGGGCGCCAGGGAAAGGCCTGTCGTCAGGAGCTGGGCGCGCCAGCCTGAGCGAACGTGTCTACCGTCGAGGACGAACCCCCTGGTAGGAAGCGACGGGGGCCGCGCGAGCCGGGGAGGTGGGGGCCAAGGGCCAAGGTGGAGGTGGGGCGTCCTCCCCAGCGTCCGAGACCGGACGTTAGGTCACCGTCGCAGGCTTGTCGCGGCTACGGGCTCAGCCCGCGGCGCAGCACAGGATCGCGTCTGCCGAGCGGTCGACGTCGTCCTCGGTCGTCGCCCAGTGCGACACCGCGAGGCGCATCCCGTCCATCCCGTGCCACGTCGTGCCGCCGGCCCAGCAGGTGCCGTCGGCCTGGACGCGGCGCACGACCTCGCGGGTCCAGGCGTCGGCGTCGCCGCCGCCCGACGGGGTGAAGCGAACGAGCACCTGGTTCAGCACGACCTCGTTCAGCACGGCGACTCCGCGGCCGGCGCGCAGCCGGTCGGCCATGCGGCGGGCGAGACGGCAGCAGCGGTCGACGAGGGCCGTGATCCCCTCGCGCCCGAGCGCGCGCAGGACGGCGTACACCG
This sequence comes from Binatia bacterium, assembly GCA_041496545.1. Lineage (GTDB taxonomy): Bacteria > Desulfobacterota > Binatia > DP-6 > DP-6 > DASRHG01. The sequence goes on along the minus strand of JBGQET010000120.1, from coordinate 12,001 downwards.
GGAGACCGCGCGCGCGGCGCGACGATTCGGGGACCCAGTTGTAACCGTCGCGCTCGGCGCCCTGGGTCTCGACGTAGTACGCGGCCCCGAGTGTCATCGCGGCGCGGTGCGCCGTGGCGTCGCGGACGAAGACGAGCCCGGAGTCGTAGGGGACGTTGAGCCACTTGTGGGCGTCGGTGGTCCAGGAGTCGACGCGCTCGCGGCCCGCGACGTGGTGCGCGAGGGTTGGTGAGCCCGCGGCCCAGAGGCCGATGGCGCCGTCTACGTGCAGCCATCCGTCGCGTGCGTGGACGGCGTCGACGATCTCGGGCAACGGGTCGAAGGCCCCCGTGTTGACGTTGCCGGCCTGCGCGCAGACGATCAATGGCCCGTCGACGTTGGCGAGTGTCGCGCGCAACGCCTCGGGCCGCATGCGACCCTGCGCGTCGGCGGCGACCGATCGCACGCGGTCGCGTCCGAGCCCGAGCATCTGGAGGGCGGCGAGCACGGTGACGTGGATCTCCTCACTCACGACCACCACCGGCGCTGGCGCCCCGACGAGCCCATCGGCCTCGACGTCCCAGCCCACGCGCCGCAGCACCGCGTGGCGTGCCGCCGCGAGCGCGGTGAAGGTCGCCATCGTGGCGCCCGTCGTGAAGCCGGTGCTGGTTCCCGCCGGCAGGCCGAAGAGGTCGACGAGCCAAGCCGCCGCGATCTCCTCGACCACCGCCACGGCCGGCGACATCACGTACATCGCGGCGTTCTGGTCCCACGCGGTCGCGAGCCAGTCGGCAGCGAGCGCCGCCGGATGGCTGCCGCCGATGACGAACCCGAAGTACCGCGGCCCGTTGGTGGCGACGAGCCCCGGGTCAGCGTCCCGCGCGAGCGCCTCCACGATCGCCGCCGGCCGCTCGCCGCGGAGGGGAAGAGGCCCGCCGAGCGCGGCGCGCAGCGTGTGGCGTTCGACCGGCAACCCGACGGGTCGCGCGCCGACGCCGCGCAGGAACTCGACCGCCAGCTCCGCCGTGCGCCGAAGAAGGTCCTCGTACCCGTCGTCGGTCACGCGACGACACGCTACCTGGCCGCCACCCTCGTCGCCATCCGAAAACTTCTACGAATGATGAAGGCGCAGCGACGCTACCGACGCGGCCCCGCCGCGCCCAGTCCCACCAGCTTCGCGACCGCCGAGACGAGCAGGGCGCCGACGAAGATCGGCACGATCGCGTAGTCGGCCACCGTGGGTCCGACTTCCCAGCCCGCGTTCGCCGCGAGCCACGTGCCGAGATAGAACCCCGTCAGCCCGTAGACGATCGCCGTGCCGGGAATCTTGAGGCCGCTGTCCAGGACGTGCTCGGCCACCCAGCCCGCCAGGGCGCTCACGACGGCCACCTCGATGATCTTCCAGGCGTGGCCCAGCGCTTGCTCGTCCAACGTGGGTGCCTGCATGGCGTGCCTCTGGCGATTGTCCTCGGCGTGCTCTATTTTCCGCCGGTCCAATGATGAGGGGAGCAATGGACATGCCACGCGACCGGCCGCGGGTGGGTCGCTTGCGTCGGCCGGACGAGTCAGACGCTTGACGCAGGCGTTCGCGGTTGTGCGGGCGGAGGGGCGCGCGTGGTCCGTCTGACCGTGCTCGGCTCGGGTGACGCTTTCAACTCCGGCGGCCGCGGCCACAGCGCCTATCTCGTCGAGGCGCCCGGCACGACCTTCCTCCTGGAATGCGGGCCGACCGCTCTCCAGGCGCTCAAGGCCGCGGGGCGCACCACCGCCGACGTCGACTTCGTGCTCCTCTCGCACCTCCACGGCGATCACTTCGGCGGGCTGCCGTTCTTCTTCCTCGAGTATCGCTACGATGCGCCGCGCACCCGGCCGTTCGCGGTCTACGGGCCGCCCAAGACGGAGCGGCGTGTGAACGCGCTCTTCAAGGCGCTCTACGAGCAGGTCGCGCGCGAGCCGTCGCCGTTCCCGGTGCGCTTCACGGAGATCAAGCCGGCGCCCTTCGAGATCGGCGCGTTGCGCGTCGTGCCGTTCGTCGTGCCGCACGCGCGCGAGCTCGTCTGCTACGGGTACCGGCTCGAGATCGCCGACCGCGTCATCGTCTACTCGGGCGACGCGAGCTGGACCGAGGACTTCGTCGCGCAAGCGCGCGGGGCCGATCTCTTCCTCTGCGAATGCTCGACCTACGAGACGCGTCTCGACATCCACCTCGCCTATCCCGAGATCGCGGCGCGCGCGCGGGACCTCGGCTGCCGCCGGATCCTGCTCACGCACCTCGGGCGCGAGCCGCTCGCTCACCTGCCCGAGCTCAGCCTCGAGTGCGCCCGGGACGGGATGCGGATCGATCTTTGAGGAACTGCGCGGGGGTCATGACGAGCGACCCCTGCTCCGCTTCTTCCCGCCGCGCCGTCTCGGCGGCCAGCACCTGCCCCAGCGGCCGCTCGACGAGCGCTGCGACGAAGGGGATGTCCGCCGCGTCGCCCGGGCGCTCGCGCAGGAGCGCGGCGACGGCGAGCGCGGTGCGCGCCGCGGGCGCACGCCCCGTCTCGGCGAGCACGTAGGCGATGCCCGCGAGGCGGCGTGCGAGCACGGCGGGGGGCGTCACGGTCGCCGCCGCGCGGCGCAGCACCTCGCGCACGCGCTCCTCCTGCTGCACGCGGCTCACCAGGATCGGGCTCTCGCGCACGCCGGCGATTTCCTCCACGAAGGGCGCGAGCGCCTCCTCGGCCGGCCACCAGGTGGCGAGCTCGGGCTGGTCGAGGAGCGAGAGCGAGTCGCGCACGAGCGCGGGCGCTTCGTCGGCGGTCGGCGGCGTGACCCGTGGCGAGACGGGCTCGGCCGCCGGCGCCGCCGGCTCGCTCGTCAACCGGGGCCGGACACGGAGGTAGTCGCGCTGGCGGTCGGTCGAGCCCGCCCGCTCGTGCGCTTCGACCAGGAGCGCGTCGAGCACGCGCCACGGCGCGGCGACGAGACGGAGCCGCGCCTCGGCTTCGAGGCGTTGGCGCGCGGCGCGGAGCTGCTTGCGGCTCACCTCGGCGAGCTGCAAGTCGATGAGACCGCCCGGCTCGTTCAACTGGGCGGCGACGAGCAGCACGCCGGCCGCAGCCGACGGCCGGGTGAGCCAGACGAGGCGGTCGCCGCGGCCGTCGGCGTGCGAGAGGAGGCCCTCGATCTCGGGCCCCGCGGCGGGCCGCGGCGCGGGCGCGGCCGGCCGCGCGGGGACCGCGACGCCGCGCTGCGCGAGCCGATAGAGCGCGCGGCGGATCGCCGTGCGCGCGTCGCGCCCGGTGGCGTGCGGCTCGAGCGCGACCAGGAGCGCAGCCACGGCTTCGGTGGCAAGCTCGCCGAGGGCGTCGGCGAGCGCCGCGCCCTCGGACCCGGCGATCGCGGGCGCGAGGGCCGCGGCGTCCGCGCGTCCCGCCTCGATCGCGTCGGCGTCGAGACCGAGCCGCGCGAGCGCCTCCCGTGCCGTCGCGCGCATCAATCGAGCGTCGCGAGCACGTGCAGCAGGTTCTGGGTGATCCGCTGGGTCGCGCCCCAGATGACGTGACCGTCGACGGGGTAGGTGTCGATCGGGATGCGCCGGCCGCCGAAGTCCCACACCTCGTGGCGGAGCGCCTGCGGCGCCTGGAGCACGCGGAGCGGCACGGTGAAGATCGCGTCGACCTCCTGCGGGCACGGGCGCCACGCGTACGGATAGGGCACCAGGCCGACGTAGGGGGTGATGACGAAGCGGGTGGCGACGGTCTCGATGTCGTCGAGCCGGCCGAGGACGCGCACGTGCGTCGGGTCGAGGCCGATCTCCTCGTGCGCCTCGCGCAGCGCCGTGGTCTGGAGGTCGAGATCCTCGCCGAGATTTTGACGGCCGCCGGGGAACGCCACCTGTCCCTGGTGGTGCGAGAGGAGCGCGGAGCGACGCGTGAAGAGGAGGTGCGGCTCGCCCTCGACGGCGAGCAGCGGCACGAGCACCGCGGCGACCGCCCGCCCGTCGGGAGGAAGCTCGACGCGCCCGCGCGCGGCGAGCGCCGGGACGAGCGCGGCGGCGAGCTGCTCCGTCATCCTCGCCCGGACCCTAGCATTCACCGCCCAGCGCGGGAAGGCGCGTTCACCGTGCGTCACGCGCTGTGCTATGAGGATTCATGTCCGCGCCGCTCGTCGTGCTGCGCTATCACGAGATCGTGCTCAAGGGTCGCAACCGGCCCTTCTTCGTGCGCGGGCTCGTCGAGCACGTCGAGCGCGTCACCGCAGACCTGCCGGTCGGACGCGTGGGGCGCGCTTCGGCGCGTCTCCTCCTGCCGCTCCGCGACCCGGCGTGCTGGCCGGAGGTCCGCGCGCGCGTGACGCGCGTCTTCGGGCTGGCGAACTTCGCGCTCGCACACGAGGTCGGCATCGCGGACCGGAGCCCCGACGCTGCGCTCGCGCACCTCGCCGACGAGATCCTCGGCCGGTTGACGGGCGTCGCGCTGCCGAGCTTCCGCGTCCACACGAAGCGGGCCGACAAGTCGTTCCCCCGGACCTCACCCGAGGTGAACCGCGTCCTCGGCGCGGCGATCCAGCGCGCCACCGACGCCCCCGTCGACCTCGAGGGCGCCGCCGTCACGGTGGCGGTCGACCTGCTCCCCGGGCGCGCGTTCTTCTCCGTCGAGAAGGTGGCGGGCGCGGGCGGCCTGCCCGTGGGCACGAGCGGGCGGGTGCTGGCGCTCCTCTCCGGCGGCATCGACTCGCCCGTTGCGGCGTGGCGCATGATGCGACGCGGCTGCCGCGTCGACTTCGTCCACTTCCACAGCGTCCCCTTCCTCGATCGCACGAGCCTCGAGAAGGCGCGCGAGCTGGTCCGCCTCCTCGTGCCGTGGGAGCTGGGTGCGACGCTCCACCTCGTCCCCTTCGGCGAAGCGCAGCGCCAGATCGTCGCCGCCGTGCTGCGCCCGCTGCGCGTCGTCCTCTACCGCCGCATGATGCTCCGTATCGCCGAGTCGCTCGCCCGCCGCGCCGGGGCCGAGGCGCTCGTCACCGGCGACAGCCTCGGCCAGGTGGCGTCGCAGACGCTCCCCAACCTGGCGGTGATCGGCGCCGCCGTCGACCTCCCGCTCCTCCGCCCCCTGATCGGCATGGACAAGGGCGAGATCGCCGCCCAGGCCGAACGCATCGGGACGTTCGAGACGTCCATCGTCCCCGACCAGGATTGCTGCAGCCTGTTCATCCCGAAGCACCCCGCGACGCGCGCGCACATGGAGGAGGTCGTCGCCGCCGAGGCACGCTTCGACGTGCCGGCGCTCGTCGCCCAGGCCGTCGCCGCGACGGAAACGGAACAGCACCGCTTCCCGGAGCGGATGCGAGCCGAGCGCGCGCCGCGCGCGGCCCTGTAGCGCGGCAGCCAGCGCGCGTCCGGGTCGATCCCCGTGCTAGCCGTCCCGCTCGCCCGCCAGCACGAGGAACAGGTCCCGCACCGCGGCGCGCCCGAGGCGCGCGTTCAGGCGCTCGCGGATATCGTGCTTCAGGAACTGGAGCTCCTGCATCCACTCGGCCGCGTCGACCGAGACGACCAGCACGCCGCGCTGCAAGCGCAGCGGACGCGCGTGGAGCGCGACGGTGGGACCGACGACGGCGTCCCAGTGTGCCCAGAGCGCGTAGTCGTCGAGGCGGCGCGCGAACGGCAGGCGATCGAGCGCCGCGCGCAGCACGTCGCCGAGGCGTGTCGGACGCTGCGCGCGCTCGCTCACGCGGCAGCCCGAGGGGTTCCGTGACGCGCTGGTGACCGATTGCAAAAAATCGCTTGACAGCACAAGATGTAGTGGTGTATGAGCCCCGCCACCGCAAGATCATGGAGTCCGCCGGCGGCCCGGACAAGGGGGGGAGGATGGCGCAGGAGAGGCAGGAGAGGATAGAGGCCCAGGACCCGGGTCCCCAGGACGCACCCACCGGCACCGGCGTCGCCCCCAGCCGTCGCGGCCTCTCCGTCGCGCGTCGCTTCGTCGCGGCCGGCACGAACCCCTACGACGAGGTCGACTGGGAGCAGCGCTCGGCGGTCATCCAGGGCGAATCGGGCGACGTCGTCTTCGAGCAGCGCGAGGTCGACATCCCGAAGGGCTGGTCGCAGCTCGCCACCAACGTCGTCGTCTCGAAGTACTTCCGCGGCCCGCTCGGCACACCGGCCCGCGAGCGGAGCGTCCGCCAGTTGATCGGCCGCGTCGTCAACACGATCAGCGAGTGGGGCGAGGCCCAGGGCTACTTCGCCACCCCCGCCGACCAGCAGACCTTCTCCGACGAGCTCACCCACCTGCTCCTCCAGCAGAAGGCGTCGTTCAACAGCCCCGTCTGGTTCAACGTCGGCGTCGAGCCGAAGCCGCAGTGCTCCGCCTGCTTCATCCTCTCCGTCGACGACACCATGGACTCGATCCTCGACTGGTACCGCAAGGAGGGGGTCATCTTCAAAGGCGGTTCGGGCTCGGGCGTGAACCTGTCGCGCCTGCGCTCGTCGAAGGAACGGCTGGGCGGCGGCGGAACGGCCTCCGGGCCCGTCTCCTTCATGCGCGCGGCAGACGCCTCGGCGGGCGTCATCAAGTCGGGTGGCAAGACCCGGCGCGCCGCCAAGATGGTCGTGCTGAACGCCGACCATCCCGACATCGAGGAGTTCATTCAGTGCAAGGCCGACGAGGAGCGGAAGGCCTGGGCGCTCATCGCGGCCGGCTACGACTCCTCGCTCGACGGCCCGGCTTACAGCTCGATCTTCTTCCAGAACGCCAACAACTCCGTCCGCGTCACCGACGAGTTCATGCGCGCCGCGCTCGAGGGCCGGGAATGGAGCACGCGCTTCGTCAAGGAGCCCGACAAGATCTACAAGACGATGTCGGCGCGGAAGCTGCTCCGCACGATCGCCGAGGCGACCCATCAGTGCGGCGACCCGGGCATGCAGTTCGATACCACCATCAACGACTGGCACACCTGCCCGAACACCGGCCGCATCAACGCGTCCAACCCGTGCTCCGAGTACATGCACCTGGACGACAGCGCCTGCAACCTGGCGAGCCTGAACCTCATGAAGTTCGTCGAACCGAACGGCACCTTCGACGTCGCGTCGTTCCGCCACGCGGTCGACGTCATGATCACGGCGCAGGACATCGTCATCGATCGCTCGAGCTACCCGACGGCCGAGATCACCGCCAACGCGCACGCTTACCGCGAGCTGGGGCTCGGCTACGCGAACCTGGGCGCCCTCCTCATGTCGCTCGGGCTCCCCTACGACTCCGACGCGGGGCGCGAGTACGGTGCGGCGCTGACCGCGCTCATGTGCGGGCAGGCGTACCTCCAGTCGGGGAGGATCGCGGCGGCGCTCGGGCCGTACGAGGGCTACGCGCGGAACCGCGACCCCCATCTCCACGTCATCGAGAAGCACCGGGGCTACACCCACAAGCTCGACTCGGCGCTCGTGCCCCTCGACCTTTTGGCCGCGGCGCGCGAGAGCTGGGACGACGCGCTCGAGCAGGCGCGGGCGGCCGGTGTGCGGAACTCGCAGGTGACGGTGCTCGCGCCCACCGGGACGATCGCCTTCATGATGGACTGCGACACGACCGGCGTCGAGCCCGACATTGCACTCGTCAAGTACAAGAAGCTGGTCGGCGGCGGCTTGCTGAAGATCGTCAACAACACGGTCCCGCGCGCGCTCCGCCGGCTCGGCTACGACTCCCGGGAGGTCCAGGAGATCGTCGAGTACCTCGACGAGCAGGAGACGATCGAGGGGGCGCCGGCGCTGCGGCCGGAGCACCTGGCGGTCTTCGACTGCGCTTTCAAGCCGGCCCGCGGCACGCGCACCATCCACCCGCTCGGCCACCTCCGCATGATGGGCGCCGTGCAGCCGTTCATCTCGGGCGCCATCTCGAAGACCATCAACATGCCGGAGCACGCCACCGTCGACGACATCGAGGAGGCGTACGTCGAAGCCTGGCGCCTCGGGTTGAAGGCGGTCGCGATCTACCGTGACGGCTGCAAGAAGACGCAGCCGCTCAACACCGCCAGGCCGGGGGCGAAGGCGGGGAGCACCCCCGCGGTCGCGACGGCGTCGCCGCAACCCACGCGGCGTCGGCTGTCGACCGATCGCCAGGCGCTCTGCCACAAGTTCGACATGGCCGGGCACGAGGGCTACATCCACGTCGGCTTCTACGAGGACGGGACGCCGGGTGAGATCTTCATCAAGATGGCCAAGGAAGGCAGCACGGTGTCGGGTCTCATGGACACCATCGGCGTGCTCACCTCGATGGCCCTCCAGTACGGCGTGCCGCTCGAGGTCCTGGTGTCGAAGTTCAGCCACGTGCGCTTCGAGCCGTCGGGCTTCACGAAGAACCCCGACATCCCGATGGCGAAGTCGCTCACCGACTACATCTTCCGCTTCCTCGGCTCCCGCTTCCTCTCGGGCGACGCACGGGCGCAGGTCGGGCTCGTCGAGCGCGAGGCGCCGGCGCCGCCGGCCGCGGTGCTGGAGACGACGGTCACCGAGACCACCTCGGTGCGGACCGCGATCGCCTTCAGCCCGCAGGCCGACGCGCCGAGCTGCCCCGACTGCGGCGGGCTCATGGTGCGGAACGGCAGCTGCTACAAGTGCCTCAACTGCGGCGCGACCAGCGGTTGCTCGTGATTCGATCGGCGTCGAGCGATCACGTCTCGGGAGGGGCGGGCAGGGCGGTGCGGCGATAGGGCTCCCGGCGGCGGGGGTGTGGCGGCGGTCCGTCTGTGCGGACGCGGGGCGGCCCGCTGGCGCCCCGCGGCGGCGTTTCCCGCTGCCGCGCGCTGCGCAGATTCCCCTTGACAGGGTGACGACGGACTCTATAAGGGCCGCAAATCAGCCTGTTAGGGAGCGAAGCGATGGCGGACGTCCTGAAATTCACCGAGGACCATCTCTGGCTGCGCGTGGAAGGCAACCGCGCGCAGCTCGGGGTTTCGGAGTATGGTCAGGCAGAGCTGGGGGAAGTCATCGCGGTCGAGCTACCCGACGTCGGCGACGAGGTCGAGAAGGGTGAGCCCTTCGGTGAGCTCGAGTCCGTGCGTACCGTCTCGCAGCTACTGTCGCCGCTCAGCGGAACCGTCACTGCGATCAACACGGAGCTGGACGACCATCCTGGCATCGTGAACGAGGATCCGTACCACGAAGGCTGGTTGGTCGAGATCGAGGTCGCTGACGAAGCCGAGCTCGAAGAGCTGATGGACGCCGACGAGTACGAGGAATTCGCCGCGGGCGAGGACGAGGGCTAGCTCGGCGGTCGGCGAAAGCGGTAGACGGTTTCGTTGGGACGCACGAGACCGCGTGAGTGCCGCGCCAGCTCCTCGAGGTAGAGGTCGTCGGTGTGCAGCCGGTCGATCTCGTGCCGGAGATGCGCGTTCACGCGGAAGAGCCCGAAAGCAGCGCCGCCCAGCTCGCGCCGCTCGGCGCGCAGCCGCAGCAGGTGCGCGATGCCGTGCTCCCCGAGCAGCACCGACGCCGCGACGCCGACGATCGCTATCACCAGCGCGCCGCTCAGCACCTGCCCACCCTCCACGCGCACGCGGCGAGTGGTAACCGAAAGGGCCCTCCGAGGCAACCGCGCGCCCGCATCTAAAACGACCTGCTACTCGTCGTCGCGGAGAGGAGTGAACGTCATTTTAGGCAGCCGATAACCCAGTGCGGTCCGTGTGAAGTGTTTTCAAAAATATTTTCCAAAACGCCGATCTTCTATTGACTCCCTGGCATTTGCCTTCGTATACTCCATGCGTGGTGGAGTGGGGTTGTGGGGTTGCTCGCCTGGGAGAGGGGACGGAAGGACGTTTCTCAATCTAACAGGAGGTAGGACATGGCAAAGCGTAGAGCCAAGAAAAAGAGCAGAGCCAAGAAGAAGGCGCCAGCGAAGAAGAAGGGAAAGAAGAAGTAGCTTTGTTCCATCAGTCAGAGCTTCGACTGCTAGGCACGTAGAGTAAGACAAAGGATTTCATCTCAGGCGAGACGAGCCCGGCTCCCGGGCTCGGAGAGAGGCCCTTCGGAGGAATGCCGGAGGGCCTTTTTCGTTGGAGGCGCGCGCTCCGGATGCCGACCGCCGAGACGCTTCCCGCCGAAGGCAGCCGCTACGCCGCGAGCCTCGTGCTCGTCCCCGGGCTGTGGGCCGGAACCCCCGTCTGGCGCGGGTTTGCGAGCTTCCTCGCGCACCGCGGCTGGGAGTGCCATCTGCTCGACGTGCGCGACGTCCGGGCCGACACCGCGGCGCGCGCCGCGGCCGTGGCGGCGTACGCGACGGCGTTGCCGACGCCGAGCGTGCTCCTTGGGCACGACGCCGGCGGGCTCGTCGCGCTCGCGGCGGCGCCTGCGGCCGGGGCCGCCGCCGCCGTCCTGGTGTCGCCGCTCCTGCCGGGGAGCCGCGCGGTCCGTTCGCTCGCGCGCGCGCCACGCGTGCTGCTCGCGCTGCTCCTCGGCCGCGACGTGCCGCCGCCGGGGCGCGAAGCGGCGAGCCCCGCGCCCGTCCCGCTCGCGCCGGAGTCCGCGGCCGCGGTGCGCGACGTCCTGTGGGGGCGCGTCCGTCCGACGCCGGCGGGCATCCCGACGCTGGTGGTGGCCGGCGACCGCGACCCGCTCCTTCCGCTCGACGACGCCGAAGCGCTCGCCCGCACCCTCGGCGCCGAGCGGGCGACGATCGCCGGCGCCGGCCACTGGCCGCTCGTCGACGCCACCTGGCAGCAGACCGCCGGCGTCGTGCACCGCTGGCTCGTGCAGCGGCTCGGCGCGCCGCTGCTCGAGCTCTACCCCGAGGCGATGGCGGAGCGCGACGCCGAGACGGAGGACGAGGGCGAGTGAGCGCTCGCGGAGCGCTGGCCGAAGCTCCGGCGATGTGGCAGGAGCGGCGCCGGTGCTGGTGATCGGGCTCATGGCCGGGACGTCGCTCGACGGCGTCGACGCCGCGCTGGCGGAGATCGGCGGCCGTCGCCCACGCGTCCGCCCCCTCGGCGCGCGGACGTGGCCGTACCCGGCGCCGCTTCGCCGGGCGCTGCTCGCCGCCGCCGAGGGCGCGCCGCTCGACGCCGGCGGGCTCGCCCGGCTCGACCGCGCCGTCGGCGAGCGGCTGGCGCGCGCGGTGCTCGGTCTCTGCCGCGCGCTCCGCGTCTCGCCCGCCCGCGTCGCGCTCGTCGGCTCGCACGGGCAGACCGTCCATCACGCGCCGCGCGAGGGCTGCACGCTCCAGATCGGCAACCCGGCGGTGATCGCGGTGCGGACGGGGATCACCACCGTGGCCGACTTCCGTGCCGCCGACGTCGCGGCCGGCGGCGAGGGCGCGCCGCTCGTGCCCTTTGCGCACCGGCTCCTCTTCGCGCACCCGCGGCGCGCGCGGGCGGTGCAGAACCTGGGCGGCATCGGCAACGTGACCTGGGTGTCGCCCGGCGGGGCGGCGGGCCGGGTGTGCGCCTTCGACACCGGACCCGGCAACATGGTGATCGACGGCGTGGTGCGCGGGCTCTCGGGCGGTCGGCGCTGGATGGACCGCGACGGGCGGCTGGCGCGTGCCGGCCAGGTGGACGAGCGCCTGCTCGCTCGGCTGCTCGAGCACCCGTTCCTTCGCCGCCGACCTCCCAAGTCGACCGGGCGCGAGGAGTTCGGCGCGCCCCTGGTCGCGCGGCTGCTGCGCGCCGCCCGCCGCCTTCCCCCCGCAGACGTGGTCGCGACGGCGACCGCTTTCACCGCGCGCGCCACCGCCGACGCCTACCGCCGTTTCCTGCCCCGTGTCGACGAGGTGCTGCTCGCCGGGGGTGGAAGTCGGAACCCCGCGCTGGTCGAGGCCTTCGCCCGAGCGCTTCCCCGCATGCGGCTCACCACCGTCGACCGGCTCGGCTTCGACGCCGAGGCGCTCGAAGCGTACGCCTTCGCGTTGTTCGCCTGGGCGGCGGCGCTCGGACGCTCCGTCGCCCTGCCGCGCGTCACCGGCGCCCGGCAGGCGTGCGTGCTCGGCCAGATCGTCCCCGGGCGGAGCTACCGTCGGCTCGTCCTCGAAGCGGACTGACGGGCCGCGCTTGCGCG
>JBGQET010000119.1:0-12829 GCA_041496545.1 Binatia bacterium | reverse complement strand
GTGCCGCTGGCGGCCGACATGGCGCCGGGCGCCGTGCTGCACGCCCAGGTGGAGACGATGATGCCGCCGCCCGGCCGCTACCTGCTCGAGGTCGGCCTGGTGCAGGAAGGGCGCGCCTGGTTCGCCGACCGGCCGGGCGGCTCCGGGCTGCTGCGCCGCCGGGTACACGCGCGGCTCCTCGCCGGCTAGCGCCTGTGCGCGCTGGCGACGATCTCGTAGATCCGGATGTGCGGGCCCGGCCGGCTGACGGCGGCGAAGCCGTGCACCGGCACGTAGTAGGCGTCGAAGTACTCGAAGACGGCGCCGCTGCGGCCGGGGACGAAGGGATCGAACTCGGCGAGGGGGCGGAGGTGCGGGGCGAGCGCTTCGAGCGTGGCGGGGTTCACCTTGGAGGAGAAGACCGGGTGATCGTGCGTGAGCAGGTAGTCGGCGTGCTCGGGCGCGAGCGCACCCAGGTCGCCGTCGGTGCGGAGCATCGAGATGCCGGGCGGCATCGTCGGCTCGCCGTAGCCCCAGAAACGGGTGCCGAGGATTGCCACGCGCGACCCGGGCGGGGCGTTGTCCGCGAGCCACGCCGTGGCGAGCACGCGCGTGTCGGTGTTAGCGGCGACGCGGTCGTGTCCGACGCTCGCGACGAGCGGTTCGGCGATGAGCACGAGCGCTGCGAGCACGAGCACCGCCGCCCGCCCGCGCGCGTCGCGCAGGTGTGAGGTCGCCGCCACCAGGAAGCCGGCCTCGAGCAGCGCGAGCGCGGGCAGGAGCGGCGTCATGTAGCGCGCCAGGACCATCGGCGAGAGTCCGTTCACCACGTACCAGACGACGGCGAAGACGGCCGCGACGAGCGGCAGGGGCCGGCGGTCGCGGAAGCCCCAGACGACGGCGAGTGGCGCCAGGAGCGTCGGCAGGAGACCGGCGCCGTACCGCAGGGAGAAGGTGGCGTGGTAGACGAGCCCCTCCCACCAGGCGCGGCGCTCGCCCAGCGCCGCCAGGCTCTGCTGCACGGCGGGCGGGGCGAGGCCGGGGAAGGCCTGCGGGAAGATGCTCGCGAAGACGCCGAGGACGGCGGCGCGCGTCTGCGGGTTGAGGAAGAGGAAGGGCGAGGTGACGACGAAGGTGGCGAGCGCCGTGACGCCGGTCAGCACCGCCGCGCCCGGGAGGAGTCGCCGCCAGCCACGCGCCGGCGAAGCGCACACCGCCGCGATCCACGCCGGGACGAGCAGGAGGAGCCCGGGGTACTTGATTCCCGTCGCGAGCCCGATCGCGACCCCGAGTGCGACGGCGCGGCCGCGCGTCGGCCGGCGGGCGAGCGCCGCCATCAACCCGAGCGCCGCCACCACGCCGAGCGTCAGCAGCGCCTCCGGCTTGACGGCGTGGCTGTCGCGCGCGTGGAGGAAGCTCGTGGCGAGGAGGGCGCCGGCGACCAGCGCGGCCGCGTCGCCCAGGGCAGGCCGCACGACGAGCACCAGGAGCGCGACCGTGGCCGTGCCGGCGAGCGCGGAGAGCACGCGGTCGACGAGGAGGAGCCGCTCCGGGTGCTCGCGCAGCACGGTGCCGTAGCTCTCGCGCGGCACGGCGCCCGCGGCGGCCGCGGCGCGCAGCCCGGCCGCGCCCCACCCCCAGGTGAGGTAGAGGTAGGCGCCCGGGTAGACGGCGTACTCGAGGTCGGCGTGGCCCGCGGCGAGCGGCGCGGTGTGCGCCAGCACGACCTCCTCGTCGGGGCGGCTCATGGGGTGCGGCAGCCCGCCGTCGAGCGCCCAGAAGCGCAGCGCGGCGGCGACCAGGACGAGCGCCGCGGCGACGGCCGTGAAGCCGCGCATCAGCCGATGAGGTCCCGCGCCCGGCGGCCGAGGAGCGCACGCCCGAGGCCGACCACCAGGAGCGCGCCCGCGGTGCCGGCGGCGAACGCCGCGGGCTTCGTCCACCCGCCGAGGCGCCCGCCGTGGGCGCGCACCGGGTCGGTGAAGAAGAAGTGGTAGAGGTAAACGGGATAGCTCGCGTCGGCGAGGAAGCGCGCGACGCGCAGCGCCGGCAGCTCGGCGCCGAGGACGAAGAGCGCCGCGATGGCGCCGTAGTTGGCGACGTAGAGAGTCGGGCCGAGGACGTCGCGGCAGACGCCGGGCACGGTGCACACGGAGCCGACGCCGGCGAGGAGGAGCAGGCCGGCCACGCCGGCCGCGCGCCGGACGCCGGGCGCGAGCGCCGCGCGGTGGCGCGCGACCATCCAGCCGGCGAGGAAGTAGCCCCACCAGGTGAGCGGGCTCCGCAGCAGCCAGAAGAGGCCGAGGCGGTGGTAGACGGGGTCGACGCCGAGCGCGACCCCGAGCGGCGCCGCCCAGAAGACGAGCGCGAGCGGCAGCACGGCGCGCGGAAAGCGCGCCAGGAGCGGTGTCACCAGCAGCGCCCCGAAGAGTACGGGGACGAAGTAGTAGATGCCCCACGCCGAGCCCGTGGCGAGCATGAAGAGCGCGTCGCGCCAGCCGAGCGACTCACCGCGCACGCCGGCGCGGACGGCGATCGCGAGCACGCTCGCGATCGCGTAGGGGACGAGGAGGCGCCGCGTCCACCGCCGCCGCGTGGCGGCGTCGAGGGGCAGGTCGCGCTGGTGGAGGAAGCCCGAGGCGAAGAAGAACGCGGGCACGGCCCAGGAGGTCAGGTACGCGGCCCACGGCAGACGCGCGAGGTCGAACGGGTCTCCCACGCCGTGGATGTAGATCACGGTCACGATGGCCGCCGCCTTCAGGAAGTCGATCGCGTCGACGCGCGGCGCGGCGAGCGCGCCGCGGGTGTCGGCGGCGCGCACCTCGGATCCTCGCACGGCGCGATCCTAGTTCAGGGCGGCATGGGCGTCGAGCGGGAGCGGACGTAGCGCCACATCGACGGCCGCAGCGCCTGGAGCGCCAGCACGCCCACCTGCGCGAGCGAGGGCAGGGGGTCGTCGTCGGCCCAGTCGTCGTAGGCCAGATCGGGCCCGCGGAAGCGGAAGAAGCTCGGCTCGAGGTGGAAGCGGCCGGGGTTGGACATGAAGTGGAGGACGTCGCCGGGCAGGAGCCAGCGGCAGAGCTGGCCGACCCGGTAGGCGCTCACCTCTGGGCAGTCGCCGTCGACCGCGACCCGGTAGAGGAGCCACGGGAAGTCGACGCCGCTCCGGATCGCCAGCTCGAGCGAGCCGACGAAGCGCGGGTTGATCTCGAGCACGCGGGCCACGCCGTCGCGCGGGTCCGTCTTCCACTCGACCATCGCGAAGCCGACCCAGCCGAGGTCGCGCAGCAGGCGCGCGGACTGCTCGACCAGATCCGGGCGCTCGACGCTCACGCGCAGCGTGCTCGGCCCGCCGGTCACGGGGTACTCGCGCAGCCGGCGGTGGACGAAGGCGGCGCGCAGCTCGCCGGCGGCGTTGAAGAGGCACGAGACGCCGTGCGCGTCGCCGGCGGCGGGGAGGCGCTCCTGGACGAGCGGCCGCGGGAAGGTGGCGTCGACGCGCCGGTAGACCGCCTCCAGCTCCTCCGGTCGCTCGACCGCCGTCACGCCCTGCGAGCCGTAGCCCTGTCGCGGCTTCACCATCACGGGGAAGGTGAGCGCCGCGGCCTCGGCGAGCGCGTCGGGCCCGGCCGGCAGCACGGTGCGCGGCACGGGGATGCCGAGGGCCGCGGCGCGCGTCGTGGTGGCGTGCTTGTCGAGCGCCGCCTCGAGCGCGGGCCAGGCGGGGATCGGCAGGCGCACCCCGGCGAGCCGCTCGCGCGCGGGTGCGACCGCGCGCAGGGTGGCGTCCTCCATCGGGAAGACGACGAGCCCCGGCTCGCGTGCGGCGAGCGCCGCGATGGCGGCGACGAAGCCGCCGGGGTCGTCCGCCGGCGACGGCAGCAGGTGGTGGCGCTCGACGTAGCGGGAGAGAGCGGCGGCGACGAGCCGCGTCGAGTCGGCGGTGAGGACGCGGACGCCGCGGCGGCCGAGCGCGCGCACGGTGGAGAGCGCCTTCCGCCAGCGGGCGTCGGTCACGAGCACCGCCGGGCCGGCGTCCGGTCGCACGGCGGGCGACCGTGTCACAGCGGTCGCGGTCGATCAACCCGCGGTCACTGCCTCGCTTGACAGCACCGCCGACGGGGTGGTGGTTTGCCCGCATGGCCGCCCCGAGCAGCGCCGAGCGTCACCGGCTCCGCCAGCGCGAGCACTTCGACGCCCTCGCCGACGAGTACGCCGACGAGGCGGCCGCCTTCGACGTCCACTCGGAGTCGCTGTTCCGCTACTTCCTCGCGGTGAGCGCGCCCGCCGGGCGCCGCCTGCTCGAGATCGGCGCCGGCGGCGGGCGCTACACGCTGCCCCTTCTCCGCGCCGGCTACCAGGTGGACGCGGTGGACATGAGCGCCCGCGCGCTCACCCGTCTCGAGGAGCGGGCCCGCGCGGAGGGCGTCGCCGACCGCTTGCGGACGATCCACGGCGAAGCGGAGCGCGTCGGCCTGGAGCCCGTCTACGACCTCGTCTACGGCATCCACCTCCTGCACCACGTCCCGGACCGCGTCGAGATGCTGAAGACGATGCGCGGCTTCGCGCGCCCGGGCGGCGGCGCGGTCGCCTGCGTCGAGCCGAACCCGCTCAACCCCGCGTGGTACGTCTACATCACGCTCGACCCGCTGCGGAGCTGGCGCGTGGAGTACGGCTTGCTCACGATCTTTCCCTGGAGCCTCGCCCGCGACTATCGCCGCGCCGGCCTCGCCGACGTGACGCGCAGCATGTACGGCGCGGTGCCGATCCCGCTCGTGAACCGCTGGCCGTCGCTGCTCGGGCTCGAAGCGCGCTTGCGTCGGGTCCCGGGGCTGCGGCTCGGCTGCGCGGTGCAGATCGTGCGAGGCGTGCGTGCCTAGCGGGAGGGACGGATCCATGACGCCACGCGTGCACGTCAGCGCGTACCTCTGCGCCAAGGGCGCCGCCGAGGCCATCGCCTTCTACCAGGCCGCCTTCGGCGCCGAGGAGCGCTACCGCTGGGTCGACCCGAGCGGGAAGATCGGCCACGCCGAGTTCAAGATCGGCGACACGCTCCTCATGATCTCCGACGAGTGGGAGACCTACCGCGTCCTCTCGCCGAAGACGCTGGGCGGTCACTCGGTGTCGTTCGTGATCGAGGTGCCGGACGTGGACGCCGCCTTCGGGCGCGCGCTCGACGCGGGCGCGAAGGTCGAGCGGCCGCTCACCACCGCGCCCCCCGGCCGGGGCGGCTGGGTCGTGGACCCCTTCGGCCACCGCTGGCACCTCTTGACGCCCAACCCTCGCTTCAAGCCCGAGGACCTCGGCTGAGCGTGCTGCGAACGGCATGATCCGCGCGCGCGGCCTGCTGGCCCCGCTGGTCCTCCTCGCAGCGGCGCTCGTCGTCGCCCTCGCGCTCGGCGAGGTCCTCTCGCGCGCCTTCAACCTCGTCGATCGAGTGAACGGGTTCCCGCGCCGGCTGTTCGTGGTGACCGACGACCCGCACCTCCCGTACGTCATGCGACCCGGTGTCGACACCGTGGTGCGCGGGTTTCACGTCACGGTGAACGAGCACGGGTTGCGGGGGCCGTCGTTCGCGACCCGGCCCGCGCCCGGCGTTCACCGCGTGCTGGCGCTCGGCGACTCGGCGACCTTCGGCGAGGGGCTGGCGGTCGAGGAGGCCTTCCCGGCGCTCCTCGAGCGCGAGCTCGCGGCGCGCACCGGCGAGCGCTGGGAGGTGCTGAACGCGGGCGTGGAGGGCTACAACACGGAAGCGGAGCTGGCCTACCTCCGCCAGCGCGGCCTCGCCTTCGCGCCCGAGACCGTGGTCGTCGGCTTCAACCTGAACGACTTCGACTACGCCCCGGTGATGGGTCCGCTCGGCATCCTCACCACCGACCAGACCCAGCGCGTCGGCGCCGGCTCGCTCGGGAATCGCTCCGAGTTCTACCTGCTGCTCCGCTGGCTGGTGCGCACGCGGGCGCGGAGCTGGATCGACGACCGCGCCGTGAAGCGCCCCGAGGGCACGCGCGAGTTCCTGCCCTACGACGTCGCCATCTCGCGGCAGCGGAAGGACTACTACCGGGCGCCGAACGACTCCCGCTGGCAGACGCTCGCCGACTCGCTCCGCGGCCTGGGCGACGCGGCGCGGGAGGACCACCTCCGGCTCGTCGTCGCCATCATCCCCGACGGCGATCAGGTCGGCGTCCCCGACCCCGACCTGGTGCCGCAGGAGCGGCTCGGCGCGCTGTGCACCGCGGCGGCCATCGACTGCCTCGACCTCTACCCCAGGTTCGCCGCCGCCATCGACGGCGGCACGCTCTACTTCGACATCATGCACCCGAACGCCGCCGGCCACCGTCTGATCGCGCACGAGCTCGCCGAGCGCCTGGCGCGCTAGGCGAGCGTCGCGCGCGGGCGCGTGCCGATCGGCGCCGCCGGCACGCCGCCGACGATCGAGTACGGCTCGGTGTCGCGCGTCACGACGCCGCCCGCGGCGACCACCGTGCCGTCGGCGACCCGCATGCCGGGCAGGACGACGGCGTTGGCCCCGATCCAGACGTCGCTGCCGATCACCACCGGGTCGGCGCGGTGGCCGAGGAACATCATCGGCAGGCGCGGGTCGTCGAAGCGGTGCTGCGAGCTGACGATCACCGCGTTCGGCCCCACCAGCACGTGGTCGCCGAAGGTGAGGCCGCCGCGCCCGTAGACGAAGGCGCCGGAGTTGACGCTCAGGTTCTGCCCCGCGCTGATGCCGTAGACGTGCGAGAGGCGCGCGCCGGGGTAGATGTAGCAGCGGCCGTCGAGGCGGCGGAAGAGGCACTTGTAGAGGAGCCAGCGGAGGAGGAGGCCCTCGGGCCCCGGCAGGCCGCGGACGAGTGCGCCCAGGTACGACTCGGCGACGACGCTCAGGTGGTGCCGCAGCGGGAGGCTGCGGACGTAGGTGCGGAGCAGGTCAGCGCGCATCGGGAGGGAGGACGTCGAGCCAGAGCGCGGCGGCGGCGACGAACCCGCCGCGCGTGAGGTGCACGCCGGTGTGGTCGAGGGGCAGGTGCATGCGCGCGAAGTCGGGGCCGGTCAAGAGGCCGCGCTCCGCGAGCAGCGTCGCCAGCCGCTCGACGAAGTCGATGCGGCGCGGGTCGCCCGTCCAGAACGGGCTCGAGACCAGCACCCGGGTCGGCGCCAGCGTGGCGGCGATCTTGCGCAGGTTCTCGACCGCGTCCTCCGGCCGCGCGTTCGGGTCCCGGGCGGGGTCGTTCGTGCCGAGCGTCACCAGTGCGACCGCGATGCTCCGGTCGAAGAGCCCCGGCACCTCGGCGACGAGCGGCTCGCTGCGCTCGCAGGCGCGCGCCACCATGACCACCCAGCGCGCCGCCCCGGCCGCGACGGCGGGCGAATCGTCGCACTTCGCCCCCGCGACCGCCCAGTCGTGGGTGGTGGTGCCCGGGACGCCGAGGCTGACGACGTCCATCGCGTGCCAGGGCGAGCCGCGGGGCGTGAGCGCGGCGAGCGTGACGAGGGGGGAAGCGTCGGCGAGCACGTACTCATCGCCGACCGTGTAGCCGGCGGTGGTCGAGTCGCCGATCAGGACGACGAGCGGCGGGCGCTCGGCGGGCGGCGCCGGCGTCCCGCCACAGGCGGCCAGCAGCGCGGCGAGCGCGAGGAGAGGACGAGCGGCCTTGCGATGCATCGCGCTGGATCACCACGCGGGCGCGAAATGGTCAACACCCGCCGCCGGGTGCCTCAGGGTGGGCAGCCGGGCCCGGGCACGACCGGCAGCCAGCCGTGGCAGGCGAGGTCCGCGAAGATGGTCTCGGCGGCGAGGCGGTGACCCGCCGCGGTCGGATGCCAGACGTCGAGCATCAGGCGCTCGCCCTCGGCGGCTGCGCGCTTGTACGCCGGGAGCAGGTCGATCGTCGCCCATCCTCCCTCGCGGCCGAGCGCGGCGATGCGCTGGTAGAGCGGCGCCGGCACGTCGGCCAGGTGCGCCGGGTGCGGGAAGGTGACGACCGCGAAGCGCGCGCCGCGCCGGGCGGCGGCCGCCGCCACCTCCGCGTAGCGGGCGCCGAGCCAGGTGAGCTCGGGCCCGCTCCCGTCGCGCAACGTGAGGGCGTCGCGGAGCTCCTCGCCGGTCGGCGCCGCTGCCCGCTCGAATGCGAGCGTGCACGTCCGCAGGCTGTGGCACAGCCGCGTCCAGCGCGACGGCAGTGGGCGGCGCTCGCGCGGCTCGGGGAAGGCGGCGTCGGGGATGGCGCCGAGCGCGAGCTGGGTCGAGGCGTCGAAGTGGAGCGTGGGGTCGTTCAGGTCGTTGACGCAGAACTGGAGCAGCACGACGTCGGGTTCGTAGGTCACGCCGACGTCCGCGAAGAGGGTGGCTTCGTTGTACGCGTTGTAGCCGCTGACGCCGAGGTTCACGACCTCGACGGGACGATTGGGTGCTGCCGCGGCGAGACGCCGCTCGAGCTGCTTCGCGAAGGTGTCCTCGGCCGCGACCCCGTAGCCGAACGCGATCGAATCGCCGAGGACGACGACGCGGAAGGTCCCGGGCGGCTTCGGACGCGCGTAGAGGCGGTCGCGGAAGCCGTCGGCGTTGATCGTATAGCGGACGCTGCCCGTGGCGGGAATCTTCGCGTCGGCGCCGGGGCGGAGCCCGTACAGCCACGAGCGGTCGGGGCGTGCGACGTGGAGGGCGCGGAGGTCGGTCCGCTGTCTCCACGGCGCCACACGGAGGATCGTCTCGGTCGCCGCGAGCGCGGCCAGCACCCCGCCCGCGACGAGCGCGAGCCGCTTCTGCCGCTCGGACACGGACGGCGCACTTAGCGGGGAGGTCGGGCGAAGTCCAGCCGCTCAGGGCGCGGGCGACGGTTCGAGGCCGCGCGCCTCGCGCTCACGCCGGGCACCCGGAGCCCGCACCTCGACCTCGAGCCGCGTGGTCGCGGCCGCGTCGAATGGCGTGCCGTCGACCTGCACCAGGGCGAGTTCCAGCGTGTAGCGGCCGGGACGCTCCGGCGCGGCAAGCAAGGGCATGAAGTTGGCGTCCATCCCGGCGGCGACGTCGTGCGGGAGCCGGACGCGCTCGGAGCCGGCGTCGGGCCCACCGTCGGTCGCGTGCCAGGTCGCCTCGACGACGACGAGGTCGCGGTCCGACGCGTCGGCGGGGAGGAGCGCGGGCCAGTCGGCGCCGCCGCCGTTGATGACGCGGAGGGGAAGGCCGAACGGCCGGCCCCCGGCGAGCGCCGGCGGCGCGGTCGGCACGTCGATGCGGCCGCGGGCTTCGGCCGGCGGCAGCGGAGCGAGCGGCGTGCCGAGCGCGGAAGTGTCCGGGGGCCGGTGGCGGCGCGCAAGCGCGGCGGCCCAGGGCCGGCGCGGCGCGAGCCCGACGTGGACGAGGAGGTCGCCGTCCTCGGCCGCCTCCACGGTCACGGCGCCGGCGAGGCGTGCCGGCAAGGCCGCCCACGCCGCCAGATCGCGGGGCGCCGTGCGCACGTGGCGGACGTAGATCCATTCGACGCCGGTCATGTCGACCAGCGTCTGGAGCGCGTCGGGAGCGGGCAGCCGATCGGCCTCTGCCGCCACCGCAGGCCACCACCACGGCGGGTAGCCGGTATGACCATTCAGGAGCGGCAGCCAGTGGAAGGTGCTGAGGTACATGGCGTCGCCCTGCCAGACCAGTCGCTTCGGCGCGACACCGGGTCCCGGCATCTCGAGGAGCGGGCCCGCACCCGCGGCGGCGAGCCGCTGGTAGACGGCGGGCAAGGTGGCGGCGGTGGGCAGCGGCGTCCGCGGCAGGTCCGCCAGGTGGAGGGCCCGGGGGAGCGGAGCAGCGGCGACGAGGAGCGCGCCCACGACCGCGGCGGCGCGGCGATGGAGCCCGGCTTCGATCGTGCCGAGGAGGAGCACGGCCCCCTCTGCCGCGAGCCCCACCAGCCCCAGGTGCGCGAGGATGAGAAAGCGGCCCACGGCGCGCAGCGGGGTGGCGAGCAGCAGACGGTCGGGAAGCGGGACGGCGAGCGACCCGAGGTGGAGCGTGGGGCCGCTCGCGAGCACCACCCCGAGCGCTGCGAGCGCCACCCAGCGCCACCAGCGGGCGTCGGGCGCGCGACAGAGGAAGAGCGGCGCGATCAACCCGAGCGGCACCAGCGACCACACCATCCAGCCCACGCCGACGAACGGGTCGTTCGGGTCGAGAAGCCTCCCCTGGAAGAAGAGCCGGAGGGCGTCGGACAGCGCCTGCATTCCGGGCGAGGCGAGCTGTCTGCCGTCACGGAGATGATGGAGGTAGGGGACGGAGACGAGGGCCAGAAGCAGGAAACCCGGCAGCGCGGCCCCGAGGACGCGGAAGGCGGCACGCCGGCCGTCGGTCGCGAGCGCCACCACCGTCTCGACGCCGAGCACGAGGGCGACCATCGCGGCCGTGTAGTAGGAGGAGAAGGCACCGACGGCGGTCGCCGCGGCGAGCGGCAGCAGCCGGCCGCGGCGCGCGGCGAGCGCGCCCAGCACGACGAGCGGCAGCACCGCGTTCGGATATTGCAGCACGTGCAGCTCGAACGGCACGCGGAAGGGCCCGAGCGGGAACGCCGCCGCGCCGAGCGCCGCTGCGGCGACGCGGAGCTCGAGGGCACGGAGGAGGGCATAGACGGCGACGGCGGCGAGCGCGTAGGTCAAGAGCGCCGCCGCGTTGGCCGCGAGGAGCGGATTGCGGGTCGCCAGGTAGATGGGTCCCGAGAGGAGCGTCGACGCGAGCAGGTGCTCCGACCCGGCGAGCATCTCGGGCGCGGGGTGGAAGATGTTGGCGTCGAAGAGGTGGAGCGGGTCGGTGACGAGCGCGTGGACGTCCCAGGCGAGGATCCAGACGATGAGACGCGCGTCGGCGCCCCACCACGGGTTCCGCGCCGCAGCCGGATCGGAGAGCGTGGACGCTGCCTCGCGGACGCACGGCCAGGCGGCGAGCACGACCGCGGCCGCCGCGACCACGGTGACGACGAGCAGCTCGCGGCGCCGGCTCATGGCGCGGGCAGGGAGAAGATCTCGATGCGGGGGCCGGGCCGCTCCACGCCGCGCAGGCCGGCGAGCGGCAGGTAGAACGCGTCGAGCGGCTCGAGGACGGGGGCCGCCTCGGGGTCGAGCGAGGTGAAGGTCGCGGCCGGCGCCAGCGTCGCCGCGGCGGCGGGAAGCGGCTCGCTCGAGTATGGCAGCGGGTAGTGATGCCAGACGAGCCAGCGCGCGCCGCTCGCCGCCCAGCGCTCGGGCGCGAGGCGGTGCAGTGCGGGGCGGCGGTCGAGCGACGGGACGCCGAAGTCGGCGACCCCCGGCGGCGCCCCCCACACGACGATCGGCGCGTCGGGCGGCACGTGCCCCGCGATCCACTCGGCGGCGAGCGCTCGCGTGTCGGTGCGGCCGAGGAGACGGACGAGCGTCGCGGAGCGCCAGAGCGGCGCCGCGACGAGCAGCGCGCCGGCGACGGCGAGCGCCAGCGCGCGCCGGCCGACGGTCGCGTCGACCAGCAAGGCGGCGAGGACGACCAGCCCGGGGAGCGCGGGGAGGACGAAGCGCGCCAGCACCATGGTGCTCGCGAGCAGCGTCGCCCAGTGGCCGAGCACGGCGACGGCCACCAGGCGCGGGCCGCCGCCCCGCGCCAGGCCCCAGACGAGCGCAGGGAGCGCCAGCAGCGCGAGGCCGAGGCCGCAGCCGGAGCCGAGCGACACCGTGGCGTGGTAGCGGAGCGGGCCGGGCACCCCGTCGGCGCCGGGGAGCCAGCTCGCGTCGCCGACGGCGTGCGCGAGGGTGCGCGCCAGCGACCAGGTGGCGGCCGGCGCCGTCAGCCAGAAAGGGTCGAGGACGAGGAACACGGCGGCGAGCGCAGCGCTCCCGAGCGCGAGCCGGCGCCACGCCGGCGCGCGCCACGGGCCCGCCCCGAGGAGCGCCAGGACCGTCGCGGGCAGGAGCCCGACGCAGAGCTTGGTGGCAAGCGCCAGGCCGCCGGCCGCGCCGACCGCGAGCGGACGGCCGCCGGGACGCCCCGCGCTCGCCACCAGGGCGAGCACGAGGAGCGCGGCGGCGAACGACGCCGCGGTGTCGGCCTTGGCGAAGTGCGCCTCGCGCACCGCGAGGGGGCAGACGGCGAGGAGCGCCGCGGCGAGGAGGCCGGCGGCCGGGCCCGCGAGCCACCACGCCGCGACGCCGGTGAGCGCGACCGTCGCCGTCCCCAGCACGGCGGACCAGGCGCGTGCGCCGACCCGCAGGCTGAAGGACGGGGGCTCGCCCGGGCGCGGCCGTGGGTCGAGGCCGGCGGCCGCGAGGAAGGCGCGCAGCGGCTGGAAGTACCCGCCCCCGTAGAGGACGACGACGGGGGCGGGCGGCGCGCCGTACGCGCCGAGCGCGACCAGCACGCCGCTCTCGTCCGGCCGCGCCTCGGGCACGCCGCGCCCGAAGTCGAGCGCGGTGGCGCGCAGCAGCGCGCCGGCGAGCACGATAGCTCCCAGCGCGGCGACCTCGACGCCGCGGCTCACTCGACCACCAGTCGCGGCTCGGCCCAACCGGCGAGCGTGCCGGGATCGGCGGGCGCCGCGGGGGCGTCGATGGCGAGCGCGAGCGTCACGCGCCGCCCGGACCACGGACCGAGGTCGGCTGCGCCGAGCGCCCAGCGACGGTCCTCGAGCCGGTGCGCGGGGTCGAGCGTGCCCTGGAAGACGACGCTCGCGCGACCGCCGTCCTCGACCGCGACGGAGAAAGCGAAGGGCCCGACGGCGAGGGCGAGCCAGCGGTCGGGGTCGACGCCATAGCCGAAGACGAGACGCACCGCACCCGGTGGGACATCGGCCGGGACGCGGACCGGGACGGGACGCTCCGGCGTGCCGATCGGCCCCACCAG
>JBGQET010000118.1:0-13176 GCA_041496545.1 Binatia bacterium | reverse complement strand
AGGAGGGGGTCTTCGCGCGCCGCTTCGACCGCGACGGCACGCCGCAGACGAGCGCGTTCCAGGTGAACACGTACACGACGGAGGCGCAGACGTTTCCCACCGTCGCGCTCCAGCCGAGCGGCTTCGTGGTCGCATGGGAGAGCAAGGGACAGGACGGCAGCAATCGCGGCGTCTTCGCGCAACGCCTCGGCACGGACGGCTCGCTGGTGGGCAGCGAGTTTCGCCTGAACGGCTACACGACCGGCGACCAGGGCGCCCCGAGCGTCGCGGCCGACGGCAGCGGGAACTTCATCGTCACCTGGTACACCGCAGTGCCGGGGAGCTCGGGACGGGCGGTCCGCCGCTTCCGGAGCGACGGCACGCCGCTCGGCACCGAGTTCCAGGTCGGGACGGAAACCGGCGCGTCCCGCACGTCGGTCGCGACCGACGCCCGCGCCAACTTCGTCGTCGCCTGGGCCGGCTACCCCCTGGGCCAGGCCGTGAGCGATATCTTCGGCCAGCGCTTCGACGCGAACGGCCAGCCGCGCGGCACCGAGTTCCAGGTGAACACCTACACCGCCGGCGCGCAAGGGTACTTCACCCCCAGTCCCCTCGCGCTCGACGCCGACGGTGACTTCGTCGTCGTCTGGGACGGCAAGAGCGTCAACGACGTGGAGGACGTGAGCGCGCGCATCTTCCAGGACCCGTGCGGGGACGGCGTCCTCGGCCCCGGCGAGCAGTGCGATCGCGGCAACCGCTACAGCGGCAACTGCTGCTCCGAGAGCTGCCAGCTGGTACCGACGGACTGCGGCATCTGCCAGACCTGCGATGCCAGCGCCGGCTGCCTCACGCGTCCCCGTCCGGACTGCCGGCGGCCCGCGAAGGGAAAGACGGCCCTGCTCGCCTTCACGAACCGCTCGCCGGACACCAAGGACCGGTTCTCCTTCATGTGGGATCGGGGTGCCGCGACGGCGACGTCGGAGTTCGGCAATCCGCTCACCGCCCCGGACTATACGGTTTGCGTCTTCGACCAGACGGGTCAGAGCCTCGCCTTCACGGCGACCGCGCCGGCCGGCGGCACGTGCGGCGGCAAGCCGTGCTGGCGAGCGACGCGCGCCAAGGGCTTCACCTATCGCGACCGGGACGGCACGCCCGACGGCCTCACGGACGTCGTGCTCAAGAGCGGCAAGGCCGGGCACGCGCTGGTATCGGTCGCCGGACGGGGCGCGCACCTGAGACTCCCGGCACACGGTCTCGCGGCGCCGGTCGAGGCGGAGATCCGCGCCGGGACGGGCGCGTGCTTCGGGGCTAGCTTCGCGAGCCCGAGCCGGAACACCGCGACGCAGTTCCGCGCGAAGGGCAACTGATCGGTTGGCGCCCTTCTCGGGCGCGGCTAGGGTGGGGGCCCTGTGGCGTGGCTCGATCTCGACCGCTGGGACGTCCCCGCCCTCGCCGCCGGCTGGCGGGCGGTGGCGGCGTTCCCCCACGTGGTGGTCGACGACGCGGTCGGCGGCGCGCGGCTCGCGCGGCTCCGGGACGCCGCCGGGCGCGAGCCGCACCGCCGGCAATGGGGCGAGATCTACGAGCTGCGCGCCTCCACCGCGCCGCCCGCCGCCGCCGAGCTGCGCGGGCTCATCGACGAGCTCGGCGCCCCCGCCACGGTCGCGGCGGTGGAGGCGATCACCGGCCACGCCGTCAGCGGGGTCGAGGCGCAGAGCTACGTCTACGAGGCCGGGTGCTACCTCCTCCCCCACACCGACAACGGGCGCGGGCGGCGCGTGTCGTTCGCGCTCTATTTCGCCACCGACGCCGAGGGCGGCGAGCTCGACCTCTACGCCTGCCGGCTCGAAGGTGGTGCCGTTGCCGAGGCACGCGTGGCGGCGACCGTCGCGTCGCGTGCCGGCCGGCTCGTCCTGTTCGACGTGTCGCCCGCCTCGCTCCACCGCGTGCGCGAGGTGACGGCGGGCCGTCGCGTCTCGCTCGCGGGTTGGTTTCTCGCGTGACGGCCCGAGAGACGCGCGCCGCGTATCGGCGCCAGCGCCCGCGCCACCTACCTGACGGCGCGGGTCGGCGCGGCGGAGGTGTGGCGGCGGGCTATCCCCTCGCACCTGACGCCACGCGGGAGGCGTGTGGGGCACGGCCCTGACGTTTGACCCCAGGTGGGGTCAGGTGGCACAGTGCCAGCATGGCTGAGTTCAAGGTACGCAACCTCGACGACCGCATCGCGACTGCCCTCCGCACCCGAGCGCGAGCGCACGGCGTGTCGCTGGAGGAGGAGGTCCGCCGCCTGCTGTCGGAGTCGGTCGTAAAGAGGCGAGAGGCCTTTGCGCGGCGGGCTGCTGCCAGCCGCTCTGCCACGCGGCGAGCGAGGAAGCGCCGCGCAAGCGACAGCACCGTCCTGATCCGCCGCGAACGCGATGCCTGGGGCTGAGCGAGCGAGGGCGGCCGTCGTCGATGCTTCCGTCGCCGTCAAGTGGGTCGTCGACGAGCCTGGGAGCCGGGCAGCTGCCGCGCTTCTCGATTCTCCGATTCTGTGGCTCGCGCCCCGACTGATGGTCGTGGAGGTTGCGGCTGCGATCCGACGCAAGGTGGCTGGCCGCGAGCTGCGCGTGGACCTCGGGCTGGGCGCCCTCTCGGCGATTCTCGACGCCGTGCGCGAGGGCGCGGTGAGGCTGGTGGACGATGAGGCGCTGGTGACGAACGCGCTCCTCTTGAGCCTCAGCCTGACACATAGAGTACCCGACTGTCTGTACCTCGCGCTGGCTGAACGTGAGGGTTGCCCGCTCTCCACGGCGGACGTGCGCCTCGCCCGTCTCGCACATTCGCGGAAGATCCCGATCCTCGAAGTCCGCGAGACGACGCGCTAACTCCGCCTGGTACTCCTCCCCGTCAGGCCGCGGGCTGGTAGCGCAGGTCGACCGACAGGCGCACGCGGTCGCGGGTCGCGTTCGGGAGCCCGCGATGGACGGTGAGGCACCCGACGAGCACGACGTCGCCGGCGCGGAGCGGTCCCGACGCCCACACGGCGTCGGGCGGCACGTCCACCTGAGGGCCGCGTGCGTCGCGCGCGACGTGCGGCCGGAGCCCGTCCTGGTGCGAGCGCGGCAGCACGGCGATCCCGCCCACGGCGGGCGGGCAGTCGCCCAGGGGAATCCACGCGGCCCATGTGCGCTCGCTCTCGGCAAACGCGTTCTGCCGCAGGAAGAAGTAGTCCTGGTGCGGCGGGGTCGTGTGCTCGGGCGCCCCGGGGAGGAAGACGCGGCACACGTCGCCGCGCCCCCCGCACGGCGCCGCGTCGAAGAGCGCCGCGAGCGCCGCCGCGAGCCGCGGATGGCGGGCGAGCGTCTGGAACGCGGGACGCACCGCCACGCGCGCCTGGAGTGCCAGCCACTCGGGCGACTCGTTCGGCACCAGGCGCGCTCCGGGGCGCACGCGCCCGCGCGCGCCGACGACGCCGAGCGCGGCGCAGGCCGCGAGCACGTCGCGCCGCAGCGTCCGCAGGCGCCGCGGGTCGAGGAGTCCCGGAAGGAAGAGATAGCCCCGCTCCGCCGCCGCGCGACGCAGCGCCGGCCGGTCGGCGAGGAGCGCCGTCGCGTCCTCGAACGGGCAGAGCGTCAGGTCTTCCACGCGGTCCATCCGAGCCACGTCTCCCAGCGCCACGCCGTCGGGTCGACGTGGGCGAGGGCGGCGTCGAGCCGGCGCGCGCGCTCGGCCGCGTCGACCCCGCCCAGCATGCCCGCCGAGACGACGGGGATCGCGAGCCAGTCACGGTACGCCGCCTGCGTGAGCCGCACGCGGGCTCGCCAGCGCCGGACCCGGAGCCCCGCCGCCGCGAGGAGCCGGTCGATCTCCGCCGCCGGCGGCGGGGGCGACGCGGCGGGAAGGGGCGCGGGTGCGAGGAGCTTCGCGCCGGCGAGCCACGCGGGGATGGCCGCCAGTGGGTCGCGCCCGGTCGAGTCGGGCGCGCCGACGTACGCGGCGGGCACGTCGAACGCGAGCGCGCCGCCCGGTACCAGGCGCGCCGCGAGCCGCGGGATCGCGTCGGCGAGCGGACCGAGGAGCCACACGCTCGCGCCGCAGAGGACGCGGTCGAAGACGGGACGCGCGGCGGGGAGCCGCCCGTGCCAGGCGACGCGCGCATCGCGGACGCGCCGCCGGCCGAGGCGCCGCATCGCCGCGCTCGGCTCGACGCAGACGACGCGCCCCGCCGCCCCGAGGCGGGCGAGCGCGGCCGCCGCCGTGCCGCCCGTTCCCGCGCCGACGTCGAGCACGCGCTGGTGCGGGGCGAGCGCGGCCGCCCGGACGAGCGCCGCGTTCGCGTCGCGATAGCGGCCGTGGCCGGCGGCGAAGGCGTCGTAGGCGCGCGCGGTCTCGGCGTCGTCCCAGCTCGGGGCGGCGAGCGTCACGCGCACTCCTGCACGCGGCGGAGCGCCGTCGCGTCGCGGCGCGGGCGGGTCCTGGTGAGGCGGGCCATGCGGCGGAGGTTGTGCTCGCCCTTGAAACGGAGCGCCGCCCGGATCACGTCGCGCATCGCGTCCGAGTAGTGGAAGAAGTCGAGCCCGATGGACGCATCGTCGACGTAGTGGCGGTGCCACCGCTCGGTGTCCGTCACCGGCGGGGGCGGGTCGTAGCGCGAGTACGCCTCGTCGAGCCACCAGTCGGTGAAGCCGTAGCGAGCGTGGTGGTCGTCGTAGAGCGGCGTGCCCGGGAACGGGATCACGACGCCGAGGGTGCTGAAGGTGTCGACCAGCGGTGCGATCCGCTCCATGAAGCGGAGCGTCCGCTCGACGTGCGTCGGAGTCTCCTCGGGGAAGCCGAGCATGAAGTTGCACGCGGTGTGGAAGCCCTCGGCCTTCGCCCACTCCAGGGCGCGCACGACGCTCGCCGTCGTGATGCCCTTCTTGATGGCGCGCAGGATCTCGTCGTCGCCGCTCTCGACGCCGAAGTTGACCGACACGCAGCCCGCCCGTCGCATGGCGCGCAGCACCTCGGGCGTGACCATGGTGGCACGCGTGATCGCGCTCCAGCCGAGCGGGAAGTCGACGTCGCGGGCGAGCGCGTCGCAGAGTCGGAGGAGGTGGGCGCGGTTGGCGGTGAGGGCGTCGTCCCAGAACGGGAAGAAGACGGCGCCCGTCCGACGGTGGTAGGCGTTCAGCTCGGCCACGACGCGCTCGGGCGCCCGGTAGCGGAAGCCGCGTCCGGTGACGTAGTTCGCGCAGAAGGTGCAGCGCGCCGGGCAGCCGCGGCTCGCGAGCATGCCGCCCGGGATGATCTCGCGCGCGGTGGGCGAGTACCACGTGGTGTCGTAGAGAGGTTGGGCGAGCTGCGGGAGCGGGAGGGCGTCGAGGTCGGCGATGAAGCCGCGCGGGGCCGTGGCGCGGACGCCGCCGTCGGGCGCGCGGTGGTAGATGCCCGCGACGTCGTCGAGCGGGCGGCCGTCGGCCACGCGCGCCACGAGCTCGACGATCGTCTCCTCGGCCTCGCCGACGACGGCCACGTCGAAGCCGTGCGCGAGCGTCTCCTCGGGCCGGACCGTCGCGTGCGCCCCGCCCGCGACGAGGAGCGGTGCCGTGCCGAGGCGCGAGCGCAGCGCGGCGACGAGCCGGTAGGCGTGCCACACCCAGCGCGTGAATAGGCCGACGCCGATCACCTGCGGCGCGAAGGCGTCGACGGCATCCGCCACCGCGTCGGCGCCGCCCACGAAGTGGCGTGCCGCGGCGTCGACCACACGCACCTCGGCGCCGGCCGCGAGGAGCGCGGCCGCGACGTATTGCTGCCCGAGGAGCGGTGCCCCCAGTCCCTCGGGCGAGGGCGGGTTCACCAGCAGGACGCGGGTCACGAGAACGACGTCGCGAGTATCACGGCGATGCCGTCGACCGCCCCCCCGACGACCGGCCCGACGGGCACGTACGGCGGCGCGAAGGTCGGGATCGGGCCCTTGCCCATGACGAGGTTCTGGAGCTTCGCGCGGTT
Organism: Binatia bacterium; assembly: GCA_041496545.1. Taxonomy (GTDB): domain Bacteria; phylum Desulfobacterota; class Binatia; order DP-6; family DP-6; genus DASRHG01. The sequence goes on along the minus strand of JBGQET010000118.1, from coordinate 7,224 downwards.
GAACCACTTCGTGAACGCCGACGCGTACCAGTTGGCGAGCGCCTGGAGCGGAGCCGCGGCCGCGGGGTCGTTCGCCCCCGGCACGACCTGCGCGAAGATCTGCGGCAGCACCGCCGCCGTGAGCCCCACCCGCCCCGGCGCGGAGCCGCTGCGGAGCGAGCGGGCGCCCAGCGGCGTCGGCCCCACCTCGGACGCCGCGACGGCGGCGAACGCGCGCACCGCGCGCGGCACCGAGAGCGTGTAGTCCCGGCTCCACGTCGCCCACGGCTGCCAGGTGGCCTGCGCGAGCCCCGCGGCGATCTGCGGCAGCGCGCCGGCGCCGGCAACCGCCTGCTCGACCGTGGCCGCGAAGGCCGGCCCGTCGAGGGAGCCCGGCGGGAGGAAGAGCGAGCTGCCGTTGATCTCACCGCCGTGCACGGTGCTGCCCGCCGTCCACTTGTCGACGCCGGCCGCGACCGCGCTCTGCGCGGCCTGGGCCCACGCGGTCCAGTCGCTCTCGCTGGCGGCCCGGGGAGCGGCCGCGGCGGCGGGGATGCGCGGCAGCGAAGCCGCGACGATGGCCGCGACGGTCGCGCGGGCGAGCGTGGCGACCGCTTCGCGTCGCTCGGGGCTCTCGGGGTCGGGACGCAACGGCTTCCAGGTCGACATGAGACCTCCCTTCCGCGAGTCGGCGGGCCGCGACTGTACTGCCGCCCTCCGCGGGGAGGCAACCGCATTCGCCCCGGCGCATGCGGTGCGCCCCGACCGCGGGCGTGCGGCGTTGCCCCTCGCTCCGGCGGGAGCCTACAATCCGCGATCGATGAGCTCGACCCCGGCCGAGCGCTCGATCGCGCCGCCGCTCGACGCCTTCGAGAGCCACGGCGTCGCCGTGGTGCGGCGCCTGGTGTCCCCCGAGCGTGTGGCGACGCTCGCCGCCGCGTTCGATCGCCTCTTTGCAGCCGCCAATCCGAAGTCCGCGCTGCAGGAGATCATCCGGCCCTCGCTGCTCGACGCCGCGTTCGCCGACCTGCTCTCCGACGACGCCTTCCTCCACCCCGCACGCGTCGCCCTCGCCACCGATCGGCTGCAGCTCCTCCAGGAGGTCCTGCTGCGCAAGCGCCCGCGCGCCGGCGGCGCCGTCGCGTGGCACCGGGACGCGAGCTATCTGGGGTATCTCGAGCCGACGCGGGTGGTGTCGCTCCGCCTCGCCCTCGCCCCATGTACGCGCGAGCACGGCTGCCTCCTCGTCCTCGACGGCAGCCACACCTGGGCGTACGAGACCGCGAGCCGCGTCGGCGAGTCGTCGATCGAGGATGCGGTCGAGACCCTACCGCGGCATCTGTACGAAAGGATGGCGGGCAGCCTGGCGGCAATCGAGCTCGCCCCCGGCGACGCATCCATTCACGCCCCGCACACCCTGCACGGCAGCGGGCCGAATCTGAGCCGCGATGCGCGCAAGACGCTGGTCGTGCACGTCTTCGATGCCGCGTGCCGGCTCGCGCCCGAGCGGCTGCCGAGCCCGGAAGCGCGCACGCTCTTTCCGACCGATCGGGACGGGCACCTGATCGGCCCGTCCTTTCCCGCCCTACCCTTACCGCCACGCAGTTAGCGGCACAGCCACCGACGAACGGAGCGCCCGGGCGGCCGGCGACGCGCACGCGCAAATGCTCGGCTGACCGGAGGAAGCGAAGCGCGCCCGGGGTGAGTCGAACACCCGACTTGCAGGTTCGAAGCCTCACGCAGTTAGTGTCCCAACTCATCTCCTGCCATCTCGGCCCGCGCGGTAGCGTGACGCAGAATGATTCGCTGCCTCTCGGGTGGCCCCGCATGGGCACGGTACGGGCACAGTTCGGGCACAGTCGGCACACCAATCGAACGGTTCCCGAGCGTAGCGTCGAGGGCCGGGAGACCGCGCGTCGGGCTACTTCTGCTGCGTCTCCCTCGCTGCCTTGATCCCATAGGCAAGCTGCTCCGCCGACCCCTTGCTCCGGAAGTGGAGGAACATGATCCGCGGCTGCTCGTGGGTCATGTGCCTGGCCGTTCACGTAGGTCGCGTCGCCCGAGAGGAGAAGGCGGCTTGCCCAGACGACTGCGAGGAGCCGACGCCGCCGGCCGCGTGCGAAGAGGCCATCGAGCCGGCGTCGCCCTCTTCCTCTTCTTCTGGACGTTCGTTCCGATCCCGGCGCGGCGCTACTCGCTCACCTCGCACCCGTGCATGTGCCGGCTTCGTTTCGCTCCGGTCGCAGCTCGGCGACCTCGCGCTTCAGTTCCTCGATCTCGTGCGCCTGTGCCTGGATCGCAGCGACCGCCATGCTCGCGTAGGCGTAGAGGTCGACCGTGTCACCGTGTCCGCCGGCGACCGCCGCGCTCGGCTCCACGTCGTCGATCAGGAAGCCGAGATGCGCGGGCGTCGATCCGTTCTCGGTCTTGTAGCGAAACCTGGCGAGGTGGAAGCGGAGCAACTCGTGATAGAGGCGTTTCGTCTCCGTGCGATCGAGGTAGGCGACGTCCTTCTTGTATGCTTCTCGCGAGGGGACGCCGCACGCACACATCCCCGCCACGTTGAAGCACGCCGCCGGAGGCGGGCAGGCCCCCGCGCATTGCGGGGCGGCGCTCGACCCGCACGCGAGTGTCGTGGTGGTCGTAGAAGAAGAGGTGGTGGTCGTCTGCGTCGTGCTCGTGACGGTGCTCGTCGTCACGGTGTCCGTCGTGCACGCTCCACCGGTGCAGGCATCGCAGCAGCTCGGGCGCTCGCTGATGCAGGCCGATCCGGCGGTGCCCTGCTTGTGACAGGAGCTGGGTTTCAGCTTGATGCTGCAGGTCCCCCTACCCTTCGCATCGGTTCGACAACACGCCACGGTTCCCGGCCGACCGCAGGTGGAGTTGGAGGCGCAGCGCTTGACAGCCGCCGCGCAATCCCTCGGGATCACGCCCGAGTGCGCGGCCTTCGAAGCCGCGTGTGCCACGCAGCGGACGTAGTCCGAGTGGTTGTGGAAGCTCGAGCACTGACAGGTCGCTCCGACCGCGTCGCGCGCGGCCGCGAGCACCTGCACGTCCCGACAGGCGTTTCGGCCGGCGGCTCCGGCACCGGACAGCATGGGTCCGAGGACCACCAGAACACCCAGGATGACGGCAACCATGCGCCGCAGTTTGTCGGACGTCGGAGCGGGCGCGCAAGGGGGGTTGTCCCCGGTAGCCGGCGGCGCGGGGACCCGCCACGACGACCAGCCCTAAACGCCCGTCCCGTGAAGCGCGCCCGGGGTGAGCGCCTGCGTCTTCGTGCTGCGGGGCGCCTCCTCGCGTCAAAATGTCGCGACCCGCCTCCGCGGCGGCGAGGATGGCGGCCCTCACTTCCGCGGGCGAAACGTACGGATGCGTGGCCTTGTAAGCGCGGCGGCGGGGGCGACATGAGGGCTCGCCATGATGTCAGCGGCCGAACCTAGCCTGCGACGTTCCCGAGCGCGACCGCAACGGCTCTCAACCAGACCCCGTCATGGCCGGGCCGCGCTTCGGACGGGCGGCGGGCGTCAGGCTGCCAGCGCGGCGGCGCAGGCGTGCCGACAGCTTCGAGCGGGCTTCGCGCAGGAACACGACGCCGGCGAGGAGCCCCGCGACCAGCGCCTGGATGATGCAGCTGCCGGTTCCGTGGTCGAGGTACGCGGCCGCGTCGGTCGGTACGCCGAGGACGATCGTCAGGGCGATGGTCGCCACGGTCGCCAGGGCCGGCGCCGCCGACGGGATCGCGGGTCGAGGGTGCGCAAGGCGAGGCATGGAGGCTCCGCTGCATGAGCAACGGCTGTGCCAGCCCGGCGCGGCGAGAAATGCAGGCGGTACGCAGACGAGGGCCCGCGCGGGCCGCCATGCGTGTGTCGTCCACGTCCCGGGTCGTGCCGCCGTCCGTCGGCCGCACGGCGGACGCCTTGCACCATGCGCGGGGCGACCGGTATCTTGGAAGCGCGGAGGTTGTGGAGCGGGTGTCGCGTGGATGGGGAACGACCGGTCCCTCGGCGGCGCAGGTGTCCGCTGCGGGCGCGCCGAGGAGCGCGCGGCCCGTCGGGGGATCGTTCCGCGATCCGAGCGGCGTCGTCTTCGTCCGCGACGGGCGGGTCCACCGGCAGGTGAACCCGGTCCATGCGGCCGCTTACGACCGGCTCATGCAATCGGGTCTCTACCGGGCGCTGGTGGACGGCGGGCTGCTCGTGGCGCACGACGAGGTCGGCTTGGGCCTCGCGCTCACCGTTCCGGCGTACCGCGTGCTCCGGCCGGTCGAGATTCCATTCGTGAGCCATCCGTACGAGTGGTGCTTCGGACAGCTCAAGGCGGCGGCCCTCCTCACGCTCGAGGTGATGCGCACGGCGCTGGCGCACGACATGATCCTTCGTGACGCAAGCGCGTACAACGTGCAGTTCGTCGGTCCCCGCCCGGTGTTCATCGACACGCTGTCGTTCGGACTCTACCGAGAGGGCGACGCCTGGGTCGGCTACCGCCAGTTCTGCGAGCAGTTCCTCGCGCCGCTCGCGCTCATCGCGTACCGCGACGCGCGCCTCGCGCAGCTCCTGCGCGTCCATCTCGACGGTGTGCCCCTCGACCTCGCAAGCCGACTGCTCCCCCGACGCACGCGGCTTCGATTCTCGCTGCTCGCTCACCTGCACCTGCACGCGGCGAGCCAGCGGCGGTGGGCCGCCGCAGGCGCGGCACGCCGCCCACGCCCTCGCGTCGTCAGCCGCCGGGGGCTCCACGGCCTCGTCGACAGCCTCACCGCGGCGGTCGAGCACCTGGCGTGGCGACCACGCGGCTCGCATTGGGTCGACTACGACGCCGCCGAGAGCTACCCGCCCGCCGCGCTCGCCCACAAACGCCGCATCGTCAGCGAGATGCTCGACCGGATGAGCTCGGGGCCGCGCATGGTGTGGGACCTTGGCGCCAACACCGGCGCGTTCGCGCGCCTCGCGACCGGACGGGGGATGCTCGCCGTCGCCTTCGACGGCGACCCGGCGGCGGTCGAACGGGGCTGGCGTGAAGCCGAGGCCGCGCACGACATCCGACTCCTCAATCTGGTGCAGGACCTGCAGAATCCGAGTCCGTCGAGCGGCTTCGACCTCGACGAGCGTGCGTCGCTCGCGTCGCGGGGGCCGGCCGATGCCGTCCTCGCTCTCGCGCTCGTCCATCACCTCGCGATCGCCGGCAACGTCCCACTCGACCGCCTCGCGCGCTTCTTCGCCCGGCTCGGGCGCGCGCTGATCGTCGAGTTCGTGCCGAAGGACGACTCTCAGGTCGCGCGGCTGCTCGCGACGCGAGAGGACGTCTTCCCCGACTACCACGTCGCCGGTTTCGAAGCCGCGTTCGCCGGCCACTTTCGCGTCCTCGAGCGCGTCGAGATACCCGGCTCGAATCGGATCCTCTATCGAATGGAGCGTCTCGTGTCGTGACGCGCGACGTCCCCAGCAAGCCTCCTTGGATCCTGCATCCGTTTCTTTTCGCCTCCTTCAGGGTCCTCGCCCTCCACGTTGCCAACAGCGACATGAGCGAGCTTTCGGCCACGCCGTCGCCGATCCTCCTCCTGTCGGCCGAGGCGGTTCTGGTCATGGCGGCGCTGCGGCCGTGGGTCGGGTGGCAGCGCGCGGGCCTGCTCACGCTCCTCGGTCTGATCGGGCAGACGCTCCCGATGCCGGAGGGATGGGAAGTCGCGCTCCTCGCCGTGGTGGGCGGCCTGGCCGTGGTGGTGATCCGGTGGCCCGGGACCTGCCACTTAGCCACGCGCTTCGCGAACGCCACAATGCTCCTGATGGTGCTCTTCACGCTCGTAGGGGAGTCGGTCCAGCTCGCCGAGCCGCGCGTCCTCAAGGTGCGGCCAAATGTCCTCGCGGACCTGCCCCTGCCGGCTTCGCCGCCACGAGACCGTCCGGACATCTGGTGGATCATCGCGGACGCGCACGCGCGGGCGGACGTGCTCGCCGCCAAGTTCGGCATCCCGGACGGGCTGTCCGCGTCGCTCGAACGGAAGGGCTTCTACGTCGCGCGCGAGAGTCACTCGAACTACGCGCAGACGGTTTTCTCCTTCGCTTCGTTCCTGAATTTCGCGTACCTCGACGATCTCCTCGTCGGCACGAACAGTCCGTCCGACTCCCGCATGCCCGTCCGCGACCTCGTGGGCGTGAGCCGCGCCGTCGAGACGCTGCGTCGGCTGGGGTATCGGATCGTCGACTACCCGACGGGATATCGCTTCACCGATCTTCGCGACGCAGACGAGGTAAACACCTCGTGGCTCCGCATGGGCGAGTTCCGTGGCGGTCTCCTCACCTCGACGGCCGTTCCGTACTTCATGGGGCTGACGACGGGCTATCAGGGGCGGCTCCAGCACGCGCTGCGCCGTCGCCAGATCAACTGGACCCTCGACCGCCTGAAGCAGGAGCCGGCGCATGCCGATCCGACGTTCACCCTCGTGCACCTCCTGGTACCCCATCCGCCCTTCGTCTTCATGCCCGACGGTAGCTATCGTCCCGCGCGGGGCGTGGCGACCCTGTCCGACGGCAGTCACTGGAAGGAAGAGAACCGCGACACCGGCGAGAGCTACCGCGACGGGTACCGCGACCAGGTGCTCTGGCTCGACCCCCAGCTCGACGAGGTGATCGATGCCATCCTCGCCCACGCGCGGACGCCGCCGGTGGTGATCCTCCAGAGCGACCACGGCTCCGGAATGGACGTGGAGTGGGAGAACGTCGAGCGCACCGACGTCGGCGATCGGCTCGCGATCCTGAACGCGTACTACTGGCCGGGACAGGACTACCGGCGCCTCTACCCCTCGATCACGCCCGTCAACTCCTTCCGCGTGGTCTTGAACCAGGTGTTCGGCGCCGACGTGCCGCTGTTGCCCGACCGCAGCTACTTCCACACCTGGCTCGCTCCCTACCGCTTCATCGAGGTGACGGATCGCGTTCAGGCCCGGCCGGTCGCGACGCTCGCCTCCCACCCGTAGCGCCTTCGCGCCGGCGCCCCGCGGCGCGGCCCGGACTGCGTGCGCGGCGGGGAGACTGGACCTCCCGGCGGAACCGATTGCCGCGCCCCGGCCATCACTCGCCGTGGCCGCGGGCCTGGCGTTCCCGACCCAGCCGTCGTAGTCACCGGGAACCACCGCAGGACCGGAGGTGTCGACGTGCCGTTGGATTTCCGGACTCGCCGCGACGCCGACGTGCCCGCCGCCACGGACCCGGTGGCGTTCTTCTCGACCGACCTGCCAACGCTCCT
>JBGQET010000117.1:0-13529 GCA_041496545.1 Binatia bacterium | reverse complement strand
TCGAGATCGCGCGCCCGCTCTACCACCCCGACGTCGTCTACCTGAGCCCCACGGTCCGCCTCTACGACTGGCCCGCCCGCATCGAAGGCGTCGACCGCATGCTCGAGTTCATCACCCTCACCATCCGAGCGTGCCGGGACATCGGCTACCGCGCCGTCGAGCACGCGATCGCCCCGGCCGGCGACGCCGCGTTCGTCCGCGTCCACTTCGACTGGACCCGCGAGGCACGGCGCCTCCGCTCCAACTACGTCGTCGTCTACCGCTACCGCGACGGGACGATCGCGCGCCAGGAGCTCTACTACGACCCGAGCGGCGCGCTCGAGGATCTCCGGCCGGGGCGGCGTGGCGTGCGCAGCCGACCGACCAGGGTGGCCGGGGCGCGAAGCGCCCCGGACGGGACCCGGGAGGCGGCGAGCAACCCCACGCCGCCCCGGCCGTCCGGGCGACGCGCCTAGCGGCAGGTGATCCGCGTGCCGCCGCGGCCGACGCTGCACGCCGGCGCGAGCGGCGGCGACTCGAAGCGCATCTCGCCGCACTCACCCGCGGCCCCGGCCGCCGCGCCGCCCAGCACCACCGTCACGCCGAGGGGCGCATCGCCGGCCGCGAGCGCGAAGTCGGCGCCCTTGGCGGTGACGCTCACCGCCAGCCGGCCGCCGCCGCGGTCGGTGACGCTCATCTTGCTCACGCCGCCCGTGCCGCCGGGCCGGCGGTCGAAGAAGCTGTAGCGGCCGACGTTCCGGATCCAGCCGGGGCCGCTGCCGGCGAACGCGCCCGCCGGCAAGGTGATCGCGATCTTCGGCAGGCCGGCGGCCGAGCGCACCTCGAGCGCGGCGCCGTTCGCGCGCGGGTCGATCGAGAACGCGCCCGTGGCGAGCCGGAACTCCGCGCCGAGGCGGAGCGAGTCGTTGGCGACCTTCCCGTCGGCCACACCCGAGAGCTGGAGCTTCGGCCGCACCCAGTGCGTCTGGCCCGGGTCGGTCGTCCGGCAAAGGTCGCAGGCGTCGCCGATCCCGTCGCCGTCGACGTCGGCTTGCGCCGGGTCGGCCGTCGTCGGGCAGTCGTCGAAGACGTCGCAGACGCCGTCGCCGTCCGCGTCGACGAGGTGGCAGGCGGCGGAGCAGCAGCCGTCCACGCCATTGCCCGCCGTCCCATGATCGCACGTCTCGCCCGCGTCGACGACACCGTTCCCGCAGGTCGTGAAGTCGAGCGCGAAGCGGAGCGTCCCGCCGCCCGGGCTCCCGTAGTCGGTCACCTCGACGAGGTACGGCGTGCCGCCCGCGGTCGCGAAGGAGAGGAGCGAGAGGTGACTCGTGCCCGCGCCGTCGTCGTCGCACGCCACCTCGGCGAGCGCGCCGCAACCGCCCTGGAAGACGGTGACGACGGTGTCGTAGGTGCTGCCGCGCGTGTCGATCGTGACAAAGCCGCCGGCGGGCGGCGTGAACGCGTACCAGACGCTGTTCGAGTCGTGGCCGGTGCCGCAGACGGTGTCGGGGTCGCCGGCCGCCGTGGTGGCGAAACCGGTCGAGCGCACGTCAGCGAACGGCGTGGCGCCGATCACGACCGGCGCGGCGCAGTCGTCGTTTGCGGGCGGCGTCGGGAGGTTCAGGACGACGTCGACGCCCGTCTGCGTGGTCCCCGCCGCGACGGCGAGCGGCGTCGCGAGGGAGGGATCGTCGGGCGGATCGGTCGACGCCTCGTCGGCGCCGTTCCAGAACTCGGGCGGGCCGGGGAGCTTCGCGGGAGGATCCAGCGGGCCGACGTTCGACCCCGCGGTGAAGCTGCCGTCTATCTCCTCGATCTCGACCGTGTACTGGCCGGGCGGCAGGCCGGGCAGCTCGTACTCGCCTTCGAGCGCCGGCGCGGGGGGGCCGCCCGCGGCGGCGGGGAAGAAGCGCGCGCCCGAGGCGGTGCCGACCGCGGTCAGGCGCGGGTCGTCGGTGCGGCGAGCGATCACGTACGCGCCCTGGAACGGCGTCGTGCCGTCGGAGCGGAGCACGCGGCCGGTAATGGTGCCGAAGTCGGTGGCGAACGCCGCGCTGGGATACAGCGTCGACACGGCGACGCGGTCGTCGAGCGTGAGCGTCGCCCCGACGGCGCCGATCAGGAACGGGAACATGGTGGCGACGGCGTCGTCGTTCGACGGGTCGGCGTCGAAGGCCTCGGTGAGCCCGACCTGCGAATGGTCGAGGTTCACGTAGTGTCCGAACTCGTGCACGAAGACCGCGTCGAAGACGGCGCGCGGGATCTCGGGGTTGCCCGCCGTCTGGACCCCGTCGATCCACTTGCCGTTCAGCACGGCGACGCCCTCGGTCACGACGGGCGGCACGAGGGTGCCGCAGTCCGGGCCCGCGAAGCCGAGGATGCTCTGGCTCGCGCCGGCGCCGAAGACGTCGTCGGTGATCGTGCCGTCGGTGTCGAAGATGATCGGGCTCAATCCGTCGCCGCAGACGTCGAGGTACTGGTGGTAGTTGTTTCGACCGACGTCGACCGGCAGCGGGCCGGCGTTGGCGAAGTGGAGCGTGGCGGTCGGCACCGCGGCCCAGACGGCGAAGTCGGCGGTGACGTCCGCCACCGCGGCGGCGTTGTTGAGCGTCCCGAGCCCGCCCCGATCCGGGTTGAAGGGGATGGGATCGGCGGTCCACACCATCGGAGTGCCGGCGCCGTTGACGATGAGCGCCCCGGCGCCGAGCGCGACGCCGGCGCGCGCCAGGCCGAGGACCACGACGAGGAGCCCGAGCCGCCGGCCCTTCACTGGCCCGCCTCCACTAGGCGCGTCACCTTGCCGAGCAGGTCGTCGACGTCGGTGGGTCCGGCGCCCGTGTCGCTCCGGGCGCGCGCCTGGCCGCCGCGGCGCTCTACCCGGTAGACGCCCTGCGCGAGCCCGACCGGGCTCGAGAAACCCCGGCGGCTCTCGCCGCGGAGGAAGAGCACCGTCTCCTCGCCCGGCGTCCAGCGCGGCAGGCCCGCGACGCGGACGAGCACGCCGTCAGGTAGCGGCTCGGCGACGCCGAACTGCTTCACGACCAGGCGATCGCGGTGCGGTCCCTTCAAGGTGCGCGTGACGGCGAGCGTGATCCACGTCGCGGCGAGCCCGTCCGCGTCGCGCCCCGAGCGGACGTCGAGCACCTGCGCGTGCACGATCAAGGCCGACTCCTTCACGACTCGCTCGAGCGACATCCGCTCGACCACGGTGGCCGCGGCGGGGGCGGCCAGCGCGAGGAGGAGGACCACCCGCGAGAGGGAACGACCGAACGTCATCCGATGGATGTACGGCGTCCGGACCCGGCGGGTCAATCAAATTCCGCCCGCTACGCGGTGCCGGCGTGGGCGTGGAGGTACACCTGGAGGGCCTCCCGCTCCGCGGGCGTGAGCCACGGCAGGCCGCGCTGCGCGAAGACGCCGCGCATCCGGTCGATCTGCATCATCCACATGTCGTAGGTCATGCTGCCCGGAGTGGGGACGGCGTGGCAGGCGCTGCACCGCTGGCGCAGCACGGCGGCGCCGGGCGCGTCGGGGTCGGGCAGCGAGCGCGAGCAGCCCGCCGCGAGCGCGGCGAGCGCGACGAGCCTCAGAAGGCCTCGCGGCAGAAGGCCACCTGTCCCGGCGCTTCGCCGACGCCGACCTCGAGCGCCACCAGCCCCCGGCCGCCCGCTTCCGCGGCGAGCGCGGCGCGGAGACGTCCGAGCAGGTACGCGGCCAGCTCCTCGGCGGAGCTGTGCGCGATCGGCAGGAGGCGCACGTCGGCGGCGGGGAAGCGGAAGCGGCCGCCCTCTTCGGTGGTCACCTCGACGCCGTCGCCCGCGCCGACCACGCGCAGGCACTCGCTCCGCTCGGGCAGCAGCACGCGCTCGTCCAGCTCCTCGCAGAGCGCGTGCGCGAGCCGCTTCACGAGCCCGAAGTCGAGCACGTAGCCGTCGGCGCCGAGGTCGGCTTCGACGCGCACCGACACCTGGTAGTTGTGCCCGTGCAGCGGCTCGCGGAACCCCGGATAGGCGATGAAGTGCGCCGCCGAGAACTTGAGGTAGTCCTTGGCGACGACGACGCTGTAGCGCTGCGGCGCGGCCATCCGGTTCGAGTTAGGCGGCGGCGGCGCGGGTTGTCAACTCGCCGACCGCGTCCACCTCCACCCGGGAATGCCGCTCCTCGTCAGCCGGGCGGGGGGCCTGCCAACTCGACGGCCGCGAAGCCGCGCGTTCCACGCGCGCCCGCCACAGCGAGCGCGAGCGTCGCGGCGCGACGGCCGGAGAGCACCGCGCCTTCGATGGTCGCCGGGAGCCCCGTCGCCGTCCAGTCGCCGGCCAGGAAGAGGTTCGGGAGCGGCGTCTCCGCGCCCGGGCGAACGCGGTCGGCGGCCGGCGTGAGCGAGATCGTGGCGTGGCGCTCGCGGACGACCAGCGTGCGCCGGACGTCGACCCCGCGGAGCGCGGGCAGCACCGCGCGCGCCTCGGACGCCACCTCGGCCGCGATCGCGCCGTCGCCGACGTCGTCCCAGAAGCGCGCGCCGCTCGTCACGCTCGCCAGCCGCCAGCCGCCGTCCGCCGCCGGGCCGCCGTCGAAGAGCCACTGCGTGCGGCTCTCGAGGAGCCCCATGAAGGGCGCGCCCCAGGAGACGCGACGCGCGAGCCAGAGGTGGACGCTCACGATGGGTGAGGTGCCGACGCCCGCGAGCGCGCGGAACGGCGCCACGTCGCGCAGCACGTCGGGCAGGAGCCGGAGGAGGGCCCCGCACGGCACGGCGAGGATCACGGCGTCGGCCGCGACGCGCGTCCCGTCGCGCAGCACTACGCCCTCGACCCCGCCGGGGCCGAGGGCGAGGCCGGCGACGGTCGCGCCGCTCACGACCGCGCCGCCGGCGGCCTCGACCAGGCGGCGGGCGGCGGTGGTGTAGAGGTCGGCGAGCGGCACGGTGGCGACGGCGAAGCGCGCCGCCGCCGGGCCGCCGAAGAAGAGTCGGCGCAGCACCGCGGCGAACGGGCGCGCCGCGGCCCGCTCCGCCGTCTCGTTCAGGGTCGCGACCGCGAGCGGGTCCCAGAAGCGCGCGCGAGCCGCCGCCGACTGGCCGGCGGCGGCGAGCGCCTCGGCGACCGTCGCCCCGCGGAGCGCGTCGGCGCGCGCCACGAGCCGCAGCGCGCCGGCCATGACGCGGAGGCGGTCGGCGCGCCCGAGGAGTCGGTAGCGCAGCAGCGCGGCCGGCGCCTGGAGCGGGCCCGGGAGCGCCGGCGCCGCGACCGTGCCCGTGCCGAGCGTCGGGTGCGCGAGCGTCACCGCGAGCCGCGGCTGGAACGCGATCCGGTCCGACGTCCCGATCTCGGCCAGGAAGTCGAGCGCCTCGGTGTACGCGCCGGCGAGGAGGTGCGGCCCGTTGTCGACCACGTCGCCGGTCGCCGGGTCGGCGAACGAGTACGCCCGCCCGCCGAGGAACGGGCGCCGCTCGAGCAGCGTCGGGCGCGCGCCGGCGCGCACCAGCCGCACGGCGGCCGCCAGGCCGGCGAACCCGCCGCCGACCACTACCACGTGCGGCGTCACGCGAAGCGGTAGAGGAAGGAGAGGTGCGGCCGTGCCCAAGCGGCCATCGCGAGCGCCGCCTTCTCGGGCCGTGTGAGGCGGACCTTGGGGCCGAAGACGTCGCCGCCGCGGAAGACGACGCGGCGGAGGAGCTGCTCGTAGATGAGCCGCATCGCCTCGGCCGGCGCGAGCGACTGCCGGTCCTCCTCCGCGAGCGAGAAGCGAGCGCGGCCGTAGTGCTCGCCCGCGCGCGCGCACTCGAAGGCCATGACGGCACGGAAGGCCTCGGTGCAGCGCTCGGCCAGCACGTCGTCCTCGGGACAGCCGAACTGGCGGAGGTCGGCGCGCGGCAGGTAGACGCGACCGCGGCGGGCGTCCTCGGCGACGTCGCGGATGATGTTGGTGAGCTGGAAGGCGAGCCCGAGGTTCACCGCGTACTGGCGCGCGGACGGGTTGCGGTAGCCGAAGATCTCGATCGCGACCAGGCCGACCGCCGCCGCGACACCGTAGCAGTAGCGGTCGAGGTCGCCCTCCCAGGTCTCGTAGCGGGCGCGCGTCAGGTCCATCTCGACGCCGCTCACCACGGCTTCGAAGTGCGCGCGCGGCAGCGCGAAGCGCTCGGCCGCGTCGGCGAGCGCAACCCCGATCGGGTGCCGGGGCCGCCCGGCGTAGGCGGCGTCGAGCTCGGCGCGCCAGCGGGCGAGGAGCCGCGCCGGGTCGGTGCGGTCGGCGGGCTCGTCGGCGATGTCGTCGGCGGCGCGGCAGAAGGCGTAGACGGCGGACAGCGCGCGGCGGCGGTCGGCGGGTAGCAGGCGGAAGCCCCAGTAGAAATTCGAGCCCGCGCCGCGCGTCTTCGCCTCGCAGTAGTCGTACGCGGCGGCGACGGTGCCGCGCGCGAGCGCGGAGGCGCTCATGGCCAGAGCTCCCGGAGGACGAGGCGCGCGAGCTGCGCCCGCCCGAGCGTCGGCCGGCGCGCGAAGACGTCGTAGTCGGCGGCTTCGATGCGCCGGAGAATGGCGAGCCCGCCGCCCGCGAAGAGCCGGACTTCCCGCCGGAGCCGCCCGCCGACGAGATGGGTGAGGGCGAGCCCGGCGCGGAAGAGCTCGCGCGTGCGCGCCACCTCGTAGCCGAGGAGCTGGCGGAAGCCCGGCGTCACCGCGCGCGCGGCGAGCGCCTCGCGGCTGCCGGGGAAGCGGTCGAGGTCGTGCTGGGGGATGTAGACGCGGCCGCGCTCGAGGTCGCCCCGCACGTCCTGCCAGAAGTTGGTGAGCTGGAGCGCGGTGCAGATCTGGTCGGCGCGCGCCTGCCGCTCGCCGTCGCGGTGGCCGAAGAGCGCGAGGACGGTCCGCCCGACGGGGTTGGCGGAGCAGCGGCAGTAGGCGAGCAGGTCGGCGAAGGTGGCGAACGAGCGCGTGTCGCCGGCGGCGTCGCGCCGGAAGGCGCGCAGGAGGTCGCGCAGCGTCTCGACCGGCAGCCGGTGCGCGGCGATCGTGTGACCCAGGGCGAGGAAGACGGGGTCGTCGACGGACGCGGGGTCGTCGGCGCAGGCGAGGAGCTGCCGCTCCCAGGCGGCCAGCGCTTCGAGCCGGCCCGCCGCCGGTCCCTCGTCGGCGATGTCGTCGGCGCCGCGCGCGAAGGCGTACACGGCGGCGAGATCGCGCCGCAGCGCACGCGGCAGGAGCCACGAGCCGAGGGTGAAGTTCTCGTAGTGCTGGCGCGCGATGCGCGCGCAGTGCGCGTAGGCGGCGGCGAGCCGCGCGGGGTCGACGGGACGCGGCCGTGGGGCCGGCGCGGGCGCCGCGGCCGCGGGCGACTGGGTCCCGATCACGCGGCCGCCTCCGCGGCGACGCGGGCGTACTCGCGCCGGTGGTTGCGGACGCCGTGGAAGACGAACTCGCCCGCGAAGCCCGCCACCGGCTCGCCGCCGGCGTCGGCGGCGTCGAGCGCGCGCTCGTACTCGGCGACGTCGATGGCCCGGCGGGCCGCGAGCATGGCGGCGATGCCGGCGTCGGCGACGCCGCCGACGGAGCCCGGCACGGTGCCGGTGAAGAACTCGGCGCACGACCCGCTGCCGTACGAGAAGAGCCCGAGCCGCCGCCCACCGAGGCGGCGTCCCTCGCGCTCGAGGAGCGCCGCCAGGCAGAAGTAGAGCGACGCGGTGTACATGTTGCCCACGCGTGCGATCGCCTCGATCCCCGGCGCGACCTGGGCGGCGAACGACTCGTCCACCAGCGCGTCGAGACGGGGCTCCGCCGCGGCCCAGCGCGCCTCGGCCGCGCGCCAGTCGAGCTCCAGCAGGCGCCGGTGCGCCTTGGAGGCCATCTTCGGGAAGGGGACGTGGTAGAGGAGCGAGGCCATGCGCTCGGCGAATGTTTCCGCGGGCCCGAGCGCAGGGCGCTCGAGCGCGCGGTACGTCGTGAAGGCGCCGGCGAGCGCGTCGAGGTAGCAGGTGATCGAGTACTTGCCGTCGACCAGCGCTTCGCGGTGGTCGAGCGGACGCCAGAAGTCGTAGACGTGGGCGGCGTGGACGGCCGACTCCTCGCCGAGCTGGAGGGCACGCGGGTCGTGCTGGACGAGCATCGCGACGGCGCCCGCGCCTTGCGTCGGCTCCCCCGGCGAGCCGCGCTCGTAGCGCGCGACGTCCGCCGCGACGACGAGCGCGCGGCGGTGCCGCACGCCGCCCGCGCGCACCCAGTCGGCGGCGGTCATGAGCGCCGCCGTGCCGGCGTAGCAGGCGTGCTTCAGCTCGTAGACGCGGCACTGGCGGCCGAGCCCCAGCAGCTCGTGGATGAATATCCCGACCGGCTTGGCGTGGTCGACGGCGCTCTCCGTGGCGACCAGGCAGAGGCCGATCTCGCCCCGGTCGATCTCCGCCGCGCGCAGCAAGCGGGCGCCGGCGTTGGCGGCGAGCGTGACGACGTCCTCGCAGGGCGGCGCGATCGCCATCTCGCGGACGCCGAGCCCCTGCGTCAGCTTCTCGAGCGGGATGCCGCGCGCCGCGGCCAGCGCGGGCATCGGCAGCGCCCAGCAGGGCACGTAGGCGGCGAGCCGGTCGATGCCGACGCTCATGATTCCACCCCCCGCGCGTACTGCCCCAGCGCCATGAGCGGGAAGTAGTGCCGGTAGAGGTGGTAGCGGAGGTAGAAGTGGCGCGGGAAGCCGGTGCCGGTGAAGGCGCGCTCCTGCCAGGTGCCGTCGGGCCCCTGCTGGCAGACGAGCCAGTCGATGCCGCGCTCGACCGCCGCGCTCCGCGGCCCGTCCGCCGCGAGGAGCCCGAGGAGCGCCCACGCCGTCTGCGACGGCGTCGAGTCGCCCTTCCCGGCCAGGCGCTCGTCGTCGTAGGAGGCGACCGTCTCGCCCCAGCCGCCGTCGGCGTTCTGGCGCGCGACGAGCCACTCGACGGCGCGGCGGATCCACGTCGCGCGCATGTCCTCGCCGATGGCGCGGAGCCCGGCGAGCGCGCACCACGTGCCGTAGATGAAATTGACGCCCCACCGGCCCCACCAGCTCCCGTCGGTGCGCTGGGTGCGGCGGAGGAAGTCGACCGCGCGGCGCGCCCGGCCGAAGTCCGGTCCGTAGCCCACCGCACCCATGAGGCTCAGCAGGCGCCCGGCGAGGTCCTCCGTCGGCGGGTCGATCATCGCTTCCTGGTCGGCGAACGGGATGCGATTCAGGAAGCCGGCGGCGTTGTCGGTGTCGAAGGCGCCGTAGCCGCCCGAGCGGCTCTGCATGCCGAGCGTCCAGTTGAGGCCGTACGCGATGGCGCGCTTGCCGGCGGGTGTGGCGGCGAGCGGCAGGGCCTGGAGCACCATCAGGATGACGGCCGAGTCGTCCACGTCCGGATACCAGTCGTTGGCGAACTCGAAGGCCCAGCCGCCGGGCTCGAGCGTCGGGTTGTAGACGGACCAGTCGCCGGGCCGGAAGATCTGGTTCTTCAGGAACCACTCGCCCGCGCGCGCGAGCGCGGGGTGCGCGGGGTCGAGCCCGGCGTCGAGCAGCGCCTTCGCCGCCAGCGCCGTGTCCCAGTTGGGGGACACGCAGGGCTGGTACATGAGCGTGCCCTCGCACTCGACGAGGAAGTCGTCGACGCCGTGCAAGGCGCTCACCATGACCGGATGGTCCTTGGCGAAGCCGACGGCGTGGAGGGCGAGCGTCGAGTAGACCATCGCGGGCTGGATGCCGCCCCACTGGCCGTTCGTGTCCTGGTGGCGGAGCACCCACTCGATGGCGCGCGCGATGGCGCGGCGGCGCAGCGGCCGCCAGGCGAGGCTCTGGCGGAGACCCTTCAACACGGCGTCGACGGCGAGGAAGAAGTTCCGCCACGTGACCAGCTCGGGCGAGCGCGCGAAGGCGAGGTCCTCGGGCCGCGGGGGGCGGACCCACAGCTCGGGCACGGCGGCGGCCGCGTCGACGCGGAGGTCGGGGCGGTGCGCCATCAGGAGCGTCAACGGGACGACGGTGCTGCGCGCCCAGCTCGACATGGCGTAGATGTTGAGCGGGAACCACGGCGGCAGCAGCACCAGCTCGACCGGCATCGCCGGCACGCCCGACCACGGGAACTGCCCGAAGTGGCCGAGCCAGATGCGGGTGAAGACGCCGGCGCGCGCGAGGCCGCCGTGCGCGAGGACGAAGTCGCGCGCGCGGGCGAGCGCGGGCTCCTCGGCCTTCAGCCCCGTGAGCTTGAGCGCGAAGTACGCCTCGATGGTGGTGGAGACGCTGCCGGGCCCGCCGTGGTAGAGGGGCCAGCTCCCGTCGGCTTGCTGGAGCGCCAGCATCCGCTCCGCCATGCGCCGGTCGAGGTCCGGCTTGTCGCGGCCGAGCATGCGGTTCATGAAGACGTACTCGGCCTCCATGGTCACCGTGGCCTCGAGCGGCGCGTGCCAGTAGCCGCGCGCGTGCTGGGTCGCGAAGAGGTACTGGCTCGCCCGGCCGGCGGCCTGCGCGGCGCGCTGGCCGAGCCCCTGCCCTTCCTCGCTGCCGACCAGCACCAGCCGTCCCTCGCCACCCGTCATGCCGCCTCCTCGGCCGCTCTGCCGATCCGCGCCACCATGATCCGCGCGCCGCCGGCGCGCAACGCCGCTTCGAGCCGCTCGGGGTCGGGTCCGAGCGCGATCACCGCCCCGCCCGCGCCGCCGCCCGTCAGCTTGGCGCCGAGCGCGCCGGCCCGCCGCGCCGTCGCCACCAGTGCGCCCACTTCGTCCGCCGACACGCCGATCGCCTCCAGCAAAGCCTGGTTCGCGTCGAACGCCGCACCGAGGCCGGCCGCGTCTCCTGCCACGAGCGCGCGCGTCCCTCGCTCGACCGTCTCGGCGATCCGGTCGAAGAGCGCGTCGTAGCGCGCGGGCTCCGCCGTCCACCGCTCGCGCAGCGCGCCCACCGCCGCGCCCGTGCTGCGCGGCCGGCCGCTGAACGCGATCACCAGCGCGAGCGGCGCCGGCGGCTGGACGGGGGTCACCGTCGGCGGCTCGCCGCGGACGAACGTGAAGCACGTCCCCAGCGCCGCCGCCGCGGGATCGATGCCCGAGGGATGGCCGTGGAAGATCGTCTCCAGGCGCCGGCCGAGGGCCAGCTCCTCGTCCGTCCCGAGCCGGCGCTCCGCCGCCGCGGCGAGCGCGCGCAGCACCGCCACGCTGAGCGCCGCGGAGCTGCCGAAGCCGGCGCCCGGGGGGAGCGCGGAGCGGACGCGCACGGCCAGGCCCGTCGGGTCGATGCCGAGCGCGGCGGCCGCCGCGGCGGCGAGCGCGGCGGGTCGAGGGTCGGTCGCGAGCTCCGGCCGGTCGGTCTCGAAGCGGAGCGCACCCGCCCCGGCCGTCACCTCGGCTTCGAGCCCCAGGGCCAGACCGGCCGCCAGCGCCGGGCGGCCGTAGACTACCGCATGCTCGCCGAGGAGGATCACCTTCCCCGCGGCGCGGCCGCGGGCGGGCAGCTTCACGAGCCCGGCTCCAGCGTGCGCAGCAGCTCGCGCGCACGGTCGATCTTCACCTCGCCCCCCGCCAGCAGCCGCCGCCTGAGGCGCTCCGCCTCCTCCCCGCGCGCGCCCGCCGCGTGCGACACCGCGCGGGCGTGCAGCGCCATGTGCCCCTTCTGGATGCCTTCGGAGGCGAGCGCCCGCATCGCCGCCAGGTTCGAGGCGAGCCCGACCGCCGCCATGATGGCCGCCAGGTCGCGCGCCCCCGACACGGCCAGCACGCGCAGCGCGAGCCGCACGCGCGGGTGCGACTGGACGACCGGCCCCACCGTCGACACCGCCATCGGCAGCTCGAGCGCCCCGACCAGGTGCCCGTCCTCCCAATCCCAGCGCGACAGCGAGCGGTACTGCCCGTCGCGGCAGGCGTAGGCGTGGGCGCCGGCTTCGATCGCACGCCAGTCGTTGCCGGTGGCGAGCGCGACCGCGTCGACGCCGTTCATGATGCCCTTGTTGTGGGTCGCGGCGCGGTACGGGTCGGCGGCGGCGAGCTCGTAGGCGTACATCATCCGCTCCGCCACCTCCTCGCCGTCGAAGCCGCCGCGCGCGAGCGCGGTGACCGGGACGCGCACCGCGGCGCGCGCCAGCCGGCGGTCGGCGAGGTTGGAGAGGATGCGCAGGCAGGCGCAGCCGCCGGCGATGTCCTCGACCATCGGCGCCAGCGCCTCGACGACGGAATTGACGGCGTTGGCGCCCATGGCGTCGCCGGTGTCGATGAGGACGTGGACGACGACCATCGTCTCGCCGCGCGCCGGGCGGACGAGCCGCACCTCGATGTCGCGCGGGCCGGCGCCGCGCCGGCAGAGTCCCGGCGTCAGGTCCTCGGCGGCGGCGAGGAGGCGCGCCCGGGCCGCCCCGATGCGCTCCACCGCCGCCCCGGGGTCCGGCACGTTCACGAGCTGGATCTGGCCGATCATGGCGCCCGGGTCGCCCTCGGCGGCGAAGCCGCCGCCCGCGCGCGCCACCAGCGCGGCGTTGGACGCCGCCGCGATCACCGACGGCTCCTCGACCACCATCGGGATCACGCGGTCGCGCCCGTTGATCTGGAAGTTGAGCGCCACCCCGAAGGGCAGCGCGAACGTCCCCACCGCGTTCTCGATCATGGTGTCGGCGACTTCCACCGGCAGCGCGTCGGCCGCTTCGAGCGTCGCCATCTCCTCGGCCGTGAGGCCGAGGGTGTCGGCCAGCTTCTGCCGTCGCTCCTCGATGCTCAACCGGTAGAACGCCGGAATCCGCGAATTGCTCATGCGCCTCCTCCCACGAGGACCCACTCCCGCAGCCGGCTCCCGAGCACCACCGGCACGTGCCCGAGCGCGTCGAGGTCGCGTGAGCCGGTCAGCACCATTGCCGTCCGGAGCCCGGTCACGAGCCCGTCGATGAACCGTCCGGCGGCTTCCTCCCCACCTTCGCGATACGCGCGGTACACGGGCAGCGCGACGCCCGCCACGCGCGCGCCGAGCGCGATCGCCTTGGCGACGTCGAGCCCGGTGCGCAGCCCGCCGCTCGCCACCAGCTCGAGGCCGACGCCGCGACAGGCGAGCAGCGAGGCGGCCGTGGGAATGCCCCAGTCGGCGAACACCGTGCCCAGCTCCCGCTCGGCCGGCTCGGCGCGCAGCGCCTCGACCTTCACCCACGACGTCCCGCCCGCGCCCGACACGTCGGCCGTCCGCACCCCGGCGGCGACCAGCCGCTCGGCGACGCGGCGGGAGAGCCCGCACCCGGTCTCCTTCACGACGACCGGCACCGGCATCTCGCGCACCAGGCGCGCGATGGCGCGCAACCCGCCCCGGAAGTCGCGGTCGCCCCCCGCCTGGATCAGCTCCTGCGCCGGGTTGAGATGGACGCAGAGCGCGTCGGCGCCGATCGTGCGCACGAGCGCTTCGGTCTCCGCCGTGGACATGGCGGCGGCTTGCACCAGGCCCAGGTTGGCCAGCACGAGCGTCGTCGGCGCGTGGTCCCGGACGGCGAAGGTGTGGGCGAGCGCGGGCGTGCGGTGCATGGCGCGCTGCGAGCCGAGCCCGAAGGCGATGCCCTTCTCCTCGGCCACGCCGGCGAGCGC
>JBGQET010000116.1:0-13601 GCA_041496545.1 Binatia bacterium | reverse complement strand
GGCCGCGTGGATCCCTTCGACATGCTCCCCGACCTCCGCTACGATCGCATGTTCGAGGCGATCGGCTGCCACGCCGAATACGTGCGGCGTCCGGAGGAGATCCGCCCCGCGCTCGCGCGCGCGCTCGCCGCCGGAAAGCCCTCGGTGGTGAACGTCATAGGCGACCCGCGGGTCGGCCACGCTCGGCTCGGCGGCAACCTCCTCGGCTCGACGCAGATCTAGGCTAGCGGATCTTGACGAAGGGGAACTCGATCCGCAGCGCGCGGTCGAGCACCACCAACCCCGCTTCGTCGCCCAGCGTCTCGATGGCGAGCACGGCGTCGGGGTCGCGGAAGTCGACGCGCGGCGTGCGGCCGCGGGCTTCCAGCGCGCGCCAGACGCGGTCGGCGACCTCGCGCTCGAGGGTGGGCGAGTGGAGGCGACCCTTCAGGCCGCGGCGCTCGAGGCGGACGAAGAAGGAGCCCGCACCCAGGCGGTCGAGCAGCGGCTCGGCGGCCGCGGCGAAGCTGTCGGCGGCCGTCGCGGCTTCGAACCGGATCTGGACGTCGAGCGGCACGAGCTTGGCGAGCGACGTCGGCAGCAGGCGATCGGTCGCCAGCGCTTCGCGCACGCGGCCGAGGAACGCGCGCGGGTCGTCGACCTGCGCTTTGACGACGTTACGGTAGCCGCCGGGACGGAACGGGGCGAGGCGCCGCAGCGCCTCGAGCAGCGCGTCCCGCTGGCCCTCGACGGAGGTGGCGAGCAGGTTCCAGGCCACTAGCGCCCCGTGAAGCGCGGCGGGCGGCGCTCGGCCAGCGCCTGCGTGCCCTCGGCGGCGTCCGCGGTCCGGACGAGCAGGCTCTGGACGAGCGTCTCGAGATGGAGCGCGGTCTGCTTGTCGGCTTCGCTCACGAAGTCGACGAGCCGCTTGGCGAGCCCGACCGCGAGCGGGGCGTTGGCCGCCACCTCGCGCGCCAGCCGGGTGGCGGCCGCCAGGTGCTCGCCCACCGGCGCCACCTCGTGCACGAGGCCGATCGCGCGCGCCTCCTCGGCGCGGATCATCCGCCCGGTGAGGATCAGCTCCTTGGCGCGCGCGACGCCGACCGTGCGCACGAGCCGGGTCGTGCCGCCGACATCCGGCACGAGCCCGAGCTTCACCTCGGGCAGCCCGAGCTCGCAGTCGGCGCTCGCCACCCGCAGGTCGAAGGCGAGCGCGAGCTCGAGCCCGAGGCCCGGAACGTAGCGGTGGAGCGCGCCGATCACCGGCTTCTCGAGCGTCTCGATGCGGTTCAGGACCGCTTGCATGTCGCCCACGCGGCTGCGGATCGGGGTGTCGTCGCCCACGTCGCCCGCCAGCGCGGTGAAGTCGACCCCCGCCGAGAAGACCGGGCCTTCGCCGTAGACGACGACGGCGCGGATGTCGCGTTCGCGCTCCGCGGCGACGAGCGCTTCGCGCAGCGCCGCCAGCATCTCCCAGTGGATCGCGTTCCGTTTCTCGGGTCGGTTGAGACCGACGTAGAGCAGGGCGTCGTCGCGCCGGGTGACGACCAGGGCGGCCATCGCGCCTCCTTCCAGGGGCGGGCGCATTATGCGTGCCGTTCCGCACCCCTGCAATCGCTTCACCGATGACGATCGGGTTGATATAAGCCGGACCCCATGCGTCTCTCTCGAACGCTCGTGCTCGCCCTGCTGGTCGCGCTCGCCGCCCGGCCGGCGACCGCCGGCCGCATCCTCTACGCCACCGCCGCCACCCCGGGGCGCGTCGACGGCTTCTGCATCAACAACGACGGCTCGCTCGCCACCACCCCGACGGTGAGCATCAGCATGCGCCGCGGGCAGGACCCGGTGCATTCGGAGCCGCGGCGCCTCCTCGTCGGCCAGGCTGCGAACGGCAACGGCGTGCTCTACGTCGCCGAGGTCGACCGCGTCGAGGTCTATCGCATCGACGCGCGCGGCGGTCTGCGTTGGATCGGCGGCACGTCGGTCGAGGACAACATGCGACCGCTCGACCTCGCGCTCAGCGCCGACGGCAAGGTGCTCTACGTGCCGCAGCAGATCGGCAAGCACCGCGTCGCGGCGTACCCGCTCGACGACGAGGGCGCGCCGTCCTCGGTCGACCACAAGCCGACGAGCTGCGCCCTCGGGCCGGTCGCCGCGAGCTTCCAGAACGTAATCGTGAACGGCTCGCTGCTCTACGTCACCGCGCAGGACACCCCGGGTCGCGTCGACGTCTTCCAGATCGGTCCGGACGGCAACCTGAAGAACCCCTTCCCGGACGGGTGCGAGAATTTCGCCAACGCCAAAGCCCGCACCGACGCAGTCACCGGCCCGATCTCCACCCGCCATGGGCTCAACGTCCCCAAGGCGCTCGCGCTCCGTGACGGCGTCCTCTACGTCGAGGAGCGCGGGAACAACCGGATCCGTGCCTTCCGCCTCCATTCGGACGGCCATTTCGACGAGCCCGTGAAGAAGTTCCCGAGCAAGCCGAAGAGCACGGCGTTGAAGTTCCAGAAGATCGAGAGCACGACCGCCCACGGCCTCGCCTACGAGGCGATCCTCCTCCAGGCGAACTCGCTGATCGCGTCCAACTTCGGCAAGGCGCGCATCGACACGTTCCTCCTGCGCCCGGGCGGGAAGCTGCCGCAGACGCCCCGCGTGACCTCGACGTCCGACATCCGCATGACCCCCGTGCGCATCGCCGTCGACCGGAACACCCTCTACGTGGCCGCGGGCGAGTTCGACCGCGTGGTCGCCTACCGCTTGCAGGCGAAGAACGGACTGCTCGCGGCCACCACGCCGTTCAGCGAGACGAACGAGCAGACGGGCTCCTTCCCGAACGACGTAGCGGTCGCCATGCTGGCCCAGCAGTGCCAGTGACGCCGTCGCGGAGAGCACTGCATTTGTAGTTGCAAAGCGCGGCGCCGATCTCGTACCTTGCAGCCCGGATGTCCCGGGCCGCGGCCCTGCTGATCGCCCTCGCGGTGGCCGTTGCGGCCCCCGTGGAGGCGCGTCCCAAGCGCTTGGTGCGCGACACCCTGCTCAAGGTGAGCACGCCGTCCCCGGTCGGCGCCGCCGTCGCGCACCCCTTCGTCAACTTCAAGATATACTTCGGGAAAACCAACACCGGCGTCGCAGCGGACCCCAAGACGTTCCGCGCTCACCTCGGGCACCGCGACGTGACGGCGATGTTCCTCGACTTCGTCGACAAGGGCGGCTCGGGCAAGCGCGCCCGCATCGAGCCGCCGCACGTGCACGTCGGGCCGCGGGCGATCAACCAGCTCCGGCTGACGGTCCTCAGCGTGCGCATCGGCGGCAAGCGCGGCCGCCGCTTGCGCGACGTCGACCGCGTGCGCTTCCGCGCCGTCGAGGGCGAGAACCACGTCCCGACCGCCGACCTCGACCCGGTGGACGTCGTCCTGCCCGGCATCCCGACCGCCTTCGACGCGAGCGGGAGCCAGGACGCCGACGGCGACTGGCTCACCTTCGACTGGGACTTCGGCAACAACGACCACGACTCCGCGGCGCGCGCGGTGCGCACGTTCTCCGACGTGGCCGAAGATCTGACCGTGCGCGTGACCGTGAGCGACGGCCAGTCGAGCGCGAGCCGCTCGGACACGGTCCTCGTGCAACCCCGGCTCGACCCCGGACGGACCCCCGGCGTGCTGCGCGTCGACGGCGCCCAGGCGCTCGAGCTCGGCGCCGTGCCCCTCGGCGGCTCCAGCACCGCCACGTTCACGGTGCGCAACCTGGACACCAAGCCGACGAGTCAGTTGAAGGTCCGCCTGGGCGTCGACACCCCGGACGTCACGCTCAGCACCCCCTACCTGGACCTCGGCCCCTCCCAGAGCGCCCCCGTCACGCTCACCTTCCAGCCCAGCGCGCCCGGCCACCAGGGGCCCAACGTCACGCTCGTCGCCTCGGCGAGCAACCGCTTCGTCGCGCATCTCCTCGGGCACGCGTTCGGCGGGGCGGCGCCGGGCACGGGCCCCACCTACGCCGCCGAGACCCTCTACTCCAACGTCTTCGCGCGCGGCACCTTCGCGATCCTGCCGAGCGGCCAGCGCGTGAACGTCGACAACAACGTGAACACCTGCCAGAAGCCCGACGGCAGCGGCACGCGCGACCTCTGCGCCGTGCCCTCGGACTGCGCAACGGCCGGCGAGAGCTGCGTCGTGTCGATCTTCTCCGGCGTCCTCGAGCCGAACGACATGTGCGCCGACGGCCAGGGCAACTTCTACCTCCTGAGCGACGAGAGCGCGTACACCTCTCCCGACGGCGACGTCAACAAGACCGTCAGCATCCTGCGCCTCCAGCTCGACGCGAACGGCAACCGCGTCGGCGCCCAGATGTTCGCGCACACCAACGCGCAGACCATGGACATCGCGTGCGACAAGCGCGCCGACGGCCGCTTGTTCGTCGCCCGCTGGGAGGACCTGCCGCCCGGCCCGTGCGAGCGCGACTCGCAGGAGATCCTGATGGGCATCCGGCGCTCGACCGGCGCGGCCGCGGACCTCTACGGGCCGATCGACGTCGCCGAGCTCCAGGATCCGTGCCACGGCGACTTCGACGAGATCGGCGACCTCGAGGTCACGCGCGACGGCAACTCCGCTTTCGTGAGCTTCCAGCGCGACGGCGGGGTCTACCGCATCCAGGGCCCGCAGCCGACGCCGCTCGAGGTGATCCAGAAGATCGACGACACCTTCCAGGTCCACCCCGACGGCTCGATCCTCTACGCGCGGGTCGTCGACCGGCGCTCCTCGAGCTTGATCAGCCTCTTCAAGTTCTTCCCCGAGCAAGCCGCGGCGTCGGGTCCGCCGCTTCTGGACGAGCTGCAGGCGTGCGCCGTCTTCTCCATCCCCAACAACGGCGGCCAGGCCTTCCTGGGCCAGGTGTCGATCGCCGCCGGCCGGGCGACGCCCGGCTCCGACGACGCCGTCGTGCTGGTGAGCTTCGGGACGCGGGAAGGGACCCCGCCGCATTCGGGCGACCCGCTCACCCTCACCCGCCCCGTCCTCCCGCAGGGCACCGTGGTGTTCGCCTCGCCGGCCGGCAACGTGCCGTGCAGCCCGCTCGGCACGATCAACGTCGAGCAGCTCGACCCCATGACGTTCTGATCCAATGCATGCCGCGGCCCTGCCCGCGGCTTGCCCGTGCGCGGCGCCCGACGCATGCTCGCGGCGATGACGGGCCGGCGCCCACCCGCGGTCGACAACCGACTCCCCGACGCGCTCCGCGCCCGCGCGATCACCTGGGGGGAGCTGGCGCGGCGGACGCTCTTGCCGGCGCGACTGCTCGCCCGGCTGCGGGCGCCCGACGCCAACCCGCGGCTCGCCGTCGCCGAGCGCGTCGCCGCCGCGCTCGGGACGCCGGTGGAGGCGTTGTGGACGCTGCGCGCGCGGCGCCGGCGCCCGTGACCCGGAACGAGCTCTCCCGGCTCCTCGCCGCGCGCGGCTGGACCGACGTCGAGCTCGCGGCGCGCGCCGGTCTCGACCGCGCGCACGTGAATCAAGTCAAGAACGGGCGCGCCCTGCCGACGGTCGCCACCGTGCTGGCGCTGGCCGCCGCGCTCGACGTGCCGGTGGCCGTCGCCTTCCCGCCCGGCTCCGCGGCGCGGCGGCGCCCTACATCATGTCGCCGTTCATGAGCACGTAGCTCGGCGGCGGCGCCGTGCCGCCCCCGCGTCCCATGTAGTGGCAGGCGAGGAAGGCGCGGAAGCCGAGCGCGCCGAGGCCGTCGACCAGGCGCCGGTCCGTCGCGGGCACCAGCGCGCGCACCGCGACGCCGCGCGCGGAGAGCTCGCCGGCGAGCGTGGCGAGGAGGACGAGGAGCACATCGGGATCGTCGGCCGAGGCCGACCCGAGATAGCCGGTGCCCTGGAAGCCGATGCCGAGCGCGTAGCCGGCGAGCTGCGTGGCGCGCTCGGCCACGAGCACCCGCCCGCGCTCGAGATAGAGGTTCACGTTCTGCGGACGCGGCGCGCCGAAGGCACGGGCGTCGCGCGCCACGACCCGGGCGGCGTCGGCGGCGGTGGCGAAGCGTACCGCCAGGCCCGCCGGCGCCGGCGGCGCCGCGAGCGGCGCCCCCACCGGCAGCTCCAGGTAGAGGAGCGGCGCGATGACGCGGAAGCCCGCGTGGAGATAGAGCCCGAGCGAGGCCACGTTGTAGCTCTCGTGCACGAGCCGCACCTGCGGCACGCCGCTGCCCGCCAGCTCGACGGCGCGCTCGAGGAGCCGCCGGCCGACCCCGCGCCCCTGCGCCCGCGGATCGACCGAGAGCGGACCGATGGTCGCCACCGGGCCGCGCGGATGAATCCACGCCACCCCGATGAGCTCGCCGTTCTCCTCGGCGACGAGACCGCCGAGCGGGTCGAAGGAGAGCAGGTAGCGGAGATAGCGGCGGCTCTCGGCCGGCGTGGTGACGGACGGCGGCACCCCGTGAGCGAGCGCGACCCGGTAGAAGGCGACGAAGTTCACGTCGCCGGCTTGGTCGACGTCGCGCTCGTGGATCGGACGGATGACGAGCGAGGACACCGAACGGTCTCAGCGCTTCTTCGCGGGCGGCGGCTCGGCCGAGACGAAGAGCAGCCCGGCCGGCCGCGCCGGTCCCGCATCGCCGTGCGCCCATTGCGCGCGGTTGAAGTCGACGCCGACCCGCCCGGTCAGCTCGTCGCGGAACGCGTCGTCCAGGCGGAGCGCGCCCGTCGCCGGGTCGAGGCGAAGCATGTAGACGCGGTGGTCGCCGTCGCGGACGCCGCTCGGCGTGTCGACGGTGTAGTCCGACACCGCGACGCGCGTGCCGTCGGCGCTCATGGCGAGCCAGTGGGGGCCGCCGGCGCGCTCACCCTCGGTGCCGACACGCACGGAGGAGACGAGCTTCGGACTCCACGGGTCGCGCACGTCGAGCGAGGCGACGCGGTTCTTCCCGCCCAGCGCGACGACGTAGAAGCGGTCGTCGGGCGTGATCGCCGCACCGCCCGGCAACGAGCCGGCGCCGAAGTCGAAGACGAGACGGAAGACGGGGGTGGAGGTCTGCAGCGAGTCCGACGCGTAGAGCGCCCCGCCCTGCTCGGTGTCGACGAACGCGACCGGGTCGCGGTGGAGGGCGCGGGGAGCGAGCGGTGCCAGGTTCTCCTCGCCCCGGGGGCCCGCGCTCAGCACGACCGTCTTCTCGACGCGGAGGTCGTCCAGACGGCGGACCTGCACGCTGATCCCCGGGGCCCGCTCGCCCGTCGCGGTGGGCGCATAGCCGTGCGCGGTGCTGGTGAGAACGAGCCGTCCGATCGTCGCCGAGGCGGTCGCGCCCCGCGGCGCCACGATGAAGGCGCGCGCGGAGGCGTCGGCGGCGGGCAGCTCGCGGACGAAGCCGCCGTTCTCGTCGAGCTCGAGGACGCCGCCGGGCGCGGCGAGCAGCTCGCGCGGCTCGCCGCGAAAGTGCGCCGGGTCCGCGCAGGCGACCGCCACGTGACCGTTGGGCAGCGACGCCGGCTCGCCAGGCGCCCACAGCGTGCGGCCGGGCCCCGCCTCGTCCACGTGGAGCAGCTTGGTGGCGAGCGGCTGGCGCCCGTCGAACACGAACGTCCGGCCGGTGAGCACGCCCGTCGCGAAGATGCGGCGGTCGTTGCGCTGCTCGGCGTTCAGCGCCTGCGGCTCGTTGCCGCGCGAGCGGACGGGCACCGTGCGCAACACCTTGCCGTACGACGGCGAGCTCCAATCGGCGTCGATGACGGCGAGGAAGTCGGAGCTCTGCCGGTCGGCGTCGCCCGCCCACACCGCGAGCCAGGGCTCGCCCGAGAAGGGGGGGGTCGCGCGTTCGGGCGCGCACCCGGCGAAGAACCCCGCGATCACCGCCACCGCCGCCCAGCCACGCATCGTGCCCCCCCTCAGGTGTACGACCCGCCACCGGTCACGACCGCGATTCGCCCCGCGAGCCTGGACACGGAGCGGTTCTCTATAACTGCGCTCGCCGGGTGTAAACATCGCCGGCGTTGGCGCTTTCGGCGTGCATCCGGTAGCAGGAGGGCCGTGGACCGCGCGCACCGGCGGTTGCTCGCGCTCCTCGGGCTCGCGGTTCTGTTCGAGGGCTACGGACGGTCGTTCGTCAGCGTGACGCTGGCGCCCATCGGCAGCGAGCTGGGCGCGGCGCCGAACTCGCTCTCCTACGCGATGGCGTTGATCGCGGCGGGGGCGCTCGGCATCCTCGTCCTCGGCCCGCTGATCGACCGCTTCGGGCGCCGGCGGGTGCTGCTGGCGAGCGTCGTCGGGTACTCGGTCTTCGGTGCCGCCACCGCGGCCGGCACCACCCTCTGGCACGTCGTCCTCTGGCAAGCGATCGCGCGCATGTTCCAGGAGGGGGCTCTCTACAGCGCGGCCGTCATCGCGGCCGAGGAGATGCCTGCGGCGCGCCGCGGCACGGCGCAGGGCCTGCTCGGGATCGCGAACAACATGGGCGGGGGCCTCGTCGCGTTCCTCTTCGCATTCATCCGCTTCGTGCCCGGCGGCTGGCGGGGCCTCGGTCTCGTGGCCGTCGCTCCACTCGGCCTGCTCCCGTTTCTTCGCCGCTCGATCCCCGAGAGCACCGTCTGGGTTCGGCAGGCGGCCGCGACGCGACCGCGCCTGCCGCCCGGCTACGGCCGCCGGGTCGCGGTTGCGCTCGCCGTCGTCCTGCTCGGCACGGCGTACGACGTCGCCGGCTTCGGGTTCACGAGCTACTACCCGATGACGGCGCACGGCTGGACCGAACGCGACGTCGCCACGATGATCATCGTCGCCGGCGGCGCCGGCCTCCCCGGCTGGTGGGTCGGGGGGCGCCTCGCCGACCACGTGGGGCGACGGCTCACGGCGGCCACGTTCCTGGTCGGGCTGGCGGCGGCGCAGGCCGGCTTCTTTCTCGGCGGCGCGCACTGGCTCTGGCCCGGATTCACCGCGATGGTCTTCTTTCAGGGAGGCAAGACGGCCGTGCTCCGCGCCTGGGCGACCGAGCTCTTCCCGACCGCGCTCCGCGGCACTGCCGCCGGCTGGCTCTCCGCCGCCGCCACCGCCGGCGGCATCGGCGGCTTCACCGTCGCGGGCGCGCTGTCGACGACGCTCGGCCTCGCACCCGCTCTGGTCACCGTCGCCGCCGGCGGTGTCGCCGCCGCCGCCCTCTCGTTCCTGCTCCCCGAGACCCGCGGCATCACCCTCGACGCGATCGCACCGTCGGGCGCCTCCGGGCTCAGGGCAGGCAGCCCGTGAGCCTGACGCCCTGCACCCGCACGGCCCCCTGCGACAAGACGCCGCCCGAAGCGCTCAGAGGTAGCGCTTCGCGCGCGCGAGCAACGAGCGCCGCGCCCGACCACTCTCGCGCGGGAGGCCGACCGCGAGAGCGGTCGAGCTGGCCGACGGGGTCTGGGGCGCGCGGCGGAGCCGCGCGTGAGCTGGCCGTAGCGCGCGCGCTCCGCGCGCGCGCGAGCACCGGACGGGCCCCCAGAATCTAGTGATACATCTCCATCAGCTCGATGATCCCCAGGCTCTTCATCCCGTCGAACAGATACCCCTTCACTTCCTTCACCGTCGCCATCTGCGTCACGTCGCGCGCGATGGTGCGCGCGACGCCGTAGGGGATCGAGCGGATCATCCGCTTGATGACCGGGATGAAGAAGGGACCCATCGACAGGTCGTCGAGGCCGAGACCCAGGAGCACGAGCGTGCACATCGGGTCCGCCGCCATCTCGCCGCACATGCCGACCCACTTGCCGGCGCCCTTCGCGGCTTGCACCGCCTGGTGGACGGCGAGCAGGACGGCGGGGTGCAGCGGCTCGTAGAGCGGCGCCACCTTGTTGTTGTTGCGGTCGACGGCGAGGAGGTACTGGATCAGGTCGTTGGTGCCGATCGAGAAGAAGTCGACCTCGCGGATGAGCTGGGTGGCGAGGGCGACCGCGGACGGCACCTCGACCATCATGCCGATCGGCACCGCCGGGTCGAAGTCCTGGCCCTCCTTCCGGAGGTCCTCCTTGGTTTCCTCGAGCAGCTCCTTCACCCGGCGGATCTCCTCGACGCTCGAGATCATCGGGAACAGCAACCGCACGCGGCCCGCCGTCGCGGCGCGCAGGATGGCCCGCAACTGCACCTTGAAGAACTCGGGCATCTCGAGCGAGATGCGGATCGAGCGCCAGCCGAGGAACGGGTTGTCCTCGCGCGGGAGCCGCATGTAGCCGGGGTACTTGTCCGCGCCGACGTCAAGCGTCCGGATGGTGACCGGCCGGCCCTCCATGCCGCGCACGACCCGCGAGTAGAGCTGGTACTGCTCTTCCTCGTCGGGAAACTCGCGATAGGTGAGGAACGGGAACTCGGTGCGGTAGAGGCCGACGCCTTCCGCCCCGTGGCGATGCGCGAACATGAGGTCGGCGATCAGGCCGATGTTCGCGTAGACCGAGACGCGCCGGCCGTCGGTCGTCTCGGCAGGCAGCTGGCACTCCGACTCCAGGCCGCGGTTGAAGGCGCGGTACTCGCGGTCGAGGCGGTCGTACTCGCGGGTCACGTCGACGGGCGGGTTCACGTAGGTGACGCCCGAGTTGCCGTCGACGATGAGGACGTCGTGCTCGTGCACGGTCTCGGTCAGGCCGTCGACGCCGACGACGGTCGGGATCTCGAACGACTTGGCGAGGATCGAAGCGTGCGAGGTGACGCCGCCGGTGGCCAGCACGATGCCCCGGAGGCGGTCGTGCTCGATGAGCGAGAGGTCCGAGAGCGTGAGCTCCTCCGCGACCAGCACGCTGTCCTCGGCGAGCGGCCGCTCCGGCTCCTCGACCCCGAGCAGGTTGCGCAGCACGCGCAGCCCGACGTCCTTCAGGTCCATGGCGCGGTCGCGGAGGTAGCCGTCGCTCATGCGGCTGAACTGCCCGAGGTACTCGTTCACCACCCGCTTGAGCGCCGCCTCGGCGGCGAGCCCGCCGGCGATCGCCGCGTCGATCTTGGCGAGGAGGGCCTTGTCCTCGAGCATCATGCGGTGCGCGTCGATGATCTTGACGTCGAACTCCGGCATGCGCGTCGAGAGGCGGGCCTTCAGCGACTCCAGCTCGGTGACCGACTCGGCGAGCGCGCGGCGGACGCGGCGGCGCTCCTCGTCGCCGTCGGCGGCCGGCGTGTCTTCGACCAGCGCGAAGCTGACCGGCGGCTGGAGGAGATGCGCGCGGCCGCGACCGAAGCCCGGGGCCGCGGGCAGACCCTGGAGGCGCGCCGAGCGGCCGCGCCCGCGCGCCGCGGCTTCGGGCTTGTGGGTGCTCGTCTCGTAGGCCTGAAGCCGCTTGATCGCGGCCACCATCCGGCGGCGGTACTCCCGGCGCTCCTTCTCCTTGCTCTTCAGGTCCTCGAGCAGCCGCGCCTGGGCGATGATGCCGCCGACCTGGGTGGCGATCGCCTTCAGGAGGCGCAGCTCGTGCCGCGTGAACTTGCGGCGACGCAGCGTCTGCACGACGAGCACGCCGATCGGCGTGCCGCGCTCGATGACGGGCACGCCCACGAAGGAGTGATACTTCTCCTCGCCGGTCTCCGGGAAGTACTTGTAGCGGGGGTGCGTGATCGCGTCGACGGCCATCACCGGCTCGAGCTTCTCGATCGCCATGCCGGTCAGGCCTTCCTCGACGCTCATCGTGACCTTGCCGATGGTGCTGCGGTCGAGGCCCTGCGTCGCCCAGAGCGTGAGCCGCTGCACGCGCGGGTCGAGGATGTAGAGCGAGCACACCTCGGTGCCCATCCGCTCGGCCACCACCTCGACGATGCGCTGGAGGGTCTCCTGGAGGTCCTCGGAGCGCGCCGTGATGCCGCTGATGTCTTCGAGAACGGTGAAGCCGTGGCTTCGCGCACTGGGTTTCGCGGCGCGACGCCGCGAGGCACCGCCGGGCTTGCGGGTCTCGGCCTCCATCGGCGCGCCGATCTTACCGGGAGTCCTCGCGGGCGACAATGCAGCGATCAGGCCCGGGCGCGGTAGAAGCCGGCGATCGCGTCCACGACCGTCTCGACCTGCTCCCGCCCGAGCTCGGGGTACATCGGGAGGGCGAGCACCTCGGCGGCGGCGCGCTCGGCGGCGGGGAAGGCGCCCGCCGCGAGGCCGAGCGTGGCGAGCGCGGGCTGGCGGTGGAGTGGAATCGGGTAGTAGACCATCGTCCCGACCCCCGCCGCGGCGAGGTGCGAACGCAGCGCGTCGCGCGCGCGCGCGCGCACCACGTACTGGTGGAAGACGTGCGCGTCGCCGTCGGGCTCGGGAAGGACGAGGGCCGCGCCCGCGAGACCGCGCGCCCGGAAGAGCTCCTCGTACCATCGGGCGACGGCGCGCCGGTGAGTGTTCCAGTCGTCGAGGTGGGGGAGCTTCGCGTGCAGCGCCGCCGCCTGGAGCGCGTCGAGCCGCGAGCAGAGGCCGAGCGAGCCGTGGACGTAGGGCGCCGTCTGCCCCTGGTGGCGCTCCTGACGGACACGCGCCGCGACGGCCGGGTCGTGGGTGAGGAGCATGCCGCCGTCGCCCAGGGCGCCGAGGTTCTTCGTCGGGTAGAAGGAGAGGCAGCCGGCGCGGCCGAAGGCGCCGGCCGCCACGCCGCCGGCGCGGGCTCCGACCGCCTGCGCCGCGTCCTCGACGATCCAGAGACCGTGGCGGTCCGCGAGCGCGCGCAGCGCGGCCATCGGCGCCAGGCGCCCGAAGAGGTGGACCGCGACGATGCCGCGCAGCGTCCCGCCCGCCCCCGCGACCGCCTCCGCCACGGCCACCGGGTCGAGGTTCAGGGTCCGCGGGTCGACGTCGGCGAACACCGGCCGCGCGCCCGCGCGGGCGATGGTGCTCGCGGAGGCGAAGAAGCTGAAGGGCGAGGTGAGGACGAGGTCGCCCGGGCCGACGCCGAGCGCCGTCAGCGCGAGCAGCAGCGCGTCGGTGCCGGACCCGACGCCGACGGCGTGCGCGACGTCGCAGTACGACGCCATCGCCGCCTCGAAGCGCTCGACGTGCGGGCCGAGGATGAACTGGTGGCTCGCCAGCACCTCGGCGATCGCGGCGCGGACCTCGCCGCCGACGGCGGCGTCCTGGGCGCCCAGGTCGAGGAAGGGAACCGTCATCGCGTGAAGGCCACCGCCGCATGGGTAACGACGTGCTCCGGGTCGCCCGTCGTCTGGAGCGACGTCGCGTACGCCAGTCGCTCGCCGCGCGCCGACGCCGGCAGCGCCCGGAGCAGGACCTCGATCGCGCGACGCCCGCAGACCGTGGCGCCGGTCTCCGCGATCCAGCGCGCGAAGCCGTCCGCGTCGCACGCCACCACGTACGCCAGGCCCGCGTCGTCGAGGCGGCCGAGCGCGGCCGCGACGCTGGCCACGTCCGTCGGCGGCACCGGCAGCCAGCCGAAGCGCCGGCCGTAGTGGAGGAGGTCCGAGCTGACGACGGCGAGCGTGCCCTCGTCGAGCAGCGGCGCGACGAGCGCCGCGAGCGCCACCGCCTCCGCGTCGTCGAGCGCGCCGACGAGCAGCGGGACGATCCGGCAGTCGGGCGCGAGCGTCTGCAGGAACGGGAGCTGGGCCTCGATGCCGGGCTCGCGCTGGAAGACGGCGGGGTTGGCGCGCACCAGCGGCGGGCGCGTCAGCGCCGCGACGCCGGCGGCGTCGATCGCG
>JBGQET010000115.1:0-13878 GCA_041496545.1 Binatia bacterium | reverse complement strand
GCCGTCGGGCAGCAACGTGCTCGTGCTCGACGACGCCTCGTCGTCGCTCACAGCCCTCCAGGGCGCGAGCGGTCAGCAGTTCGCCAACGACTGGCATCTCGCGTTCGGCCCGTAGTCGCACGGGTCTCGCCGGGTGGGGGCTTAGGCCCCCACTCGGCTCCGGGCCCTGCTTGACCACCTTACGCACCGTCGTCTCGTCATCGGGTCAAGCCCTCACGCGCTCGCGCGTCTGCTACCATCCTGCTACCGACCGTCTGCTACCATCCTGCTACCGACCCACCCCGAATCATGCGCACCCATCGGCACTCCGCGTCACTCGGAATCCTCGGGATTCCGGTCCGATGGGTCGTCGTCGGTGCCGGTGGGTGGCCCCTCGACGCTCCTCTTAATCAGCGGGTCGGGAGTTCGAATCTCCCGCGGCCCATTTGGAAGATCGCGCACGTGCACGGTATCGCGTCTTCGCGCGGCACGCCGAGGTACCGCTGAGGTACCACGAGCGCACGAGTACAGGGCGCTCCGCACGTCAGTCACCCTCGCGTCCGCGGAGCCTCTTCGCGAGCCGCTCGTCGACTACGTGCTTGCTCCAACCGACCGCGCTGTTCCCGGCGATGGGCCGGGCTTCGGGAAGTCGCCGCGCTGCTGCATGCGCGAGAGGGTCGCGCGTGAGACCTTGAGGCGCCGCAGAACGTCGGGGACGCGGAGGACTTCATCAGCGAGAAGCTTGAGCGATCGGGCGGTCCTGTGCGAGTATTCGCTCTCGCCGCCGACGGTGGCGAGTCGCCGAAGGAGGATCGTACAGATGACCGCACGCACGTCCGTTGCCCTGCTAGCCGTTCTCACCCTGCTCGCCTCCGTCGGCGAAGGCCTTGCAATCATGGGATAGAAAAATCGAGAAGCCAAGCCGCTTCAAGGTCGTCCTCGACGGCGGCGCTGTCCTCGACAACGAGACCGGGCTCGTGTGGGACCTCGCGCCCGACTCGACCCCCCGCGACTGGCAGACCGCCAGCAACCACTGCCACGGCGGGGTCCACCCTGCGTTCCGCGTTGGTTTCCGACTCCCGAAGTATGACGAGATCCTCACCTTATTCGATACGAGCGTATCCACCCCACCGACTCTCACCCCGGGCCATCCGTTCCAGAACATCTCGACGTCCGACTTCTACTGGACGGCGACCCCATACGAGTCGGACTCGACTAAGGTGTGGACCGTGCAATTCATCGGCGCGGTGACCCTTTCGACGAAGTCCGCGACGAATCTCACGTGGTGTGTACGCGGACCGGGCTCTGCCAACTGACATCCGGAGCGCCGCTTCGACTCACGGCACGTCGAGCGCCGTCGCTTCACCCCGCGGTGGTGACGGCTAGCGGCGTGACAGGGGTCGGCGGTGCAGGGATTGTCGTGTTGAAGCTGCCGTTGGAAGCGAGATCAATAGCCGTCGCTTGGGGTAGTCGACGCCGCTTGGTGCGTTGTACGCCCCAGGGCGGGTTGTGTTCAACAAGGTCCACGGGTCGAGCAGCGTCGTTTCGCTGACGGCCGCCGCGTCCACTGCGCTCGCCGTCGCCGCGACCGGCGAGCAGACTCAGTTCGGCCATCCGCGCTGGCTCCTCGTGGTCGGGCGGAACGCCCTCACCGCCTGGGTAGCGCTCCCACGTCGCCACCACCAGGGTCTACGCGAGTGCCGTGCTCCTGGGTGGGCGCGGATCCGCGTACCGCCGTGGCGACGCGGCGTCGCGACCTCAGGGTTGCAGCAGCCGGCGGCGCCAGCCCCGCCGCGTCCGCACGAAATCCTCGCGCAGGTGCAGTCGGTGGGCGCCACGTGTCCAGAACTCGATCGACCCGGGAACGAGCCGAAAGCCGCTCCACCGCACCGGACGCGGGATCGCACGCCCACCGAGCTCGCGACGCAGGCGTCGCCAGCGCGCCAGGAGCCAGGCATGGCTCCGCATGGGCGCGCTCTGCATCGACACCGAGGCGGCGAGCCGGCTGTCGCGCGGCCGCGTCGCCCAGTAGGCGTCGGCCTCCTCCGCGGACACCGGTTCGATCTGTCCCTCGACGCGCACCTGCTTGCCGGTCGCGTGCCAGTAGAAGGCGAGCGACGCGCGCGGGCGTGCGTCGAGCTCGCGCCCCTTGCGGCTGCGTGTGTCGGTGAAGAAGACGAAGCCACGCGGACCGATGCCTTTCAGCAAGACGAAACGGACCGATGGGGTGCCGCTTCGCCCGACCGTCGCGAGCGCCATGGCGTCCGCGAGAGGTACGCGTGCCCGCCGGGCGGCGGCGTACCAGCGAAGGAACTTGGCGATGGGATCGGCGCGCACGCAGGCGGATCATTCCCGTGTCGTCACGCTTTGACAACTGCGAGTCCACCACGCCACGCGGCGCTCCCATGATCTTCGCACCCGTGGTGGCCGCGGTGCTGGCGATTCGGGCACGGCGCGCGATGCGACGACCGCCACTGCGCTGGCCGGCGACGCGCGGGTTGCGCTAAGGGCTCCTCCCGTGGACTCCTCCCCCCTCCGCTTCTCGCGGCTGGCGCCCGCGCTCGTCGCCGCGCTCGCGACGGCGTTCACGCTCCGCCCGGTCGACGACGCCGACGTCTGGTTCCACCTCGCCGCCGGCCGTCTCATGTGGACGACGTGGCGGTGGCCGGCGACCAACACCTTCGCCTACACGACGCCCGAACATCCCTGGGTCGACGTGCACTGGGTCTTCCAGCTCCTCCTCTTCGGCTGCCAGTCCGTCGCCGGGGCGAACGGCTGCATCGCGCTCGCCGTCCTGCTCGTGCTCGTGACCACGGGTGTCCTCTACGCGACGGCGCGCCGTCACGCTCCCCCGATGCTGGTGGCCTTCTTGCTCGGCTGGGCGCTCCTGGTGGCGAGCCCGCGCTTCGTGCCGCGGCCCGAGCTGCTCGCGTTCGCCCTCATGGCCGCCTTTCTCTGGCTGCTCGACGACTACCCGCGGACCGGGGCGGCAATCTGGTGGCTCGTTCCGCTGCAGGCGCTCTGGATGAACGCGCACGGGACGACGCCGCTCGGCGTGCCGCTCGTCGGCTGCTGGTGGCTCGGGGCGACGCTCGGCTTCCTGCCTCTGCCCGAGGGTTGGCGTGCGGCGAGCGGCTGCACGGCGGCGGAGTGGCGGCGGCTGACGGCGGTGCTCGCGCTCGTGGTGGCGGTCTGCTTCGTGACCCCGTGGGGCCTGGCGGGTGCGCTCCTCCCCGTCGAGCTCCTCTCCGCGTTCACGGGCGCTTCGGCGTTGTCGGGGCGCATCGGCGAGTTCCAGCCGCCCTTCCAGTCGGGTTACGGCATGCCGCTCGTCTGGGCGTGGGCGGCGCTCGTCGCCTTGGCCGCCGTCTCCTTCGTCGTCAACGCGCGACATTTGCACCTCGGCCGGTTGCTCGCCGTCGTCGTGTTCGGCGCGCTCGCCGCCCGGGCGGTGCGGAGCCTCGCGCCCTTCGTGTGGGTGGCGGTGCCGGTGATCGCCGCCAACCTCGGCGGCGCGTGGCGCGCGTCCCGCACGGAAGGACGCTCCGTGCGTCGCCGGGGCGCGGAGGCAGGGCAGGGCGGGGGCCGTGCGTCGTGGCTCGCCGCCGGCGCCGTGACGGCGGTCTTCGCCGCGCTCCTCTGGAGCGTCGTCACCAACCGCCTCGCGCACGCGCTCGACGCCGACCACGAGTTCGGCGTCGGCGTCTCGCGCCTCGGCCCGCCCATCGACGCCGTGCGCTTCGCGGACGAGGTCGGCGTCACCGGGCGGCCGTTCAACTGCTTCGCGAACGGCGGCTACCTCATGTGGGCGCGCTACCCGGCCGGGCGGGTCTTCGTGGACGGACGCATGCAAGCGTACCCCGATGACTTCTTCCGCGCCTACTTCGGCGTGCTCGACGAGCCGGGCGACTGGCCGCGCGTCGTGGCGGCCTACGCGCCCGACTACGCGCTCCTCTACCACGTGTGGGGCAACCGCTATCCGCTCGTCCGCTATCTCGCCAGCGGCCACGACTGGACGCTCGTCTACTACGACGAGACCTCGTCGCTCTACGTGCCCACCGACGAAGCGCACCGTGCCATGCGCGAGCGCGCCGAGCGCGGCTTTGCTACGCTGAAGGCGCGGCGGCGGAGCGACGCCCCGTCGGACTCCTCGCTCGCGCGCGCGCTGGGCGTCGTGCCCGTCACCGAGATCCGCCGTCAGACGGCGTACGGCAACTTCCTCTTGAACGTCGGCCGCCCTGCCGAGGCCGTCCCCGCCTACGAGCGGGCGGTGGCGCTCGACCCGGACGTGGCGTTGACCCGCTTCTTCCTCGGTCGCGCGTACTGGTTCGCGGGTCGGCGCGACCGCGCCGTCGCCGCGTGGCAGGAGACCCTGCGGCGAGCTCCGAGCTTCGCGCTCGCGCGCAGCGCGCTCGCCGAGGCGGCGACGGTCGGGGCGGTGCCGTAGCGCCCGGGGTTGTTACACTCGTTGACACATAGCGTACCCAAGTGTAACAACAAGGCGTGCAGCCGACGCCCAAGTCGCTGATCCTCGATCTGCTCTCCTCGCTGCGCGGCGCCGCCATGCCCGTGCGCGCGCTGGTCGCCGCGGGCGAGACCTTCGGCATCCGCGCCGAGAGCATCCGGGTCGCGCTGGTGCGGCTCTGCGGGCAGGGCACGGTGGAGCGGAACGAGCGCGGGCTGTATCGCCTCGCGCCCGCGGCGGAGCCGGTGCAGCGGCACGTCGCGGCGTGGACGCTCACCGAGGAGCGCGTCGTGCCGTGGCGCGGCGGGTGGGTCGGCGTCCACACCGCGGGCCTCGAGCGCGGCGACCGCGTGCGGGTGCGGCGCCGCGAGCGCGCGCTCCACTTCCTCGGCTTCCGCGCGCTCGAGGCCCATCTCTTCGTGCGTCCCGACAACCTCAGGGGCGGGGTCGACGCCTTACGCACGGAGCTGCACACGCTCGGGCTCGACGCGGGCGCCCTCGTCTTCGCGCTCGCCCGGCTCGACCCGGCCGCCGAGGCGCGCGCCCGCGCGCTGTGGGACGGTCAGGCGCTCCGCCGCGGCTACCGGGCGACGTGCGCGGCGCTCGCGCGCAGCGCGGCGCGTCTGGGGCGCTTGCCAGAGCGCGAGGCGATGGCGGAGTCGTTCCTCCTCGGCGGGCAGGCGATCCGCCAGCTCGCGCACGACCCGTTGCTCCCGGAGCCGATCGCGGCTGCCGGCGAGCGCGCGGCGCTGGTCGGGGCGATGCGCGCCTACGACCGCCTCGGCCGCGAGCGCTGGCGCGGCTTCATGCGTGCCCACGGCGCGCCGCACCTGAAGACGCCGCGCACCGCGGTGGCGGCGGGCTGGCCGGAGGGAGCGGTCGCGTGATCGACACCAGCAAGGCGGCCGCCGCGATGCTGCGTACCGCCCTCACGCCCGAGGAGCGGAAGGCGCTGCTCGAGATCGACGCACTCCAGTCGTGGTGGATGATCGCGTCGAACTGGCTCATCGTCCTCGCCGCGATGGCGCTCGTCGGGTGGGCGCCGAACCCGCTCACGGTCGTGGTCGCGCTGTGGGTGATCGGCGCGCGCCAGCTCGGCATGGCGATCGTCATGCACGAGGCGGCGCACCGCACGCTCTTCCGGAGCCGGCGGCTGAACGACTGGGCGGGCAACTGGCTCGCCGCCTATCCGGTGTGGGCTGATGTAGGGCCGTACCGCGCCTACCACCTCGTGCACCACACGCGCACGGGCACGGACGAGGACCCGGACCTCGGCCTCGCCGCGCCGTTCCCCATCACCCGGGCGAGCTTCCGGCGGAAGGTCTGGCGTGACCTCTCGGGGCAGACCGGGTGGAAGCAGGCGAGGGCCGTCTTCCGGCGCGACGTCGGCTGGTCGAAGGGCCGCAACCAGCGCGCCCTCGGCATGAACGAGGGCCAGCAGCCGGACGTCGGCTGGCACAAGCTCGTCCCGGTCGCGGTCACCAACGGCGTCCTCGCCGGCGTGCTCGCGCTGGCCGGCCACCCGGCGCTCTACCTCCTCTGGGTGGTGGCGTGGCTCACCACCTACCGCCTCGTGTCCCGGCTTCGCTCGATCGCCGAGCACGGCATGGTGCCCGACCGCTGGGATCCGCTCCGCAACACGCGCACCACGGTCGCGCGGCTCTGGGAGCGCGTGCTGGTCGCGCCCAACCGCGTCAACTTCCACCTCGAGCACCACCTTCTCATGACCGTGCCGCACCACAACCTGCCGCGCCTACACCGACTGCTGCGTGCGCGCGGGGCGCTCGACGAGACGTGCGTCACGCCCGGGTATCTCGCGGTGGTGCGGCTGGCGACGTCGCGCGCGGGCTGACCCCGGCGCGGGCCGGCGCGTCGGCCCCGTTGCCTCAAGGAGCGCAGCCGAGTACGGACACGGCTGGAGGCTCTGCTGCATGGACGAGTCGGCAGGTACGCGCGTCGCGGTGGTGGTCGGGGTGGGCGCCGGGCTCGGCGCCGCCGTCGCGCGCCGGTTCGCGGCGACGTACCGAGTCGCGCTCGTGGCCCGCAGCCACGACGTCATCAGCGCGCTCGCCGACGAGATCAAAGCCGACGGCGGCGTCGCGCTCTCGGTCCCGAGCGACGCGACCCAAGCCGAGCAGGTCGCGGCGGCGCACGAGCGGATTCGCGGCGACCTCGGCCCCGTCGACGTGCTCGTCTACAACGGCGGCCGCCGCCCCTTCGGCCCGCTGATGGACACCGCGCCGGAGGTGTTCGAAGAAACGTGGCGCGTCCATACCCTGGGCGCGTTCCTCTGGGCGCAGCAGGTCGTGCCCGACATGCTGGCCCGGCGGAGGGGCACGATCCTCATCACGGGCGCCACCGCGGGCGTGAAGCCGGGCGCGTCGTCGGCCGCCTTCGGGCCCGCCAAGTTCGCGGTGCGCGGGCTCGCGCAGGTGATGGCCCGCGACCTCCATCCGCAGGGCGTCCACGTGGCGTACGTGAACGTCGACGGCGCGATCGACATGCCTGCGATTCGGCAGTTCCTCCCCCACTTGAAGGACGAGGACCTGCTCAAGCCCGCCGCGATCGCCGACGCCTTCTGGTACCTCGCCCACCAGGACCCGAGCGCGTGGAGCCACGAGCTCGACGTGCGACCCTTCAAGGAGAAGTTCTAGCATGAGCGTGAGCCGCGAGGCGGTCGCCTGACGACGAAGCCGACGGTCGCCGCGGTGGTCGGCGTCGGGGCGGGTCTGGGCGCGGCCCTGGCGCGCCGGTTCGCCGAGGGCTACGCGGTTGCGCTCGTCGCCCGCGGCCGGGAGAAGCTCGACGCGCTGGCGGCGGAGATCGGCGGTCGCGCCCTCGCGGTTCCCGCGGACGTCGGCAAGGCCGAGGAGATCACGGCGGCCTTCGAGCGGATCCGGCGCGAGCTGGGCGAGGTCGACGTGCTCCTCTACAACGCGGCGATGCGGCCCTTCGGCCGTCTCATGGAGACGAAGCCGAGCACGTTCGAGATGACATGGCGCGTGAACGCCTTCGGTGCGTTCCTCGCCTCACGGGCCGTCGTACCGGGGATGCTGGCGAAGCGGCGGGGCGTCATCCTCTTCACCGGCGCGACCGCCGGCACGCGCCCGTTCGCCACCTCGGCCGCCTTCGGGGCGGCGAAGTTCGCGCTCCGCGGTCTGGCGCAGGTGATGGCGCGCGACCTCGGCCCCCAGGGCATCCACGTCGCCTACGTGAACGTCGACGGCGCCATCGACATGCCGTTCATCCACCGGCTGCGTCCGAACCTCCAGAAGGAGGACATGCTCGCGCCGTCCGCGATCGCCGAGACGTACTGGCACCTGGCGCACCAGGACCCGAGCGCCTGGACGCAGGAGCTCGACGTGCGGCCGTTCAAGGAGTCGTTTTGACGGTCGGCTGCCCCGCCGCGGCCCAGCCCTTGAGCCCGTCCGCCAGCACGCTGACGTTGGTGTAGTCGTTCTCGACCGCCCGCCGGGCGGCCTGGTGGGACGCCATTCAATGCGAGTCGGCGCAGTAGAAGACGAGCCGCGCGTTCTTCTGCGGCGGCAGCTCGGTGGCGACGTCGTACGCGTCGTGCTTCGAGAGCAGGACGGCGCCGGGAATGACGCCGTGCTCGTCCCGGAACTTCGTCCCGTTGGCGTCGAGGAGGGTCGCGCCCCCATCGCGCCGCAACGCAACGACCTCGTCGACGTGCAGGAGCCCGAACCCCTCGTGCGGCGGCTCGTCGCTCCCCGCACAGCCGAGCACGAGCAGCGAAAGGGGCAGGAGAATCCGCGCGATCCGCATCGCATCCTTCTACGTCACGGTCCCCTCGCGTCAATCAGGGCGCCGCGCCGTAGACCACGATCGCCTCGTCGTTGCCGCGCCAGAGGTTGGGGCCCGGCGGCGTCGGGGTGTGCCCGGCCCTGAGCCGCACCCGCCGCCCGGC
The DNA here is from genome assembly GCA_041496545.1 of Binatia bacterium. GTDB lineage: Bacteria > Desulfobacterota > Binatia > DP-6 > DP-6 > DASRHG01. Next base: position 5,506 of record JBGQET010000115.1, on the reverse strand, counting down.
CGTCGCCGCGGTCCAGGCGGTCCGCCGCCCGGCGTCGACGTTCGGCAGGGGGACGCCGTTGGCGACGACCCACGCCGCACGCTCTCGGCCGAGGACGTCCGGCACCTGGGTCCAGGGCACGACGCGCACCGTCACGTTGCGCAGGCGCGCCAGCTCGGTCGGAAGGATGGCCAGCTCCTCGACGACGACGATCTCCTCCCCGCCGACGGCGTTCGTCTCGAGCCATGCCCGGACGACACTCCGCGAGTCGACGATCGCCGTCTGCCAGGCGAGGACGTCGTGGTCCCAGCGCAGCATGGTGGCGGTGAGCGCGGCCGCGGCGAGGAGCGGGACGGCCGCCGGCCAGCGCGCCGGCACGAGGCACGCGAGCGCCGACCCGGCCGCGACGCACACGAAGGGGAGGAGCGGCAGCATGTTGCGGAACGGCTGGAAGCCGTAGCCGACGAGCGGCGCCAGCAGCAGCGCCGCGAAGACGAGCCAGCCGGCGACGAGCGCGCGCGAGCGGGGCGCCCACGCGAGCAGGGCGAGCCCCACGACCGCGGGCGCGACGAGGGGCCAGCCGGCCTCGCCCGGCCAGAGTGCCGCCGCGAGGTAGCTCGGGGTGGCGGCGTAGCTGGCATACGCTTCGCGCTGGACGCGGAGCCCCTCCGCCACCCCCGACGCGCGGAGGAGGAGCGCCGGCATGCCGACGACGGTGGCGACGACGAAGGCGGCGAGGGCCGCGCCCGCCCGCCGGAGGCGCTCCGTCCACGCGGCCGGTGTCCAGAGCGCCATCAGCAGGACCGCCGCGACGACCGCGCCGCCCGGGTACTTGGAGGCGAGCGCCAGGCCCGCGGCGCTCCCCGCCCACGCGGCTGCCCGCGCGCCGCGCCTCGGGATGTCGAGCGCAAGCCAGAGCGCGAGCGTGGCGAAGAGCGCGCTCGGGGTGTCGACGATGACGATCGCGCTGCGCGAAACCAGCGCCGGCAGGGCCGCCGCCAGGATCCCGGCCGCCAGCCCGGCGCGACGGTCCGCGACGCATGTCCCGAGCCCGATCACGACCGCCACCGTCGCGACCGCGGCGCCCAGCACGAGGAGGCGAGCGATCACGATCAGCGCCGCCGGCTGGACGAGGTCGTAGTACGCAGGCGGCGATGGGACGGGACCGAGCGGCAGGGCCAGCAGCGCGGTGGCGTTGGCGAGCAGCGAGGGGTAGCGATACCACCCCGGATCCCAGGTGCCCGTCGCGAGCATGCGCATCACCTGGCGCAGCGTGTGCCCCTCATCGACGTAGCGCAGATAGGGGAGCGCGCTCGCGAGCGGCCAGGCGCGGAGCGCCGCCGCGGCGGCGAGGATGGCCGCCACGCGGCCGCGCGACGGGAGCGCCGCCACGCCGAGCAGCAGCGCGACCGCCGCCGCCGTCACCCAGCCGGCGGCACTCATCGGGGCCATCGGGTCGTGGCGCGCCCGGCGAGCGCGCCGCCCTCCTGCTCCATCATGGCGATGTGCGCCGCGGGTCCCCCGAAGGCCGTCGTCCCGAGACGCAGGAAGAGCAGGGCGACGTCGCGTAGGACGCCCGAACGCCGCGTGTGCGGGCGAGGGGACGCGTCTGCCGGAGGGGTCGGGGGCGTGGGGATGGGGTCAAGGTGCCAGAGTCGCGTGCGGGCCGGCAAGGTGGCGGCCACGCGCGCCGTCCCCCCTACCGGAGCGGATCGGGTTGGCGCTATGAACGCGGGATGCTCCGCACGTCGTTCAGGTTTGCTACTGGCCGGTGCCGCGGGTGCACGGCGCGAAGGGGATCGTACGGGGCCGGCTCGCCGGGGTGAGCGGCCGAGCGCGCCGCGGCCGGCGGCGGCGTTCCCGACGCTCGCGCTCCCGCTACGGCCGCCGTACCCGCCCATGGAGGCGCGCGCCACAGGCGAGCTGCCGGCGGAGTCGGGCTGGCGGTACGAGCCCAAGTGGGACGGCTTCCGCTGCCTCGCCTTTCGCGACGACGAGCGCGTCGCGCTCCAGTCGAAGAGCGGCCAGCCGTTCGGGCGCTACTTCCCCGAGCTGGTGTCGGCGCTGCTCGCGTTGCCCGCGCGCGCCTTCGTGCTCGACGGCGAGATCGTCATCCCCGAGGACGGGACGCTCTCCTTCGACGCGCTCCTCCAGCGCATCCATCCCGCCGAGCGTCGCGTGCAGAAGCTCGCGCACGAGACACCGGCCGTCCTCCTCGCCTTCGACCTGCTGGTCGAAGCCGGCAAGGACGTGACCGGGCTCCCGCTCGCCGAGCGCCGCGCGCGGCTGGAGCGATTCTTCGCCGCGCTGCCCGAGGACGGCCGCGTGCGGCTCTCGCCCTCCAGCACCGCGCTCGACGTCGCGCGCGGCTGGATGCGGGAGCTCGCCGGCAGCGGCCTCGACGGCGTGATTGCCAAGCGTGCCGACGCGGCGTACGCCTCCGGCGAGCGGACGGCGATGGTCAAGGTGAAGAACGTCCGCAGCGCGGACTGCGTGGTGGGCGGGTTCCGCCGGGCCGAGCGGGGGCGCGAGGTCGGCTCACTGCTGCTCGGGCTCTACGACGACGAGGGGCTCCTGCACCACGTCGGCTTCGCGGCGAGCTTCGACGCCGCCGAGCGCGCGGGGCTGCGCACCGTCGTCGAGCCGCTCGTCCATCCGCCCGGATTCACCGGCCGCGCGCCGGGCGGTCCGAGCCGCTGGAGCACGGGGCGCTCGACGGAGTGGGAGCCGCTCCGCCCGACGCTCGTGTGCGAGGTCCGCTACGACCACTACTCCGGCGGCCGTTTCCGCCACGGCACGAAGTTCCTGCGCTGGCGGCCGGACAAGGCGCCGCGGCAGTGCACCCTGGCGCAGGTCGCGCCCGGCGCGCGGCGCGGGGCGAAGGCGGTCGGTTGCCCGCCGACGCGGTCGTGAAGCCCGAAGCCTTGCCTCGACCGGGGGGCTGGCGTATCGACGCCGCCATGACGGCGGATCGTGTGCGGGAGGCCTGGATCGCGCTGCCAGGGGAGGACGAGGTCCGCGCCCTCCTGCCACCCGGCCATCCCTACGACTTCGGCTTCATCCCGGCGATGATCCGTCTCGTCACGGCGCATCCCCGCATCGCGCCCTTCTTGGGCGCGCTCGTCCAGCAGGTGATGTTCGAGCCCGGCGCGCTCGGTCTGCGCGAGCGGGAGATGATCGCGGCGGTCACGGCGGCGGTGCAGGACTGCCGGTACTGCGCCGACTCCCACGCCGAGTTCCTGCGGGTCGAGGGCGGCGACGCGGCGCTGGTACGCGCCATCAAGCAGCACCGCTGGCGGGACGTCGAGGGCCTTTCGCCGCGCGATCGCGCGCTCTGCACGCTGGCCGAGAAGCTGAGCGCCACGCCGTCCCGCGTGGTCGAGGACGACTGGCAGCCGCTGCGCACGCTGGGCTTCGACGACGCGGCGTGCCTGGAGGTCGCGCACGTGGTCGGCCTCTTCAACTACCTGGCGCGGCTCGCCAACGGCTTCGGCCTCCAGCTCGACCCCGCCACGCTCGCGGCCGCCGAGGGCGGCGTCCCGCTGAAGCGCCCCGCCTGACGCGGGGTAAGGTCGGCGCGTCAACTGGAGCGCCCCGCCTGACGCGCGCTACGGCCGGCGCGTCAGCGGGCGAACGACTGGCGGCGCGTCATCAGGCGTCGCAACCGCGAGCGTACCTTGTTCGTCCCCTTGAAGAGGTTCGTCCCCTCGCCGCGCAGGGCGCGCGCGAGGTCGGTGCCGATCAGGTGCTGGCGCCGTGCCTGCGCGACGCTGGCGAGGAAGGCGCGCAGCTCGTTGGGCGTCGGGCCGAGGAGCCCGAGCCCGAGCCGCGCGCGCACCAGTGGGTCGCGCGTGGAGTCCGGGGTCGAGGCCTGGGAGAGACGCCCGGCGAGCGTCAAGGACTCGGCCAGGAGGTCGCCGCGGACCGCGTCGAGCAGGGCCATCAGACGAGGCGCCGGGCTCTTCGCGCCGCCGACGACGGTGCAGGAGCCGCCGAGCGTGAGGCAGTCGGTCTTCACCGCGTCCGTGATGAGGCCGCGGACGTCGTCCGAGCGGGCGAGGAGCGCGAGGGTGAGACGGAAGGGGTCGACGAGCGCCGGGCAGCGCGGGCCGCTGCCGTCCGATTCGTGCGTGCAGCTCCCGGTGTGGCACACGTCGCTGGTGCAGGGATCCAGGTCCTCGCTGCAATAGCCGGTCTCGTTCGCCGGCCGCGTCACGCAGCCGCTCGCCGCCGCGGCCGCGTCCTGGGGTGCGCACGAGGGTTTCGTGCAGTCGTCGCCCGCGCCGCAGCGCTCGTCGTGCGGCACGTGGACGCAAGCGTGGTCCGCGCAGCGGTCCTCGGTGCAGCCGAACGCGTCGGGGCACTCGGTGTCCAGGTTGCAGCAGCCGGCGAGCTTCGTGCCACCGCAGGTCCCCGCACGGCAGACGTCGGCGGTGGTGCACGCGTCGCGGTCGTCGCACTCCATGCCGGTCGGCTTCACGGGGTTCGAGCAGACGCCGGTGTTGTCGTTGCACGTGCCGGCGTCGTGACACTGGTCTAGCGCCGTGCAGACGACGGCAGGACCCGGCACGCAGGAGCCCGCCTTGCAGGTGTCGTTCTTCGTGCAGGCGTGGCCGTCGCTGCACGTCGTACCGTCGGTCTTCGGCTTGGCGTCGCAGGTTTGCGCCTGCTCGTTGCAGACCGCGTCGTTGCACTGGTTGGCGGCGGCCGAGCAGTCGCGTGCCGAGCCGCCGCACGTCCCCGCCGTGCAGACGTCGTTGACGGTGCAGAACTTACCGTCGTCGCACGGCGTCTGGTCGGCTTTCGCCGGGGTCGAGCAGACGCCGGTGGTGGTGTCGCAGGTGCCGGGGTTGTGGCACTGGTCCGGGGTCGCGCAGACGACGGGGTTGGTGCCGACGCAGGAGCCGCTCTGACAGGTGTCGGTCTGCGTGCAGGCGTTGCCGTCGCTGCACGTGGTGCCGTCGTTCTTCGGCTTGGCGTCGCAGGTGTGCGCCTGCTCGTTGCAGATCGCGTCGTTGCACTGGTTGGCGGCGCTCGAGCAGTCACGCGCCGGGCCCCGGCAGACCCCAGCCGTACAGACGTCGTGGTCAGTGCAGAACTTGCCATCGTCGCACGGGGTCTGGTCTGGTTTCGACGGGTTGGAGCAGACGCCGGTGGTGGTGTTGCAGGTGCCGGTGTCGTGACACTGGTCGCTGGCGGTGCAGACGACGGGATTCGTCCCGACGCACGTGCCGCTCTGGCACGTGTCGGTCTGCGTGCAGGCATCGCCGTCGTTGCACGGCGTGCCGTTGCCCTTCGGCTGGTAGGAGCAGGTGCCGGTGCCCGTGTCGCAGGTGCCGGCCTGGTGGCACTGATCGGGGGCGGCACAGACGACGGGATTCGTCCCGACGCACGTGCCGCTCTGACACGTGTCGGTCTGCGTGCAGGCATCGCCGTCGTTGCACGGCGTGCCGTTGCCCTTCGGCTGGTAGGAGCAGGTGCCGGTGCCCGTGTCGCAGGTGCCGGCCTGGTGGCACTGATCGGGGGC
>JBGQET010000114.1:0-13892 GCA_041496545.1 Binatia bacterium | reverse complement strand
GGCGCGCTCTCGCATGGCACGAACCTCTTCCAGTACGGCGCCACCGAGCACACCATCACTGGCACCGTCCCGTCCGGCGAAGGCGTCTGGGGCGTGGAGGCCGGCGCGCCGAACCGCTTCTACTTCAAGGACGAGACCGGCAACGTGTTCAGCTTCCCGTTCATCAAGCGGAAGACCGCCGACCAGACGATCGCCAACACCGCCACCCTCGCCAACGACGCCGACCTCTTGATCCCGCTGCTCGCGAACACGAACTACATCTGCGACGGGGGCCTCCAGGCGGTCGCCGGGGGAACGGGTCCCGATCTGCAGATCGCCTTCACGATCCCCAGCGGCGCGACGCTGGAGATCACCGAGAACTCGGTCCACGGCTCCTCGAACGGCGCCGTCGCGCGGCTCACCTCGTCCGGCAGCTCGAGCGGCGTCATCGCGATGAGCACCTCGGACGCCATCGTGCAGTTCTCGGGCACCGTGGAGATCAGCAGCACGGCGGGTGACTTCCAGCTCCAGTGGGCGCAGAACACCTCGAGCGCCACCTCGCTCACGCTCTACAAGGGCTCGTGGATACGCTGCGTGAGAGCACAGAATTGAGCTGTCGGCGCCTGAGCCGCGTCAGCGTCCGGCGAGGCGCAGCGCCTCGGGGGCGCCGTCGAGCGAGGCGCGGTCGCCGATCGCCTCGGCGAGCGGCACGAAGGCCGCCCAGGCGCGGCGGGCGCCGGCGGTGTCGCCGCTCGCCAGACGCGCGGTCGCGAGCTGGTAGTGCGCCCCGTAGTGCCGCGGGTCGACCGCAAGCACGGACTCGAAGCGGGCGATGGCCCGCGTCGGGTCGGCCATCCGGAAGCGGTAGAGGAGCCCGGCGCGCATCGCGGCTTCGGCGGTGGTCGGGTCGGCGGCGAACGAGGCGTCGAAGGCGGCGGCGGCCGCGGCCCACTCGCCGCGCTCCTCGAGCAGGCGCGCCTGCTCGAACCAGGCCGCGGCGTAGTGCTCGTCGGTCGCGGTGGCGCGGCGGAACGCCACGAGCGCGTCGTCGGGGCGCCCGAGGGCGAGGAACGCCGCCCCCTGGTAGTGGTGCACGAGGGCGAGGCTCGGAGTGCAGGCCACGGCTTCGTTCGCCCAGCGGAGTGACGCCGCGGGGTCGCCGACGTTCCGCTCGAGCACGCTCAGGTTGATCAGCACCCAGGCGTAGCAGGGGCTCAACCGTACGGACTCGAGGTAGAAGCGCCGTGCCTCGTCGTTGCGTCCGGCGCGCATGGCGGCGTTGCCGGCGTTCAGCCAGGCGCGCGGGTTGGCCGGCGCCTTCTCCGTCGCGTCCCGCCAGAGCGTGAAGGTGTCGCCCCAGACTTCGTTGCGCGCGTACGTGCGCGCGGCGAGGAGGCTCACGCAGAGCGCGCAGACCATCGCGAACGCCGCCGGCCGTCCGGTGCGGACGGCGACGACGCGGCCGAGGTGCCAGAGCGCCACCGCGGCGGCCGTCGCGAGGCCGAGCATCGCGAGGTACGGACGATGCTCGTTGACCGGCTCGGCGAGCGGGAAGACCGTCGACTCGGCCGCGAGCGTGACCGCGTACCAGAGCGCGGCGAAGGTGAGCGCCGGATGGCGCCGGCGGGCCCGCCACGCGAGCGCGCCGAGCGCACCCAGCGCGAGCAGACTTGCCCAGGCGCGCGGATCCGAGAAGTGACGCACGATCGGGTAGTCGAGCCGGTCGACCACCAGCGCACCGGGCCACACGAAGAGACGGAGATAGTAGAGGTAGGCCGACCACTCGGTCATGCAGTAGACCCAGCGGGTCACGTCGGCCGCGTGCGTCCCGTCGAGCGCCGCCGAGGGAATCAGCCACGCGCGCCAGAGGCCGGCCGCGACGTCGAGCGCGAGGAGCGCCGCGAGCAACGCCCAGGGCATGGGGCGCCGCTCGCCCGCAGCCCGCGCCACCGCGAACCAACCCGCCAGCGCCACGGGGAACGTCATCGCGACGGCCTTGGTGAGCAGCGCGAGCGCGAAGAGGAGCAGGCAGGCCGCGCGCCGCCCGCGCACGCCGGCGTCGAAGGCGCCCAGGTAGAAGACCGCCGTCAGCAAGGCGGACCGGGCCGAGACGTAGTCCACCGCCTCGGTGTTGAGCGGGTGCACGGCGACGACGAGCGCCGCCGCCGCGGCGATCGGGACGGCGGCCTCGCCGAGCCAGAGGTGGTCGCGGACGATGCGGAAGACGAGCAGCACGACCGCCCAGTGCAGGACGAGGTTCAGCAGGTGGTAGCTCCACGTCGCGTCGCCCGAGATCGCGTAGTTGAGCGCGAGCGTCGTCTGCACGATCGGCCGCAGGTCGCGATTCTGGAGCAGCGCGCTCGCCGTCGTCGGGTCGACGAAGAAGCGTGGAATGTTGGCGAGGCTCCGGATGTGGGGGTTCTCCTGGATGACGTGCCAGTCGTCGAACTGGAAGCCGATGTGGAGGCCGTTGGCGTAGGCGACCGCGATCGCGAGCGCGGCGAGCGCGGGAAGCCACGCGGCCGGGGACGCTGCCCCGAGACCCGCGGGCCAGCGCGCGCGCGCCCACGCCACGACCTCCGCGACCGTACCGAGCGCGAGCACGAAGAGGATCGGGCGCAGCGGCACGAGGAAGCGCGGCTCGGGAATGATCACGCTGTGGAGGAGCACGTTGTACGCGAGCACGAGGTACGTGAGCTCGCGGAGCCGGCTCGCCGGCGTCGGCGGGTCGCGCCGGCGGCGAAAGACGAGCAGCGCGCCGAGGAACGTGCCGGGCACGACCACGGCGTAGTAGAGCGCGCGGAACACGTGGTAGAGGACGGCGAGCGGCTCGTCGACGCCGGCGGGGTTCAGCGCCGCCGGCCGGAAGAGTCCTTCCCGCACCGGATAGATGTTGATCGGCGGGCTCTGGATCATCTCGAAGCGCCAGAGCGTCAACCACCGGCCGACCAGATTCCAGCGCAGGTTCGGCCACGGGTCGGTCTTGGTGCGCTCCCACAGCGTCGCGAGCGTCCGCGTGATCGAGGTCGAGAAGTTCTTGAACTCCGGATCGGTCATGAACGCGTAGCCCGGCGCCGATCCTCGGTAGACGAGGTCCGGATAGATCCCCTCCGCCAGCGGGCGCGCGAAGTACGACGGTGCCGGCACACCGCGCGCGGCGTGCACGTGGAAGCGGATCTCCCAGGGCGCGATCAGGAGCGCCGCCGTCGCGACCAGCACGAGCGCCGCCCGCCGTCGCTCCGCGCCCGGGCTCCGCCCGGCGAGGTATGCGGCGGCGACGAGGGGCAGCGCGATCGCCGAGCTGCGCACGAGCGCGATCGCCCCGCACAGGAGGCCGGCGGCGAGCGCGCGCCCGCGCGAGGGCGCCTCCACCAGTCGGCCGAGGACAAGCAGCGCCACCGCGAGCAGCACCGCGAAGTCCGTCTCGCTGACGAGGAAGGCGGGCGTCGCAGCCAGGACCGGGCAGAAGGCCGCGAAGATGCCCGCGCCCCACGCCGCGACCGGGGGGACGAGCCCGCCGCCGAGCACGACCGTCAGGACGGGCAGCAGCGAGCCGAGGAGCACCTGCGCGACGCGTGCGCGTCGCGCCCCGTCGAACGGCGACTCGCCGACGTAGAACGGCGCGAGCAGCAGCGGGTATCCGGGCGGCCAGCGCATCTGCGGGACGAAGGGCGGCACGAGGGCATCCGAGTAGACGCCGTGGTGCACGAGGTTCCACGCCAGCATGCTGTAGGAGGCGCCGTCGGCGCGCAGCGTCTCGCGCACGTCGACCCCGTGCGCGAACAGCGCGCGCAGCGCGAGCGCGGCGAGCCAGAGCCCTACGAGCCCGACGCGCTTCGGCCCCCCGACCCGCATGCACTTCCGTACTTCAAGTTTCGCGCCACGCCGTACGGTGCCGCGCGTCGAGGAAATTCTTTCCCCCGTCCGGTGTGGAGCCAAATCCTTGACACGAGGGTCATGCAGGCGTCTCGATCCCGCACGCCGCGAACCAGCCGGGGCACGTCGCTTGCTTTCCGGGTCACGATGCCCGCGACGAGAACGACGACCCGCGCGGTCCTCGGCGAGACTTTGCTCCTCCTTCTACTCCTCGCGTGCCCCGCTCTCGCCGCGGACCCGCTCACGGTCGCGACGCTCGCGCCGACGCAGGACACCTTCGTCGACGGGCGGCGGGGGTTCCCGGTCGGCCACACCGTCTTCCTCACCGTCAACGCCCGCTACACCGCCCTCCTCCAGTTCTCGCTCGCGAGCCTCCCCGCCGCCGCGTCGCTGCGCACCGCGACCCTCCGCCTCCGGCTCACCGCCGCGCGCCGCACGCGGGCCGTGACCCCGATCACCGCCCACGCGCTCCTCGCCCCCTGGGACGAGGCCACCGCCACCGCCGCCAACGCCCCCCGCGTGAACCCCGAGGTGGTGAGCACGAACGTGCTGAAGGGCAGCCAGGTCGCGGACTGGATCGAGTGGGACATGACGCCGCTCGTCGCGAGCTGGCTCGCCGATCCGCCGACCAACCACGGCCTCGCGCTGCTCGGCGCCGCGCGGACGCTCTTCGAGTTCGCGAGTGGGGATGCCGGAGAAAACGGGCCCGAGCTGGTGATCGCGTACGCGACCACCGACGGCGCGCGCAGCGACGGCCCCACGGGCCCGGTCGGAGCGTCGGGGCCGACGGGCCCTGCGGGCGGCACCGGCCCCACCGGACCGGCGGGGGCGACGGGCCCCAACGGCAGCGACGGCGCCACGGGCCCGACCGGACCGACCGGCACCGTCGGCGTCGTGTCCGAGGACACCGTCGCGGTCGTCTCCAACCCGAGCGCGATCGACTTCACCGAGCCCGACGCAACGCTGGTCACGAACAACCCCGCCGGCACGGCGAAGATCGACACCAGCAAGTACTCGCTGCTCGGAGGACGGTCGGGCGGCCAGATCCTCCGCGGCGGGACGGCGACCACGGACGACCTCGACCTGCGCGCCAGCGCGGCGGCGAACTACACGGGTACGGTGCACATCGGCCGGGGCCTCGGCAACGTCGCCTCAAACGGCCGTCCGGCGCTCACGCTCTGGGACGACGGCCTCACGGTCGAGAACGGCGCGCGAACCATCGGCGGAACCATCCCCGTCCTGCCTGCCATCTATTTCGGATCGACGGTGACGCAGCCGACTCCTGCCGTGGCGGATTTCGCTCCCCTTCTCGGTGCCGTGGTCGATGCTCACACCCACCGCGTCGGCGATCCCTCGATCGGAAAGCTCTCGTACGACGCGAGCTTCTTGAGCGCCGTGACCGTCGACAATCCCACCGCCGGCAACGTGCTCGAGACCTTCGACGCGGGTTTCTTCGCGCTTCCGATCTGCACGAACTCCGGCGGCGGCTCGCTCGCGATCCACCTGCTGGCGGGGCAGGTCGCCCAGATCGGCTCCCTCGATCCGGGGTGCAGCGTCGAGGATTTCTACGGCGGCTACGTCGCAACCGCGCCCCCGGGCGGTGGGTCGATCGACCGCCAGTGGGGCTACTACGTCCAGAGCCTCTCCGGCGCGACCGCGAACTTCCAGTACGGCGGTGGGGGGCACAACCTCGGGGGCAACGTGCCGTCGGGGAGCGGAGGCTTCGGCGTCGAGAACCACAACCCGACGCGCTTCTACTTCCAGAACGACCAGCAGCAGATCTGGCGCATGGGATACACCTCGATGACGGGCGCGGGGCAGACGCTCGGGACGGGCACCGACCCGCTCTACTTCGCGCCCAACACGTTGATGACGGCGACGACCACCGAGAGCGACGCCAACATCGCGAGCGTCGGAACCATGACCGTCTTCGCCATCGCGTGCAGCACGACGAACGCACCGGGAGACGGCGTCACGCGCACCGTCACGCTCCGCCGGAGTCTGCTCGACACGTCGATGACGTGCGACATCGCCGGGCTCTTCGTGCAGTCCTGCACCCACTTCGACTCGGCTACCCCTGTCTCCTTCGGGACCGGGGATACCTTGGATTGGAAGGTGACGGTCACCGGCGGCGCGCCGAATCCGGTGAACATCTCGTGCGCGCTGTTCTACACGCTGGACGCGTTCTGAGTACTGCCGACGCCCGGTGTCGCCGCCCGCCTATCGCGCGCGTCCCGGCGTCACCAGCTCGGGCGACTCGACACCGCTCGGCAGCGGCAACGGCGCGCGCTCGATACGCCAGCCCTCGCCCTCGAGCCGGTGGATGAGGAGCGAGAAGGCGTCCGGCGAGGAGAGCACGCGGTCGACGGCGCGCGCGGCGGCCGCGCGGACCGGCGCGGCGGTGCGAGGCCGCCGGGGCGTGCGCCGGCGGCTCCCGGGCCGGGTGGGCTTCCGCGCAGGCATACGACGGCGCCTATAGCAGAGGCGCGCGGGCGCTGGCCAGCTTGACGCCTCGGACGCGAATCCCGATAACGCGCCGCATGGGGCGCTATCTCGAGGACTTCACGGTGGGCGAGGTCATCAAGCACTGGCCTGGCCGGACGATCCGCGATTTCGACGACACCTGGTTCACCCTCATGACGATGAACACCAACCCGCTCCACTTCGACGAGCACTTCGCCAGCCAGAGCCAGTATGGCCGCTGCCTGGTGAACGGCACGCTGGTGTTCGCCATCACGGTCGGCATGACGGTGCGCGAGATCAGCGAGAACGCGATCGCCAACCTGGAATACGAGAAGGTCGTCCACCAGGGCCCGACCTTTCACGGCGACACGATCTACGCCGAGTCCGAGGTGCTCGAGGTGACGCCGTCGGCCACCAAGCCCGACCGCGGGGTGGTCTACGTCGAGACGCGGACCCGGAACCAGAAGGGCGAGCAGGTCATGTCTCTCCGGCGGCGCGTGCTGGTCCCCCGCCGGCCGGCGTGAGGCCACGCCAGATTTTTGGGCTCCGGGTTGCCGGGCGTTTGAGCAATGCCCGGAATTCTGCTTCAAAGCCACAGCTTTTGAGCATGGGACGCTGGCATGGGGCTTGCGATGGCAAGCGCCTGGCCGGGCCATCCCGGCAGAGGGGGGTACGTATGCGAAGGACGGGAATGGTTTGGGTGATCCTCGCCCTGCTGGTCGGCGGCGCGGGGATCGTCCCGGCACGGGCCGAGGACCAGGCGGCCGCGGCGCCCGAGGCCGCCGCGACGCCGCCGGACCCGACACGCGGCCAGTGGGACTCGTTCCTCGATCCGCTGCGGGACTTCGAGGACAACCAGGTGACGGGCTCTCAGAAGTGGCTCGAGGACCGCACCAAGATCCACGTCTCGGCGGGCATCAGCAAGGCCTGGTCGTACAGCTTCAACGACCCGCACGACGGCTCGGCGCTGTCGCTCCACTCCCTGGAGACGCACAACTCGCCCTCGGTCGACCTGGGGCAAATCGGCGTCTCGCGGCCGAGCGAGGGCTGGTTCACTCCGGGCTTCGGCGTGAAGCTCGACTTCGGCAAGGTCGCCCGCCGCATCAAGTCCGACTGGGATGGCGACGGAACGCTCGACCGGGGCGACATCTTCGAGACGAACAACTTCGACGCCCAGGAGGCGTACCTCACCTGGACGGTCCCCGACGACTCACCGGCGCTGAAGGGCCTCTCCTTCAAGGGCGGCAAGTTCGTCACGTTGCTCGGAGCCGAGGTCATCGAGCCGTGGGCGAACTTCAACTACAGCCGCTCGTTCCTCTTCAGCCTCGCGATTCCGTTCACGCACACCGGCCTCATCGCGACCTACCCCATCACCGACAAGCTCTCGGTGACCGGCGGCGCCATCCGCGGCTGGGACAAGGTCGACGGCAACAACCACGGGTGGAGCGGCATCGGCAACATCACCTACAACCCCATCGACATGGTGTCGCTCGCGGCGAACGGCATCTGGGGTCCCGAGCAGAACGGCAAGACCGGCCCGAAGCGCGGCATCATGGACCTGGTCGCGACCATCAAAGCGACCTCCGCCCTCACCTTCTCCCTCAACTACGACTGGGCGCAGGAAGATCAGGCGGCGTTGAACGGCGACCTCGCCATCTGGCAGGGCTTCGCCGCGATCGCGAACTACGCCTTCACTGACCGCGCCTCCGCCGCGGTGCGCTCCGAGTGGTTCGAGGACCACGGCGGCTCGCGGACGGGCGCCATCCAGACGCTGTGGGAGACCACCGTCACCGGGAAGTACCTCATCACGCAGCATCTCTACGGGCGGCTCGAGTATCGGCACGACGAGTCCGAGGAGCGCCAAGTCTTCGCCGCCGACAACGGCAACAAGGCGCTCGAGGGTCAGGACATCGTCGGCTTCGAGCTCGCCTACGTGTGGAACTGAGCGAGCAGCGCGAGCACCACGATCACCTCCGTCTCGACGAGCTCCCGGGTGGCGCCGAGTAGCCGCCCGGTGAGCCCGCCGAGGCGGGTATGCGCCGCGACGCGGAGCCCGACCGTGGCGAGCGCCGCGAGCACCAGGAGCACCAGGCCGACTGCCTCCGCGACCGCGAGCGTCACCCCGAAGGCGACCAGGCTCGCGCCCGCGAACTCGCGGAAGCGCGCGCGGCCGACGAGCGCGGCCGCGGGCCCCCGCGCCCGCCCCGCCCCACCGCCGTAGCACTCGACGACCACCGCCCACGCGCCCAGCATCGGCGCCAGCAGGAGCGCCGCCGTGCGCGCGGAGCCCGGCAGCGACGCCGCCGCGACGAGCTTGACGCCGAGGAGTGCCGTGGCCGCCGCCACACCCCCCGCGCCGGGACCCTCCCGACCGCGGAGCGCCGCCGGCAGCGCCGCGACCCCGCGCCGCGGCCGCCCGCCGGCAGCCGCCTCGAGCGCGAGGACGCCGAGCGCGCCCGCCAGCGCCGGCCCCGTCCCCAGCCGCTCCGCGGCGGCCGCCACGCCCGCCGCTATGGCGCCGCAGCCGAGCGCCACGCCCGGGAAAAAGACGAGCGCGCCCGCGAGCACGTGCCGCGGCGCCGTCGCGCGACGCCCGGTGAGCAGCGCGACGGCGGCTCGGATTTCGGCCAGGAGGTTGGCGAGGTCGGCCACGCGCGCCGCTACCCGACGCGCGGCGCTCCGGTCAAGTCGGGTTGCGGGCGCGGGCCGCGGCCACTATCACTCTCCGGCGTGGCGCGACCCGAGGCGCGGAAGGAGCGGGAGCTGGGCGAGTTCGCCGCCGACGTGCAAGCGGCGCTCGGCGAGCGGCTCCTCTGTCTCGTCCTCTGGGGCAGCGCCGCGGGCGACGACTGGTCGCCGGATCGCTCGGACCTGAACACAGCCGTCGTCGTGCCGCGGGTGACGCTCGCCGTGCTCGAGGCGCTGGCACCGGTGGTCGCGCGCTGGCGTCCGCACGGCTTCGCCCTGCCGCTGGTCGTCGACCGCGACTTCCTGGCGCGGGCGGCCGACGCCTTCCCCATGGAGCTGGACGACATCCGCGCCCAGCACCGCCTGCTGGCGGGCACCGATCTCTTCACCGACGTGCGCGTCGATCCCGCAGCCGTCCGTCGCCAGTGCGAGCACGAAGCACGCGCCAAGCTGCTGCGCTTGCGGACGCTCTATCTCGCCGGCGCGGCCGACCCTGCGGCGCTCGAGCGCTTGATGGTCGAGTCGCTGAAGAGCTTCCTCGTCATCCTCCGCCACCTGCTCCGCTTGCGCGGCGAGCGCCCGGGTCCCGGCTACGCGGACGCGCTCGGCGGCGGCGAGCGGGTGCTCGGCGCCCTGCCCACCCTGCGCGCCCTGCTCGCCCGGCGCGCGCCCGGCGCCGTTGCCACGCAGGTCGAGTTCGGGGCCTATCTCGCCGAGGTCGAGCGCATCGTGGCAGCGCTCGACGCCCTCGATGCGTAGGGTGCTTGCGCTCGCCGTGCTCGCCGCGGCCGCGGCCGTGGCCGTGGCGGCGAGCGAGCCCGGGGTGCCGCGCCCGCAGGGCTTCGTGACCGACCTGGCCGGCGTGGTGGGCGAGCCCATGCGCGCCCGGCTGGTCCGCCTGCTCGAGGACCTGCAGGCGAAGACCGGCGCCGAGATCGCCGTGCTGACCGTCGAGACGACGGCGCCGCTCGACGACTTCACCTACGCGATGAAGGTCGCCGAGGCGTGGAAGCCCGGTCGCACGCGCGAGGACACGGGCGTCGTCTTTCTGGTCGCCGTCCGCGACCACAAGCTGCGGATCGTGGTCGGCTACGGGCTCGAGGGCATCCTCCCCGACGGCCTGGTGGGCGAGATCGAGGACCGCGAGGTGGTGCCGGCGTTCCGCGCCGGGCGGGTCGAGGACGGCATCTGGCGCGGGGTCGCGGCCCTCGCCGCGCGCATCGCGGCCGCGCGCGGCGTCGAGGTCGGGGATCTGCCGCGCGCGCCGGCACCCGCGCCCGAGAGCGGTTTCCCGCCGCTCGCGGTCCTCGTCTTGATGCTGCTTCTGCTGATCGTCATCGGCTGGGTGCTGAGGTCCGTGAGGCCGGGGCGCGGCTTCGCCGGCCAGCGGCGCTCGCGCTGGGGGGTCGATCCGTTCTGGTTCGGCGGCTTCGGCGGCGGCGGGGGGTTCGGCGGCGGGGGCGGAGGCTTCGGCGGGTTCGGCGGGGGGAGCTTCGGCGGTGGAGGCGCCGGCCGAAGCTGGTAAAGGAGGGAGCATGCGAACGACGACCTCGCGAATGGCGGTGATCCTGGCGCTCTCCATCTCGCTCGCCGGCTGCGGCTACAACCGCATGGTGACCATGAAGGAGGGGATCGACGCGGCCTGGGCGCAGGTCGAGAACCAGCTCCAGCGTCGCAACGACCTCATCCCGAACCTGGTCGAGGTGACCAAGGGTTACGCCGCGCACGAGCGCGACATCTTCACGAAAATTGCCGACGCCCGGGCGAAGCTCATCGCGAGCGGCTCGCGCGAGGACAAGATCGCCGCCGCCAACGAGATGACGGGCGCCCTCGGCCGCCTGCTCGCGATCGCCGAGCGCTACCCCGATCTCAAGGCGAACACGCAGTTCGCCCGCCTCTCCGACGAGCTCGCCGGCACGGAGAACCGCATCTCGGTCGAGCGCATGCGGTACAACGACGCCGTGCGCGAGTACAACGCGTACGTGAAGAGCATCCCGGTCGTTCTCTACGCCAAGGCGCTCGGCTTCACCGAGCAGAAGTACTTCGAAGCGCCGCCCGAGGCGCGACAGGTGCCGAAGGTCGACTTCGGCGGCCGTCCGGACGCCGAGACGCCGCAGTGAGTCCCTAGTCGGCGCTCCATGCGCATCCTGATCCACGGCGCCGGGGCGGTCGGCGGCTACTTCGGCGCGCTCCTCGCGCGCGCGCACGACGTCACCTTCGTCGCCCGCGGCGCGAACCTCGCCGCGCTGCGGACAGACGGCCTCACGGTGCGCCTCGGCGACGACACGCTCTCAGTGAAGCCGGCGACCGCGGTCGCGACGCCGGCCGAGGCGGCCCGGCCCGACCTGGTGCTCGTGTGCGTCAAGTCGCACGACACGACGGCGGCGGCCGAGGCGCTCCGCCCCGTCGTCGGGCCCGAGACGATCATCCTGTCCCTCCAGAACGGGATCGAGAACGAGGAGATCCTGGCCCGGGCGCTCGGGCTCCCGCCGCTGATGGTCGCGCTCACGCGGATCGGCGTCGAGCTCGCGGCGCCGGCGACCGTCGTCTACAGCGGGCGCGGCACGATCCTCTTCGGCGAGCCCGACGGCCGCGAGAGCGAGCGCGCGCGCCGCGCGGCCGCCGCCTTCGCGGCGGCCAGCGTGCCGTACGAGCTGCGCGCCGACGTGCTGGTTGCGGCGTGGGAGAAGCTCGCCTGGAACGCCGGCTTCAACGCGGTCTCGACGCTCGCGCAGGCGACGGTCGCCGGGACGCTCGCCCTTCCCGCCACCCGCGACCTCGTCGTGCAGGCGATGGAAGAGGTGGACGCGGTCGCCACCGCGCTCGGCGTCCCGGTCCGCCGCCGGCGCACCGAGGCCGTGCTCGCCGACAGCGTCACGGGCCTCCCCGACTTCGCCACTTCGATGCTCCAGGACCTCCGCCGCGGGCGGCGGCTCGAGTACGACGCCATCAACGGCGCCGTGGTGCGCGCGGCGGCGCGGGCGGGCGTGCCGGTGCCCGTGAACCGCGTCCTCGTCGCCCTGCTCGCGCGCCTGGACCCCGGCGCGCGCGCTACCTGAGCGAGAGGAACGAGACCCGCGCCAGCTCCATGGTGCTCGCGGGGAAGACGCCGAGGAACACCGTCGCGACGACCGCGACCAGGATCGTGGTCAGCAGGTAGGGCCGCGACGAGGGCGCGTCCACGGGCCGCGCGCCCTCGACCATGTACATCTGCATCAGCACGCCGAAGTAGTAGTAGACGGAGACCAGGCTGTTCAGCACGCCGATCACCGCCAGCCCGACGTAGCCGGCGTCGACGGCGGCGCTGAAGAGGTAGAGCTTGCCCGCGAACCCGGCCGTCGGCGGGATGCCGGCGAGCGACAGCATGAAGACCGCCATCGACAGCCCGAGCACCGGGTAGCGGAAGCCGACGCCGGCCAGGTCGGCCAGGTCCTCGTTCGGCTCGCCGCGCCGGCCGAGCGCCATGACGACGCCGAAGGCACCGAGGTTCATGAAGGTGTAGGCGACGAGGTAGAACAGCAGCGCGCCGCCGCCGGACACCCCGCCCGTCGCGGGCGCGGCCACCACGCCGACCAGCGCGTAGCCGGCGTGCGCGATGCTCGAGTAGGCGAGCATGCGCTTCACGTTCCGCTGGCTGAGCGCGAGCACGTTGCCGGCCGTCATGGTGAGCGCCGCGAGCGCCCACAGGATCCCCGTCCAGCTCGCCGCGACGCCGACCAGCGCGGCGAGGAAGACGCGCGCGAAGGCGGCGAAGGCGGCCGCCTTCACCCCCACCGCCATGAAGGCGGTCACGGCGGTGGGCGCACCCTCGTAGACGTCGGGCATCCAGACGTGGAACGGGACGAGCGCCACCTTGAAGCCGAAGCCGACCAGCAGGAAGGCCATGCCGAGGAGGACGAAGCCCGACACGCCCTCGTGCCCGAGCTTCATCGCGATCACGTCGAGCCGCGTCGAGCCCGTCGCGCCGTAGAAGAAGGCGATGCCGTAGAGCAGGAAGCCCGTCGCGAAGGCACCCAGGAGGAAGTACTTGACCGCCGCTTCGTTGGAGCGCGTCTCGCGGCGGAGCATCCCCGCCAGCACGTAGACCGCGACGGACATGATCTCGAGCGCGAGGAAGAGGACGATCAGGTCGCTCGCGGCGGCGAGGAAGACCATGCCGGCGGTGGAGAGCAGGAGCAGCGTGTAGTACTCGCCCGCCGGCAGCGCGTGCTGGCGGAGGAAATCGACCGACATCAAGACGCTCAGCACGCCGCCCGCGCACACCAGCACGGTGAAGAAGAGCGCGTAGCGGTCGGCGCGCAGCGTGTCGCCGAAGCCGGAGAGCGCCGCGCCGCCGAACCAGAGGACGAGCGCGGCGCCGATCGCGGCCGCCAGCCCGGCGACGCCGACGGCGGCGAGACCCTCGCGGTCGGGCCCCGTCATGAAGAGGTCCGCCACCATGACGAGGCACGCCGTGATGGCGACGATGAGCCCCGGGAGCGCGACCTCCCAGTGGCCGACGACGGCGCTCGCGTCGAATCCCGTCATCGGCTCGCGCTCGACGCGACCAGCGCCGCCTGGCGCTCGACGCGCGTCAGGATGCGGTCGAGCGACGGCTGCATGCGGGAGAGGAACGGCGTGGGGAAGAGGCCCATCAGGACGCAGAGGGCGAGGACCGGCGCCAGCACCGCGACCTCACGCCCGGAGAGGTCGGCGAGGCGCGCGTTCTCCTCGTGCACGACCGGCCCGAAGATCACCCGCTGGTACATCCAGAGGAGGTAGAGCGCGCCCAGGACGACGCCGCTGGTCGCGACGACGGTCGCAAAGCGCCAGCGCCCGAAGCTGCCGCAGAGGATCAGGAACTCGCCCACGAAGCCGTTCAAGCCCGGGAGCCCCACCGAGGCCAG
>JBGQET010000113.1:0-14121 GCA_041496545.1 Binatia bacterium | reverse complement strand
GTGACGTCGCCACCCTCGACCCGATCGACTGCCCGAGCGGGCCCTTCTGCACCGTGTTGCAGTACAACTCGGCCGGCAGATTCACGGCCGTCGGGAGCGTCGAGCTGACGGACGGGAGCCTGCTCTGCGACAAGCTCACCGTCGAGGTCCCCGGCGTCGTCAACGTCGGCCAGTTGACTGCGATCATCACGCCCAGACGCGCGACCTATCAACCGGGCCAGCAGGTCAACGTGCGGCTCGTCTACAAGAACGTGAGCCCCCGAAAGGGGAACGACTGCATCGCCCTCGGCGGCGCCGGCGCGCTGAGCTGCACGGAGGACATCTCCGTCGGCGGGACGATGGATTCGCGCTCGACGTCGTTCGACTTCCGACACTGCTCCGCCACGCTCATCAAGACCTGTGACAATGACGCGCAGTGCTCCCAGTCACAGTGCCCCATCTGCGGGGAGAATGAACGCTGCCTCACGAAATCACATTGCTCCGTGACGACCACCCAGAGCTGCTCGCACGACTCGGAGTGCTCGCCTCCCACGTGTGCCCGCTGCGAGGACACCGAGACGTGCACGCACGTGCTCGAAGCCCAGCCCGTGTGCGTGAGGATCGGCCGGAGCGTCGAACTCCTCAACGAGACGGTGACCGTGGACAACGTCCTTCCCGACACGGCCCACCTCAGCGATACCTGGACGGCGACCGCCCTGAACGACAGCATGAGCCGCCAGGCGTCGTTCAAGTACGCCATCCGCGGCAAGAAGAAGTCGCGCCTGCAGGCCGGCCGGAGCGGCCGGGCCCGCCGGATCAAGTAAACACGCCCGCCTGCTCCAGCCGCGTGAACTCCTCCGCCGGCATGCCGAGGAGGTCGCGCAGCACGTGCGCCGTGTGCTCGCCCAGCCGCGGTGCGGCGGCCGCGATGCGCGGCTCGGTGTCGGAGAAGCGGATGGCGTGCGTCTCCGCCGGGTGGCGTCCTAGGACGGCGTGCTCGACGGGGCGGAAGTGCCGACGGTGCGCGAGCTGCGGGTCGTCGTGCAGGTCGCCCAGGTCCTCGACCGGGCCCGCTTCGACCCCCGCGGCCTGGAGCGCGTTCGCGACCTCGCGCGGCGTGCGCGTCCGCGTCCATGCTTCGAGGCCGGCTTCGACCTCCGCCACGTGCGTGAGCCGCCCCGCCGTCGTCGCGAGCCGCGGGTCGCGCGCCCACGCCGGCGCGCCGATCGCCTCGACGAGCCGCTGCCAGTCGCGGTCGTCGTGCGCGACGATCGCCACCCAGCGGTCGCGGCCGCCCTCGTCGGCGCAGCGGAAGACGCCGTGCGGCGCGGCGTGACGCGAGCGATTGCCGAGGCGGCCGAGGATCTCGCCGTTCGCGGTGTAGGTGACGACGTTCTCCGTGAGACAGACGATGCCGCCCTCGACCTGCGCCAGGTCGAGGTGCTGGCCCTGGCCCGTGCGCCGGCGGTGCAGGAGCGCCGAGGCCAGGAGCAGCGCGGCCAGGCGCGGTGAGAGCGAATCCGTGATGGTGCCGTAGGGGCCGACCGGCTCGCGGTCGGGCCAGCCGGTCAGGTGATTGAAGCCGGCGAGCGCCGAGCCCTGCCCGCCGAAGCCCGGGTAGTGGCGCTCGGGGCCCGTCTGTCCGTTCAGGCAGGTGCTGATCATCACCAGGTCCGGCCGGTCCCGCACCAGCGAAGCGTAGTCGAGGCGCCACTTCGCCATCGCGCCGGGGGCGAAGTTCTCCGCCACGCAGTCGGCCCACAGCGCCAGCCGGCGCGCGACGGCGACGCCCTCGGGCCGCGACAGGTCGAGCGCGACGGAGAGCTTGTTCGCGTTCAGCACCGCGAAGTGCTCGGAGCCGTCCACGCCGCCCTTCGTGGTGGGCGTCATGCGGAGGATGCGGAGGAAGTCGGGGCGCTGCCGCGACTCGACGCGGATCACGGTCGCGCCGTGGTCGGCGAAGTAGCGCGTGGCGACGGGCCCGGCGGCGCCGCCGCCGAACTCGAGCACCGTCGTGCCGGCGAAGAGGTCCGTCACACGACGCCCTCGGCGCGGAGCCGGGCGAGGTCGCCCTCGCCGACGCCCACCTCGGCCAGCACCTCCGCGGTGTGCTCGCCGAGGCGCGGCGCGGGACGGCGGATGCCGATCGCCGTCGCCGCGGGGTCGGCCGAGGTGGCGCGCGCGAAGGGTCCCGGGTAGCGGAGCCGCCCCCGACCCGGGTTCTCGACCTCGACGAAGAACTCGCGCGCCGCGAGCTGCGCCGAGGCGGTGATCTCGCGCGCCGTGTTGGCGGGCGCGAGCATCAGGTTCCGCTCGCACGCCGCGTGGTACAGCTCGGCCATGGTCTTGGTCCTGAAGAAAGCGCCGAACTCGCGCTCGAGCGCGTCCACCTGCGCTTGCGTGAGGAGATTGTGGTTGTACGCCTTCCAGTCCATCGCGCGGAGCGTCTCCGACGCCATGCCGTGCTCGGCCATGTAGGCGACCATGGCGACCAGCCCCGGCACGCGCGCCGGCCCGCCGCGGAGCGCGAACGTCACCCAGCCGTCCTGGCAGGGCCAGATCTCCCGCCCGATGCCCTCGCCGAGGCGGATCGCGGCGCCCGTCCGCGAGCCGCGGAAGCCCGAGAACGCGAACATGGCCGCCGTGCCGACGTTCGGCATCACCATCGCCTCGTGCATGGCGACGTCGACGTGCTGGCCGCGCCCGCTCGCTTCGCGGGCAAGGAGCGCGAACACGACGCCCACCGCGGCCTCGATGCCGCCGTGGTAGTGCGCGACGGGGAGCGTGCAGCGCACGGGAGCGCGGTCGGGGTCGCCGGTGCAGAAGAGGTTGCCGCTCATCGCGACGACCGTGAGATCCGAGCCGCGCCAGGCCGCGTACGGCCCCGTCTGCCCGAAGGGCGTGAGCGAGCAGAGCACGAGGCGCGGGTTCCCTGCCGCCAGCGAGCGCCAGCCGATGCCGCGCTCGTCCATCCAGCCCGGCGCGGCCGTCTCGAGGACGACATCGGCGCGGGCGGCGAGCGCGAGGAAGAGGTCACGGCCGCGCGGCCGCTCGAGGTCGAGAGTGAGGCCGCGCTTGGACGTGTTCATCGCGAGCCAGAGGAGCGAGCGCTCCGGGTCCGCGGTCTCGCCCCAGTAGGGCGGGCGCCGGCGCGCGGGGTCGCCCCCCGGGGGCTCCAGCTTGACGACGTCGGCACCG
Organism: Binatia bacterium; assembly: GCA_041496545.1. Taxonomy (GTDB): domain Bacteria; phylum Desulfobacterota; class Binatia; order DP-6; family DP-6; genus DASRHG01. The sequence goes on along the minus strand of JBGQET010000113.1, from coordinate 10,944 downwards.
AGGTCGCCGAGGAGCTTGCCGGTGAAGAAGCCGGGCTCGTGCGTGAGGTCGAGCACGCGAGTGCCGTCGAGGTTGCCGCCGCGGGGCGCCGTCACCAGGCGCGCACGCTATCGGCGGGTCCGCCGCGGTGTCAAGGTCGCGCGGACCCCGGCGCTCAGTCAGTAGGTGTACGAAAGCCCGAAGGACGCCTTGGTGTGCCCCAGCGGGCGTTGGTCGAGCGCGGCGTTCACGATGTAGGGTGCCTGCCCTTGGAGCTCCGGCGCCCCGAGGAGCCCGGCTGCTGCGCGGGCGCGTCGGATGCCTGGGTTCGTGGCAAGGACGTGCTCGTCGGATGTGCAGCTCGACCGGGTGCCGTCGCGCTGCCTGCCGCTGCGTCGAGCATGCGCGGCGTGGTTGGCTTCTTGCTTGGGCGAAGCTCGTCGCGCCGTCCCCATGAGCGCAGTCGTGCAGGCGGCCCCGTCGGCCATTCCTCGATTCCCGGCGTCCGGGACGGACGCCGCCGGCGGACCCCGCCCCGTCCGGAGGGTCGTCGCGCCACACCGCCTGCTCGCCCTCGATGCCTGCCGCGGCGTGGCCGTCCTCGGCATGCTGCTCGCCAACCTGGTGAACGTCTTCCTGACCGAGGTCCCGGACCTCCTGTCGCACAACCGAGGTGACGAGCTTCGGCTCTTCGACCTGCCCGCGCCGATGTTTCAGTTCCTGGTCGGGGTGTCGCTCTCGCTCTTCCTGCGCGCGCGTACGGCGAAGCTGGAGGCCCTGCGGCGCTTCGTGCTGCTCATCCTTCTCGGCATGGTGCTCGACGGCATCGCGGCGCTCAGCCCGGTACCGCGGTGGGGCGTGCTGCAGACGCTCGGGCTGGGAGGCATCGCCGCGACGCTCCTCCACGATCTGCCCGACGAGGTCAGCGTGGTGGTCGCCCTCGTCCTGCTCGGAATCTTCTCGGGCAGGGAGAACGGCGTCGTGCACGGGAACCCGATCGCCGCCCTCGCGTTCGTGCCGCTGACGCTGGCGGGCTCGCTCCTCGGGAAGCGGCTGCGGGACGGCACGGGGCCGGCGGTCGCGCTGGCGCTCGTTGGCCTCGCTCTGGCGGTCGTGCTCTTCGCGGCCGGCGTCCCCTTCGACAAGGTGCGCGGGACGAGCAGCTTCGTCACCCTCACCGCGGGCATCTCGGCGGGCGTCCTGGCCGTCGCAGTATGGATGGAGTACGCCGGCAAGCGGTTTCCCTGGTGGCTCCTCGCCGTCGGACGCAACGCCCTCACGACGTGGGTCACCCTGTACCTGCTCGTCTACTATCCCGCCTGGATCGTGTTCCCGAGCTGGCAGCGGTTGCCGGTGCTGCCGGGCGCCGCGGCCGCGCTGGCCGTGACGGCCGCGCTCTGCGCCGGCACGATCGCGCTCTGGCGCCGGGGAATCCGCGTCCCGCTGTGATCGCTGCGGCGCGGGTGCGCCGAGCGCCTGCGTCAGCGCCGCGATCGTGATCGCGCCGCCCTCGCGCGCCCGGTCCATGGCGGCGACCGTGAAGCCGTACTCGGCGTCGCATGACGAGCGGCGGATTCGGGTCGTCCTGGACCTCCTCGACCTCCTGCATGCCTGCGGGAACGCCATGGGTACCCCCGTGTAAGAGTCTCGTGACGGGCGGCATGCGACGCCAGTTTCTCGGCGCTCGCCGTTCGCGGGCGTGCGCCTCGCGGCCCCCCGCCTCGGCCCTCCGGCGGCGACGCCCGGCACGCGCCCTGCTTCCCCGGCGTGCCTCGCGCGCTACTCGGCCTGGTGTCCCTCGCGCTCGCCGTCGCGTTCGGCACCGCGGAAGCCGCCGCCCCTTCGTTCCCGGGCGCGGTGACCACGACGTTCGTCAGCCCGGTCGACGCCCTGCCGGTGCCCGACAACGACTCGCTCGTCTCGGTCATCGACGTGCCGCCGCTCGCCGGCACGGTCTTCGACGTCGACGTGGCGCTCGACCTGGCGCACTCGCAGCCCGATCAGCTCGACGTCTATCTGGTCTCGCCGAGCGGGACGACGGTGACGCTCACCACCGACAACGGCGCCGGCAACGACGACGTCTTCGCCGGCGCCGTGTTCGACGATCAAGCGTCCGGCACGCCGTCCGCGCCGAACGTGCGCAACTTCGTCTACACGAACGCCGTGCCGACGGGCGCGATCCAGCCCGAGGAGCCGCTCGGGGCGGTGATCGGCGAGACGGCGGAAGGGTCGTGGGCGCTGGTCGTCGTCGACGACACGGGCGGTCAGACAGGGACGCTGCGCGGGTGGTCGCTCTCCATCACGACCGTCCCCGGCATCCTCCCGGGCGCCCCGGCGGTCTTCCAGGGAGGCGGCGGCTCCATCCCGGACAACAACGCGACCGGTCGGTCGTCGTCCGTCGTGGTGAGCGGCGTCGGCACGCACCTCTACGACGTCGACGTCACCGTCGACGTCACGCACCCACGGTCGGGCGACGTGGATCTCTTCCTGACCTCGCCGAGCGGACGGCGCATCGACCTGGTGACGGGTCTCGGCGGCGCGCAGGCGAGCATCTGGCAGGGCGCCACGTTCGACGACCAGGCCGGCGTGGTAGCTAGCGACGCGCCGCTGCCGACGCCCGGCTCGTCGTTCGCCCGTGTTTCCGGCGAAGGCGCCCTCTCCGCGTTCGTCGGCGAGGACCCGAACGGCACCTGGACGCTGCTCGCCGCCGATCACCGCGCCGGGAACACCGGGACGCTGAACGGCTGGACGCTCCGGGTCGTCACCGCCACGGCGTGCGGCGACGGCGTCGTCGACCCGGGCGAGCAGTGCGACGACGGCAACACGGTCGACGGCGACGGCTGCGACGCGAACTGCAAGCCGAGCACGGAGTTCACGACCGAGGTGGACTGCGGGAACTGCGTCGACGACGACCAGAACGGGCTCGTCGACGCGGCCGACCCGGCGTGCGCCGCGCACGCCTTCAGCCCGCGGCGCGCGAGCCTCACGCGCGGCGCGCACGGCCGGCTCGCGCTCGACGCCGCGCTGCCGCTCGGGAAGGCGCCGTCCGGGGCGGTCGGGCTCGTGCTGTCGGACGCCAACGGGACGGTGACGTGCGCCACGCTCGGGCCGCTGCGCGCGCGCGGCAAGACCTTCTCCGCGCGCGGCCGCGCGGGTGCGGGCGTCGTGACGGTGACGCTCGCGCGCGGCAAGCTGCGGGTCTCCGGGCACGGCCTCGACCTCTCCAGCCTGGACGACCCGACCGTCAGCCTCGGGCTCACCCTCGGCAGCGACCGCTTCCTCGGCCGCGGAACCTTCCGCAGCCGTGGGCGGCGCTGGACGATGCCGTAGCGAGCGCCCCGGCGCGGTACGTCGCGGTACGCCGGTTGCTCCTTCGAGGGGCCGCTACGGCGGAGGGACGCGGTGGGAAGCGCAGCGCACACGAGGGCTTGGCAAGAGGCGATGGGCGGCGACTGTGGTGCCGTCCGCGCCCCATGCCGTGCCGAACGGTGCACGCGACCGGCGCGTTGGTGGCACCAGCCGCACAATTCTGGCGGTCGTCTCCTCGCGACCGCCGGGGAGGACCCACGATGACCCTCCGACGCTCCGGCACTTGCCTCGCGCTCCTCTGCGCCGTCGCGGCGCTCCGCTCGACGCCCGCGCACGCGGACCTCACCGCGTCGTACGACGGCACGCTCTCCATGCGGAAGCCGCGTTCGACGGCGGTCGTTGCCGGCGCGCTCAACCAGAGCGGCGCCGCGCTCTCGGGTACGCTCGCCCTCGATCTCGACCCGAGCACGGTGGGCGGGGTCTTCTGGGTGAACGGCACCGTCAAGAAGACGAGGATCTCCCTCAACGGCACCAACAGCAAGGGGGCGACGCTGCGCTGGCGGGCGCGCATCGGGAAGTCCACGTCACTCGGCGTGGCGCGCGTCAGCGGCCGCGGCAAGCGGATGAAGGGGCTGCTCGCGCTCACGCGGCGCCTCGCGGAGCCGCCCGGCAACCCGCCCTGCGACAGCTCCTACTTCACCTTGCAGGTGATGGGTCGGGTGCTCCAGCCGATCTGCGCCAACTGCCACGTCGCGGGAGGCGCCGCACAAGCCGCGAACTTCCGCGTCACGGCCGGCGACCCGCTCGCCACCATGCAGAGCGTCGACGGCAACATCGACCGGCAAGACCCGGCGGAGTCGCGCTTCGTGAAGAAGCCGCTCGCCGCCATGCCGCACGCCGGCGGCCAGCAGATCGCCGCGGGCAGCGACGAGTACAATATCCTCCTCCAGTGGGCGACGCTGGTGGCGACCGGCCAGCAGTGCAGCGGCGGCGGCAACGTGCCGCTGACGCCGATCGCGCCGGGGAGCCTCCTCGTGCGCGCGGCGATGGACCTGCGCGCGCAGCGGCCCGCGCCGGCCGAGCTGGACGCCGTCGAGGCCGATCCGAACGGCTACCCGGCGTTCGTCGACGCGTACCTCCACTCGCCGGAATTCCTCGAGCGCGTGAAGGACACTTACGACGACGCGCTCCTCGTCCGTCGCGAGGACTTCAAGGACGAGTCGCGCGACGAGACGTGGGCGATCTACGGCGAGGCGCTCGAGCTGATCTCGTGGATCGTCGCAAACGACCGGCCGTTCACGGAGATCGGCACCGCCGACTACACCGTCGCCAACGACCTGTTCCAGCGCGACACGCGCCGGGTGCCGTTCCCGATGGAGCCGGTCATGGGCTCCGCCTGGCAGCCGACCCACTACCTCGACGGCCGCCCGCACGCCGGGCTCCTCTCGACGAGCGCGTTCTACGAGGTGTGGGACACCAACAACACCAACAAGAACCGGCGGCGGGCGAACCGCTGGTCGATCGTCTTCCACTGCTACAACTTCCTCGACACGCCGGTGGACGTCACCCGCAACGTCGACAACAACGACGCCAACGCGGTGCTGAACGCGGTCACCACGCGCGCCGACTGCAAGGCCTGCCACGATCGCCTCGACCCGATGGCGTCCTTCCTGTTCCCGATGGACAACGCGGGCCTGGAGAACGGCACGAACGCCAACGACTTCTTCAGCGGCGACGCCGAGCGTTGGCGCTTCGCCAACAAGCGGCCGCCCGCCGTCTACGGCGTGCCGGGCACCGACATCCGTGACATGGGGCGGTCGCTCGTGCAGCACCCGAAGTTCGCCGAGTGCCAGGCGAAGCGTGCCTTCAAGCTCCTCTTCCTCCGCGACCCGCGGACGAACGCCGAGCTGGCGACCCTGGCCGACTTCGCCGCCCGCTGGGGCACCGAGGACGGCTACAACTTCCGCTCGCTCGTGCGCCGCTGGATGCTCTCCGACGTCTACCGCCAGCGCCCGCAGAGCGACGGCGCCGACTGGGTGCGACGCGCCTCGCCCGAGCGGCTCGAGCACCTGATCGCGGACCTGACGGGCTTCGTCTGGTCGCGGCTGCCCCAGGACGACGAGGACGACGCCGACCCCAACTCCGACCCGCCGCGCATGACGCCGGTGCCGCTCCTCACCAACGAGGAGGACGGCTACAAGGTCATCTTCGGCGGCATCAACGGCGTGAGCGTCGCGGGCCGCTCCTACGCGCTCAACGCCTCCGTCGCGATGGTGCACAGAAAGGTCGCGGCGCTGGCGGCGGACTACGTCGTCACCACCGACCTCGCACAACCGGACTGGAACCAGCGGAAGCTCCTCGCCGGCGTCAGCGGCGCGGAGAATCCGACCACCGACCAGGCGGCGCTCCGCGCCGTCATCGCACGGCTCGTGCGCCGGCTCTACGGGCAGCACGTCGACCCGGCCTCGGCCGAGGTGACGAGCTGGTTGCAGCTCTACCAGGCGCTCTGGATGGATACCACGCAGGGCGGAACGGGCGGCGGGCAGGTGCCCGGCATGCCCGGCGAGCGCGCGTGGCGTGGCCTCCTGACGGCCATGCTCCGCAGCCCGCGCATTCTTCTCTACTGATCGGAGGTGTCGTGATGGACATTCTCGCCAACCCACTCAGCCGCCGGCGTGTGCTCCAGATCGGCGCCTCGGGCGCCGGACTCCTGGCGCTCGGCTGGCCCTTCCGCGGCGTCGCCAACGCCGCCGGGACCCCGCACTTCCTCGTCACCTTCATCGGCGACGGAGGCTGGGACGTGACCCAGGTGCTCGACGTGCACGACCCGAACGACATTACCGACGGCGTCGACGTCGACGTCCCGCAGGCGATCTCGGGGCTTCCCCCGTCGCTCATCGCGACCGCGGGCGGGATCACCTACGTCTCGAACCCGATCACACGCCCCGGGGTGGACACCTTCTTCCAGAACTGGGGCCCGCGCAGCGTGGTCGTCAACGGCATCAACACGCGCTCGACGTCGCACGACCAGAGCCGGCAGCTCGTGCTCACCGGCTACCTCGACCCGACGCGGGCCGACTTCGCGGTCATGGCCGCGCACCACAACGGCGAGTCGCTGCCGGTGCCGCACCTGCTGCTCAGCGGGGCGAGCTTCGGGGGAGCGTTCTCCGGCCTCTCCGCCCGCGTCGGCGGCCAGCTCGAGGACGCGCTCGCCTACGACCATATCCCGTCGCACATGGACCCCAACACCGACCAGCTCGCCGTCTCGGCGCTCGGCGAGGCGTTCATCCAGCAGGCGCTCGAGCGCGAGCGGAAGCTCGCGATGCCCGCGGCGCTCGCCGACAAGGTCGGGCTCTTCGGCGACGCGCAGCAGCGCGGCGACCGGCTGGCGGCGCTCGCGTCGTCGCTCCCGCAGAGCTCCAACAACGGCGCGCAGCTCGCTCTCCAGCTCGGGCGGGCGTTCCGCTCGGGCATGACGACCAGCGTGACGATCAGCAACGTCGGCGGCTTCGACACGCACAGCGACAACACCGGGCAGAACGGCCACTGGGACGACGTCTTCACGTTCCTCGACGCCTTCGTGGCCAGCCTCGCGGGGCAGGCGGGCGTGATGGCCCCGACTCTCCTCGACGAGACGACCATCGTCTACTGCTCGGAGTTCGCACGGACGCCCCAGTTGAACGGCGACAACGGCAAGGACCACCACCCCTGGACGTCCATGGTCATGGCGGGCAAGCACGTCCGCGGCGGCACGACGGTCGGCCTCACCGACGGCACCCAGCAAGGCGTGAAGGCCAACTTCGCGACCGGCATGCCGGACGACGTCACCGGGCAGCTCATCGACGTGACCAACGTCGTGGCCGGAATCCTGACGCTCGTCGGCGCGAACTCCAACGACTACCTGCCGACCGTGAAGCCGTTCACGGCGATGATCGCCTGACGGCCGGCTCGGCTCGGCAATGAGGCGCATCCGACTCTGGTGCGCGGCGCTCGTCGCCGCGACGCTCGGCGTTCCGGCGGCGGCGCGGGCGACGCTCGACACCGCCGGCTTCCGCGCCGTCGCGGTGGCACACGCGACCCATCCCGTCTCCGCCATCGGGGTGGCGCCGGACGGCCGGCTCTTCGTCGCCGTGCAGGCCCTGGCGCCGACCGCGGGCTCGACCCCGGGCAGCGCCGAGATCCGCGTCTACGGGGCCTACGCGAAGTCCGACGGCTCGACGCTCGACGAGGGCGCCCACTGGGCGACGGTCGACGGCGTGCGCGCGACCGGCAGCGAGGAGGGTCTGGTCGGGCTCGCGCTCGCGCCCGACTTCGCGGCCTCGAAGCTCGTCTACGTCTACGTGACGACGACGGACGAGGGTGTGAACCAGCACGTACGGGTCTACCGCGAGAACGCCGGCGGCACGGGCGATCTGGTCGGCACGGTCGCCACCTCGCTCGAGCCGCCCGTCGAGACGAACACGCGGAACGGCGGCGCGCTCGCCTTCGGCGTGGACGGCTGCCTCTACGTCGGCGTCGGCGACAACGGCTCGACGGACCGCTGGAACGCGCAGGTGCTCCTCGGCACGACGGGGATCTCGGGCAGCGAGACGTCGTCGTTCTGCACCAACGTCTGCCTGGGGAGCGCGACCAACCCGTCGCGCGCTTCGAGCAACGGCGCGGTGAACTCGGCCGGCAAGATCCTCCGCTTTGCGGTGTCCGGCGGGCCGGCGGCGCCGGCGGCCGATCCGCCCTTCGCGGCCTCGCCGCTCGTCTTCGCCACCGGCTTCCGGAACCCCACCGGCCTCGGCGTCCACCCGCTCACGGGCCAGCTCTTCGCCGTCGAGCGCGGCGACGGCCTGCAGACCGAGCTCGACGTGATGGACCGCGGCTCGGACGCCGGCTGGCCCTGCATCGAGGGTGGCACGGTGCCGGCCAACGCCAGTTGCCTCGTCGGGCACACACCCGCCGACGTCTACCAGTACCACCCCGACTGGCGCCGCCCGCTCGCGACGCACGCCGGCAATCCGGCGATCACCGCCGTCGCGGCGTACACGGGCCTCGCGTACCCCGACGCCTACTACGGCGACGTCTTCTACCTGCTGCGCGACAGCGACCGCATCTACCGCGTCGACCTCGACCCGCCGTGCTTCCTGCCCCACCCGGGCGGCGTCGCGGCGTCGGTCTTCCACGACTCGACCAACGACGACGACTTCGCCGCCGTCTACGACATCAACGGGGACAACAACCCCGACTTCGTGACGATGTCGGTCCTGACGGCCATCGCGCAGGGACCCGACCCGCTCGGCCGACAGGTGCTGTACGTCGCCGGCAAGCAGGGCAACTCCGGCGCCTTCACCGAGCACAGCGCGGTCTTCCGCATCGAGTACGCGACCGCCTTCACGCCGTACGCGGGCCCGCCGGGACGCGTCGCCGACGCGTGCTTCACGGGCGGCGTCTACTCGGGCGGCGGCAGCGGCCCCGCGCCCTACGCGTGGGAGAACCCGTTCCTCCGTCCCGCGTGCATGGCGCTCGGGGGCGTGTGCGCGGGCAAGCCGGACGGCACCGCTTGCGACGCCGGCGACCGCTGCCACGCGGGCGATACGTGTCAGGCCGGCGTGTGCGCCCCGGGTGCCGCGCTGCCCGACGGCACCCTGTGCGTCGACGCGGATCCCTGCAACGGCGACGAGACGTGTCACGCCGGCGTCTGCAAGCCGGGCACGGGCCCGCGCCCGCTCGGCGTCGGCACGCTCGGCGTCAAGCGCGACGCGAGCGGCGGCACCGGGGCGCTCACCCTCGTCGCCTCCTTCCAGCCCACGCGCGCCATCGCGCCCACCGCGCGCGACGCCGTGACGCTCGAGCTCACGGACGGCGACGGCACGATCTTCTCCGGCGTCCTCGCGCACCCGGCGAGCGACCCGCTCTGGCACCGCCGCGGCAGCGTGTTCCAGTACCGCGACCGGCGGGGCACCAACGCGGGGCTCACGACGCTGATGCTGAAGACGCGGAAGGGCGGCACGGTGCAGCTCGAGGTTGCGGGCAAGCGCGTGCACTTCGAGCGCCTGGGCGACGGCATCGCGCCGCGCCTGGTGATCGGCGACCAGTGCTTCAGCGCGCCGGCGACCCACTGCGCGGGGAAGGGCCGCCGGCTGCGCTGCCGGCGCTAGCTCGCTCCGCCGCGGCGGTCAGCACGAGCGATCGACGTCGATGTCCTTGCCCTAGCCATCGATCGATGTCAGTATCTACCCATGTCGATCAAGCAGGCCGCACGGCGCTGCGCTCCGGTGCTGCACGCGCGCCTCGGTCGTGACGACGCCGAAGCGCTCGCCACCGCCTTCAAGGCGATTGCCGATCCGGGGCGGCTGCGTCTCCTCAGCTTCATCGCGGGTCAGCCGGGGGCGGAGGCGTGCGTCTGCAACCTCGTTCGGCCGCTCGGGCTGGCGCAGCCCACGGTGAGTCACCATTTGAGGGTGCTCACCGAGGCCGGGCTCCTGGCGCGCGAGCGCCGGGGAACGTGGATGTTCTACCGGCTCGTCCCGGAGCGCGTGGGAGCCCTGCGCCAGGCGTTGGCGCTGCCCTCGGAGAAGCCGTCCGCATGAGCCGGCGCGTCGTCTCGGAAGGCGTCGGCACGGCCATGCTCCTCGCCGCCGCCGTCGGCTCGGGGATCATGGGGGAGCGCCTGGCAGGCGGAAACGTCGCGCTCGCGCTGCTGGCGAACAGCGTCGCGACGGGCGCGATCCTCGTGGCGCTCATCCTCGCGCTCGGTCCCATCTCCGGTGCGCACCTGAACCCGGCCGTCACCCTCGCCGACGCCACGCAGGGCCGGCTTCCCTGGCAGGACGCCGGAGGCTACGTCGCGGCGCAGGTCGCGGGCGCGGTGGTCGGCGTCGCGACCGCGAACCTGATGTTCGCCGAGCCGGTCTTCTCGCTCTCGCGGCACGAGCGCCACGGGCCGGGCCAGCTCTTGAGCGAGTTCGTCGCGACCTTCGGGCTGCTGGCCGTCGTCTCCGGCTGCTCGCGCCTGCGCTCTGCCGCCGTGCCGTTCGCGGTCGGCACCTACATCACGGCCGCCTACTGGTTCACGGCATCCACCTCGTTCGCGAACCCGGCCGTCACCCTGGCGCGCGCCTTGACGGACACGTTCGCGGGCATCCGTCTCGCCGACGTGCCGGGCTTCGTCGCGGCGCAGCTGGTCGGCGCGGGGGCGGCAACCGCGCTGTTCCGCTGGCTCGTGCCGGCGCACGAGGGCGGGCACCCGGGGGTCGCGCGATGACGGCGGAGACGACACTCAGTCACACGGCCGCGAGGGCGCTCTACGACCGCATCGGGCGGTGGCAGGACACGCAGCGGTTCTACGAAGACCGCGCCACCGCCGAGCTGTTCGAGCACGCCGACCTTCGCCATGCCCGATCGGTCTTCGAGTTCGGTTCGGGGACGGGTCGTATCGCGGAGTGCCTGCTGCGTGACCACCTTCCCACCACCGCCCGCTACCGGGGAATCGACATCAGCTCCACGATGGTGACGCTCGGCCGCGAACGCCTCTTGCCCTGGCAGGACCGTGCGGTCGTGGAGCAGTCGGACGGGGCGCCGCGCGTCGACGCTCCCGACGGGCAGTTCGACCGCTTCGTCTCCACCTACGTGCTCGACCTGCTCAGCGCCGAGGACATCGCCCTCGTC